>CAZEKB010000047.1:17187-33470 GCA_964512225.1 uncultured Rickettsiales bacterium | reverse complement strand
TCTGCGGCAAGAACTCGGGCGTTTCACTGAACCGGGCCGGTTCTTGCCGGGGCGCCCCCCCAAGGCGACCGACTAGAGCGTCAGGGCCCGGGTCCCGTCCACGCCGAAGGCGTCGGCGTCCACGCCGAGCAGCTGCAGCAGCGTCACGTAGAGGTTGGCCAGGGGCTCCCGGTCAGGCAGGAGGACGTGTCGCCCGGGCTCCAGCGCGCCCCCCGCGCGCCCGGCGAGGAGCACCGGCAGGTCCTCGTGCTGGTGCGCGTTGCCGTCCGCGATCTCGCTGCTGAAGTAGACGACGGTGTTGTCCAGCAGGGTCGAGCCGCCCTCGTCCACGGCCCGGAGGCCCTCCAGCAGGTAGGCGAGCTGCTCGACCTCCCAGGTGCCGATCTGCGTGAGCAGCTCCTGGGTGGCGGCGTCGTTCTGGTGGTGGGACAGCTCGTGATGGGCGCCGGACACGCCGATGAAGCCGTAGTTCCGGTTGCTCGCCGCGTTCTGGAGCATGAACGTGATCAGCCGCGTCGCGTCGCACCGCAGCGCGAGCACCATCAGGTCGCTCATGAGGCGGACGTGCTCGGGGTACGAGTAGTCCAGGGGGGGCTCCGGCCCGGGGTCGCACTGCGCCTCCTCGTCGGCCGACTCGATGCGGACCTCGAGGTCGCGCACGCCAGTGAGGTACTCGTCGAGCTTCGCGCGGTCGGCCGCGCCGAGGGTGCCCGACAGCACGCTCGCTTCGGCCGTCACGTGGTCCAGGACCGACAGCCGGTGGGCCTTGCGTCGCGCGATCGCCTCGGCGGTCATGTCCGCGTCCAACCCCGCGAACAGCCGGTCGAAGACGAGCCGCGGGTTGGTCATCTTCGGCAGCGGCGTCGACTCCCCCGCCCAGGAGATGTTGCGGCTGTAGGCGCAGCTGTAGCCGGAGTCGCAGCCGCCCGTGCTGCCGCCGCCCTGCAGGCCGAGCTGCAGCGACGGGAAGGTCGTCGCGCCGCCGATCGCCTCCGCCGCCACCTGGTCGAGGGAGATGCCCAACGAGATGTCGGCGCCCGCGGTCTTGTAGGGGGTGCGACAGGTCAGGAAGGCGCCCGTGCCCTGCGCGTGGTCGCCGGGCACGCCGGGCACGTTCCCCGGGGCGTTGGCGAGGTTCGAGAGCACCAGCAGC
Organism: uncultured Rickettsiales bacterium; assembly: GCA_964512225.1. Taxonomy (GTDB): domain Bacteria; phylum Myxococcota_A; class UBA796; order UBA9615; family UBA9615; genus CAZEKB01. The sequence continues at coordinate 32,317 of CAZEKB010000047.1, read as the reverse complement.
TCGTCCCGGAGCCCCGCCAGCGGAGCCAGGATGCGCGGCATCGTGTAGCCGGCGCCCTCCTGAGCGGGGGTCCACTCGGGCATGTGGAAGCCGTTGGGCACGTAGTAGAAGATCGCCCGGCAGGCCGGGCCGTCCGCCCGCGCGCGCCGCCCCCAGGGGGCCATGGCCTCGAGCCAGGGGAGCGTCATCGCGGCCGCGGCGCCACCCAGGAACGCGCGCCGGGAGAGCCGCCGCCGGGGCAGGACGAGGTGCCGGGGGAAGCGGCTCACAGGCCCCTCCCGGAGTTGCTGCCGCCGCGGCGCAGGCGGAACATGTCGCTGCGCACGATGTGCACCACCAGGTCCTCGAGTCGTCCCCCGTCGGCCGCGTAGCCCGCCGCCACCGACTCGACGACGCGGCGGTCCTCCACGAACGTCCCCCGCCCGAGGGCGTAGGTCATCAGCTGGCGGGTGAGGCAGACGTCGAGCCAGGGGTTCCCGGCGAGCACGCTCGCCAGCTCCGCGGCGCCGTCGAACACGACCTCCCCCGGGAGCACGCCCGACGCGTCGATGGGCAGGCCGTCCTCGTCGTCCCGCCAGGCGCCCACGCCGTCGAAGTGCTCGAGCCCGAAGCCGATCTGGTCCATCACCTCGTGGCAGCCCCGGCACTCGGGATCGGCCCGGTGCTGCTCCAGCCGCTCGCGGAGGGGGAGGTCCTGGTCGACCTCCTCGGGCAGCCCCTCGACCCCGGCCGGAGGCGGCTCCGGCTCGCTGCACAGCAGCTGCGCGAGCACCCACTGGCCGCGCTTCACCGGGGACGTCCGCGTGGGGTAGGAGGTGGCGGTGAGGAGCCCGCCCATGCCCAGCAGGCCGCGCCGATCGGCCATCGTGACCGGGGAGAAGGACTCGTCGAAGGCGCCGTCGACCCCGTAGTGGGCCGCCAGCCGCGCGTCGACCTCGGTGACGTCCGACGTCAGCAGCTCCGTCAGCGGACGGTCGTCCTCCAGGAACGTGCGGAAGAAGCGCCGCAGCTCCTCCGTCATCGACGCCCTCAGCTCCTCGTCGAAGTCCGGGAAGAACCACACGTCCGGGGCGGCGTCCTGGAGCGCGCGGATGTACAGCCACTGGCCCGCGAAGTTGTCGACGAGCGCCTCGGCCCGGGGGTCCGCGAGCATGCGGCGGGCGTGGGCGGCGAGCCCGTCGGCGTCGAGGGCCCCCGCGTCCGCCGCCGCGAACAGCTCGTCGTCGGGCATGGAGGACCACAGGAAGTAGGACAGCCGCGACGCGAGCTCGTGGGGCGACAGGGAGTGGACGGCGGGGTCGTCGGGAGCGGCGTCGCGCTCGACCCGGAAGAGGAAGTGGGGCGACAGCAGGGCGGCCTTGAGCGCGAGGCGCAGGCCGTCTTCGAAGCCGCCGCCGTGCTCGCGGGCCACGTCGAGGAAGGAGGCCAGGGCGGCCGTCTCGGCGTCGGTCACGGGCCGGCGGTAGGCGCGGGGGAGGAACGCGGTCAGGACCTGCTCGAGGCAGGGCGCCTCTTCCGCCTCGGTCTCGGGCGCGCAGGGGACGAGGGCCGCGCGGGCGGCGTTGGGCTCCGGGGACCAGCCGATCGGACCCTCCACGCGGAACCAGTCGACGTAGAGGTTGCGGTCCAGGGACAAGTCCGGGTCGTAGAAGTCGTTGGTGAAGGCGACGGCGAACTTGCGGTCGCCCGCCTCGATCTCGAACTCGCCGCCGTACTGCTCGGGCGCGTCCCGAGGGGCGTCGACGTCGTGGCCGATCACGTCGACGTCGTCGACCCGCAGCTCGGCGTGGGGGAGCGCGTCCCCCCCGAAGCTCCCCGCGAGCAGCGCGGTGACGCGGTAGGTCCCCGGCAGGGCGACGTCCGCGTACACGTACGCCTCCCCGTTGGACCACAGGTTCCAGCCCCGGTCGCCCCAGGCCCCGCCGGTGGTCGTGGTGGTCGTCTCGGCTTCGGCCTCGACGACGAGATCGAGCTGGGACCCGTCCGGGGGGAGGGCCAGCACGTCGTCCAGGATCGCGTCCGCGGCTCGCTCGTAGAGCTCGACGTGCAGCGGCGACGTGGACAGGACGGCGGAGATGTTGTCGAAGCCGTAGCCGACGTCGTCCTCGGGGAAGTCGACGGCCGGGCGGAGCGTCGTGCCCAGGAGGTCGCGCACCGTGTTGTCGTACTCCGCGCGGTTGAGGCGGTGCATCACGACGGTGCCCGGGTCGACCACCTCGGCGGGCGTCTCCTCGGAGCCCGGATCGTCCTCGCACCCGGCGACCGGGGCGGCGAGGACCAAGACCAGCGCGAGCCTTCTCACGACCGTCGCATCATGGCCCACGGGCCGCGACGGTCAAGGACTGCGCAATACTCCCGCGGGGGCGTCGTAGCGGCGGGCGTGCCTCCCCGTCGGCAGGCTCCGGAGAACCCCATGTCCTTCCTCGGCAACCTCGTCTGGCTCATCTTCGGCGGCCTGCTCTCCTGCATCATCTACTGCCTCGGCGGCCTGCTGCTCTGCCTGACGATCGTGGGCATCCCCTTCGGCCTCCAGGCGTTCAAGCTCGGGTTCGCCAGCCTCGCGCCCTTCGGCAAGGACCTGCACGTCGACAAGAACTTCTCCGGGCCCCTCACGGTGGTGTTCAACATCATCTGGCTCCTCGTCGTCGGCTGGGAGCTGGCCCTCGCCCACCTCGCCCACGCGGCCTTCCTCGCCCTCACGATCATCGGCATCCCCTTCGCGCTGCAGCACGTCAAGCTCGTGCCCATGAGCCTCATGCCGTTCGGGCAGGACCTGCGCTGACCCGAGGCGGCCGCGGGAGCGCCGAGGTTCCGGCCCCCTCGCGGTGGCGGGCCCGCCGATGGGGCCGGCACGGGCCCTTGCGCGGTCTGCGACGGGCCCCGATCATCGATACGTGCTGCCCCGTGCTCCTCTCCCGGGACTCCTCCTCGTCGCCGTCGCCGGGTGCGGGCAGCCCGTGGCGGAGCCGGAGCCGCAGGGGGAGGGCGCCCTTCGCTGGTCGCCCGACGTGCTGGACCTCGGGGAGGTGGAGGTCGGCGACGACGCGGCCGTGGACCTCCTCCTCGAGAACGTGGGCGACGCCCCCTTGAGGGCCCTGGCCGTGGGCGGGCTCGACCACCCGGACCTCGTGCTCACCCCCACCGGCCCGCCGCGGTTCCTCGACGTCGGCGAGAGCACGTCGCTCCGGCTGCACTTCCGCCCGTCGACCGACGCCACGCTCGACCTCGTCCTCGTCCTCCGCTCCGACGACCCCGCGGGCGAGGGGGCGGTCGCCGTCCGGGGTGAAGGCCTCGGCGCCGTCCCGACGCTGCGCTTCGTCGAGGGCCCCGACGAGGTGGTCGTCGGGTGCGACGCGCCCCTGCAGTTCGTGCTCGGCAACGTCGGCCGCGGCGGGGTCGTGACCAACCGAGCCGTGTCCATCCTGGGGGACGACCGCGCCGCCTTCAGCTCCCTCCGCCCCGAGGACGAGACCTGGACCCTCCACGCCGGCGAGGAGACCGCCTTCGCCGTCCGGTTCGCCCCCGAGCGCGTCGGCGACCACCTGGTGACGGTGCGGGCCGACGGGCCCGAGGCGTCCGACGAGGCCTCGGCCCTCGCGGGGGCGGGGGCCGTCGCCGGTCCGCTCCGGAGCGACCGCTTCGTCCAGTCGGCCGGGACGCGGGCCGATCTGCTGTTCGTCGTCGACGACTCCCCGGGGATGGACCACGAGGCCCTGCTCGACGGGGCGCAGGCCCTGGCGGACGCCCTCGACGGCCACGGCCTCGACTGGCACGTGGGCGTCGTGAGCACGGACGTCGCCGAGCTGGGCGTCCTGCGCGGCCCCCCGGCGTGGGTGCACGCCGACCACGAAGCCCCGGGCCCCGCCCTCGAGGCCGCCTTCGACGTCGGCGACGACGGCAGCGAGATCGAGCAGGGCCTCCACCAGGCGCTCCTCGCGCTCAGCCCCCCGACCGTCGACGGCGTGAACGCCGGCTTCCTCCGGGACGAGGCGCTCCTCCACCTGGTCTTCGTCTCCGACGAGGACGACTCCAGCGAGCCCGCCTCGGGGTGGAACGCGGCCCAGTACGCGAGCTTCTTCGCCGGTCTGAAGGCGTCGACGTCGGACGTGGTGGTGTCCGACATCAGCGGCGGCTCGCTCGGCTGCGGGGGGGTCCGGGACGCGGCCCCGGCGCCGCGCTACGGGGCCGTGACGGCGGCGCGGGGGGGCGTCGCCGGGTCGTTCTGCGCCGAGGACTGGCGCCCTGCGCTCGAGGCCGTCGCGGGGGTCTCCCGCCGCCGGATGTACCGCTTCGAGCTGTCCCGCCCGGCCCTCCCCGGCAGCGTCTCCGTGCGCGTGGACGGAGAGGCCACCGAGGCGACGTACGACGAGACCACGGGCGAGGTCGTCTTCCCCGACGGCGCCGCCCCCCGGCCGGACGCCGCGATCGACGTGGACTACGCCGAGCTCGGCTGCCGCTGAGACCTGAGTTCGGACGCGGCGACCACCGCCGTCGTGAGCAGCGCCACCGCCCCGAGCTGGTGCAGCGACGCCACCGGCACCGCGACCCGGGACATCAGCGTGAGCACCCCCAGGGCGACTTGCAGCAGCGCCGCCGCGCCGACCGCGTGGACCGCGAGGCGGGCCCGCGCCGAGAGCCCCTCGGAGCGCGCCTTCGTCCAGAAGACGCCCGCCCCGACGAGCACCGCCATCGCGAGGACCCGGTGGTCGAACTGCACGGTGACGACGTTCTCGAACAGGTTGCGCCAAGCGGGCTCGAGCAGCGTCAGGCCGGGGGGCACCAGGCCCTCGCCCATGAGCGGGAACGTGCGCAGGGAGAAGCCGGAGTTGAGGGCGAGGCCCGCGTCCAGGCCCGCGACGAAGGCCCCGCTGATCGCGGTCACGTACACGGCGGCCGCGAGCGCGACCGCCCCCCGAGCGGGGCCGGCGAGGCGCTGCGTACGCGGCCGCAGCACCCCCAGCGCGGTCCAGAGCACGAGCACGTAGATGAAGACGGCGAGGCCGAGGTGGGTCGCGAGTCGGTACTGGGACACGTCGGGCCGGTCGACGAGCCCGGACCGAACCATCCACCAGCCCACCAGGCCCTGGAGGCCGCCCAGCGCGAACAGGCCGAAGAGCCTCAGGCCGAAGGCCGGGCTCACGCGGCGACGCACGAAGAACCAGAGCATCGGCAGTCCGAACACCACGCCGACGCCGCGCCCCAGCACCCGGTGCGCGTACTCGAAGGCGAAGATCCGCTTGAACTCGTCCAGGGTCATCCCGACGTTGAGCCGGCGGTACTCCGGGTAGGCCCGGTACTTCGTGAAGACCTCCTCCCACGCGGCGTCCGAGATCGGGGGCAGCACCCCCATGAGCGGGCGCCACTCGACCATCGACAGGCCCGAGTTCGTGAGGCGGGTGAGCCCCCCCACGAGGACCATCGCGGCCACCATCGCGCAGATGATCAGCAGCCAGATCCCGATCGCGCGCCGGGATCGCTCGTCGACGTCGGGGGTCACTCGAGGGTGAAGGGGCCGGAGAAGACCGCCGCGGCGCCGGGGATGACGACCCGGAACCGGTAGTCGCCGGCGGGGAGGTCGTAGCCGGGCACGCGGCGGGTGATCGGGAGGGAGAAGGTCCACCGGAACTCGCGCGCGACCACCGGATCGTCGCGGTCTTCTCGCGGGGGGACGTCGCGGTACCCGGGCTCCGGGTTCAGCTCGACCCAGAAGGCGTAGGAGTCCGAGTCCACGGGGACGCCGCTGGACCAGGTCACGTCCGCGAAGTCGGCCCCCGCCGCCCGCTGGAGCACGGCGAGCGGCCGGCCGACCCACGGCTCGGAGCCGTTGACCGTGAACGTCGCGACGCCGTCCCGGGCGACCGCCGCGTCGGGCTCCTGGACGACGGCCCCGACCGCGAGGGCCTCCTCCGGCACGGTCGGCTCGTCCGCGCCGTCGCTGTCGAACAGCGGCGACGGATCGGGCTCGGCGAAGGACAGCGTGGGCTCCTCGCCCCCCTGCTCGGCGACCCAGGCGGTGAAGATCTCGTCCAGGCGGTCGCGCATGTACTCGCCCTGCTTGGGCCCCCACATCGACCCGCTCGACTCGTACCCCCCGAGCCACCAGTCGTCCTCCTCCAGCTGGTAGCCGAGGTAGTCGTTGCCGTAGCCGATGAACAGGACGTCGTCGACGCCGTCGTGGGCCTGCAGGCGAGCGACGGAGCCCTGGGCGAGCCGCGTCCCCGACTCGCCGGGCCAGCTCATGAAGTGCAGGTCTCCGAGGCGGCCGACGGTGTGCATCGTGACCATCGGGGCGGGCGACTCGTCCGGGAACGCCGTGCAGCCGATGGTGAGGTCGTCCTGGCGCTGGGGCCCCAGCTCGCAGTCGGGCTCCGAGTTGCAGTAGACGCCCCCGTTCGGGTAGGCGAACTCGCCCATGGCGTAGTCGAGGAGGCCCAGGTTGATGGGGTAGCGGGTGGTGCTCGCGAAGATGTCGGGCTCGGCGGTGGTCGTGATGCCCGCGATGGCGGTCGTGACGACGTCCGTCATGTGCACGGCGATGCGCTCGAACCGGTCGTAGGCGCCGGGCTTCGGGCTCAGGCCGTCCCCCGGCACGTCCGGCGACGTGGCCGACATGTCGCCGCCCCAGGACGACAGGTGCAGCGCCGTCACGGGCACGTCGAAGGACGCCTCGATCTTCTCTTCGACCGCGCCGTGCTGCTGCGCCGAGAGCGTGTAGTCCGCGGAGCCCAGGGCCGTCGCGTGCGTCGAATAGGCGAGCACTACCGCGAAGGGATCGCCGCCACGGGTGACGTAGACGACGGGGGTGGACCCGTCGGTGTAGTCCTCGCCGTCCTCGCAGCGCCGGTCCTCGTGAGCCTCGTCGGTGTACGCCATGCCGTGGCCCAGCTCCGCGGGCGCGAGATCGGCGTACGCCGCCTCGATCGAGTCGGCGAGGGCGCCGATCATCCGCTGGTACCAGTTCGCCTCGAAGATATCGACCATCGCCTGGATGATCCGGTTGTCGATGAAGCGCCCGGGCGTCGCGTGGCTGTGGGTGGTGCCGATGACGAGCGCGTCGTCGATGTCGCGGCCGGTGCGGGCGAGGATCTCCGCCACGACGCCGTCGCGCACCTGCTGGGGCACCGCGATCGCGTCCAGGCGCATCAGGACGAGCTCGAAGTCGTCGCCCCGCGTGAACACCACCACCTTGGCGCCGGGGTGCCCGTGGATGCGGTTGGTGCCGGGGAAGATGTTGGAGTACGGCGAGCCGAGGCTCTCGATCCCGAACGGGGCGTCCCCGGTGGTCCCGATGCCGAGGGGCGCGGGGAGGGCGACGCGGGCCGCGCCCGCCTGGAATTCGCCGGGAGCGGGGCCTTCGGGCGTGCATGCCAGGAGGAGGAAGAGCGGGGCGAGGACGAGCGTGAAGCGCATGGGGGACTCCGGGGGCCGCGGAGTGTACCCCCCCCGCATCGCGTGGCGAGCGCGATCCCGGGCTGGACGCGGAGCCCGGCGGGGCCCAGGATCGAAGGGCGTGTCCGCTGCCTCTCCCCGCGCCGTCTTCGGCGCCCTGCTCCTCGCCCTGCCCGCGTGGGCGGCGCTCGCGTGGCTCGGCCTCCCGCTCCGGGGCAGCCCCGGGGACGAAGCGGCTCGGGCCGCGGCCGAAGGGACGGAGCGCGACGCGGTCCGAGCGGAGGCGCCCGCGACCCCCGAGGAGCCGGTGGCCACGGTCGTCGTGGAGCTCGATCCGGAGCCCGACCCGGAGTCGGAGAGCTTCCTGCTGCCCTACGAGGGCGACGGCCGGAGGATGCGCGTGCCCGTCACCCTCGGAGGTCCGAACGGCACCCTCGACACCTGGTTCCTGTTCGACACCGGCGCGACGTTCACGACCGTGAATCGAGCGACGCTGGATCGGCTCGGCCTGGCCACGTCCGGCGGCCCCGAGCTCACCCTCAACACGGCGAACGGACCGATCTCCACGTCGCTGGTGCTGCTCGATCGGATCGTCCTGCAGGGCGAGGCCGTGGACGGCGTCTCCGCGGCGATCTGCGACGACTGCTCGGGCCCCGAGTACGCGGGCCTGCTCGGACTGAACGTCACCGGTCGGTACCGGACCGCGATCGACCACGACGCCCGCGAGGTCGAGCTCAGCCCCCTCCCGGTGGACGACCGCACCGTCGACGTCACGCGGTGGCTCGAGCTGAGCGGCCGCGCGCGCACGTACCCGGGGCTCAAGACGGAGGTGGAAGTGAGCGGGCGGAACCTCTCCCGACGTCGGATCCTCGAGGCGGTGGCGACCGTGAGCTGCCGCACCGGCGAGTTCGCGGTGCAGCTCGACGACATCCCCCCTCGGGGCGACGCCACCACCCGGATCGACCTGCCCAGCGCTCAGGACTGCGAGTCGTTCCGGCTGCAGCTCCTGTCGGCGAGGTGGTGATGTCGGAGTTCTTCCGCCGGGAGGGCCGCCTCGTGCTCGCCGCCGTGGTGCTCGTCCTGCTGATGAACGTGCCCTACGGCCGCTACGTGCTGTACCCGTTCACGATCTTCTCCACGTGGATCCACGAGATCTGCCACGGCCTCGCCGCGGTCGTCCTGGGCGGGTCGATCGAGACGATCAAGGTCTTCTCCGACGGCAGCGGGCTGGCCTACACGGTGCGCCCGGTGGGGCGAATCTCCACGGCGATCGTGGCGAGCGCGGGGTACGTGGGGACCGCGGTGATCGGCGCGGGCATGCTGCTCGCCCGGAACCGCAAGCGCGCCGGGACCGTGGGCCTGGCGATTCTCGGGGGGGCGATGCTGCTCTCGACGGTGCTGTGGGTCCGCAACCTGTTCGGGCTCGTCTCGGTGCCGGTGCTCGGGGTCGCCCTCATCGCGTCCACGCGCGCGTCCGCCGAGTGGGCGGGCCGGCTGTACACCTTCCTGGCCGTCACCTGCTGCCTCAACGCCATCACGTCGATCCGCGTCCTGTTCGGCTCCAACCTCGTGGTGGCGGGCAAGCCCGCGGGAGCGAGCGACGCACAGACGGTGGCCGACGCCCTCTTCCTCCCCGCGCCCGTCTGGGCCGCGAGTTGGATGTTGTTGGCGTTCATCTTGGTGGCCGGGGCGCTGTACAGTTCGAGGCCCGGACCGAGGAGGAGCTGATGTCCGAAACCACTCCCAATCCCGACGCCGCCCGCTTCGCCCTGATGCGAGACGAGATCGCGGGCCTGATGGCGCGACTCGATACGCTCGAGCAACGCACCGAGACCCTCACGACCCGCTCGGACGCCCTGGACGCCCGCGTCGCGCACGAGGGCGCGCGGCAAGAGGCGCAGTCCGGCGATCTCGAGGGCCTCGCCCGCAGCGCCGCGGCCGCACGCACCCGCATCGACGACGAGGTGGCGCGCGCGGACGTCCTCGACGACGGCATGGCCGCCCTGGTGCGCCGGGTCGACGGGCTCGAGGAGCAGCTGCTGCGCGTCGCGGGCCGAGCCGACGGAAACGCCGCCGCGGTCGAGGCCCTGGAGAAGCGGCTGACCGTCAGCGAGGAGGCCATCCGGCGCGGCGATCTCCGGATCGGCATCCTCGAGTCCCGCGACGAAGCGGACGATTAGCCCAATCTCGTCGGATCGATCGACCGAATCGAGGTTGACGGCGGAATCGGGGCTTTCCTAGGCTGATGATTGAGGCTTGGCGGTTTACAGCCGTGTGAAGGAGATTTTTATAATGGACCAGTACCAAGCACTTCTCGACTTGATTTCGTCCTTGGAGACCGACTTCGCCAAGTTCTACGGCAAGGGCAACAAGGCCGCCGGGACCCGCGTCCGCAAGGGCATGCAGGACCTCAAGGCGCTGGCCCAGGCCATTCGGGTGGACGTCCAGAACAAGAAGAACAGCTGAGCCGACTCGACCCCTTCAGGGCCGACGCACGCACACCCGCTTGCCGAACCGCGTCTCCAGCTGGGCCGCCGCCAGCGTGAGTTCGTCTCCTCGGTACACGTCGATGTGACGCCCCGAGACGCGGCCGCCCGTGTCTTCCGCCACCCGGGCCCCGACTCCTTCGATCAGCAGGTCGGCCCCCAGCGGGATCATCCGACGGTCGACGGCCACCGTCCGCCCCGCCTCGGCGCAGGTCTGCGACGCGGTCCTGGCGCAGGACAGCTCCTCGAAGCAGTGCCGCCCGTCCCGCTCGACGTAGTGGACGATCCGCCCGTCGAGGGTGCGGCCGCTGCCCTGCATCATCACGCCGCCGGGGTTCGCCTTCGTGGAGAAGAGGAAGTCGGTGCGGTAGCTGCCGGAGAGCCCGCAGGGGTTCGTGATGCTGCGCTCGGGGTCGAACTCGGACTCGATGGCGAGCACGTAGGCCGTGAGCTTGAACCGACCGAGGTCCGTCCACCCCGCGGGGCAGGCGTTCGACAGATCGGGGATCGGGGGATTGACCGGAGCCTCGTCCGCGGGGTGGACGACCGGGGCCTGCACGCCGCCGGTGGGCATGGGCACGAAGCGCTCGGGAGGCGGGGCGGGCTGGTCGCGAGGGGCGGCGTCGGCGCGCGCGGCGCGGAACGTCGGGGGAGGGACGAGCGCCACGATCGCGAAGGCGACCGCGAGACCGGTGAGGAGCGTGACGTGACCGGCGCCTCCGGGCGCCTTGGGGGGCTGCTGCTTCATATCCACCTTCCCGGCGTGCGGGGTCCGCGTGTGCTGCTGCGTCCACTCCTTTCGGTCCGATTCGCGCCGCCTTGAGCCCGATCCGGTGGATCGAACAAAAGGCCGATTACCTTACCAGCGCCGGCCGAGTCGGCAAGAGACGCGACTCTCGGGCTCGCCCGGGGCGGGTCAGGCGGCGGTGCCGCGCAGCTGGCGCTCGACGAGGCGGCGATAGAGACCGTCCTCCTCCACGAGCTCGCCGTGGGGACCGGACTGGACGACGCGCCCCTCGTCGAGCACGAGCACGCGGTCGGCCTCCTTCACCGTGGAGAGCCGGTGGGCGATCACGAGCGTGGTTCGCCCCTTCATGAGCCGGGACAGCGCCTCCTGCACGAGGTGCTCGGACTCGGCATCGAGCGCGGAGGTGGCCTCGTCCAGCACGAGGATCCGCGGGTCCTTCAGCAGGGCGCGGGCGATGGCCACTCGCTGCTTCTGGCCGCCGCTCAGGCGCACCCCGCGCTCCCCCACGGTCGTCTCGTAGCCGTCACCGAACGCCGTGATGAAGTCGTGCGCGTTGGCGGCCTCGGCGGCGGCCTCCACCTCCTCGGTCGACGCGCCGGGCCGCCCGTACAGGATGTTCTCGCGCACGGAGGTGGCGAAGAGGATCGGCTCCTGGCTCACCACGCCGACCTGGCCTCGGAGCCAGTCGGGTTCGAGGTCCCGGTAATCGACGCCGTCGAGCACGATCCGGCCCGCGTCGGGGTCGTAGAAGCGAGACAGCAGGGCCGCGACCGTGGACTTGCCGCCCCCCGAGGGACCCACCAGGGCGACGACCCGGCCGGGGTCGAGCTCGAGGTCCAGGCCCGCGAGCACCGCCGCGTCGGGACGCGTGGGGTACGCAAAGGAGACGTCCTCGAACCGCACGGCGCCGCCGGTGTCCTCGAGCGTCCGCTCCCCGGAGTCGACCGAGGGCGCGCGATCCATCAGCTCGAAGACCCGCTGGGACGCGCCCACGGCCTTCATGAAGTCCTGCCACAGCCCCGACAGCGCGGCGATGCTCATGGCGAGGGTGAAGGTGTACAGCAGGAACGACGTGAGCTCGCCCATGCTGATGCCGCCGTCCGCGAGGAGGATCCCGCCGTACCAGAGCACGACCGCGATGGCCGCGTAGGCGCCGAAGCTGGCCGTCCCCGCGAAGATCGAGGCGACCCGCGCGCGCTCCCGGCCCAGCTCGAAGGAGCGCTGGACAGCGGCCCCATAGCGGGCGGCCTCCTCGTCCTCCCGGGCGAACGCGCGGACGGTGCGGATGCCGCCGATCGTCTCCTCGGCCACGTCGTTGGCGTCGGCGAGCGCGTCCTGGGCCTCGCGGGAGATGCGGCGGACGACGCGCCCGAACCACGCCGCGCCCAGGGCCACGATCGGGACGGTCGCGAGCATCACGAGGGTGAGGCGCCAGGACGAGAAGACCAGGATCAGGAGGGAGCCGAGGCCCATCGCAGAGAAGCGCAGGAACATGGAGATGTTCACGGTCACCGCGTTCTGCAGGACGGTCGTGTCGCTCGACAGGCGGTTGATCAGCTCGCCCGTGCGGCGGTCGTCGAAGAACGCGATCTCCTGGTGGATGACCGACCGGTAGACGGTGGACCGGAGTCGCGCGACGACGCGCTCGCCCGCGACGGTGAACAGGTAGGACCGCAGGGCGGTGAAGAGCGCGGCGACGAAGAAGAGACCGAGCAGGATGCCGGCGGTGCCGTTGACGACCTCGCGTCCCGCGCCTTCGAGGACGCCGTCGATGATCCGCTCGACGAACTTCGGGTAGAGGAGGTTGAGGCCGGCCGCGAGGATCAACGACAGCGTGCCGAGCGAGAGCGAGAGCGCCTCGGGTCGGGCGAGCTCTGCGAGGCGGCGGAGGGTCAGGCGGCGGGGCCGTGAAGTGTGCTCGCTCACCGACCCAAGGTGGATCGTCCCCCCCGGCTGTCAAGGGGGGGACAGGGGGGATATAAGGAAGTGATGGCCGGTCGCGACAGCAAAGGGGGCGCCGTCGATCCGCGCCTTCGCATCTCGGAGCTGCTGCGTCGCGTGCGGGACGGGCGCGACCCGCGGGCCGCGCGGGACGAGCTGACGGGCATCCTCGATCAGACCCGCGCAGCGGTCGGCTTGGACGTCGTGGCGCTGTACCTCGTCCCCAACCTGGGGCAGCCGCTGTGGACGGCGGGGCTGCTGGCAGCGTCCGGGATCGACGGTCGCCCGCCGGACAACGCGGTCCTCCCCCTCGCCCCCGCCGCCAAGGTCGCCCGTGCGCCCCGCCCCGCCCGGCTGCTGGGCCCGGTGGCGATCGACGGCTGGGGGTTGGGCGACCTGGTGGCGGACCCCGAGGGCAAGGAGGCCGTGGCCGTGGGGCTGCGGGCGAACCGCGCGGCGGTGGGGGCGCTCGTCGCCATCCGCGACGGGTCCACGCCGCTGCTCCCGTCCGTCTCCGAGGAGCTCCTGCGGCTGGCGGGGGTCGTGCAGGCGGGGCTCGCGCCCACGGAGACGTCGGGGCGCATGCGCCACCGACCCACGCGGCCGGATCTGCACCCCGGCGGCAGGAGCGCGGACTGGAGCACTGCGGAGCACCTGGCGGTCGCCTCGGCGCCCCCGCCGACCGCGGCGCTGGCGGGGCAACAGACCGAGCGGCTGGGGAGGCTCGACTTCGCGATCAAGGGCGCCCGCGAGGGCCACTACGATCTCGACTTCAAGGGCGACACCGCGTTCCTGTCCGGGGCCCTGCGGGCGCAGCTGGGGCGGCGGGGCGACGACGCGGTGACGACCCTCGCGGAGGCTCGCAGCATCCTCGTCTCCGAAGACATCGCCACGGCCAACGCCGCGATTCGGGCCGCGCGGCCGCCGAACTCGTTCTTCGAGACGCAGTGCCGCTTCGTGCTGGCCGACGGCGCGACGCGGCGGGGCATGCTGCGAGGGTCCGTGCTGCGCGATCAGACGGGGCGGGCCGTGCGCGTCTCGGGGGCGGTCCAGTTCTCGGGCTCGGCCGAGGAGGCGCCCGCGCCGCGCGCGGTGGGGGGGCGCGACCCGCTGACGGATCTCCCCGTGCGCAAGGTGATGCTCAAGCGGATCCAGAGCGCGATCGACCGGTCCCAGCGCGGGGAGTACGAGCACGCGGCGCTGGTGCTCGTCGATCTCGACCGATTCAAGCGATTCAACGAAGCCCTGGGCCACGAGGCGGGGGACTCGCTGCTCCAGGGCACGGTGCGTCGCCTCCGGCGTTGCGTGCGCCCCGGCGACGCGCTGGGGAGGCTGCACGGGGACAAGTTCGCGCTGCTCCTCGAGGCCGTCCGCAGCGCGAACGACGCCGAGCAGCTGGCGCGTCGCATCCACGAGGAGCTGGTGGTGGCGATCGAGGTCGAGGGCCGCGACGTGGTCGTGTCGGCGTGCGTGGGCATCGCGGTGACGAGCCTGGGCTTCGCGGAGGCGCAGGAGCTGCTCGACGCGGCGGACACCGCCCTGCGCCGATCCCGCGAGGGCGGACCCGGCTCCACGACCGTCTACCGGCGCGAGATGCAGACGGGGGCGAAGGCGCTGCTGGACCTGGAGGCCGACGTGCGTCGCGCCGTCGAGCGACGGGAGCTGTCGGTGGAATACGAGCCGGTGGTGAGGCTGGTGGACGGGCTCCTGCTCGGGCTGCGGCTGCGACCGACGTGGGACCACCCCGTCCGCGGCTCGGTGCCGGCGGAGGTCTTCCTGCCCGTCGCGCAGGACGCAGGGCTCGAGCTCGCGGTGGCTTGGTGGCAGCTCCGGCGGGCTTGTCAGGACGGGCGTCGCTGGTGGGCGAGCGCCGCCGCGGGGCCCGAAGCGGAGCCGCCGCGCCCGCCGCTGACCGTCTCGTGCGCGCTCACGGAGGCGCAGCTGCGGCGCCCGGACTTCGCGGAGGCCCTGTCCTCGCTGTTGCTGGAGACGAGGCTCCGCCCCGAGACGCTGATCCTCGAGCTGCCGGAGTCGGCCTGGCCCGAGGGGGAGATGGGGACGGACCGGATCGAGCTGCTGGAGCGGATTCGGGCGTTCGGGGTCAAGCTGGTCGCGGGGGGTGGGTCCGCCGCGGGCAGCCTGGAGGCCGTCGCCCGCCTGCCCCTCGACGGGCTGGTCCTGGCGCCCGACCTCGTACGTCGCGTCTCGGAGGAGCCCCGGGCCCGGGCCATCGTTCGGCGCCTGCTCGAGCTGGCGGAGGGGCTCAAGGTCCCGGTCGTCGCCCGCGGGATCGCCGACCTCGCGGTGCTCGAGACGCTCCAGACCCTGGGATGCCGCGCGGGCCAGGGTCCGCTGCTCTCCGAAGCGCTCTCCCCCGGAGCCCTCGGGGACCTGCCCGTCCGCCGCTCCCTGTGGTGATCGCCGAACCCGGCCGGTGAGGCCCGCAACGAGCCCGTAGCTCCCCGAAACGACTCGTTTCGCCCAGTTGCGGGCCCCAACGAGCCCGTAGCCCCCCGAAACGACTCGTTTCGCCCAGTTGCGGGCCCCAACGAGCCCGTAGCCCCCC
>CAZEKB010000047.1:0-17087 GCA_964512225.1 uncultured Rickettsiales bacterium | reverse complement strand
TAGCCCCCCGAAACGACTCGTTTCGCCCAGTTGCGGGCCCCAACGAGCCCGTAGCTCCCCGAAACGACTCGTTTCGCCCAGTTGCGGGCCCCAACGAGCCCGTAGCCCCCCGAAACGACTCGTTTCGCCCAGTTGCGGGCCCCAACGAGCCCGTAGCTCCCCGAAACGACTCGTTTCGCCCGGTTACGCGTCGAAAGGTCCACGGGAGGAGACTCCTCCCATGGCATCGGGACCCGAGAACGGACGACCCCGCGCGGCCGCCATCGCGGGCCTCCTCTCGCTGATCGGTGTCCTCGCCTCGGGGCCCGCGGGCGCGGCGCCGTCTCCCCCGGAGCGGCGGGCGGCGGCGGGGATCCCGCCGGGGTCGGCGCTCGCGGCCGAGCTGGGCGCGACGGTCGACCGACTGCGCGCCGGGGAGCCGCTGGAGGGCCGACACCTCGCCTTCCTACGGGTGCACGAGCGGCTCTCGGCGGGCTCCGACTTCGCCGTGGAGTTCATGGAGCCGACCCTCGTGGCCGACGTCGACGCCCCGGCGGCTCCCATCCTGGACGGACCGGCGGGCCGAGTGGTGACCGGCGGGCTCTTCGTGGGCGCCGCGCCCCTCGTCCTGCCCGGCGAGGTCGGGATGGACTCCGGCACCGTGCGGTTCTCGGGGACCGGCCTGCGCGGCGAGGTCACCGGCGTGCCGGACCTGTGGCTGGACCGGGTCTTCGCCCTGTGGATCCGGGAGACCGGCCCCGGCCGGTACGCCGCCGAGGTGGTCCCCTGGGGTCCCGAGGCGATGCAGATCACCGGGGTGCAGCCCGCGGCCCTGGCGACGCGGACCCGGGTCCCCAGCCTCGCCGCCGTCGCGCACCTCCTCCGGATCGGGCTGGATCCGGCGCCCCGGTTCGGCGACGAGTACACCATCGCCCCGGTGGCGATCCGTCGACTGGAGGCGCAGCTCGCCGACGGCTCCGTCGACCGTCGACCGGACGTCCTCACCCTCGCCCGCCTCTACGCCGCGTTCGACCGACCCGAGGCCGCCCTGGACCTCTACCTCCGCGCCCGGACCGACCTCCCCGCCGACCCCCGCCTCGACCTCGAGGGGGCGCAGTCCGCCTGGTTCGCCGGGCGATGGCAGGACGCGTGGACCCTGCTGGAGGCGGGGCTCGCGTCGGGCGACGCGCTCGCAACGCACCTCTGCCGGGGCCTCGCTCCCCACGTGGCCGAGGCCCGACGTCGATGTCCGCCGCCCGAGACGCCGGCCGCCCGGGACGCGGGCCCGAGCTTCGTCCCGGTGCGGACGCTCCTGCACCGCGACCGCGAGTACCTGGACGGGTTCGCCGACGGGCTGCTCGCCGACCTTCGGGTGACCGCAGAGGAGGACGGGGCGACGACGGTCGACGTCGACGTCCGCCTCACCGTCGAGGGGATGTGGGCCGACGTGGTGCTGCTCTACGCCCCCCCCTTGGCGGGCTGGCGCGCGCTCCCGATGACACGCCGGACCGACGGCCTGCGCACCGCCCGACTGGGGGTCGATCCCGACGACGTCCGCCCCACGCGCCTCTTCCTGCGCGTCGTGCACCCGAGGACGCGACGGGTGCTCGCGCAGTACCTCGATCCCTTCGAGGCCGAGCGGGTCGACGTCCCGACCCACCCCGACCTCTGAGATACAGGGACCTCGTGTCAACTCTGATCGATGAGAATCGGGACACGCGGCACGACCGTCAGCCCCGGCGACCCACTCCTGATGACCATGCCGTCAGGCTAGCGCCTGCCGTCGAGTAGGCCTCGCCTCGCAGGCTCGGCTCGGCCCCGCTCCTGTGAACCTCCACGAGGAGGTCATACAAGGTCAGGCGACGCCGATCTCGCGGAGCCGCCGGTCGAGGAAGGCCTGGGCGGGGAGCGGCGTGCCGTAGCCCTCGTCGAAGGGCGTGAGGACGTAGTCCGGGCGCGGGTGGACGAACAACGGCAGCGACATTCGCCCGCCGTCGGAGCCCTCGGGGTTCACGACGCGGTGGGTCGTCGCCGGGAGGATGCCGCCCGTGAGCAGCTGCATCATGTCGCCGGTGTCGCAGATGAGGACGTCCCGGGGCGTCGTCACGCGCATCCACTCACCGTCCCGCGTCTTGAGCTCGAGCCCCGGCTGCGTGCTCGCCGGCATCACCGTGATCAGGTTGATGTCTTCGTGCTCGGCCGAGCGGACCGCGCCCGCGGGCGGCGGACCGTCGGGGTCCGGGTAGTTGAGGATCCGCAGGACCGTGTTGCCGTCGTGGATCATGTCCTCGAAGAAGCCCTGCTCGGTCCCGAGGTACTCGCCGATCGCCTGGAGCAGGAGCACCGCGAAGCGCTCGAGGCGACGGAAGTACTCCACGACCGCCTCGTTGAACGCGGGCACCTCCGCCGGGTACCGGTTCCCGGGCACGAGCCCGGACCGACGGTAGGGGTGGTCTTCGGGGAGGTCCCGGCCGACCTGCCAGAACTCCTTGAGGTCCGCGACGGCCCGCCCCTTCGCCCGCTCCAGCCCCATGGGCGTGAAGCCGCGCTGGCGGCCGGCGCCCGGCGCCTCGTAGCGTGCCTTCACCTCGTCGGGGAGCGCGAACACGTCCGCGGCCGTGGTGTACACGCGGCCCAGCAGCTCCCGATCGATCGGGTGGTCGGTCACCGCCACGAATCCGAACTTCTCGAGCCCCTCCCCCAGCACCCGCACGAAGCGAGGGCGAGAGCGGCGGTCGGCGAAGTCGAGCAGGCTGACCACGGGGATGGTCGGCTGGATCACCGTTCCTGACCTCCGGTCCAGGGGATCGGACCGGCGGGTATCTATCACAATCCGCCGCGCGCGGGATCCCCCGCGTCAGAGACCGAGCACGCCCTCGACGCGCTCGATCAGGGCGAGCCGGCCCCTCGTCACCGGGCTCTCGCCGTCGAGCAGCGCGGCCGTCGCGCGCAGGACGGTCTCGAGGTCGAACAGCTGGACGCTCGGATCCACCGTCGGCGTGCCCCCGGGGTGCACGGGCTGCCACGCCGCCATCACGTCCCCCGCCCCGCCGAGCAGCGCGTCGACCGCGCCCATCGCGAGCCGGCCCGCGATCATCCGGTCCTGGTAGCTCGGGCTCCCGCCGCGCACGAGGTGTCCGAGGACGGTCGCCCGCACCTCCAGCCCCTGGACGCGCCCCTCCAGCCGGTCCTCGATCCCCTGCACCAGCTCGGCGCACGGCACGCGCACGCCCTCCGCCTTGATGACGAGCACCCGCTTCTTGCCGCGCTCCCCGAAGGCCCGCTCCACCACCGTCGCGACCTGGTCGACCACCTCTTCGTCGCTGCGTCCGTGCTCCCGCAGCAGCATCGCGTCCGCCCCCGCCGCCACCGCGCTCGCCATCGCCAGGTAGCCGCAGTCGCGGCCCATCACCTCCACGATGAAGGCGCGGTGGTGCGCCCGCGCGGTGTCCGAGATGCGGTCGCAGGCCTCGACGATCGTATTGAGCGCCGTGTCGACGCCGATGGCGAGCCCGGTGCAGCCGATGTCGTTGTCGATCGACGCGGGGATGCCCACGACCGGCACGCCCTGCTCCCGGGCGAGGAGGTGCGCCCCCGTGAGGGAGCCGTTGCCGCCGATCACGACCAACCCGTCGACCTCGCGGTCCCGCAGGACGGAGGCCGCGGCGGCGCGCCCCTCGGGGGTCCGGAACCGCGCGCAGCGAGCCGATCCCAGCAGCGTCCCGCCGAACGCCGAGGCCGCGTCGAGCTCGTTGGTGGGGAGCAGCGGCGACATGCGCCCGTCGATGAGGCCGTCGTAGCCGTTCTCGACCCCCACGACCTCCACCCCGCGCCCCGCCGCGAGCTTCACGACGGCCCGGATGGCGGGGTTCATGCCGGGAGCGTCTCCCCCCGAGGTAAGGACCGCGATGCGTCGGATGCTCATGGCGGAATGATAGACGCGGTAGCGTCTGCGGACCGAACCGGCGGAGGACCATGCGCAGGGTGACGATCGGGCTGTGCTTCTTCTTCGCGGCGTGCCCCACCACGCCCGAGGAGGTCCTCGTCTGCCCCCCCGATCAGGTCGACGTGGGCGGCGAGTGCCTGCCCGCCGACTGCGGGACCGACCCCTTCGGGGGCGCGGCCGAGGACGCGGTCTTCGCCGCCCCCGCGCCGCTGGGCACCGAGGACGGCGACGGCACCCGCGAGGCTCCCTTCGCGCGCATCGGACCGGCGGTGGATCGCGCGTTCGCCTCGGGGATCGGCGTGGTGCGGCTCTCGGGCGGGACCTTCGTCGACTCGCTCTCCTTCGGCCGCACCGCCGACGGCGTCCGGGTCGTGGGGCGCTGCCCCGAGCTCACGATCCTCGACGGCGGCGGCAGCGCCTCGGCGACGGTCACCGTGCACGCCGACGGCGTCCAGCTGACGGGCCTGACGATCACCGGCGGCGCCCCCGGGATCGCGGTCCTCCCTTCGGACGAGGGCGGGGTCGCGCGGCTGGCGGCCACGGATCTCGTGCTCCTCGACAACGCGTTCGCGGGGCTCGTCGTGAGCGGCGACGGGGACGTCGAGGCGGATCTCCGCGACTCGTCGGTCACGGGGACGGTCCCCCGCGCGCCCGACGGCGACGCCCACGCCCTGCTCGTCGAGGGCGGGGCCCGCCTGGGGGCGGTCGGGGTGTCGATCCGAGGCAACACGGGGGTCGGCGTGGGAGCCCGCGGGGACGGGTCGCTCGCGGAGCTGGACGACGTCGAGGTGGTGTCCCTCGAGCCGTTCCCGGACGGGCGCCCCGCCGTGAGTGTCCAGGCCTCCGCGGGAGCGGCCGTGCTCGCCGTCGACGTCCTCTCCACCCGGACGGTCGGGCGCGGCCTCCACGCGACCGGCCCGGGCAGCCTCATCGAGCTCCGCGACGGCGTCGTCCGCGACACCACGCCCGCCGGGACGCGCGGGGGCGAGAGCGTGGTCGCGGAGGACGGAGGGCGCGTCGTGCTCGAAGGAGTCACCACGCTGCGCAGCGTGGGGACGGGATGGTGGGCCGAGCGGGGGGCCCAGATCCAGTTCGACAGCGCCGACGTGACGCAGATGGTCGCCGCGGACCCGCGCGTCGGGGCCGTGGGGATCCGGGTCGGGGAGGGGGCCGTCGTCACGGGCGCGACGCTGTTCCTCCCCCAATCTCCGGGCCCGGGGGTGGTCGTCGAAGCGGGGGGCGAGTTCGACTGCACCGACTGCACGATCCGGCAGCGGGAGTTCGCCGGGATCGTCGCCTTGCCCGTCGGGACCGTCCGCCTGAGGGGCGGGGCGCTGACGTCGACGGGCGTGTCGGAGGCCCTGGGGGGCGGGGTCGGCGTGCTCGGGCTCTCCGACGGGATCGAGGGGCCGACGATCGAGATCCTGGAGACCGGGCTGTCCGACCACGCGGGCCCCGCCGTGCTGCTCCAGGGAGGCCCCGCCACGCTGCTGCTCTCCGGGGCGTCGATCGAACGCAGCGGCTCCGGCGGCGCGGATCTGCCCCGCGCGGGGCTGGTCGCCCGGGACGGCGTAGGGCGGTGGTCCGGCGAGGTGGGGAGCCCCGACGCCGACGGGCTCTGGATCCGCCGCAACCTGTTCCGGGATCTCGGCGGCGACGCGATCCTGCTGCACGCGGCCAGCGCGACCGTGGACACCAATACGTTCGAGGATGTGGGCGAGGCCGCCCTGCGCGTCCAGTCCTGCGGGGGCGTGTCGACACCCGAGATCGTGGGACCCGAGCCGTCTTCGGTGCTCTGCGAGGGCGCGCCCCTCCCCCTCGGCGCGACCCTGATCTACCCCGGGATGTGACCCGGTTCGACGAAACGGGCGGCTTCTCGGCGCGCGCCGCGACCTAGGGCAGGACGGCGTCGGGGCCCAGCAGGCGGGCCGCGTAGGCCTCCGCGGCGGCCCAGTCGTCCGAGGCGCCCACGACGCTGACCACCCACTCGTACCGATCCGCGGCGACGACGTGCAGGAGCGCGTACTCCGGCCGCGGCCCGCCGGACCCGAGCACGCAGCGCGCTCGCCGAGCGACCCGCCCCGCGATCGTCCCGACGTCGGCTGCCGCCACCGAGCAGCCCTCGGACTCGAGGCGCCCGCTCAGCGCCATGCCGTCGAGCCCGACGTAGGGAGACTCGTCCACGGGGAAGCCCGCGAACACCGTTACGAACCCCGCGGCGACGTCCGTCACGCGGCCGCCGACCCCCTCCACCCGGGAGCTCAGGCCCCGCGCCGCGGGCAGCTTCACCCCCAGCTCGGCCCAAGGGTCGGGGCCCGGCGGGGGCGCCGCCCGCACCTCGGACGTGAAGGTCGTCGCCGCCGCGAGCAGGCGCAGCAGCTCGGACACGCCGTCCCCGCCGCTCGGGTCCGTCAGCCCCAGGAGGTAGAGCGAGCCGTTCCGCCAGGCGACGCACGTGGAGGTCGCGGCCCCGCCCGCGCGGAAGTCGATCTGGACCGCGGGGGCGTCGCCGAGGCGGCCGGCCAGGATCTCGCCCGGCCCGTCGGCGCCCTGGGCCGCGGCCGCGCGACCCGCGAGCTGCTCGAGGTCGAGCTCCCCCCACAGCTCGCCGCCGCCCCGCCGCTCGAGCGAGACCACCAAGCCGGTGTCGGGGTCGTGGAACAGGTGCGTATCGGGCGGCGGATCGTCCATCGCCGCGGCGGCCGGGGGGAGGGCGACCACCAGGTCGAATACGGCCTCCCGGCTCAACGTGAGCGCGATCTCCTGTTCCCCGTCGGCCGGAGCGGGCGGGGCGGGCTCCGCCGGCCCCTCGGACCCGACGGGCTCCCCGGGCGGCGGCGCCGGGGAGGGCGGCTCGGGGGCGTCCGAGCCCGCGCAGGCCGCGAGCCACAAGGCCCCGGCCAGGGCCACGCGCGAGGGCCTCACTCCGTCGCCAGGAACGCGGGCGTGCCGAGGCCGAGCTTCGTCCGGAGCGCCTCCCCGCCTTCGCCGTTCTGAGACCAGTACGCGCCCCGGAACACGCCCGTGAGGACGGCCTCCTCACCGTCGCTGCGCGCCCACTTCACCAGGCGGTGAGGGGCCGCGGCCTCGACCCAGTACGTCGCCGACGGGCCGCCGGCGGGCGCGACCTCGACCGTGAACGTCGAGAACGTCCCCGCGGGCACTTCGACGTCCGCGGGGCGGGCGCTGCGGCGGAGCTCCGCCGTGGTCCAGGCGAGGGGACGGTGGCCGAGCCGACGATCGAGGGAGCTCGGCAGGAACGGGACCGTGCGCGTCTCGCCCGGAGCGAGCAGCTCGCCCACCAGCCCCCGCACGAGGAGCGGCAGGGCGTCCGCGAAGATCCCCCCCGCGGGCACGTCGTGGCGGTCGTCCTCATCCGCCTCGCCGTCGAAGTAGGAGTGCAGCGTCCGGCGCATCGTCGCGCCGTCCACGATCAGGTGCTCGTACGCGTGGCCGCACCACTCCTGGGCCGAGAAGGACACCTTGGTGGGGACCCCCCGGGGCGCGCTGCCGTCCAGGGGCAGAAACGCGGACGTGAGCACGTTGTAGTCGTAGACCCCGGTCTGGAAGTCCCGCACCTCGTTGAGCTTGATGACGGGGTACTCGTCGCCGTGGCCGCCGTCGGACTTGACCCTCGCCGCCCGGGTGAAGTCCTCGGTGACCGTCACCAGCACGGCCTCGCCCCGCCGCGCTTCGCCGTACCGGGGCTGCACCAGGCGATAGCCCGCGAGCTCGGCCCGACCGTCGCCCCAGTGATCCCAGAAGCCCGCCGGGGCCGCGGAGGGAGCGACATCGTCCGCCTGCACGACCGCCGCACCGCCGGGCAGCGAGGCGAGGGCGAGGGCGAGGGCGAGGGCGAGGCGCGGCATGGTCACTCCAGCTCGAGCAGGAATCGGATCAGCCGATCGAGATCCTCCTCCGAGAGCTCCGCGGCTCCTCCGTGCAGCCCCTCGGGGTTGCGATCGAGCAGCACCTCCCGGAGCGTCGCGGCCGACCCGTCGTGCAGGTAGGGCGCCGTCGCCCACACGCCCCGGAGCGTGGGGGTGTCCAGACCGAGCAGCGCCTCGCCCATGCGTCCCCCGGAGGAGTCGGTGATCGTCCCCACGTCGTGCAGGAGCGGCTGCCCCGGCGCGAGGAACGTGGAGTCGGTGTACTCGGGCGCCGGATGGCACGCGGCACAGCCCGCTTCGGGGGACGCGAAGACCTCGGCCCCGGCGCGGCCCTCGTCCGTGGGCTCCCCGCCCGGGTCCCGGAAGGGCGAGCGCGGGAAGACATCCAGCGAGCGCGCGTAGGCCGCGAGGGCGTCCAGCTCGGCGGACCGCCCCGCCTTGGACTCGCCGAGCGTATCGGAGGTGGCGGCCCAGTCGTCCTCGGACAGGAAGCCCGCGCCGGAGAAGGGGCCGCGGATGTCGTTCTCGAAGTCCTGGATCTCGTCGAAGTTCCCCGACCAGTGGATCGGACCGTGGGCCTCGCCGCGACGACCCAGCATCGAGATCGTATTGCGCAGCCCCTCGCCCCGGTCCGTGAAGTCCCACACGCGGTGGTCGTCGTCCCCGTCGAGGTGACACACGCCGCAGGCGATGTAGCCCGACTGGGTCATCCGCACGTCCGAGGACCGGTAGAAGATCTGCTTGCCCAGGAGCACCTCGGCGTCCAGCGCCTCGACGCCGCCCGGCCGAAGGTCGAGGCGCGCGAGCTCCACCGGCAGCCCGGCGAGGTCTTCGAGGGAGAGCGCGACGAGCTCCCGCGAGAACCCGCAGGAGACCCACAGCACGTCCTCCTCGGGCGCCGCCCAGAGGCCGTCGGGCCCGTCGCAGACGCCGGAGAAGGCCCCCACGCGCTGCAGGGTGTAGGCGTCGAGGATCTCCACGGTGCCCATGCCCAGCATCGAGACGAACAGCAGGTCGCCCCGGGGGCTGAAGGTGGCCGACGACGCGAGGCCCCGGTCGTCGAAGACCAGCCGGTCGATCGACCGACTGAAGCCCGGCGAGTCGGGATCCGTGTCCACGACGTCGACGAACGCGCGGAGCGTGGTCTCGTGGGTCATGGCCTGGCCGTCGCGGTCGAGGCCGCGGGCGTTGTTGGCGATGAGGCCCGGGAGCGCGGCGCGGCGTCCGTCGGGGCTGAGCGCGATCGTCTGCAGGTAGGTGGGGACCCCGCGGGTGGACGTGTCCGAGTCCGGCCCGGGCTCGTAGTCGAGCTGGTTGTAGGCCGGGCTCACGTGCTCCCAGGTCAGCCACTCCCCCGCGAACGGGGGGCTGCGGTGCCGGGACGCGTAGCGGCGCACGTCGTCGACCGCGAGGCCCCGCACGTCCTCGAGGGCCTCCCCGACGCGGTCGAGCGTGGGCGGGTCCAGGGTCAGCCGGGCCAGCTCCCCGGTGCCCTGCATCGCCACGTACGCGACGTCCCCCTCGCGCCGAACGACGGCTCCCCAGGGGCGCGCGCCGTAGGGCAGCGGGACGCGGGCGATGCGGGCCTCGTCGGACTCGGGGCGCTCCGCCGCGGCGTCGAGCACGTCCACCGCGTCGGCCTCCGAGCAGGCGACGACGAGCGAGTCCGTGTCGGCCGCCGCGCTGAGGGTTCGGGGGCCGGCGCACGTGTCGTAGTGCCCGACGACGGCCCGGTCGATCCGATCCACCACGGCGACCGCGTCGAAGTCCGGCAGCGGCACGAACAGGCGCCACCCGGTGCGGTCCACCGCCACGGTCGAGGCGCTGCGTCCGGGCGATCCCAGGGGGGGGAAGACGACGCGCACGGACACGGTCGCGGTGGTCCAGCGTCCCTCCGCGTCGGCCGCCGTGAGGCCCGCGGTGAAGTGGCCGGGATCCGAGTAGGTGTGCTCCGCGAGGGCGTCGGAGCTCCAGTCGCTGCGCTCGCCGTCCCCGAAGTTCCACCGGAACTCGACGCCGCCGGTCGTGCCGCGGCCGTCGAAGACCACCGGCTCACCCACGAACGCGTCCCGCGCGGGGCCCGCGTCGATCACGACGGGCTCCACGTCCGGGTCCACGGACGGGCACGCGATGCCGAGGACGGCCAGCGCGAGGAGGAGGCGCCTCATTCGACCTCCACCGAGGCGCCGGTGGAGAAGCGGAACGTGTGCGGGTCGGCCGCGTTGCCGCTCGCGTCCACGATGCCCCCGGCCGGGATCGTCACGGTGTAGGTCGTGTCTTCGAGCAGCGGATCGACGGGGGTGAAGTTCACGAGATTCTCCTGCGCGTTGAACCAGCCCGGGACCAACGCGCCGCGCGGGTCCTGGACGCGGAAGCTGCCCTCGAACACGGAGACGGGCTCGACCGCCTCGTCGAAGGACAGCCCGATCCGGCCGGTGAGGGGGACGAACACCTCGCCGTCGGCGGGCGACGAGAAGCCGACGCGGGGGCCTCGGGCGTCCGGCTCGGCGCGCCAGGGCACGACCGCGCTCGCCTGGTCGGGGATCGACTCGTCGTCGACCGACAGCACCATCATGTGGCCCAGCGGCGTCGCGGTGTCGAGGTCGCCGGGGATGATCGAGCGCCCGATCTCCGAGGGCGCGCTCGGGTCCGAGAAGTCGAAGACCGCGCCCCAGTGCGAGTCGCCCACGAACACGTCGTCCCCCTGCAGGAACACGTAGCCGCCGTTGCCGCCGTCCGTGGGGTGGTCGGCCGCGAAGGTGGCGACCGCCGGGTCCGTGAGGTCGTACAGGATCGGGCCCCCGGCGCCCTCCTTGCGGGCGAAGAGCGCGTACCGACCGCCGACGTTGGCGAAGTAGTAGTCCCGCTCCTCGCCGCCCGCGTCGGTGACGTTGAACTCGCCCCCGGGCAGCAGCCGCGGATCCGTGGGGTCCGACAGGTCGATCAGCGCGGTGCGGGCCCCCTCGAGCGTCGACATGATCGCGCGGTTGCCGACCACGTGGAAGCTGCCGACGCGCATCGGCGGGTCGAGGTTGAAGGCCCCGTGGAAGACCACGTCCGTGGGGTCTCGAGCGTCGAGGATGTACACCCCCGTGTCGCTGCCGGCGACGTAGAGCCAAGGCCCCTGCCAGAACGTCTGGATCGTCACCCGCGCGTAGGCGTCGGGGTACCCGTAGCCGAAGACGGTCACGTCGCCGACCCACTGCGGATCGGTGGGATCCGCGATGTCCCAGAACCCGACCCCGCCCTCGGTGGGGGCGTGGTGGGTGTCCACGGCGAGGAAGCGACCGCCGATGTTCGAGAAGGCCAGGGAGTGGCTCTCCCGCATCGCCTCGGAGAAGGCCTCGCCGACCTTCTGCGGAGCGCAGGGCTCGGACACGTCGAAGAACGAGATCCCGCCGTGCGACCACTCGGGGGCCCACGGCAGGAGCAGGTAACCGTCGTACATCGTCACGAGGTTGTGGTGGTCGCCGTCCTCGGGGCCGCCGTCCAGGAACGCGCAGGGGGCCCACAGATCGTCGGGGGCGAAGGCGACGTCCGAGAGCCCGGGGCCGAGCGTCGGGCCCCACGCGTCGGCCGGGGGCGGCTCCTCGGGGGCGTCCGGGGGACATCCGAGCAGCGATCCGAGCGCGACGACGGGGAGGAGATCGGCGAACCGCATGGCCGCGGGATCGTGCACCCGGCCGGTCGTCCCGGCAAGGCGAGGTTCGGACCCGACCGAGGATCCAAGCGAGTCAGCATTTCTTCCTTGACGGATGGCCGCCGGCTTTTTTTGATCGAGAAGTCCGATTTCTTCGCGAGGGGCGGAGAGAGCGGACGATCGATTTGCGTTTTTCTCTTGGGTTTCGCCATGACTCGTACCCTCCTCGCCGCGGCGCTCGCCGTCGGCATGGCCGTGCCGCTCACCGGGTGCCAGGACGACCGGTTCGGACGGGGCTTCCGCACCGCCGACGACGCGCGCTCCGACGAGTTCACTCAGCTCGATCCCGGCAAGGCGGACGTGCTCTGGGTCGTGGACACGTCGTGCTCCATGGTCGACGAGCAGATCGCCCTGGTGGACAACTTCCCGTCGTTCATCGACTTCTTCGTGGAGCGGCGCATCGACTTCCACATCGCGGTCACGTCCACGAACATCCACGAGTCCAACAGCGACGGCCTCGACGGCCGGATGTCGGGCGACCCGAACGTGATCACGTCGGACATGGAGGACGTGGCCGGACGGTTCCTCGAGCGGGCCCTGCTCGGGATCGACGACCGGCACGGCCAGGAGAAGGGCCTGGAGGCTGCCTACCACGCGATCGAGACACTGGGCGACACGGCGAACCGGGGGTTCCATCGCCCCGACGCGCACCTCGCGATCATCATCGTGTCCGACGAGCCCTACATGGGCACCCCGGCCCGGCCCACGAACGAGGAGCTGATCGAGTGGGAGGACTTCTCGGGGTGGCTCGACGAGCTCAAGGGACCCACCGGGTACCGCATGACCGACCTGAGCGCGATCGTGGGGATGGGCCCGGGCGGCTTCGACGATCCCGAGCCCTGCGGCCGCGACGAAGAGGCGGGCGGCCACGGGGGCGGCGGGCACGGCGGGCAGGGCGGACAGGGCGGTCAGTTCGGCGTCGGCGCCGAGCGCGGGGACGGATACCTCGAAGCGGCGGAGGCCACGGGCGGAACGTGGGCGTCGATCTGCGAGGAGGACTGGGGCGAGATGCTGGGGCGCGTGGGGCTGCGCGCGGCGGGCCTGATGGACAACTTCCCGCTGCTCGCGATCCCCGAGCAGCACACCCTGCGGGTCTACGTCGACGGCATCGCCACCGGCGCGTGGGAGTACCGGGAGTCCACCAACTCGATCCGGTTCACCACGTTCGCGTCCGTGCCCCGGCCGGGCCAGGAGGTGCGGGTGACCTACAAGGTCGAAGGCCTGGGCTCGTGAGCAGCTACTCCGGCTCCGCGGCCCTGGCGACGCCCGTGAGCAGCCCGGAGTAGGACGACACGTACCAGCGTCCGTCCACCCGCTTCAGCTTGACCGGGCGCGGCCGGGGGGCGCCCCGCCCGATGTGGACGAAGAAGGCGGCGCGGTCGCCGTCGACGCCCTGGGTCTTGGGGCTGTAGCTGCGATGGAACTCCACCCGGCAGCTCGCGAGGTCGGCGTTGCGATACGCCGCGTCCGGGGTGCCCCCGCAGTACGCGGCGAGGATCTCCGGCTTGCGCCGGAAGATGTCGAAGAGGTCCTCCGCGGACCGCGTGAGCCGACGCCCGATCGCGCGCTTCTTCGACGGCTTCCACTCCCCCTCCACGAGGACGTGGCTGAGGTAGTCGAAGCCGCGCTCACGGTCCTCGCCGAGGGCGATGAGGGCCACGAAGAGCAGCTCGACGGTCGCCTCGGGGTCGCCGCCGTGATCGACCGTCGCGCCCTCGAACCGGTCGAAGTCGGCCGCGAGCTCGCCGTACGCGAGGCCCACGCCCGCGAGCCCGGGGGAGGCGTGCTCGATCGTCTCCACGACGGGCGTCGGGCCCGGCGCGGACGATCCTCCCCCGCCCGGGACGGACGGAGGCGCGGACCCGCCCCCGCAGCCCAGCGACGCGGCGAGCAGCAGGGGGGCGAGGCGACGGAGGAGGCGAAGCTCAGGCAAGGGACACCACCAGCTCCCGGGGCAGCGCGGCGACCTCGCCGGTGCCGTCCCCGACCTCCCCGAACCACCGGACCCACATGCGCCTGCGCTCGTCGTCGGGGCGGGGGGCGTCGAAGCCGATGTCGACGTAGTTCCGGGCCCGCAGCATCGGGCCGCGCGACGTGAGGTCGACGAACCGCGTGATCGGCTCCCCTCCCCCACCCCGGGGCCGCGTATCCCCGAGCTGCTGAATCGCGAGGAACTCCCACCACTTCGGGGCCGGGTGCACGATCCCGGAGGACGTCACCTGGTGCACGCGCGCGCCCGACTCGGACTCGATGTAGGCGCGGCTCGCCAGGTGGATGTCGCCGCTGAGGAGGGTCACCGAGCGGCTCTCCTCGGCGTGGCCCAGGAGGGCGTTCACGAGCCGGGATCGCTCGCCCATGTGCGAGTCGTGCTCCCAGTGGTCGCGCAGATCGTCGCCGAGCTCGTGGGAGTCGAGCAGCGCGTGCATCGACCGGGGGAACCGAGCGTGCACCACCGGCACGGCCACGACGACCAACAGGTGATGGGGGCGGCCCCCGTAGCGAGCGCGCAGCGACGCGAGGTGGTCCTTGAAGACCCGCCACTGATCCTCATCGATGATGCGCTCCATCGTGCGCTGCCAGCGCGTATCCAGGAGCGCGACCTCGAGCCCGTCGCCCAGCGACGTCGCCTGGAAGTGGTGCGGGCGCGCCACCGCGGGGTCGACCCCGAGCTGGAAGGCCCGGAAGGCGCGCGACGCGGCGTGCCCGGCGTCCCGGACCACGGCGTTGTCCATCATCTCGGAGGGGAACGACCCCCAGCCGTCCATCAGCTCGTGGTCGTCCCAGGTGTACAGCCCCGGCACGCGCGCCACGACCTCCGCCATCGGGCGACGCCGCACCCAGCGCCGCCGGTCGCGGCCCCACCAGGCGCGGCGGTAGAGGTCGATCCAGGCGCGGCTGAGCCGAGCGCGGCGACGACGCGAGGGGCGCTTGCTCCGCCCGCTCGCCGACGACCCGGTGGAGAAGTCGTGCAGCTCGGCGTCCTCCCCGTGCCACAGCGAGTCGGCGTAGATCTGGTCGCCCCCGCCGATCACGAGGTGCGGGAACTCCCGGCGGGGGTCGGCGTCGGCCCGCAGGAGGTGATCGACCAGACCGTCGGGCTCGGCCACGGACTTCATGGCCCCGGCCTCGGACCAGCCCGCGCAGGACGCGAATACGATCCGCGGGAGCCGCCCGCGGCCGGGGACTCGCACGTCGAAGGACCCGACCCCGTCCACCGAATACCGGAACGTGGAGCCGCCGTCGCGTCGAGGCGCCGAGGCCCGGACCTGCCACAGGCGCCCCCGGCCCGCGTCGCGGAAGTCGGCGACGACCCCCGGTGCGCCCACGGTGCCGCCGCCGCGCGCTTCGATGGGCGGGGGGTCGCCGGTGGCGAGGACGGAGATGCGGAACGACCAGGTGTCGTCGGTGGCGACGTCGAAGTGAAGGATGGGTCCGAGCAGGACGGCCATGGCGTGAACTCCCCCGAGTTGGGGCGCGAGCCTACCCCGTCACGCGGTCACCCCGGGAACGCCGCCAGCTCCTCGAGCTTGGCGAGCCCCGACAGGTACAGGCGCGCGTGCTCGACCACCAGCGCCGCCATGCCCGCCAGCAGGGCCCCGCGCAGCGCCCGCGACGTCGTGGAGCGCCACGCGGCCGCGCAGGCGAGGGCCGCGGTGAAGCAGGCGAGGCCGTCGATCAGCTCGAAGTAGTGGTGGCTGCCGACCCAGCTCCCCCCGATCACGAGGGCCTGCCCCATCATCACGAACGTGATCGTCGCGAACGCCCCCATCCCGAACGCGAGGGCGAGGCCGTCCCGGCGCTCGAACCGGACCGCGGGGATCGCCCACAGCAGGACGGGAGCCCACAGCCACGGGTCGTTCCACTCGTACGTGAGGTTGGACCAGCCGACGACCCCTTCGGCCGACCGATTCTGAGCCGGCCCGGTGGACGCGAGGATGTCCCACAGCGAGGTCGAGCCCGCGAACCCGAGGGCGAGGAACGTCGCCACGAGGCCGACCGTGAGGAGGGCCGCCGCCTTGCGACGGGGCCCCGCGAGCACCACGCCCGCGGCCAGGGCGGGCCCGATCACGAACCACGCGCTCAGGTGCAGCATCAGGGCGGCCAGCGACGCGGCGAACGCCCCGGCGAGCGCGAGGTGCCGGGCGTCCCGGATCCAGCGCAGCACGAGCAGGACCCCGATCGTCGTCAGCAGCTTGGTGAGGGGGTAGTGCTCGAAGGGTCGCAGCCCGGCGGGCGACAGGAGGACCAGCAGGCTCCCGAACAGGGCCCAGGGCGCGCCCGTGCGACGCCCCAGCTCGGCCGCGAAGAACGCGACCGTCGCCGCCGTCACGAGCCCCGACGACAGGTAGATCAGGTACCCCTCGCCCACCCAGAGCCGGTCCGACAGGGCCGAGACCTGGTGCATGAACTCGGAGTAGCCCGGGGGGTGGATGAACGGGATCCACGCGCCGCGCGGCGGGATCGGGTGGAACCAGGGCTGGGTGTCGAGGACTCGCCGGGACCACAGCACCCCCTGGTGCGCGGCCACGGCGATGGCGGCGGGCACGAAGACGAGGAGGGTGACGGGCCACGGGGACGCGACGAAGAGTCGGGCCGTCCTGCGCAGGCGATCCATCCCCCGGAGCGTATCGCACCCGCCCCGCCGGTCGCCGGCGCCGTGGTATCAACGCCGCCCGTGACGCGTCGCCTCGCCCTCGCCGCCCTGCTCGTCGTCGGCCTCCTGAGCATGCTCCCCGGCGCGATCCACGGCGCGTACCACTGCGACGAAGTCAACGTGTTCCGCCACGTCACCAACTTCGCCGCGGGCCGGTTCGCCGAGCCCGGCCGCCCCGGCCTGCTGTGGCTGGGCCTCGTCCCCACGATCGGGCTGGGAGACCCGGCCGCGTCGATCCACGCCATGCGCGCCACGGCGGTGGCGGCGTCCCTCGCGAGCCTCCTCTTCGTCGGCATGCTCGCGGGACGACGACGCGAGGACGGCCCCTGGGGCGCGCTCGCCGCGGGCGGCCTCCTCCTGACGTCGCTGGGGTGGCAGACGCACGCGTTCGAGGTCCGCACCGACACCTACACCGCGCCGCTCACGCTGGCGGCCGCCCTGCTCCTGTTCCGCGACAGGGTCTCGACCCGGGCGGCCCTCGCCGCGGGGGCGCTCGTGGGCGCGGCGGGCCTCGTCTCCCAGAAGTCGATCTACAACGGCGTGGCCCTGGGCGTCGGGTGGCTCGTCTTCCAGGCGTCCTCGTCCCGGGGTGACGACTGGAGACCGCACGTGCGCACGGCCGCGCTGGCGACGGGCGCGGCGGCGGCTGTCCTCGCGGCCTGGTACGGCGGCATGGCCCTGCTGTCGGGCTCCGAGTCGTTCGTGGCGGACAACCTGGGGACGGCCGTGAAGACCGGCTTCTCCGAGGTGTGGAGCATGAAGCGCAACCTGGGCACGCTCCGCGGGACGGCGGAGCGCGCGCCGGTGCTGTGGGGGCTCGCGCCGCTCGCCCTGATAGGGGCCGTCGCCCGCGGCCGACCTCGCCCCCCCCACGTACCCCTGGGCGCCAAGGCCCCCCCGCAGGTAGCGACCAACGCC
>CAZEKB010000046.1:44358-48285 GCA_964512225.1 uncultured Rickettsiales bacterium | reverse complement strand
CCGACGTCGGGCCGGGCGATGAGTTGTCGAGTTGTCAGTCTCGGAGTTACACCCTCCCGAATACGAGGTCTGGCGCCCATCCCGCATTCCCGTGTCCTCCTGCGTCCAATCTACGCCCGTCGCGCGGGCGTTGACCATGCAATCGGTGGTAGGGCCGGAGAATGCCTCAGCGGCCGAGCAGGAGAACGAGCCGACCGCCGACGGTCAGGCGGCCGAACGAGGCGTTGCCCGCGACCCGGCCCACCGTCGCCTCGCCGATCCCCGAGGCGGTGCGGAACCGGACCTCGCGGGCCTCCGGCAGGACCGGGAGGACGCGGTCGTAGGCCGCCTGGACGGCGAACCCGATGCGCAGCTTCGCGCCCGGGGGCGACGTCAGCAGCCCGATCTCGCCGAACGGCCCCACCCCGAAGAAGCCGCCCTGCCACCCGAGCTCGCCGAGGGTGACGACTCCCGCCTCCCCGTCTTCGCCCGCGATCGCCACCGCCCAGATCTCGTCGTCGTCGCCCGCCAGGCTCGCCTCGGCGCAAGCAGCCCGGGCGCTCGCGTCCCGGCTCGCCGCGCCGCCTCCGACCCGCGCTCCGAAGGCCCCCACGAGCCACACTCGGTCCGCGAGGGCGGCGTCGAGCCGGGGGCCGACGTGCACCCCGAAGTCCGTGGTGGAGCTGTGGGCCGTGGGGCACGCGGGGAGGCTGCCCATGGCGACGTGAACGCCCACGCGGATCGCCAGCCGGGTCGCGGGCACGGTCGCCTCCGCGCTCACCTCGCCGCTCAGGGACGGCCCGCCGCCGACGCCCCCGACGTCCCCCGCCCGCGTCGTCCGCGTGCCGAGGTCGCCCCCGGCCCCGAGCGCGACCCGCAGGCCCGTGCCCAGGGGGGCGCCCGCGGGCACGAAGGCGTCCTGGGGCCCTTCCAGTCGCTTGCGATGCGTCGCCCACGCGCGCGCGTCGCCCTTGAGCCGCCACGACGGGGCCTCGGCCAGCTCGAGGTTGCCGGGCTCGACCGTCGCCTTCTGATCCCCCACCCAGTAGGTGCCCTTGGGGATCACCAACCAGAGCGCGGGCTGCCCCGCCTTGTCCGCCTCGGCGACGCGCGCGGCGATGCCGTCGGCGAAGGCCTTCACCACCGGGTCGCGGCTCGGCGGATCGTGCAGCGGGGGCACGGACTTCCCCTCCACGAGCTCGAGCTTGACGATGCCGAAGTTGCGCTCCAGGAACCGCTTCCGCTTGTCGATGCGGGCGTCCCAGCCGTCCCCCGGCTCCCAGTCGTAGTGCCGCTCCGCGCGCGTCTCGGCGGCCTCCGCGAGCCACTGGTACGACGCCATCGCGTTGCGCTTCTCCCAGAAGATCGCGCTCAGGGCGAAGAGCAGCTCGGCGTTGACGGGGCCCCACCTCGTATCCGCGTACGCGGCCTTGAGCGTGGCCTCGGCCTTGGTGAAGTTGCCCGCTTCGATGAACACCCAGGCCTGGTTCACCTCCTGGTGTTCGGACGCCTGCTGAGCGTGCGCGGCGGGGGCGGCCAGGAGGGCGCCGAGGGCGGCGAGGACGACGAGGCGCTTCATCGCTCCGCCCCCGCGGTCACGACGCGCGGTTCGGGCCACGCGAAGGCCTCCGACCCCGCCAGCTGCGGGCACCCCGAGAGGCCGTCGGTCGACTCCACCCCCAGCGCGGCGCGGGCGAAGCCGACCCCCTCGGGCACGTCGCCGAGCGTCACGAAGTGTGTGCCGACGACTGCCGCGCCGGGCACCGCCGCCCCCGTCCAGCCCCCGAGCTCGAGGTCGACGGGGGAGGCCCCGCCCTCCTCGCGCGCCACCTCGTCGAGGCCGGGGTCGTGGTGCTCGGCCCGCCGGCCCGCCAGGCCCCACGCCGCCATCGCGGCCGCGGGCGCGTCCTCCAGGGTGCCCTCGTCCCGGGCCTCGAACACGTTGGTCAGGCGCCCGACGCAGGCCGCGTACCCCGACTCCGCGCCGTCGCCTTCGGGCACGAGGCCCGCGCCGAGGCCGCCCCACTCCACGTAGCGGGCGGCGAAGAACCCGGTCGCGGGCAGGACCGAGAGCACGGCCCCGGCGGGCTCGGCGGGGCTGGGCAGGAACAGCCCCTCGCCGCCGTCCTCGCCCCGAACCAGCAGGGTCAGCGCGCGGTGGGAGCCGTCGCCGCCGAACGCGTCCCGGGCGGCGCCGTCCATCTCCTGGCAGGCCAGCCCGACGACGTCGTCGACCGCCCCCCGGCGGGTCGTCGGGTCGGTGAGCGCGGTCGTGATCTCGGCGGCGACGGCGGCCGCGCGCCCCCGGTAGGCCGCGTACCCGATGCAGTCGGTCCCTTCCGGGGCGCCCACCAGCGCGAGCTCGGTCCACGCGGCGCCGTCGACGTCGAAGGACGAGCTGAGGCCGACGGCGTCGAACGCCCCGCCCGCCGCGAAGAAGACGTCGCCGTCCGCGGGCTCCGCGCCCCACCAGGTCTGCACGGTCAGCGTGCTCGTGGGCACGTCGCACCCCACCAGCAGGAGCAACGCGAGCGGCGCGGTCCGGACCGCGCGCCGCCGCCGTACGACGAGGCCGCCGAGGAGGCACAGCGCGAGCGCGCCCGGTCCCGCCCCGCCCGCGAGGCTCGCCTCCGTCGCGCAGGCGTCCACGGGGTCCTCGGGCGTCCCCAGCGTGATCGTCCCCGCGCACGGCAGGTCCGCTTCGTCGCAGTCCTGATCGACGCCGTCCCCGCACACCTCGTCGGCCCCCGGCGCGACGGTCGCGTCGTCGTCCGCGCAGTCCCCGCCGCACGGGGGGACGCCGTCGCCGTCGCCGTCCAGCTCGTCGTCCGGCACCACGCCGTCGCAGTCCCCGTCGAGGCCGTCGCACAGCTCGTCGCCCTCGGGGAACACGTCGTCGCGCTCGTCGTCGCAGTCCTCGCACTCGTCGTAGCCGTCGCCGTCCCCGTCGAGGGCGTCCTCGTCCACCGCGCCGTCGCAGTCGTCGTCGACGTCGTTGCAGACGTCGTCCTGGCCCGGGAAGACGGCGGGATCGGTGTCGTCGCAGTCCCCGTCGCAGGCGCTCACCCCGTCCTCGTCGTCGTCCGAGCTGTCGAGGAGCCGGTCGTCGCAGTCGTTGTCGATGCCGTCGTCGCAGAGCTCCTCGGCGTCGGGGTTCACGTCCGGGTTCGCGTCGTCGCAGTCGCCCGCGCACGCCGACCAGCCGTCGCCGTCGGCGTCCAGGTCGTCGGCGTCGACGCCGTCGCAGTCCTGGTCGATGCCGTCGGAGCAGACCTCCGGGGCGCCGAGGTGGACGGTCGCGTCGGTGTCGTCGCAGTCGCCCGCGCACCGGGACTGCCCGTCGCCGTCGGCGTCCAGCTCGTCCCCGGGGACGCCGCCGTCGCAGTCGTTGTCGAGCCCGTCGCAGATCTCGATCGCGCCGGTGTACACGGTCGGGTCGTTGTCGTCGCAGTCGTCGTCGCAGGCGAGCCCGAGGTCGCCGTCGAGGTCCTGCTCGTCCACGGGCACGGCCCCGTCGCAGTCGTTGTCGATGCCGTCGCAGAGTTCGGGCGCGTTCGGGAACACCGTGTTGTCCGTGTCGTCGCAGTCCCCGTCGCAGTTGGTGACGCCGTCCAGATCGAGGTCCAGGTTCTCGTCGATCGAGCCGTCGCAGTCGTCGTCGATGCCGTTGCAGGCCTCGATCGCCCCGGGGTTCACCGCCGCGGCGGTGTCGTCGCAGTCGTCGTCCGCGTTGCCCGCGACGCCGTCCGCGCCGCAGGTCGTATAGGTGTCCGCGTCCGCGTCGAAGCCTTCGTCGACCGTGCCGTCGCAGTCGTCGTCGAGGGCGTTGCAGGCCTCGGTGCCCGACGGGTTCACGGTGGCGATCGTGTCGTCGCAGTCGTCGTCCGCGTTGCCGGCGATGCCGTCGGCGCCGCAGGTGGTGAAGGTGTCGGAGTCGGTGTCGAAGCC
>CAZEKB010000046.1:40607-44258 GCA_964512225.1 uncultured Rickettsiales bacterium | reverse complement strand
CTCGTCCACGAAGGTGTCGCAGTCGTCGTCGACGATGTTGCAGACCTCGGTGGCGCCCGGGTTCACGGCGGCGGCGGTGTCGTCGCAGTCGTCGTCCGCGTTGCCCGCGACGCCGTCGGCGCCGCAGGTGGTGAAGGTGTCGGAGTCGGTGTCGAAGCCCTCGTCCACGAAGGTGTCGCAGTCGTCGTCGACGATGTTGCAGACCTCGGTGGCGGCGGGGTTCACGGCGATGTCGGTGTCGTCGCACTCCGCGCAGGCGATGAAGGTGTCCCCGTCGCCGTCGAGCTCGTTCGTGGGGACGCCGCTGTGGCAGTCGTTGTCGAGCCCGTCGCACAGCTCGGGGGCGCCGGGGTAGACGGTGGCGTCGGTGTCGTCGCAGTCGACGGGGGAGGGGCAGCCCGC
Source organism: uncultured Rickettsiales bacterium (assembly GCA_964512225.1). Lineage (GTDB taxonomy): Bacteria > Myxococcota_A > UBA796 > UBA9615 > UBA9615 > CAZEKB01. Next base: position 43,856 of record CAZEKB010000046.1, on the reverse strand, counting down.
CAGGTTGATGTCGTTGAAGCCGTCTCCGTCGGCGTCGCAGGTGGTGACCACGACGTTGTCGGCGGCCTCGCTCGTCTCCCCGTCGGAGTCGCGCTGCAGCGCCGTGAGCTCGTCTCCCACGAGGATGGACCCGGGGGTCGGCGTCATGGTCCAGGCCGTGCCCGTGGCGGTGACGGTGCCCACGAAGGTCTCGGGCTGGCCGTTCGTCTCGGCGGGGTCGTCCACCGAGTAGACGTCGACGATCGCGCCGGAGCAGGACGTCCCTGTGATCGTGAGGACGCCGCCGGTGAGATCGGCCTCGGTGATCGCGGGCTTGCCGATCCCGCGGTTGCCGAAGGCGTTGTTGTTCCCGGCCCCCCCGTTGCAGTTCACGTTCTCGCCGGGCGAGGCCGGCCCCGATCCGGAGTTGCCGTTCTCGATGTCGACGCCGAGGCCGCCGTTGTCGTGGATCGAGTTGGCGCCGATCGTGTTCTCTTTGCAGTTCTTGGAGGCGCCCGCGAGCTTGTTGAGCAGGATCCCGTCGACCGCGTTGAAGGCGATCTCGTTCTGGTCGGCGGGCGTCGTGTACGTGAGGTCGCCGATGTCCATCTGCTTCGTATCGTGGTGCGACTGCGACACGATCGTGATCCCGTCGAGGTCGTTGCCCAGATCGATCCCGACCGAGTTGGTGCCGATCGAGTTGCCCGTGATCACGTGCGCCTCGGTGGCCTGCAGCCAGATGCCGGAGCCCGAGTTCCCCCCGATGAGGTTGTCGTCGATGGTGATGTGATCGGACTTGCTGCCGGAGATGCCCTCGACGCGGATGCCGTCGCCGAGGTTGCCGAGATCGGAGAGGCCGTCGGCGGACACGCCGATCGTATTGCCCCGCACGAAGCTCCCGCTGCCCTTGTCCCCGTCGATGTCCGCCCGCAGGAAGATGCCGTGGCCGGTGTTGCCGGAGACGACGTTGCGCTGGGAGGCGGACGCGCCGCCGATGAGGAGGTCCTGCATCTCCGAGGTGCCGTTGATGCGGATGCCTTCGCGGCCGTTGGGCAGGGATGCGAGGCCGGTGACGTCGGTGCCGATGAGGTTGCCGACGATCGTGATGCTGTCGGCGTCGCCGGTGGCGACGATCCCGTCCTGGGTCGCCCCCGAGATGATGTTGAACGGGCCGATCACGGCGCCGTCCTCGCTGTCGATGTGGATGCCGTCGTCGCCGGGGCCCGCGGCGACCGTGCCGGTGATGTCCGTGCCGATGTAGCAGCCGGTGATCGTCGCGCCCGACGAGTGGACGCGGATCGCCTTGTCGTTCGAGTTGCTGAAGACGAGGCCCTGGATGGTCGCGTCCACGGCCTCGATGCTGAGCGTCGGGTCCGAGCCGGAGGAGGGGCCGTCGATCACGATGCCGAGCGAGCTGTCGAGGCCCTGGTCGGGGTCGAGGGTGTTCGCGGAGACGGTGCCGCAGCCGGTGCAGTCGAAGCCGTCGACGAGCAGGTCGGCGACCGAGATGTCCGGCAGGGCCGAGCTCAGCGTGATCGTGCGGGGGGCGGACGTGCCCGAGAACGAGAAGTTGATGGTGTCGTTGGCTGTGGCGACGGTCAGAGCCTCCCGCAGGGTGCAGTCGGAGTCGCAGACGCCGTCGTCGGTGTCGGCGGTGGAGTTGACCGTCAGGGTCGCGGCCGAGGCGGCGGTCGGCAGCGCGAGGGCGAGGCCGACGGCGAGCGGTGTCGAAGAGCGCGGCATGGGGGAGTTCCTGTGCCTGCAGGATGCCTGCCCGGGGCGCCCTCCGTCTCGCGGCGTGTCACCGATCGGCGAGGCGCATGAACACGTGGCGGCCGAAGATCGCAGGCAGTCGCCGGCCCCACGGCTGCTGCGCGACGCGGACGAGCTTGCCCAGCAGGACGACGAGGGGGAGCCGCCACCGGGACATCGACTCGAAGCCGTATCGGGCGAAGTAGCCGGGCTTGGCGGTCCCGAGCCAGATCGGCCCCGCGGTCAGCTCCCGTGCCCGGCCGACGGCGGCCCGCATGAGCGTCCCGCCGACCCCGCGCCCGTGGCGGTCGGGGCGGACGGCCACGGCGAGGATCTCCACGGACCCGCGCGGGTGCGGGTGCACCTGGATGCACCCGACGACGCGGTCGGCGTCCCGGGCCACGAGGAACTCGTCGAGGGCTGCGGCGACCTGGCGCTCGGGCTGCTGGAAGAGGGACGGGTCGGCGCGGTTCGCGCGCATCGTCTCCAGGATGGGGTGCAGGTCGCGGGGGAGGGCGGGGGCGACGGTGGTCATGGCGTCTCCGGGGTGTGCGGGGGGGCGGGCACGAAGGTCCGAACCAGCGCCTTGAGGAGGTCGAGCACGGTCCGGCGGCGGTCCGCGTCCAGGCCGGCCGCGTGCTGGACGGCGAGCCCGTCCATCACGGCCGAGGCCAACTCCAGGGCGCCCGGGGGGAGGGACGCGCCCTCGACGAGCTGCGCGAGCTCCTCGGCGGCGGCGACCCGGAGCCGGTCCGTCGCGGCGACGACGCGGGCGTGCAGCACGGGGTCGGTGCGGGCGGCGACGACGAGCTCCAGCCAGGCGTCCGTGGGACCGCCCTGGACGGCCTCCCACATGCGGTCGATCCCGTGGACGATGCGCTCGGCCCCGGGGGGCACGTCCGCCAGGGCCGCCCGCAGGGTGCTCCGGCGCCGGTCGAAGACGTGCTCGACGGCCGCCACGAGCAGGTCGTGTTTGTGGGGGAAGTAGTGGACGCTCGCCCCCCGGGACACCCCCGCGCGCTCGCAGATCCGGGCCGTCGTGGCGCCCGCGTACCCGTGCTCGGCGAGGCACGCGACGGTGGCCTCGAGCAAGGCGGCGCGCATCTCGCGGCGCCGGGTCGCCTGGGAGCGGCGGGGCTTCATGGGAGGGTGATACACTAAAAAACCGGTCAGCCGGTTTTTATTTCTGGGTGTGGTTGTCTGAACGCGGTCTGCGAAGTGGGGGTGAACGCGCCGTTCGGCCCGGGTTCGTGGAGGTTTCGCTCTGCGAAGTGGGGGTGAACGCGCCGTTCGGCCCGGGTTCGTGGAGGTTCCGCTCTGCGAAGTGGGGGTGAACGCGCCGTTCGGCCCGGGTTCGTGGAGGTTTCGCTCTGCGAAGTGGGGGTGAACGCGCCGTTCGGCCCGGGTTCGTGGAGGTTTCGCTCTGCGAAGTGGGGGTGAACGCGCCGTTCGCCCCGGGTTCGTGGAGGTCCCCGCGCGCTGGAGGTCCCCGCGCGCTGGAGGTCCCCGCGCGCTGGA
>CAZEKB010000046.1:0-40507 GCA_964512225.1 uncultured Rickettsiales bacterium | reverse complement strand
TGGAGGTCCCCGCGCGCTGGAGGTCCCCGCGCGCTGGAGGTCCCCGCGCGCTGGAGGTCCCCGCGCGCAGGGTCGGCCTCAGTGAAACGAGTCGGGCCGGGCCGCTCGCCAGAGCTTGTCGACCCAGTCGGGGGCCTCGCCTCGGTCGAGCGCGCCGGGTGCCAGGCGCGGGAACAGCTGCGCGTACGTCTTGACCTCGCCGGGGCCTTCGCGGCGACAGATGTGCCAGGGGCGCAGGTCGCTCGGATCGGCGATCCCCGCCGCGCCGAGGATCTCGTAGACGCTCTCGACCGTGTGCGCGTGGAAGCTGCGGATCCGCTCGGCCTTGTCCGCGACGTCGAGCCCGAGCGTCAACCGCGGGTTCTGCGTCGCGACGCCCACCGGGCAGTGGTTGGTATTGCACTTGAGCGCCTGGATGCACCCCAGCGCGAACATCATCGAGCGGGCGGAGTTGGTTACGTCCGCCCCCAACGCCAGCAGCTTCACGATGTCGAACCCGGTGGCGACCTTCCCCGCGGCGATGATCTTCGTCCGGTCCCGCAGCCCCGCGCCCCGCAGCGCGCTGTGGGTGAAGACGAGGCCGTCCTCGAGCGGCGTCCCCACCCGGTTCGAGAACTCCACCGGCGCCGCCCCCGTGCCGCCCTCGGCGCCGTCGATGGTGATGAAGTCCGGGACGATGTCGCTCTGCACCATCGCCTTGATGAGCGCGAGGATCTCACCGGGGAGCCCCAGGCAGAACTTGAAGCCGACCGGCTTGCCCCCCGACAGGTCCCGCAGCCGCTGGACGAACTCCAGCAGCCCCAGCGGCGTGCTGAAGGCTCGGTGGCTCGGGGGCGAGAGCACGTCCTGCCCCATGGGCACCCCCCGGATCGCCGCGATCTCCTCGGTGACCTTGCCCGCGGGGAGGATCCCGCCGTGCCCGGGCTTCGCCCCCTGGGACAGCTTGATCTCGATCATCTTCACGGCCGGGCGGGTCGCGCAGCGGGTGAAGGACTCGGGGTCGAAGTCCCCTTCGGGCGTCCGGCAGCCGAAGTACCCCGTGCCGATTTGCCATACGAGGTCGCCCCCCGCCTCGAGGTGGTGCGGGCTGCAGCCGCCCTCGCCGGTGTTGTGGCTGAACCCGCCCAGCAGCGCGCCGCGGTTCAGCGCGCGGATCGCCGGGCCGCTCAGCGAGCCGTAGCTCATGGCCGAGATGTTCAGGATCGACGACGGGTAGGGCTGCGCGACGGCCCCCGCGCCGATGGAGATGCGGACCTCCTCGTGCTTCGGACGCACCGCCGCGATCGAGTGGTTGATCCACTCGTAGCCCTGCTCGTACACGTGCAGGCGGGTGCCGAAGGGGAGCGTGTCGAGCTGGTCCTTCGCCCGCGAGTAGACGATCGTGCGCGTCTCGCGGCTGAACGGGATCTCCTCGTGGTCCGACTCCACGAAGTACTGCCGCACCTCGGGGCGCAGGCCCTCCAGCACGTAGCGGAGGCGTCCCAGGACCGGGAAGTTGCGGCGGATCGCGTGCTGCGTCTGGACCCTGTCGGCCACGCCCATCCACGTGAAGACCAGCGGCGGGATGCCCAGGAGCCAGCACCAGGGGCTCCAGAAGGTCGCGCACGCGACGCCCACCCACAGGAGGATCGCGACGACGTAGAAGGTGATCGGCGACCAGCGCTCGATGATGTCCGGCACCCGCGACGGATACGGAGACGTCGGCGGCTCGCGGCCCGGAATCACCCCCCGAGCGTATCACCCGGGCGCGCGTCCACCGGCCTCTTCGAGGACGCGGCGCGGCTACTCGGGCGGGTCGAGGGCGTCGGCGATGGCGCGGAGCTGGGCGGCGACGCCCGCCAGCGCCTCGGTGCGGGCCGCGATCTGCTCGTGCAGCGCTCGGTTCTGGGCGTCGATGTCGTCCACGAGCAGCTGCAGCGCCATGTTGTCGGCGATCTCGTCCTGCAGATCCTGAGACGTGGCCGCGAGGTCGCGCCCCATCAGGTCGATCTGGTCGGCCAGGGCGGCGTTGTCGTCGACCAGGTCGTCGCAGGAGCCGCCGTCGTCGCCCTCGGAGTCGCCCTCGGAGTCGCCCTCGGAGTCGCCCTCGGAGTCGCTCGGGGGCTCACCCTCGGACTCGCCCTCGGACTCGCTCGGGGGCTCGCCCTCCTTGGCCGCTTCGTCCACGGGCTCTTCGCTCGGCTCGTCGTCGGGCTCGCCCGCGGGATCCTCGATCGGGTCGGGCTCCGGCTCGCCCGCCACGTCGTCGGACGGATACCACTCGGGCTCCTGCTCCTCGGGGAGGTCCAGGGCGACGGTCGCGCCGATGAGGGGGCCTCCCTTCGACGTCGACCCCTCGTCGCCCAGGGGCGCGATCACCACGGACCAGGTGCGGGACGTGCCGTCGACCATCACGGAGGCCGATCCGTCCACGGCGGGCACGTTGTCCCAGGCGTCCCAGAGCATCCCGTCCCATCGCTGGACCACGACCTCGTACTCGACCCCCGGGTCGGCGTCGAACGTGACCAGGAAGTCCTCGAACGGCGCGCTGCACAGGCGCACGCTCGGCTCCTCCGGGAGCACCGCGGGCATGTCGGCCGGGGCCTCCTGGGCCGTCCAGCACTCGCCGGGTTCGATCACGATCCCGTCCGACGTGCTCTGCGCGGACGCGAGGGCGGGGAGCGAGGCGACGAGGGCGACGGGGAGGACGTGGCGCATGTCCACTCATCGGCCGCAGGGCGCGCTTTCCTGAGCTTCGGAAGGGGTCCCGGCGACCGTGTTCGCACAGAACCTCTTGGTCGAGCGCGCGTGAGAGCTACAGTGTGGTGTCGGGAACAAACGGAGACTCCCATGACGCTTCGCAAACAACGCCGCTCTTCGGGGCCCTCGTCATCCGGTGGTGCGTCCACCGCTCAAGCCGCAGGAGGCGCCTCCGGGCCCCTCTCGGCCCGCCAAGGAGGCCAGAGCGGCTTCGCGGATCAAGCAGCCGCGCGCTCGCCCCGCGGGGGCGGCCTGCAGATGAAGGGGGGCGGCGGCGGCGACAACAAGATCGCCAGCGCCGAGGAGGGCATCCGCACCCCCACCGTCGAGCTCCCGCACCGGGCGAAGCTCGAGTCGAGCCTCGGCCAGGACCTGGGCGACGTGAAGGCTCACGTCGACCCGAACTCCACCAAGCAGCTGGGCGCGGAGGCCTACGCCTACGGGGACCACGTCGTCTTCGGCGACGCGAGGCCGTCGCTCAAGCTGGCGGCCCACGAGGTCGCGCACGTCGTCCAGCAGCGCGAGGGCGTCAACCTCGCGGGCGGCGTCGGCCAGGCCGGGGACGCGTACGAGCAGGACGCGGACCGCGTGGCCGACAAGGTCGCCGCGGGCGACAAGGTCGACGCGGGGGCGGGCAAGGGCGGCGGCGCGGCGCTCAAGAAGAAGGAGTCCGTGCAGCTCAAGGAGGACCTGCAGCTCAAGCAGAAGAAGTCCGTCTCGGCCAAGGCCGCGAAGCGGCTCGTGCTCGGGCGCGAGGCGATCGCGCATACGAAGTCGGTCATGAAGTTCGGCGCGGGCAACCAGAAGTCCGCGATCCGCATGACCAACATGAACTCGAACTTCCGCCTGGCGACCATGCGCGACCCGGACGCCTGGGAGATCGATCGGTCGGTCATCAAGCTGGCGCGCGCGAACCGCGAGGCCCTCACGGCCGCGAAGGCCGACCTCGCCCACGGCGGCAACTGCGGCGAGCACGCGGCCGTCGCGTTCGACTACCTGCGCGTCCACGCGCTGGGCCAGCGCATCACCAAGGCCAGCAAGCAGGGCCTGGACCACGCGTTCGTCCTCATCGGCGACCTCGACGGCGACTCCGACGCGGACATCGTCAACTCCGATCCCTGGCCCACCGAGGCCACGGCCACGGTCTGGGAAGATCACTTCGCGTTCACCGCCGACCGCTCGCAGATCAACCGCGGCGCGGTCGCCACCGGCGACGGCGAGAAGATCAAGGAGGTCATCGCGCGCGGGCTGCGGCTGTCGCCCAAGGGCGAGCAGATGATCGAGTGGGCGATGACCCACGAGGAGACCGAGAAGGTCATCGACGAGGCCAAGGACAAGCACTGGCTGTGGGACCACCCGGACGCGCACGCTCAGGGCAAGGACTACGACTACGTCGGCCCCGAGCCGGAGAAGCCGCCGACGCCGGCCCAGGACGAAGAAGAGCCCGCCGTCGTCACGATCGACGACGCCCCCGACGAGGAGAGCTGGTGGTCCTGGCTCTGGCCCTTCTAGAATCCGTGCCCTTCCGTCTGCCGTACGTCGCCCTCGCCGCGCTGTGGCTGGGGTGCAGCACGTCGCCGCCCGCCGTGGCCGCCGACCCCCCGTCCGACGAATCCCCGGCCGCCGAGCCGAGCCCCGAACCGACCCCGGACCCCACCATGACGACCATGCAGCCCGCCCCCTCGACCACCTTCGTGGACGGCCCCGCCCTCGAGCCTTCGGCGGCGCTGCTGAAGTGGCTGGAGGCGAGCAAGGGCAAGCAGATCCGGCTGCCCGTCGTGATTCGGTTCAAGGACGAGTTCCGCATGAACTGGGGCGCGATCACCATCGGCACCGCGCTGGGCGCGCCCGCCGAGGGGGCGATCCACCTCAAGCTCGACGACACCAAGATGGGCGTCGGCCTGCTCGACCGGCTCGCGGACGAGGTCCCCGAGGACGACACCGGGTGCGTCCGCTGGCTCGAGGGCACCTGGGGGGAAGCGATGCCCGGCCCCGACCTGTCGAAGTTCGAGCCCCCCGGGCCCAAGCGCCACCCGTTCGCCGTGACGGCGATCAGCGAGGGCGTCGCCGCGGACGCCAAGGCGCAGATCGCGAAGTAGGCCGCGGATTCGCCGCGTCCCCGGTTTCGGGTTGACAGCGGTCCCGATTCGTCGATAGTTGCGCCGCGACTGAATAGTCGTTCAGCCTCCGTCGTCGATCGTCCGGGGCTGCGTTGGAGCCGAGTCGAACATGCGGGACCTGAGTGCGGACTTCTGGCGCGACGACGCCGACGAGCTGAGTGGCGGTGGCCACGACGCGAACATCGAGCTCGTCGTCCTCGACCAAGACCACCCCGGCTTCCGGGATCCCCTCTACCGGCTGCGGCGCAACCAGATCGCGCGCACGGCCCTGGACCACCGCGACGACGGTCGCCCGCTGCCGGACGTCCCGTACACGGACGAAGAGCACGAGGTCTGGCGCCTCGTCATGGATCGTCTGCGTCCCCTGCATCACGAGCGGGTGGTCCGCGACCTCGACCTCATGCACCACGTGGTGCAGCTGCCGACCCACCGCATCCCCCAGCTCGGGGAGCTGAGCGCTCGCCTGCGCGAGATCTCCGGCTTCACGATGCGGCCGGTCGCGGGCCTCGTCTCTCTGCGCACCTTCCTGCGACGGCTCGGCGTGCGGCAGTTCCTGTCCACGCAGTACATCCGCCACGCCTCGCGGCCCTACTACACCCCCGAGCCGGACGTCATCCACGAGATCGTCGGTCACGCCCTGTCCCTCGCGCACCCCGGCATCGCCTTCGTGAACGAGCTGATGGGCTGGGCCGCGGAGTTCGCCGACGACGCCGAGATCCAGCGCCTGGGCCAGGTGTACTGGTGGACCATGGAGTTCGGCGCCTGCTACGAGCGCGGCGAGGTCAAGGCGGTGGGCGCGGGCCTCATGTCGTCCATCGGCGAGCTCGAGGACTTCGACCAGCGCGAGCTGCGCGATTGGGATCTGGACCTGATCGCGGACACGCCGTTCGACCCCACGACGTTCCAGCCCGCGTACTTCGTCGCCCCCGGGTTCGACGACATGCTCGCCGACCTCTCCGAGTGGGTGACCACCGGTCGCTGGCGCCGCCCCGCCTGAGGGCCCGGTCCGTCTAGACTCCGCGGCATGATCCGCCGCCTCGTCCCCCTGTCCGTCCTCCTCATCAGCGCTGCGTGCGTCGAACCGCCCTCCGAGGTGGAGCCGTGGCTCCCCGCGCCCGGCGTGAGCATCGACCGCGTTTCGCTCTACCAGGGCGTGGAGCGCGAGCTGATGAACGACGGGGAGCTCGTCGACGACTCGGAGGTCCCGGTGGTCGCCGGTCGTCCCGGGATCCTGCGCATCCACTACTCCACCGACGACGACTACGACGGCAACCGGGTGACCGGGCGCTTCACCGTCGGCGATCGGGTGTTCGAGTCGGAGCCGGACCGCCTCGAGGACGAGTCCGAGCAGGACGAGCTCGACTCGACGGTGAACATCCCCCTCGAGGTCGGGGACCTGCCCGGCGGGGACCTCGAGTGGTCGGTGGAGCTGGTGCAGCAGGGCGACTTCGACCCCGGGGACGCGCGCTTCCCGTCCGACGGCGAGGCCGAGACCGAGGTCGAGGGCGACGACAACGTCCTGCGCGTCGTGATCGTGCCCTTCTCCTACGACGCCGACGGCTCGGGGCGGCTCCCCAACGTGGACGACGACCAGGTCGAGGAGATTCGCGCGTACTTCCACAAGCTCTACCCGGTGTCGGACGTCGAGGTCGGCGTGCACGACGTCGTGCCCTTCGCCTACGAGCTCGGCCCCGACGGGTCCGGCTGGTTCAACGCCGGCCTCGCCACCGTGGCCGCGCGCAACGACTCGGGGGAGAGCGAGGACGTCTACTTCTACGGGATGTTCAACCCCCGGGAGACGCTGCAGCAGTTCTGCTTCGGGGGCTGCCTGCTGGGCGTGACCCTCCTCAACGACGAGCCCGCCGACGAAGGGAACCCGACGCTGCGGATCGCGATCGGCGTGGGCTTCGACTCGGTCGCGGCGGGCGTGGCGGCCCACGAGCTGGGCCACTCGCACGGTCGACCCCACGCGCCCTGCGGCCCCGCCGGGAACCTCCCCGACGGCATCGACCCCCGGTATCCCTACGACGACGGTGAGATCGGGGTGTGGGGCTACGACTTCTACGAGGACGAGCTCGTCGAGCCCGAGGCGACGGACATCATGGGCTACTGCGACGATCAGTGGATCTCGGACTACCAGTACCGGGCGTTGCACGAGCGCGGACGACACGTGAACCGTGGCTTCTGAGCCCCCGCCGTCGGGGTCCGCGGCGACCCTCCCCCCGCTCGCCCCCGAGCTGAAGGTCTGGCGCTACAAGGTCTTCGCCGCCACGTGGGTCTGCTACGCGGCGATGTACTTCTGCCGCAAGCCCTTCAGCATCGTGAAGTCGGACCTCGGCGAGGCCCTCGACTTCGACGCCACCGCCCTCGGCATCATCGGCAGCGTCTACCTCGTGTCCTACGCCGTGGGCCAGTTCCTGGCGGCGGGGTCGGGCACGCGGTTCGGACCCCGCGCCGTCCTGCTCGTGGGCATGGCGGGGACGATGCTCGCCAACGCGGCGTTCGGGTTCGCCAACTCGCTGGGCACGTTCTGCGTGCTCATGGGCCTCAACGGCCTGTTCCAGGCGACCGGCTGGGCCAACACCGTGGGCACCATGGGCACCTGGTTCCGGCGCGAGGAGCGCGGGACCGTCATGGGGTTCTGGGCCACCTGCTACCAGGTGGGCGGCGTGGGGGCGAACACGCTGGCGGCGTGGGTCCTCGGGGCCTACGGCTTCCGCTACAGCTTCTTCGCCGGCTCGGCCGTCATGTTCCTGGCGCTGCTGGTGGTCGTGGCTTGGCAGCGCAACCGGCCGGAGGACGTGGGGCTCGGGCTCGACGTGGGCGACGGCGACGACGGAGAGGCCGACTCGGGGCCCCGGGGCGGCGTGCTCGGCACCGGGTGGACGCCCCAGGTCGTGCAGACGGTCCTCCTGGTGGGCGGCTTCTACTTCTTCGTGAAGTTCATCCGCTACGCGCTGTGGTCCTGGGTGCCCTTCTTCTTGAGTCGGAACTACGGGCTCGAGGGAGACGACGCGGGCTACATCTCCACGCTGTTCGACTTCTTCGGGATCATCGGGGTGGTCGCGGCCGGGTACATCTCGGACCGGTTCGGCGGGGGCCGCCGGGCGAAGACGTCGTTCATCTTCCTGCTCGCCATGGGCGCGTCGACGCTGTTCCTGTACTCCGCGGGGCAGGTGTCGGTCGTCTTCTTCGCGATCGCGATCTCGGCCGTGGGCTTCTCGCTCTACGGCCCCGACGCGCTCATGACGGGGGCCGCGGCGCAGGACATCGGCAACCGGCGGGGGGCGACGCTCGCCGCCGGGGTGATCAACGGGATGGGGGCCGTCGGCGCCGTCGTGCAGGAGTTCGTGATCGGGCGAATGTACGACTCGTCCGGGGGCGCCCTCGGACCGATCCTCGGGCTGCTCATCGGCGCATCGCTGGGAGCGACGGCGTTCATGGGGATCGTGCTCATCCGCAACCGCATGGGGCTGTCGGACGCGTGAGGCCGCCGCGACGGCGCGCGGGTTCTACCGACCGAAGTTGAGGCCGCTGGGGTCGCTGCCGTCGTTGCGGGGCGGGGGCGGGTCGCGGAAGAGGAAGTACCCGCCCAGGACGAGGCCGCCGATGATGGCGAACAGGAACCCCGTCTCCACGCCGTACGCGATGCCCGTGCCGATCGCCACCGCGAGGCCCACGCCCCCGATCGCCAGCGGAACGACCTTGCTCGGCGGGACGTAGTCCTCGTCGTCGGTCTTCGGCTTGCCCTCCCGGGCGAGGCGCTCGTCCTCGCGCAGGTGGCACACCTTGTACTTCTTGCCGCTGCCGCAGTGGCAGGGCTCGTTGCGACCCAGCGTCGTTCGCGATTCGACCGCCATGAGCTCGTTCTCCTCCGGGGCGCGCGATGATATCAGCCGCGGAGCCGTCGTCCGATGCGCGCGAACAGCCCGCCGCCGTCGTCGGGGGGAGCGTGCCCGGTCTTCTTGAGCAGCCAGTCGACCTTCTTCTTGAGCCGACGGGGGTCCTGTGCCCCGATCATGGAGTCCAGGATCTGCCCCTGGTTCACCAGGATGATCGTGGGGATCGACCGCACCCGGAATCGCCGCGAGAGTTCGGGGTGGTCCTCCGTGTTGAGCTTGAAGAACCCGACCGGGTGCTCCGCGTACTCGTCGGAGACCGCCTCGTAGTGCGGCGCCATCATGCGGCAGGGGCCGCACCAGGGCGCCCAGAAGTCGATGAGGGCGGGGCCGCCGTCGGGTCCCATGACCTCGTCGAGCAGCGCGGGCGTGGTGATGTCGGTGGTGGCCATGCCTACCTGAGGTCCTCGTTCTCGAAGATCCGATTCGCCCCCTCGGGATCGAGCGCCGCGCGCACCAGGCCCGCCGCCAGGTCCGAGGCCTGGATCGAGCGCCACCGGTCGCTGAGCTTCCGCCCCCCGAGCGCCCCGACCACCTTGAAGAAGGCGTCCCCGGCCACCGCCCCGAGCCACTCGCCCGGGCGGCTCTCGTCCCGGTCGCCGTGGATGATCGCCGGGCGGCCGACGGTCCACGGGATGCTGCCCGCGGCGAGCTCGTCCTCGATGCGCCGCCGCACCTGCATGTACGCGCCCCGGGGCTTGTCCGCCCCGATCGCCGACAGGTAGACGAACCGGGGGCTGCCCGCCTTCGCCGCCGCCTCGAGCAGCAGGTGCGTGAGGCCGTAGTCGACCGCTTCGTAGCTGTTGGCGGCGGGGTCGTCGGACCGGGACTTGCGCTTCTGGGTCGTCCCCAGCAGCGAGAAGACGAGCGTCGGCTTCTCGATCTCCATCGTCGCCGCCATCGCGTCGGGCGTCCACGCCGTCGAGTCGACCCGGGCGCCGAGGGCCTCGAACCGCTCGGTCCAGTCGGCGAGGCGCGACGAGTCGGGGCGCACGTGCGCGATCGTCTCGATGTCCTTGCTGCGGAGCACGCGGACGAGCTCACGCCCCGTGAGCCCGGTGGCCCCTGCGACGAACGCCTTCATGTCAGTGGATCCGTCGCTGGAAGAGCCAGGCCAGGGCGTGTTCGGCGAACGCATCCGTGAACGGGGGCAGGTGCCCCTCGCCCTCGATGGTCCAAAGCGTCGCGTCCATTCCGCATGCGCACCCCTCGGTGAAGTTCAGCACCTTCGTCTCGGCCCCGTCGATCGTATTCAGCAGGTCGATCGGCTCGCCCTCCGTCGCCGCGCTCACGTCGCAGCCGCCGCGCTCGGCCCACACGGCCACGCTGTCGAACGCGCCCGGGTAGTCGAAGTCGCCGTCGTAGAGCACGTCCGGGTCCTCGTCGCCGTGCACGTGCAGGACGCCGACGCCCTCGCCGGCGCCGCAGTCCGCGTCGTTCAGCCACGTGGCGCCCGCGAGGGGGAGGATCGCCGCGACGCGCTCGGGGATCTCGCAGGCCATCCGGTAGGACATGTACCCGCCGTTGCTGTGGCCCGTGAAGTAGACGCGCGACGAGTCGACGCGGAACCGCTCCTCGAGCTCGTCCAGCAGGCCCGTGAGGTAGCCGACGTCGTCGACCGCCTCGTCGTGGAAGTCGCAGCACGCGTCGGTGGCGTTCCAGTGGGGCGTCCCCTCGGCGTTGGGGGTGCCGTCGGGGAGCACCAGGATGAACTGGTCGTCCTCGAGGCGGTCGCTGAACTTGAAGAGGAAGTCCTGCATGGCCCCGTTCGCGCCGAACCCGTGCAGCAGGAAGACGACGGGCAGGGCGGTGCGGCCGTCGTAGCTGAAGGGGACGCGGACCTCGGCGAGGCGGTCGTCCGGGCCGACGACGCCGGGGACGCCCCCCTGCTCGGGGTGGATCGCCCCCTCGGGCTCGACGGCGCAGGGGTCTTCTTCTTCCCCCTCGGACGGGCATGCGACCAGCGCCGCGGCGAGGAGGAGGGGGAGCGGGGTCTTCATTGTTCTCCCAGCCACTCGTCGGCGCGCTGGAACGCGTCGTCGATCGCCATCTCCACCTGTCCGGCCGCGAAGTCGTCGGTCACGCCCGGGATCGTCACGGACGACCAGACGTTGATCCAGCGGAGCGTTTCCGAAGGATTCTCGGGATTCTCGATCCACAGCTCCGAGTGGTAGTTCTGGTCGAACCAGTGGCCGTTCTCGGCGCCGGGGGAGCGATCGTGCATCCAGCCCCGGATGAAGTACGCGAGGCGGCCGTCGGAGAGCTCGACCCAGCGGTAGGTCATGGGCAGGTCGTAGGGCAGCGTCGAGATCGCCGACTCCTTGGTGATGTGGTTCATCACCTCGAGTGTGTCGCACTCGCGCGCGATGAAGCACTCCGGATCCGTCACGAACTCGCGGTCGTAGCGCACGGACGACTCGGACTGCACCGGGCGTTGATCCTCGAGCCGCACGCTCTGGACGTTGTCCAGGATCGGGAACGCGCTGAGGCCCGCGCCCCCGACGGGGTTCTGGTTCTCCCAGCGGACGCCCTCGGGGATGGGCTCGACCGTCGGCTCGTACAGGGGTGTGACGAACGTCCGCTCGCCCCGGGGACCCGTGAGGTCGACGTCGAGCAGCAGCGCGCCGAAGTTCTCGAAGCCGTCCGCCAGCAGGGCCTCGTCCCCGTCCGCTTCGGCGAAGAAGAAGAGCGCCAGGTCCCCCAGCTCGGTGGGGGCCTCGGCGCGCGTGCAGCCGGGGAGCAGGAGCAGCAGGGGGAGGAGCATGCGCATGGAAACCCGCGCAGGATACTTCGAAGCCGTATCGTCCGCGACGTGTTCGACTTCGCCCGCGACCGCCTCCGCCTGCTGCTCGGCCGCGGCGTGCACCTGGGCTCGCTCCCTTCGGTGCTCGCGGCCCGGTACGGCGGCCGCCCGGCGGTGGAGGCGACGCTCCCCGTCCCCGGCCTGGGCGAAGCCACGTCGTGGTCCTACGACGATCTCGAGGCGGCCGTCGCTCGACTCTCCGGGGCGCAACGCGCGGCGGGCATCGGCGAGGGCGACGTCCTGCTGGTCGCGCTCCCCAGCCGGCTCGACGCGCTGCTGCACCTGTTCGCCGCGGCGCGGCTGGGCGCCACGGCCTGCCCCGTCAACTCGCGGCTCAAGCGCTCCGAGTTCGACGCCGTCGCGGTGTCCGCCGGAGCCACCGCCGCCCTGCTCGACGGGGACGTCCTCACCGGGCTGACCGCGAACCGGCCCTGGGCGCCCGGGCTGCGCCTCCTCACGACCGACGGTCCGGAGGGCACCGGCCTCGCCGCGCTCTACGCCGGGGCCGAGAGCGTCGCTGCGATCGAACGCGATCCCGACGCCGTGGTCATCAACCTGTGTACGTCGGGCACGACCGGGACCCCGAAGGCGGCGGCCCTCACCTCGCGCGGCCTGCTCGGCGCGCCCGGCCGGATCCGGCTGCCCGTCACCCGGCGTCGGGACGGCACCGCCCGCTATCGGCTCCTCGCCGCGCTCCCGCTGTACCACGTGATGGGGATCGGCACGGCCCTGGCCGCGCTCTGTTCCGGCGCGGAGCTGGTCCTGCGGGAGCGGTTCGAGCCGGCCGCGATCCTCGACGTGCTCGAGCACGGCCGAGTGCGCGCCTTCGTGGGGGTGCCCACGATGTACGCGGACCTGGAAGCCGCGGGCGCCGAGCGACGCAACCTGAGCTTTGTTCAACTCTGGATCTCCGGCGCCGACGCGATGCCCGCGGAGCGCGCCCGTCGCTTCCAGCGCCTGGGGGCCGTGGCGACGATGGGGCGGCGCCGGCTGGGCACCGCCGCCTTCGTGGACGTGTACGGGATGGTCGAGCTGTCCGGCGGCGCGGCCGTGCGCGTCTATCCCTTCAGCGTCGCCGCGCGTTTCAACCTCCCGGTGCCCGCCCTGGTCCTGCCCGGGATCCGGGTGCGGGCGGTGGACGCCGCGGGATCGCCGGTGGGCTGGGGGCGTCGCGGGGAGCTGCAGTTCCGGGGCGACTCCGTCTTGCGGGAGTACCGCGGGCGGCGCGACGTGGGCCCGGACAGCGAGGGGTGGTTCGCCACCGGCGACTACGGCCGCGTCCTCCCCGCGGGCGCCTTCGTATTCGCGGGCCGCAGCCGCGATCGGCTGAAGGTCGGGGGCTTCTCGGTGTTCCCGGCGGAGGTAGAGGCGATCCTGGCGGCGCACCCCGAGGTGGCGGAGGTCGCGCTGGTCGGGGTCCCGGACGAGCGCCTGGGCGACCGGCCCGTCGCCGTCGTCGTGGCTCGGCACGGGACCTTCCCGGAGGAGGCGTTCCTGCGGTGGGCCCACGAGCGCGTCGCGGGCTACCGGCGCCCTCGCGCGGTGGTCGTGGTGAGCGAGATCCCCCGGGGAGGCAACGGCAAGGTCGACCGCCTCGGGGCCACCCAGCTGGCTGTCCGGGGGGCGTCGGGGGCGCGATGAGCGGCATCTACTACTCGCTGAAGACGCTCGCGGCGCGGGTCGACTTCGAGTCGGTGCCCCCGACCCACGCCGCGGTCCCCTACGCGGACCCCGCGCGTCGGGGCACGGCCCCCCTGGCCGACCTGTACCTGCCCCCGGACGGCGGCCCGCGCCCCGGCGTTCTGCTCGTGCACGGGGGCGGCTTCGTCATCGGCTCGCGGGGCATGAAGGCCATGCGGCTCCTCGCGAAGCACCTCGTCGCCGCGGGCTTCGCGGTCGCGTCCATCGACTACCGGATGATCGGCCGCGGGGGTCGCATCCAGGAGGGCCTGAACGACGTGGTCGAGGCCCTGCGCTGGTGGACGGCCGCAGGCCCCGGGGAGTACGGTGTGCGCTCCGGTCCGGTGTCGGTGCTGGGCCTCAGCGCGGGCGCGACCCTCGCCATGCTCGCGGCCGGGGAGGTCGGCCCGAGGATCGCGGGCGACGTGGTCTCGGTGTTCGGCCTGTACGACTTCTCCGGGATCCGCGGCCCGGTGGGGGCGGCGATGCGCGCCTTCGTGATGGCCGGGCCGGTGGACTGGCAGGCGCGGTCCCCGCTGTTCGGCGGGCTCCCGGTGCCGGTGACCCTGCTGCATGGGACCGAGGACGTGACGGTCCCCGTGGAGCAGGCCCACCGCCTCATCGCCGCGCGGACGGAGGCCGGGCTGCCCACGACCGTCCACCTCTACGAAGGGGCGCGGCACGCGTTCTTCAACTTCGAGCGGGTCGCCCCCTCGGAGGAGGCGCTGGGCGACGTGCTCGCGGCGCTGCGTCGGGCGGCGCGGTCCCGGGCGTGACCGACAAGGTCGCCGTCACGCACCTCGGGGGGCTGCGGGCGAAGTACGGAGCGCGCGCGGGCGAGGTCGAGCAGGCGCTCGAGCTGCTGGCGGCGGCGGACGCTCGCCGGGGCTTGCGCACCGAGATCGTCTCCCTGGACGCGGTGCCCGATCCCCGCGACGAGGCGGCGATGAAGGCGGCCGTGGACGGGGTGGTCGCGGCCCTCGATCCAGGCGCCCTGCTGCTCGTGGGGGCGAGCGACGTCGTCCCCCACCAGACCCTCGACAGCCCGCTGCACGACCCGACGCAGCCGTACCGCTACCCCGACGTCGAGGTCCCGTCGGACCTGCCCTACGCCCACGCCGCGCCCGCCGGTCGGTCGGTGGCCCCCTTCCTCGTCCCCCAGCGCGACCTCGGGCGGCTGCCGGGCCACCTCGGGAGCGACGACCCCGCTCCGCTGGTGGCCGCCATCCTGACCGCCGCCCGCGGCCGCGCCGCTCCCCGGGAGGACTTCCTGCACTGCTTCGCCGTGTCGGCGGGCTCGTTCTCCGGGGAGACGCGGGCGAGCCTCGCCGAGATCTTCGGCGAGGGGCAGCGCTTCTACCTGCCCCGAGAGGCCGCCTTGGAGGAGACGCGCGCGGCCGAGGCGAGCCTCGCGCCCGGGTGGTTCAGCGTGCGCGGCGACGACTCGGTGGGCCCCGAGGGCTCGCGGCCCCTGTTCCTGTCGAAGCCGCCCACGTCCCCGACCGTCGACGGCAAGCGCTCCCGCCTCGGCCGTCGGGCCCACTTCATCAACGCCCACGGCGACCACGAGACGCCGTACGTGCGCCACGGACCGGACTTCGGCTGGGAGATCATCCTCACCTCCGACGACCTGGAGGGGCAGGTGCGCCCCGGCACCGTCGTCGCGGGGCTGTTCTGCTACGCGGCGGAGCTCTACGACCCGCGCCGCGCCGGGCGCCCGGGCATCTGCAACGCGTACCTGTCGGGCGGCGCCGCGGGGTTCTTCGGGGCCACGAACTACACCTTCGGATCCCCCGCGGGCGGCCGCTACGCGAGCCTGCTGGCGCGCCTGTTCTTCCAGGGCGTGCTCGACGGCCTCCCCCTGGGCGAGGCCGTGCGCGCGGCCCGGCTGCAGTACCTGGTGCAGTTCGGGGCGGCGTTGGACCCCATGGACCTCAAGGTGCTCGCGCAGATGACGCTCCTGGGGGATCCCACGGCGTCCCCCGTCCGCCGGGAGGGGCGGGCCGATGTCCGCGCGCGCCCGGGGGCTCCGGGGGCCGGGTCCGGCCCCGGGGGGGCTCGCATGGCGGGGGTCTCGACCCACGGCGGCGGGGGGCGCGCGGAGCGTCGGGAGCGGGAGCGGCGGTCGGCGTCGCGGCGTCGGTCGGCGCGGTGGGGTGCGTCCCTGGAGCTCGAGCTGCGGGTCCCCGTCGCGCAGCCCGGACTGCGCCCCGCGCCCGCGACGATGGACCGCATCGAGCCGCTGCTGCGGGCCGCGGGCCTCGACGACCTCGCCGTGCACAGCTGGCTGGCGGTCCCGCGGGACCGGCCGGGCCTCGAGGACACCGACCGCGGCGTCCCGATGATGCACCTCGTGAGCGGGACGCCGACCCACGGGCCCGCGTGGCGGACCCGCACCGCGACGGTCTTCGCCGTCCACCTCGCCTCCGACGGCCGGGTCGCGGTCTACGAAGCCGACCGGCACTAGCCGCCCGGCGGCCTCCCCGGCCGGCATGCTGCCTGCAGCCGCCACCCCGGGAGATGCTCATGAAGCGCTGGATCGTGCCGTCGTTGATGTTCGCCGTGGGGTTCGTCCTCGCCCGCGGCTTCGGGGGGGTGACCGTCGCGGACGCACGGGCCGCCCCGCCCGCCCCCTGCTACGACTACGAGTCCTGGACGCTCACGCTCGTCGAGAGCGTGTCCGACGGCGACGACCCGGTGCAGGAGTGGTCGGACCAGGCGCGCCTCAGCAGCGACGCGGAGGGGTCCGACGTGCGCTTCACGTCCGACGCCATCAACTTCGACGCGGGGGCCCTGTGAACACCCGCATCCCGGCCGCGCTGGCGGCGCTGGCGGCGGGCCTGCTCGTCGGGGGGTCGTGTTTCAGCGAGCCCTGCGACAACTACTTCGTCGACCTCGAGGTGGGCGGCTACGTGATCGCTCGGCCCGATGTCCTGGGGATGGAGAGCGGCACGATCACGCTCGACACGGTCGACGATCCCGTGGTCATCGAGTACGTCGAGGCCGACTCCGGGGCGACCGTCACCGTCACGTACTCCGCCGCCGGGGAGTGAGCCCTGCGGCCCGCCGTCCCGCTCGCGCTCCTCGGAGTCCTCCTCGCGGGGTGCCTCGTGCAGCCGCCCCCGGGGGTGGACTGCTCGGGCCTGCCCGACTCCGTGAGCTTCGAGCGCCTCGACGGCCCCCGGGCCTACAAGGGGCTGCTGTTCGACGACACGGGGGGCGTGCTCGGCAGCGACGAGCTCTCCTTGCTGCGCAGCGAGTACGGCGAGGACCCGACCGTGGTGATGCCGGGCCTCGGCGAGATCACCCAGCTCGATCGTCTGCCCGGGGGCGACATCGTCACCAACCAGGTGGAGACCGGCGACCTGCTGCGGATCACGCCGGGGGGGGGCCTGACCGTGCTCGTCCCCAACCTGCGCGCCTACGCCGTGCGGGTCGGCCCCGACGGGATGATCTACACGGCCGGGATCGACGGCATCTTCCGGGTCGACCCGGAGACCGCCGAGCGCACGACGGTGGTCCGGGGCGACCCCCAGAGCGGCAAGGGACCGCGTGTCCTGTCCTTCGAGCGCAGCGGGACGCGCCTGTACTGGGGGACGGACGAAGCGGCCGAGGGCGGGCGGGTCTACTACGTCGAGATCGACGGGGACGTGCAGCCGACGTCGGACCCGAAGCTGCTCGCGACCGACGTGGGCGGGGGCTTCCACGACGCGATGGGGGTGGACGCGTGCGGCAACGTGTACGTGCTCGATTGGTGGTGGAGCGCGCTGATCCGCGTGACGCCCCGGGGCGATGTCCGGGTGCTGCTCGACGTCGCCGAGCAGGAGGACGGCCCGCTGCACGGCCTGCGCTGGGGCTCCGGCGTCGGGGGATGGCGGACCGACCACCTCTACGCCCCGCGCCCCGCGACCCACGAGGTGTTCGAGATCGACCTCGGGCTGCCCGCCTGGCACTGGGAGCCCGAGGACGGCGCCTGAGCTATCCTCGTACGGCCCGGCGCTCGCCGGGACCAGGGAGGGACCTCGCATGACTCAGCTTCTCCGCCTCGTGGCGGCGCTCACTCACGACGCGGACGCCCAGCACGCGTTCGTGGCCGATCCTTACGCCTTGATGGAGCGATACGGGCTCGACGCCCCCGCCCAGGCCGCGCTCTTCAGCATGGACGCCGACATCATCGGCGAGGCCATCACGGCGGAGCTCAAGGCCCACGAGGTCACGCCCCCCTCCATCAAGTGGCCCGGGCCGCACCCCGAGGTGCGGTCCTTCGAGCCCGCCCGGGCGCCCGGGGGCGGCACCGTCGCCCTCGCCGTGCGCGGGGAGGGCTTCCTGCGATCGGCGCGCCTCACGCTGGTGGCGAAGGACGGCGCCCGCAGCGTCGTGGGGTCCGTCGTCTCCGTCGGCGGCGGCTTCCGCGAGGCGGTCTTGCACGCGGAGGTGGATCTCGGCGACGTGCCCCCCGGCAACTACGTGGTCACGGTGAACAACGGGTACGGCTCGCGCGATCTGCGCGGCTTCTTCCCGTTCGTCGTCACCTGATCGGCCTCCTCCGCCCGTGATCCTGCCCCCCGCCGACGTGCTGTCCGCGGGGCTGTCCGCCCTGCCGGACGTCCTCCGGCCGCCGGGGCTCTCGGAGGCCGCGGCGGATCGCCTCCGGGGCCTGCCCGCGGCGTTCCCGGTCTGCGGTCTGGAGCTGCGGCTCGGCGACGGGGACCCGAGGATCGACGTCGCCGCCGCCGTGAGCGCGGCCGGGCCCGGGCGGTCGGTGCTCGCCTCGGCGGGAGCCGGCGTCGCCTCGAACGCGCCCGACTGGGCCGCCGCGGCGCGGTTCGCCGACGAGTGGCGGCGCCCGGGCTCGGACCTCGACCGAGCCGTCTCCATCCTGTTCGTCGAGCTCGACGACGTGGGCGGCGAGCCGAGCCGCCCGGGGTGGTTCCTGCGCGTGGACCCGCCCCCCCGGCCCGGGGACGTCGCGGGCGCGGGCCGTGCCGTCGACGCCCTCGGGCTGCTCGTGGGGTCCGTGCCCCCCGCCGCTCGGGACACCCTGGCGCGCTGCATCGACGAAGCGGGCGAGCACGGGCGACTGCTTCACCTGGGGGCGCTGCCGGGCCGCGACGCCGCCGCGCTGCGGGCCGTCTTCACGATCCACCAGGACGACGCCTGTACGTTCCTCCTCGGCGCGGGCGTCCCCCTCGCCATCGCCCGCCTGCGGGACCTCGACCGCGTCCTGGCCCGGGCCCCCGACTGGTTGGACCTGCACGTGGACATCCGGGGCGGTGAGCTCGGGGCGCGGGTGGGCGTCGAGCTGTCGTTCGGCGGTCGCGCCCCGGACGATCCGCGCTGGGCCGCCGTGCTCGACCACTGGGTGGACGCGGGCTGGGCGGACCGGGCGCGGGCCGACGCCGTGCTGCAGTGGCCGGGGATCGACGCGTCGCCGGCCCTGGACGGGCGCGCGCTGCGGCGGGAGCTGAGCCACCTCAAGCTCTCCCTCCGCCACGGCCGGCCGGCCTCGGCGAAGGCCTACCTGTCCCTCGAATGCGGCCTGCCCGGGGTCGTGTGATGCGGGCCCTGGTCGGCCTCGTCGCCGCGCTGCTGCCCGCCGGGGCGACGGGGGCCGACCTGGTCCTCGAGTCGGTCGAGGTCGACGCCACCGCCCACGGGCTCCTGCGCGCCCACGCCTGCCCGCGCGACGTCGTCTGCTTCCACGCGACCACGCCCGATGCGGGCCCCGAGCCCTGGGTGATCCGGGACGGCGCGGCCCACATGCTCGCCGACCTGCGCCCGGGCCCCGAAGGGTCCAACCCCAGCGCGTTCATGCTCGACGGCGACGTCGCCTGGTTCTCGGCGACCGTCGCCCCCGGCCGCACCCACCTGTTCCGCTACGACGGCGAGCGGCTCACGCTGGGGGCGATCGTCCCCGACGGGGTGAGCGAGGTCCTGCCGCTCCCTCGGCTCGGGGGCGACGTCTACTTCGTGCTGCGGGGGCCCGTGGACCCGAAGGACCCCGGCCGCCCGCCCGTGGCGGAGATCGCGCGCGTCGGCCCGGCCGGCCTCACCCGGCTGGGCGTCCGGGCGCGCATCCGCACCTTCGTCCACGACTCGGCCGAGGGGCGGGGGTTCGACGGGGGGCTCTGGCTCACGGGCGAAGGCGACGACGGCCGCGGCACCCTGTGGTTCTTCGACGGGCGGGGGCTGTCGGTGGTGCACCAGGCGAGCGACCCCCGCGGGCGCCTCGAGCGGGCCCAGGTCGCGGGCCCGCTGCTCGTCTTCCACGAGCTGATCCCGTCGCAGTCGGGGCAGCCGCCCCGCTTCCTGGTGCACGTCTCGGACGGTCGGCACGTGTGGCCGGTGCAGGGCTTCGACGAGGGGGAGCTGCGGTTCCCCCAGGAGGCCGCCGCCCTCGACGGCACCGTCTACATCACCGCGTACCGGGACGACGTGGGCGGCGAGCTGTTCCGCCTCGTGGACGACCGCCTCGAGCTCGTGGCGGACATCCACCGGGGGAAGGCGGCGTCCCAACCCGGGCACCTGACCGAGTACGACGGCGCGCTGTGGTTCACCGCCCGGGACGCGCAGCGGGGCTTCGAGCTGCGTCGGTTCGACGGTCGCGGCGTCCGCCTCGTGCACGACTTCTGCCCCGGGGCCTGCGACGGGCTGCCCGCCGGGTACCGGGTGGTGGGCGACGCCATGTGGTTCTTCGCCCGCGACGGGGCAGGCACGTCCCGGGCGTGGCGCCTGGGGCCCGCGCGCCCCCCGCGTCGGTCGCCGTCCCCGGTCACGGCCTCCGGCCCCGCTCCTCGACGCGAGCCCCGCCGCGTCCACCGGGCGGTCGACCTGTTCGCGCCCGAGGGCTCCCCGCCCGCGCTGGTCGCGGTGGCGGGCGCGCCCCACTTCACGAGCTTCGCCGCGGCGCCGAGCGGCGACGGCTGGGAGCTGCAGCCGTGGCGGGTGGAGGCCCGGGACTCGGCCCTCGTGCACACCCGGGCGCTCGCCCCGGACCGCGTCGGCGCGGCCGGGTTCCTGCCCGTGGGGGACGCGCTCTGGCTGGCGAGGACGACCCCGTCGGGGCCCCGGGCGGTGCCGGCCGTCGCGCCCGAGGGTGACGGGGTCGTGCTCCCCGGGGTCGCGCCGCCGCGTCGGGCCGCGGCGTTCGGCGGGGAGGCGCTGTTCCTGGCCGACGACGAGCGGGGGCGCGCGCTCTTCGCCTTCGACGGCCGCCACGTGCGTCGAATCTCCGCCGCCGAGGGCGACCCGGACGCACCCCCGGGGGCGGTCGTGGGCGACGTCTTCTACTTCGCGGGGCGCGACGACGTCGGGGTCGAGCTGCACGCCTGGGACGGCCGCCGCGCGCGCCGGGTGGTCGACCTCCACCCCGGCCCCGGCGACGGCATGGACGGGCGCGGCCCCGCGACGATCGTGGGGTGGGGCGCCGACCTCTGGTTCGTAGGCACGCCCCCGGGCGAAGGCGCGGAGCTCGTGCGCTGGTCGCCGTCGGAGGGGGCCGCGACGCCCGTCGTCGTGCGGCCCGGCCCCGCCGACGGCGCGCTCGGTCCGCCCGTCCTGGCCCACGACGTCCTGTGGTTCCCGGGCGCGACCGAGGCGACCGGCGAGGAGCCGTTCGTGGTGATGAGCCCCGACGCCGTCCCGCGCCTGCTGGTCGACCTCAACCCCGGTCGCCGCGGCTCGTCCCCCACGGACCTCACGGCCCACGCGGGCGGCGTGTACTTCGCGGCCGAGGTGGTGGGGCTGGGCCGAGAGCTGTTCCGGGTGCCGGGTCGCGAGGGGGAGGTCGAGCTCGTGCGCGACGGCGCCCCCGGGCCGGACTCGAGCGCCCCCCGCGGGCTCGTCTCCCTCGGCGAGGAGCTCTGGTTCCTGGCGCGGACCCCCGAGGGGGTCGCCCTGCACGTCTTCTCGCGCTGACTCAGCGGCGGCGCAGCGCGATCGCCCCCAGCAACGCGAGCCCGACGTAGATCGGGATCGCCTGGCGGATGACCGCGGTGAAGCCGATGTTGATGACGACGACCATCGCGTAGGTCGACCCGGCGACGCTGGAGATCGTGGCGAGGCCGAACGTCATCGGCACGAGCGGCTCGAGCTCGCGGTCGAGGGCAAGGCCCACGCCCACCGGGTAGAAGGTCCCGAGGACGAACGCGAGGGGAGCCACCACGAACAGCGCGGGCACGACCTTGACCAGCGTCGGCAGGTGGATCGCGTGGCGGTTGAGGGCGTCGACCGCCTCGGGCGTCACGAAGACGAGCGCGGCGGCCGCCGCCGCGAGCAGCACGGGGCGGGGGGAGCGTCCGGCCGCCCGGCGAGCCCCGACCCACGCCGAGCCCGCGCCGTTCGCCACGAGGAACCCCGCGAGCACCACCGCGATCGAGTAGATCGGCAGCCCCATGAACAGCTCGAGCTTCGCCATGAGGCCGACCTGCGCGAGCATGTAGGCCACGCCGCTGCCGAGGAACCAGGCCGTGAGCGCGACCGGGAGGCGACGCCCGCCGCGCGAGCGGGCCTGCAGCGCCAGCACGATCAGGAAGGCCAGTGCGCCGAAGAAGACCAGGGTGAACGACTTCACCCAGTCGAGGCGGTACTCGATGGGCTTCCACATCGCGGAGGTCGGGTTCCAGTCGAACGAAGTGAAGTCGATCGTCGCCTCGAAGGGGCGGTCGTCCACGGGGACGCGCGCGCCGGGGTCCGGCGGCGACGTTGCGAGCTCCACGGCCCGCGGCAGCGACCGCTCGAGCCCGGGGGCGTACTTGACCCAGCGCTTGCGGCCCGACGTGTCCGAGCGCGCTCCGGAGATGCGCTCCACCTCGCCCGCGGAGAAGCCCGAGGGCTTGAGGATGAGCGTGTCGAAGAAGCGCCGCTTCTCCTTCTTCGTCCGCCCGAGGATGATCGCGGCCTCGGCGAACGGGGCGTGCCCGCGCTCCTCGAGCAGCTGCTTGAAGATCGTGAACTTGTGGTCGACGTTCTGGACGTTGAACAGGATCGAGCCCCCGGGGGCCAGTCGGTCCAGGTAGGCCGCCATCGCTTCCTTCGTATCCAGGAACTTGCGGCTGTGGCCCGTGCGGGACGCGTGCTGCGAGCCGTTGGAGGCCACGAAGATCAGGTCGTACTTCTGCGGGTGGCGATCGAGGAACGAGCGCCCTTCGTCCAGGTGCATCCGGATGTGGGGCAGGTCGAAGAAGTCGCCGAGCTTGAAGCGGTTGCCGAACGTCCCCTTGCTCATCGTCACCACGAGCGGCTGGATCTCGACGCCGGTGATCTCCATCGTCCCGCCGCTGTAGCGGTCGAGCTGCACCATGTCCTGGCCCGCCCCGGCGAACATCACCAGCGCGGTGCGCGGGGCCTCGTCCAGGAGGAACGGCAGACCCTGCTGGCGCGAGGTGTCGGGGACCCCGTCCACGAGGTCGGGCTTGTAGCTCATGACCCGGGAGTTCGAGATCCCGTCGTCGTGCACGATCCAGCTCCGGCCCCCGCCGTCGGCGCGCTCCGCCCGCACGAGGGCGACGCGAGAGATCTCGTTCCACCGGTGGCGCAGCTGCTCGACCTTCACCGCCTCGCGGCCGTGGCGACCGGCGAGGATCGTGGGGTCGGGGCGCGCCGTGAACACCACGTGCAGACCCGCGAGGACCGCGAGGGCGACGAACGCCGCGGCGCCGCGGCGTACGAGGCGGCGCGGCAGGCTCGACAGCACCCGGGCCACGAGGAAGGCCTGGGTGGCGAGGAGGGCGACGACCACGACCGGCAGGTCGATGAAGTGGAGGAGCACCGGCGCGAGGAGGCAGGCTCCGGCGGAGCCCACGAGGTCGAGCGAATAGAGGCGACCGATGCGGTCCGCGCCCGCGGAGAACGCGGTGGAGAGCACCACGCCCGCGACCGCGAAGGCGGGCACGCAGGCGGTGCTGAAGAGCATCGTGCGGAGCGCGTCGCCGAGGGGGTTCTGGTGGCGGTAGTGGATCAGCCCCAGCACGTGGTTGAAGAGCAGGAAGTCCAGGACGAGGCCGCCCGCGGTCGCCGCCAGCAGCAGCACGACGAGCCCGGGGAGGCGCGCGGGATCGGGGTCGCGGGGGGAGAAGTGGAGGCTCAGCGCCCCGAGCGCGAGGCCGAACATCGCCACGGGGATGGCCAGGAAGGCGCTCACGTTGCCCAGGAAGAAGGGGAGCAGGCGGGCCAGGAGCAGCTCGAGCATCAGGGCCGACATGGCGGTCAGGCCCACGATGAGGGCGAGCTTGCGGGCCCTGCGCTCGGGATCGCCCCCCGGGTCGAAGTCGCCCTCGGCGGCGGCGGCGCAGCGGGCGAAGAACGAGGCGCGGCGAGTCACCGGCGGACGATGCCCGGCGCCTCCATCGCCGTCCAGCGCGCCGGAGAGACCACGCCCCGGTCGCGGAGCGCGGCGGACGCCTCGGTGCGCAGCCCGTCGCCGGAGCTCCCGAGGACGACACCCAGGGCGTAGCGCGCGGTCGCCGAGCGTCCGCTCATGTCGGCGCGGACGAAGGCGGTCTCCGCGTGCCGCAGGGCCTCCGCGGCGGCGTCGGTCCGCCCCGCCCGCGCGTGGATCCCGGCCACGATGAGGGCCGCGTGGCCCAGGCAGTCGCGGCGGCCCTCCCGGGCGAGGGCGCGCGCGTCCCGACGCGCCGTCGCCACGGCGTCGCCTCCGGCGGCGAGGGCGGCGGCGGCCCGCATCCCCCGAGCGTCGATCCGGACGATCGGGACCCGCAGCAGCATCGACGCCTCGAGGCGCGGCCAGGCCTCCCGGACCCGCGCCCAGGCGCGCGCGCCGTCGCCGTCGTAGAGGTCCGCCCGCGCGAGGACGCGCAGGGCGTAGAGGCGCTGCACGTCGAACTCGGAGCGGTCCCACAGGGTCATGGCGGCCTCCGCCTCGCGACGCGCGCCCCGCGGGTCGTCGACGGAGAGTCGGCCCGCTGCGGCGTACAGCATCGCGGTGACGGCGGCGTAGCGGTCCCCCAGGTCGTCCGCCCGGCGGCGCTCCTCCAGGGCCCGCTCGAGCGCCGCCGCGGGGCGACCCAGCTCCTCGAGCGCCCGGATCGATCCCATGCGGCCGATGCTCCGCTCCCAGGCGCCCCCGGCGCCGTGATCGGCGAGCGTCTCGACGCCGCGGTCGCTCAGCGCGAGGGCCTGCCGCCACTCCCCGGCGAGGACGTGGATCTGGCCCGCCGCCACCGCCACCGCCCCCCGGAGGAGCGGGTCGTCGCTTCGGGCCGCGATCTGCTCCGCAGCGGCGAGGAGCCGGCGCCCCCAGCGGCCGAGCGGTCCCCCGACCGGGGCGAGAACCGCGGCGCCGACCGTCGCCAGGGCGCGGCCCACGCGGCCGGGCTCGCCCACCCGCAGCGCCAGCCCCAGCGCTCGGACCGAGAAGTACGCCCCGCGCACGTTGTCGACGGCCACGAGCCCCTTGGCCGCCGCGTCGCACAGGTCCACCCGACCGAGCTCGGCGGGCGGGACGTGCTCGACGGAGCGCTCGCGGAACCGCACCCCGCGGACCGCGAGCAGGACGAGCCGCCCGAAGGCGCCCAGGGCCGCCGCCGCGGGGGAGGCGGGGAAGGGCAGGCCCGCGCGCCCCAGCAGCCGGCGCAGCAGGGCGGCCCCGGCGTCGACCCGGCCGCTCACGAGGAACGCTTCGGCGGCCCGGCGCTCGGCGTCCGCGGCCCCCCCGGCGGGGAGGTGCTCCGCGGCGGAGACGTACAGGGGCGCCGCCTCCGCGCAGCGGCCCGCGAGGGTGAGGGCGTCCGCGCGCTCCTTCGTGAGCGCCGCCCGCCGCTCGGGGGGCAGCTCCGCGCCGTACCGCAGCGCGAGCGTGAAGGTCTCGGCGGCGCGGTCGAAGGCCAGCAGCTCGGCCGCCGCCCGGGCGCCCCGCACGGCGTGGTCCACGGCACGCACCGGATCGCCGGCGGCGGCGTGGTGCTCCGCGAGGGCGCAGGCGTCGTCGCTCCGCTCGGCCTCCAGGGCCTCGGCGACGGCGCGATGCACCGCGCGACGGTCGGCGTCGTCCAGGTCCGCGGCGAGCGCCTCGAGCACGCGGTCGTGGTAGCACTCGACGGAGTCGCCTCGCGGGCCCCCGGTCCGCACGAGGCGGAGCGCCCGCAGCCGCGCCATGGCCGGGCCGTCGTCGTCTCCCCCTCCGGCGGCTCGACGCACGACCGCGCGGGGGAGGGGTCGACCCGCCGCCACCACGACGCGCAGGAGCGCTCGATCGCCGTCGGGGAGCATCGCGAGGCGCGCGCGCAGCAGCCGACGGAGCCGCGGCCCCTCGGCCCGCGCGTCGGGGGTGAGCAGGGCGTCCTCGACGAGCTGCTCCAGCAGGAACGGGCTGCCGCCCGACTCGGTCGCGATCGACTCCGCCCGCGCGGCGTCGCCGGCGGGCCCCAGCAGCCCCCGGGCGAGCCTCACCGCGTCCGCCCGCGGCAGGGGGCCGAGATCCATCACCGGGGCGGGCCCCCGATCCCGCCGGGGACGGCGCAGCTCCTCGATCATCGGGCTGCCGTCGGCTTCTTCGGACCGCCACGTGGCGAGCACGAGCATCGGAGGGGCGTCGGGCGGGGCGAGCAGCTCGATCAGGAGCCGGGCGGAGTCGGCGTCGCCCCACTGCACGTCGTCGATGCAGAGCACGGTCGGGCGCTGCTCCGCGATGCGCCCGAGGAGCTCCCGCAGCCCTCGAAACGCGCGACGTCGGACCTCCGCGGGCTCCGGGGGCAGGGTCGCCGAGGCGGCCGCGACCGCCACCGCCCGCGCCGCCTTGAGCACGGGGAAGACCGCGGCCGCTTCCGCGGCTCGTCGGGGCAGCAGGGCGGACGCGGTGGAGTCCGGCAGCCGCGCCAGCCACCCCGCGAGGGCCTCCACGACGGCGTCGAAGCCCTTGTACGGGATCGACTCGTGCGCGCGGCAGCGGGCCGACAGCACGAGGGCCCGGTCCCGGGTGCGGACGTCGTTCAGGAAGCGCTCGACGAGGGCGGTCTTGCCCACCCCCGACGGCCCCGCGACGCACTGGAGCACGGCCTCCCCGCGCCCCGCGCGGCGGAAGGCGGAGTGCAGGGTGAAGAGCTCGTCCGCGCGGCCCTCGAAGGCCTCCCCGCCGCCGGGGACCCGTCGCCGGGGCCGCGCCCAGGGGTCGCGCTCGACGATGCCCACCGCGGCGGCGATCGCGTCGCCGGTGGGCCGGGCTCGGGGCCGGGGATGCAGCAGGGCCGTCGCGAGGTCCGCGAGGTCGGCGGGCCCGCGCGCGGGGCGGGGCGCCTTCCCCCCGAGCTTCTGCTTGAGCAGCAGGAGCGGGTGGGGGTCGGAGTAGGGCGCTCGCCCCGTCAACAGCAGGTACAGGATCACCCCCAGCGCGTACCAGTCCGCGGGCGGGGCGGGGGCCGCCCCGAGGCCCTGCTCGGGGGCCATGTACCGGGGCGTGCCCGCCGCCTCGGACTGGCGGAGGGAGCGGACGCTCGCCTCGGCCTCGTCGTCCGCGCGCCCGGCGGGGACGGCCAACCCGAAGTCCACGACGACCACCCGGCCCGCGGGCGTCACGAGCACGTTGCCGGGCTTCAGATCCCGATGCAGGAGCCCCGCCGCGTGGATGGCGCGGACCCCGCGCACGAGCCCCGGCAGCGCCGCCCGCAGCCTCCCGACGTCGAGGTCCTCGCCGACCCCCGTCCAGGTGTCGAAGCGCACGCCGTCGACGTACTCCATCGTGAACCAGCACGCGCGATCGTCCTGCTCGACGAAGCGATCCAGGGCCACGAGGTGGGGGTGCGCGAGGTCCGCGAACCGCCGGAACTCCCCCTTGAACCGGGCCACCTCTCCGGGGTGGGCCCCGGGCAGTGTCTTCAGGGCGAGCCGTCGACCGTCGGGGCCGCGGGCTTCGTAGACGCGGCCCATGGCCCCCGCGCCCACCCGCCGCACGATCTCGAACTCGTCCAGGACCGCGGGCAACGCGCCCAGCGTATCGACTGCGTCGACCGCCCCCGCCCGCTCCTCCGACACGGCCTCAGTCGAAGCCGGGCGCGAGCATGTCCGCGAACCGCTTCGGGTTCACGACGCCCTCGGAGCTCATCCAGGCGTCGGACTCGGCGAGGAGGCGCCGACCCTCGTCGCCCCCCACGAGCGAGCCCAGCCGTCGCCGCGCGACGGCGACGTGCATCGGCATCCCCGCCCCGGTGAAGTCGGTGATCGCCCCCCGGAGCTGGACCATGGCCTCCTCGGACCGCCCGCGCATCGCCTCCACGCCCCCCAGCAGCACCCGCGCGAGGCCCCCCGAGAAGGGGTTGCCCTCCTTGAGGACCCGCCGCGCGTCCTTCTCCGCGAGGGACAGCAGGCGATCGGGATCGGTCCCCGCGTGGGCGGCGGCGAGGGCCGCGCGCACCCGCGAGGAGTACAGCTCGCTGCGGCCGAGCTGCGCCCGGAGCACGAGGGAGCCCCGCACGCGCGGCCAGCGCCCCTCGACCCGCTCCCACGCCGAGCGGCCCGCCCCCCGGTAGAGGTCGATCATCGTGCGGGCTTCCAGGAAGTAGTAGTGCTGCATGAGGAAGCCCTCCATCGTCCAGCCCCGCTCGGCGGCCTCGAGCTCGCGAGTCGCTCGCTCGGGCGCGTCGGTCGCCAGCCAGGCCAGCGGCCCGAGGCGGCTGCGGCAGAAGGTGCCTCCGTAGTTGTCGCCGCGCTCCTGGGCGAGCGCGAGCAGCTGATCGACCTCCGCCTGCAGGTCGCGGATGCGGCCCAGGTACAAGAAGCAGCCCGCGCGCAGCTGCTTGGCGCGGCTGAGGTCGGACGCGACGCGTTCGCATCGCTCCTGGAAGATGCGGACGGCTTCGTCGCAGTACGCGAAGGCCCGGTCCCACTCGGTCATCAGGTACGACGCGAAGCCCGCCCCGTAGCGGGCGATGCCCTGGGCGGCCAGCCGCTGGATCCGGTCGGACAGCTCGAGCGACGTGCGCGCGAGGCGGTGGGCTTCGTCGGCGCCCTTGCGGCCCTCGAACGCGGCCGCTCCCGCGGCCGCCGCGAGCGCCCGGACGATGCGGAAGGGCTCGCCCGCGTCCAGCGCCCGGAGCAGCTGGCGCTTCTGGAAGTCGGCGGCGGTCAGCGGGTCCACGAGGTGCAGGCCGATGGTGACCGTGCGGCAGGTGTCGATCGCCAGCAGGTCGCGCGGGGCCACGTCCGCCTCGGCCCGCTCCTGGAACTTGTGCCCGCGCAGGCGCAGCCGGAACATCTGCCAGACGATCGACATGAGCTTGGAGCGGGGGGTGTCCGACATCTTCATGCCGAGCGCCCCCAGGACCGACCGCAGCACCTCCAGCCCCGCCTCGAGGCGGCCGGAGAAGAGGAACTGCTCGGCTGCCCGCCGCCGCAGCTCGAGCGCGCCGAGCTCGTCGTCGTCGCCCAGGTGTTCGGCCGCCGCGAGGAAGGCGGCGCCCGCCTCTGGGCCCCGGCCGTCGTTGGCGAGGGCGTCCCCCAGCGCGGCCTGGAGCTTCGTCGCCTCGGCGCCCGTGACCGGCCGCAGGGCCAGGGCGCGCCGGTAGAGCTCGGCGGCCCGCCCGAACGCGAGGGTCTCCGCCGCTTGGGCCGCCGCCGCGACGGCCGCTTCGCCCGCCTCCTGCTCCCGGCCCGCGCCGTCCAGGTGGGTGAAGAGCAGCTCGGCGTCGGCGCTGCCCGACGCGGCGAGGGCGTCCGCGAGCGCGGCGTGCATCTCCCGGAGCCGCTCGGGGGCGGTGCGGGCGAGGACGGTCTCGCGGACCCGATCGTGGTACGTGTCCGTGACGGCGGTCTCGCCGGAGCCGCCGGTGCGCAGCAGGTGGGCCTTGCGGAGCAGCTGCAGGATCGGGTACTCGGCCTTGCCGAGCCCGCTGGCCGTCGCCACCACCGGGCGGGAGAGGGGACGGCCCGCGACCGCCACCACCTCGAGCAGCTTGCGCGCCTCGGCGGGCAGCGTGTCGATGCGCCGCCCGAGGGCCCCGTCGAGCGTCACGCCCTCGGGGCTGAGCGAGCCCGGCTCGGAGACGCCGGCCTGGATCGCCCGGACCAGCTCGAAGACGAAGTACGGGTGGCCGCCCGACTCGCGGGCGATGGCGTCCGTGCGGTCCCGCACCGAGGAGTCGTCCTCGGCGACCAGCGCGTCCACCAGGGCGTGCACGTCGCCGTCTCCGAGCGCCTCGAGCCGCACGTCGTGCACGTGCACGTGGCCCTCGAACTCGGCGGCGGCCGCGCGGAAGCTCTTGATGGGGCCGTCGTCGTCCTCGTTCTCGGAGCGGTAGCCCGCGATCAGGAGCATCGGCGGCGTGTCCGGAGGGCGCAGGATCTCGGTCAGCAGCGCGACGGAGTCCGAGTCCCCCCACTGCAGGTCGTCGATGTGGAGGATGAGCCCCGTGCGGTCGGCGAGGCGGCCGAGGAGGTCGCGCAGCGCCGAGAACCCGCGCCGGCGCAGCTCGATGGGGTCGGGGACGATCGCGCTGCGCTGCACGGCGTCCGCGATGGCGCTCACCTCCCCGAGGACCGGGAACAGCCGGGTGAGCGCGAACGAGTTGCGGGGCAGCAGGATCTCGACGTGCTTGCGGGGGCGCCTGCGCAGGTAGCGGGCGAGGTTGTCCACGAGGTCGTCGAACGCCTTGTAGGGCACCGACTCGTTCTCGTAGCAGCGGCCGCTGAGGTACACGAGGCCCTTGTCGCGGATGCCCTCCACGAACTTCTGCACGAGGATCGACTTGCCCATCCCCGACCGGCCGCTCACGAACGCGACGTACGCGCCGGCGTCCTTGCCCCGGTCGTACCCGGCCCGCAGCACCGCGAGCTGCTCCTGCCGGCCCACGAAGGGGAGGGAGCCGCTGGAGTCGAAGCTCTCCTCCGCGGACCAGCTGCCGGCGGCCCCGGGGGAGCCCGAGCCTTCCCCCGACTCCGGGGACCCGCCGCCCGCGGTGGCCGTGGTGGTGCCCGTCGCCGAGTTGCCCATGCCGTCGGGCACGCCGACGAAGCTCTGGGAGCCGAAGCTGGACTCGCTGCTGTCCCACCCGCGGGTCGGCGACGTGCTCTCGCTCAGCGTCTCGCCCCGCGCCTTCGCGAGCTCCCGCAGGACCTCCTGGATCCGGGGCCCCGTGGGGCGCTTCTCGGGCTCGGGCTCCATGAGCGACAGGCACAGGTCGGACAGCTCCGAGGGGATGTCCGGGTACAGCTCGGACGGGGGCTTCGCGGTGCCGCGGCGCTTCTCCAGCAGGATCTCGTGGAAGCGCCCCCGGTACGGCAGCCGGCCGGTCAGGGCGCGGTACAGGATGACCCCGACGCTGTACCAGTCGGACGCCTCCGTCAGCTCCTCCGCCTCCATCTGCTCGGGGGGCATGTAGGCCACGGTCCCCACGACGGTCCCGTCGCGGGTCATGTCCTTCTCACCCACCTCGGTCGTGAGCCCGAAGTCGAGGATGAAGACGCGGCCGTGGTCGTCGACCATGACGTTGCTGGGCTTGATGTCCCGGTGCAGCTTGCCCGACTGGTGCAGCGCGAGGATGCCGTCGGACAGCTGGAAGAACGCCCGCAGCGCGAGGGCGAAGTTCCGGGGCGCGGGGGGCGTCTTCAGCCGGATCGCGGGCTGGGTGTCCCGGGGCCCGTTGCCGTCGGCGTCCGAGTCGGCGCGCTCCTTCGCCGCCTCCTCCTGGGCCTGCTTGATGTCGGGTCGGACCCAGTCCAGGAAGGACACGCCGTCCACGTACTCCATCGTGAAGTACCAGGTGCGGCCGTCGGAGAAGAGCTCGTACAGCTCGATCAGGTTCGGGTGCGACAGGTCGGTGAGCGACCGGAACTCCTTCTTGAACCGATACAGGCGGGACCCGTCGAAGCTCTTGAGCGTCTTGAGGGCGACCTTGATGCCGCGGCTCGTATCCCGCGCGAGGTAGACGACCCCCGTGGCTCCGGTCCCGAGGCGTCGTACGAGCTCGAAGCGGTCACTGATCTGCGGAAGGTCGTCGATCGAAGAGTGCAGGCGCGGCTCCCGAAGGGCGTAGACCGGACCGACGTGGCCCGAACGCTGCGTCGATCATACGATCCTTCGTCACGGCACGCGGACGCTGTCCATCCCGAGCAGGCGGAAGTCGGTCTCGCCGAGGCCGACCCGCAGGGTGTCCCGGGACCACACGTCGCCGCCGGCGTGGGATACGACGATGCGGCTCGGCCCGCGCACGTAGGCGTAGTCGGTGTCCACGCGCTCCCCCCAGTAGACGAACGTCGGCCCGGCCTCGTCGATCAGCGGGCCCAGGCGCGAACAGACGGTGCCTTCCTCGCCGAGGATCGGGTCGACGTCGGCGTGTTCGGTGGGATCGGAC
Source organism: uncultured Rickettsiales bacterium (assembly GCA_964512225.1). GTDB lineage: Bacteria > Myxococcota_A > UBA796 > UBA9615 > UBA9615 > CAZEKB01. The sequence goes on along the minus strand of CAZEKB010000046.1, from coordinate 8,967 downwards.
CAGGGGTCGTCCCCCGCGTCCACGAGCCCCGCCGTGTCGACCTGGGCGAACCGCGGGGGGCCGCACCACGAGCGGGGCGCGCCGACCTGCAGCAGCGCGGTGCTCGCGATGCCGTCGTCGCCCGCGCTCGGTCCGAGGCGTACGTCGGCGACGTACCCGCGGCGGCGGAGGTTCACGACCGCCTCGGTGCTGCCGTCGCCGGGCCGGTATACGAGGACGCCCCGGGGGAGGTCGTGGGGGTCTGCGTAGACGAGGGCCCCCTCCACCGTCACGTGGATCTCGAGCTCGCGGCCGCGCCGGGCGAGCTCCAGGGCGACCGGGGCCGAGGCCCAGTAGGCGTCCTCGGCGGATCCGAAGAGCTCGGCGAGCGGCGGGAGCGGGTGGAACGTCGGCTCGGCGTCGGGATCGGCGACGTCGACCCGCACGAGGGTCATCGCCTCGTACCAGTCGCCCACCGTGGCGATCCAGACGACGTCGGGGTCGTCGGGATCGAGGGCGAACCGCGCGTCGACGGTGCGCAGCTCGAACGAGCGCCCCGAGAGCAGCTCGACGTGCTCCCAGGAGAGGCGCAGCACCTCGACCGTCTCCTCCGTGACGGCGTCCGCGCGCCACACGCGGCGCTGCCAGACGCTCGGGACGTAGTACGCCGTGTCGGTGCGCTGGGCCTCGACCACCAGCAGGGTGCCGTCGGGGCCCGGCTCGAAGCGCTCGAACAAGAGGCCCGGATCGTCGAACGGGCGCTCCAGGGACACGACGACGCGGCCCTCCAGGTCGACGACGTCGAAGCGGTGCCCGGTCTCCACCCCGGAGTTCTCGTCCCAGCAGCCCTCGCACGGCTCGGGGCGCCACGCGAGCGCGAAGTACTCGTCCGGCAGGTTCCCGGAGTCCAGGTCGCCCCAGGGGCCGCCCGCCCCGCTCGGCCGTTCGCCGCCGCCGTCGAGCGGATCGGGGCTCGCGGCGGGGACCGTGGGGGCGTCGCCGTATTCGATCGGATCGACGGGGCGGAGGTTCGCATCGGAGCAGCCGACGAGCGCGGCGGCGAGGACGAGGAGGGAGACGGAGCGCATGACCCGTCCAGTCTCCGGCGCGGCCGCAATCAAGTGAATCGATGTTGTCTTGCTGGTATTGAACACCTCTGCAAAACAAGCCCGCAGCTCGCTCCCGCCGTGGTGCAATGACGGCATGCGACCGCGCACGATCCTCGCCTGTTCGTTCGCGCTGGGCCTCGGCTGGGCGGTGGCGACCGCCGGGCTCACGGTGGAGGCGGGAGAACCTCCGGGCTGGCTCGGGTGCCCCGACGGCCTGGTCCGGGCGCAGCCGGCCTACGGGATGATGGGCGACGCCGGATCCCACTGGCAGACGCCGACCGGGGAGTGGTTCTACGACGCGGGATGCACGCTCGAGGACGATCCCGACCTGTGCATGCGCGGCCCCGGGACGGACCGCTGTGGGGGCGCCTGCCCGCCCTGACGACCGGGATCAGGCGGTGATCTCCACCGGGACCGCGAACGCTGCGTTGCCCGAGAGCTCGTCGATGCGCGCCGGGTCCGTGACGTCGTTGATGGACACCCCGGGGTGCTCGGCGGCGACCCGGAGACGGGTCCCGGGGCGCCCGTGGCCCCACCCGTGGGGCAGGACCGCGACCCCCGGCATCACGTCGTCCGTGACCTCGACCGGGGCCGTGATCTCGCCGACCCGCGATCGGATCGTCGCCCGCTCCCCGGTCGTCACCCCGACGCGCTCCGCGTCGGTCGGGTGCAGCAGCAGCGTGCACCGGTCCTTGCCCCGCATCAGGGTGGGCACGTTGTGCATCCACGAGTTGCAGTCGCGGTCCTGGCGCCGGGAGATGAGGGTCATCGGGGCGGGCGCCTCGAGCCCGTCCAGACGCGCGAGGTCGGCCACGAGCAGCGCCGGCGCGGCGTCGATCGTCCCGGTGGGCAGGCGCCCCGGCAGCGTCGGCTCCAGGGGGCCGAGATCGACGCCCGACGGGGCGGCCCGCAGCTTCGCGATCGACAGCTTCCGCCCCGACAGTCGGAGCCCCAGGTCCACGATCCGCTCCGGCCCGAGCTTGCCCCGGATCCAGCGCTCGGCCCGGGCGGCCACGCCGTCGCGGCGCAGGGTCCCCAGTCGCGTCTCCAGTGCGTGGAGGATCTCCCAGTCGTGCCGACCGCCGTCGGGCTTCTCCAGCACCGCGTCGTTGAACTTCGCCGTGTTCCGCACCGCAAGGGCGTGGAACACCACGTCGTAGTGGCTGCGCTCCAGGGGCGACACCGGGGGCAGGATCAGGTCGGCCTGCCGCGTGGTCTCGTTGATGTACGGGTCGATGGCGAGCAGGAAGTCGAGGCCCCCCAGCGCGGCTTCGATCCGGCGCCCGTCCGGGGCCGACAGCACGGGGTTGCCGGCGATCGTCACGAGCCCGCGCACCCGCCCCTCGCCCGGTGTGTCCATCTCCTCGGCCATCGTCGCCGACGGGTACTCGCCCAGCACCGCGGGCCGTTTGCGCACGCGGGTGGTCCGGGTGGAGATGCTCCCCGCCGAGAGGCCGATCGAGGGGGGCGCGCGCAGGATGTCCACCGCGGGCGTCGTGAACAGCGCTCCGCCGGGCCGGTCGAGGTTGCCGGTCACGAGGTTGATCGCGTTGATGAGCCACTGACATACCGCGCCGAAGGGGTGCGTGGACACGCCCATGCGCCCGTAGACGACGGCCGAGTCCGCGGCCGCGAGGCGCCCCGCGAGGCCTCGGAGATCGCCAGCCGGGATCCCGCAGATCTCCTCGGCCCGCTCCGGGGTCCACGCGGCCACCGCGTCGCGCAGCGCGTCCACCCCCACGACGTGGTCGGCCAGCCTGCCGACCGTCGCCTCCTCGTGGGCGAAGAGCGTGTTCAGGACCGCCGCCAGCCACGCCGCGTCGCTCCCGGGCCGGACGAAGTGGTGGGCGTCCGCGACCCGCGCCGTCTCCGTGCGGCGGGGATCCACGACCTCGACCCGTCCCCCGCGGCCCTGGATCGCCTTGAGCCGCTTGCGCACGTTCGGCGCGGTCATCAGGGAACCCCCGCTCGCCACCGGGTTCGCCCCCACCACGACGAGCAGGGCGGTCCGGTCGAGGTCCGGGATCGGCAGCATCAGCTGGTGCCCGAACATCTGCCAGGCCACGAGCTGGTGGGGGAGCTGGTCCAGCGACGTCGCCGAGAACCGCGTCTTGGACAGCATCCGCGTGAACGGGGGGCCGAACAGCACGGCGCCGAGGTTGTGCACGTTCGGGTTGCCCAGGTAGCTGGCGACGACGTCCCGGCCGTGCTCCTGCTGCAGGGCGTGGATGCGCGACGCGGCGAGATCCAGGGCGTCGTCCCAGCCCATCGGCTCCCACCGGTCGTCGACGCGCCGCACGGGGGTCCGCAGGCGGTCGGGATCGTCGTGCAGCTCGGGCAGCGCGAACGCCTTGGGGCAGATCCCGCCGCGGCTGAGCGGGTCGTCGGGGTCCGGTTTCACCCCCCGGACCTCCCGCCGGTGGCTGTCCGCGGTGACAAGCAGGCCGCACATGGCCTCGCAGAGGGGACAGGTCGAGTGGGTGACGACGGACATCGCGCGAGCCTACCCGCGGCGCTGCTCCTAGCGGGGCTCGCCTGCGCCCCGACGACGGGCGCACCCCCGCCGCCCGACCCCGCCCAGCAGGATCAGGCCGGGCCAGGCCAGCGCGGTGTCGTCGTCGCAGCCCGCGCAGGCGTCCGCGCTCGCGTCCGCCTCGTCCTCGGGGCCCTCGAACACCGGCGGCGGCGGGGGGTCGGCGGCCGAGACGTCGCCGCACGGGCCCCGGCCCGCGCCGAAGTCCAGGTCGATGCACAGCTCGTCCCACCGGGGCGTGATGTCGGACTCCCAGAACTCGATGCGGAGCGTCCCGACCCCGCACAGCTCCTCGAAGGTCTGCAGGCCCGGGTCCTCCGCCCGGATGGGGGGCAGGGCCGTCCCGTCGAAGCACTGGGGCACGACCGCGGCCTGCCCCCCCGTGAACCCGCCGAGCTCGATCGAGCGCACGCAGAAGGGGTCTTCGAAGTGCACGACGTGGACCTGCAGCCCGCCCGCCGCGAGGTCGCCGCGGGCTTCGTCCTCGACCTCCGCGGTGGGGGCCACGTCCGGGTCCGGGGACCGGAGCTCGACGCTCCAGGCCGCGTACGCGTACTCCAGATCGTCGCCCGGCTCCAGCGGCTCGCCGGCGTGGTCGGTCTCGAAGTCGAGGAGCCGGAAGCACTCGGCCCGGGCCGCGCCGGGCAGCGCGACAGCGAGGACGAGCAGGGCGCGGATCAGCGTCGGAATCGGCAGACCCCCGCGGCGATCAGGAGCAGCACGGCCCACAGGCCGCCGGTGCCCGCGCCCGCGCTGCACGCCGGCGGATCGTCGGCCGCCGTGAGCACGCGCGCGTCGTCGTCGTAGCCCGACAGGCTCGGCCCCGAGCCGTCGTCCTTCTCGAGGCACAGGCAGTCCCAGGCGCCCTCCTCGTACATGTCGATCATCATCGCGTCGATGCCGCAGTACCCGGCGGTGTCGACCCACTGCATGCTGTTGGTGCCCAGGCCGTCGGCGTAGGTGCCCTGGACCCAGTCCGTCTGCACGCCGTTCTCGGGGTGGTCGTACAGCAGGACCTGGGCGCCGAGGTCCTGGTTGTTGGTCCCCGCGCCCCAGCCGCCGACGTCCAGGAACGACACGCCGTACACGCACATGGGCTCGTCGAAGATGATCTGGAACCACGACGGGCGGCCGTCGCGGCTGCGGGCGGCGTTGTGCATCGGGTGGATGTTGGGGGCGAGCCCGTCGGCCGCGCCGCCGATGCCCCAGCCGGGGCCGCCGAAGTCGACGTGGGGGGTGCCCAGGTGTTCGAGGCCCGGAGGCGGGGCGGACGTATCGAAGGCGTAGACGGGGAGGGCGGTCGACATCGACTCGTCTTCGAAGAGCTTGATGTGGACGCCCCAGTCCGCGTACGCCTCCGACACGTCGGCACCCGGCTCGATGGCCTCCTCGTGGGCGTCGTGATCGAAGGTCACGAGGAGCTCGCACAGCTCCTCGTACTCGTGGATGGCATCGGAGTGCTCCTCGTCGTGGTGGTCGTCGTCCTTGTCGGCGAGCGCGACCGCGGGCAGCAGGAACGAGATGGCGAGCGTGGTGCGGACGTACATACGACCCTCCAGGCCGACGGATCGGCCACCGCACACGCTATCGGGGGTCGGACTTTCGAGTACTTCCGGGGCCTTACGGGCCCTTTCAGCGGATGAAGGTGGGGAGGCTCGGCAGCGCGATCGTGGGCACGAAGGAGAGGTCGGAGTCGGTCGTGCCGTCGTCCTCGGCGACGTGGTCGGCGGGGTCGAAGTCGGCTCGGACCTCGACGGTCGGGGGCTCGGTCGTGGCCAGGTGGGCGACGGTGCCGGCCGCGGCCTGGACACCGGCGGCGAGGTAGAAGGCGGCGGCGAAGGCCGCGCAGAGGGCGAGGAAGGGGGCGAAGCGGGAGTTGCGGCGGGTGGTGGCGCGGAACATCGGGGTCATTGGTGTCTCCGATGGGCGCTACGCCGGGCCGGAGCGGGCTATTGCGACGATTCGTCGAGAATCGCAGATCGCGGCCGAAGGCCTAGCGGCACCACGAACAGCGCGGCGACCGCGGGGGCCCCGTCGCAGCTGCACCCGTCCGTCGGGTCGGGCGGGTCGGGGGCCGGGGCGGTCACCTCCGCCGCGAGCGTCGTCCAGCCCTGCACGCGCGCCTGGAAGAGCGGCGCGGGCACGTCCCAGCCCGGGCGATCGCCGCGCTCGTCGCCCGCGGTCGCCGTCACCGAGACCTCGATCACGTCCCCCACGTCGCGGTCCTGTACGTCGATGGACAGCTCGTCTTCGCCGACGGCGACGACCACTCCGGCCTCCCGGGCGACGAGCGAGATCACGCCGTGGGGGTGGTCCGCCGACACGATCCAGGGTTCGTCCTGCCCCACCCGGGAGGGCGCCGCGACCGTGGGTCGCTCCGCGAAGGGCGTGGTCAGGGGGTCGCCGACGTACAGGTTCTGCCAGTACAGCCAGCGCTGGTTGAAGAAGAAGGACTCGGCGAGGTTGTAGCCCGCCGTGTAGAGCAGGAGCGTGCCCGCGTTGGGGAACACCGGGTTGAACGGCTCGGCCACGGTGCCGTGCACGCCCGTGGCGCCCGCCCGGACGAATCGCGCGATCGACGTCTGGGACTCGTTCTCCGGGCAGGTCTCCCCGCACGTCCAGTTGGCGGGCACGGCGCCGAAGCTGGTGAGGTTGTCCACGATGGCGCCGGGGACGTAGGTCTGCCCGTCGACGGCGCCGCGCAGGTCGGCCGCGCCGGTGAAGTAGGCGGCGACCTCGTGCCCCCCGAGCGCGGCGTCGTGGTCGGGCAGCCAGGTCGCGTTCAGGCCCGCCCCGGCGAGCATGCGCGCGGTGTACTCCGCCTCGGGGTCGCGCGCTCCGCGGGCGCCGTCGGCGGCGCGCATGGCCAGGAGCTCGGCCTCGGGGAACGACCCGTCGGCGGCCACGGCCCGGTCGACGAGGGCCCGCGCGTCCTCGTGATCGAACCCGTCGAGGCGGGTGACGACGTAGACCGAGTCCTCCATCACCCAGCGATTGAGGGTGTCGCCCTCGATGCGCCGGAAGCTCGGGGGCCACAGCCCCTGCCGGGTCCACCAGGTGGCCGCCGTGTACGCCGCCTCCGTCGGGTTGGAGAGGGTGTAGTCGCCGGGCTCGGGGTCGGCGTCGTGGGGGAAGAAGGGGTTCAGGACGCGGCGGAACATGCCCTCGGCGGAGAAGCCCGCGAGGTCCGCGCCCGTCGACTCGTGCGTCGTGCGGCCGACCTGGAGCATCGCCCCCAGGCTGGTGTGGTAGCCGCCGTCGGGCAGGTCGACCCGGTACGGCAGGTCGCGGACGACCACGAGGTAGTCGACGAGGTCGGGCTCCACGAGGGCGTCGAGGCAGGCCTCGAACGGATCTCGGACGAAGGCGACGAAGTCGTCGAAGCCGATGGTGGACCCCGCCAGGGCCGCCCCCGTCAGCGGGCAGAGCTGGTCGGCCGGGATCGCCCGCGCCTCGGCGTAGTAGGCGGCGGTCTGCTCTGCGTCGAGGCTGTCCGCGTTGTAGAGGACCACGACGTTGTCGGGGCCGCCCCCGGCCAGCGCGGGCGGCGAGAACAGCACGACCGCGAGGGCCGCGACGCGCTTCATCAGTCGGGGCGGTGGGCGACGGGGCGGCCGCGGAGGCCGATGTCGAGGCCGTACATCTGGTCGCTGTCGCGGGTGTTCACCCACAGCTTGGTCTCGTCCCAGCCGCCGACGCCGGGCCCGAAGTCCATGTTCGGGATCCACCAGTTGGGCAGCGTCACGACGATCTCGGGGACCCCGCCCTCCTCCGTCCAGCGGAAGATCCGGCCCGACGTGAACTCGGTGACGTAGACGTTGCCGCACAGGTCCGCGGCGATGCCGTCGAGGCCGCCCCCGCCGTCGCCGCCGCCCCACCACGCGGGGTTGTTGCACACCAGGCCGAAGCCGAAGCCGAAGTCCTCGCAGAGCCCCGCTTCGTCGAGCAGGGTGCACTCCGCCCCCTCGGTCAGCCCCACGCAGGCCGCCTCGAACGGATCCGGCGCCTGGCACTGCAGGAAGCCGCCGCCGAGGTCGATGCACTCGCCGGGCTGGTCGATCAGGACGCAGTCGTCGCCCTCATCGAGCTCCTCGCACGCGGCCGACCAGGGGTCGAGGCCCCAGGGTGGCCCGCCGCCGCCCTTGAGGATGAAGTCGAAGGTGTCGCCGAACTGCACCGGGGGTCCCGCCGCGCCCTCGTCGTCCAGGGGGATCGCGTGCACCGTCCCGCCCCCGAAGCTGCCGACGTAGAGCGTCTGCCAGTCGGGGCTGAAGGTGACGCCGTTGGGGGCGTACAGGTCGGTGCCGAGGATCACGAACTCGCCCGTGTCCGGGTCCACGCGCCGCACCTGACCGCCGTCGTTCTCGGCCACGGCGACCCACCCGTCGCGGTGGACTTCCACGCCGTTGGGGTACGCGAGCCCGCTGAGGATGGTCCGGAGCCCGCCGTCGAGGGTCACGCGCACGAGCGCCCCGTTGGCCACGTCGGCGATGACGAGGTCGCCGCCCGGGAGCATCGAGATGCCCGCGGAGCCGCCCAGCTCGATGCTGCCGACGACGCCCGGCACGAGGATGGTCTGGTCGCCCTCCTTGGTGGAGGAGACGAGGGTGCCCTGGGGATCGACGCTGATGACTTCGCCCTCGAGGCCGAAGACGAAGTCCTCCGCGGACACGATCCGATCGACCGTCTCGAACTCCACCGGGAGCTCGTTGGCGCCCTCGCAGGGGTCCGGGGTCGGCTCGGGGGTGTCGTCGTCGTCGCCGCCGCCGTCGTCGTCGTCGCTGGGGATGATGCCGCCGCCGGTGCAGGCGGAGCAGAGGAGCGCGACGAGCAGGAGCCGAAGTGGGGCCATGCCGCAAGCCTAAACCCCCCCGCGGGGCCCGCGCCTCTGATATATGCGCTCGCATGAAGTTCACGTGCCCGATCGCGCCCCTCGCGACCCTCTCGATCCTGCTGCTCCCCGTCCCCTCCTTCGCCGACGTGCCCATGGGCCCCTACCCGGACTGCGGGACGGGCGGAGCGTGCCCCGCGGACTACGACCCGTACGGTGACTGGTACCTGGGCTCGGGGCTGGCCCCCGAGATCAACCCCGCGTCGATCGCGGAGGCCGAGCGCGACCTCGGCTCCGGCAACTGGGTGGATCGCGCCTGGGGCACGACGGTCGGTCGATCGGACGTCGCCATCGCGATCCTCGACTCGGGCATCGAGTGGGACCAGGGGGAGCTGCGCAACAAGTTCCGGATCCACACCGGCGAGCTGCCGGCCCCGGCCGCGTCCCCCCATCCCCACTGCGTGCCCCGGCCCGAGCGGGACGAGCTGTTAGACTGCAACGGCGACGGCGGCGTG
>CAZEKB010000045.1:0-49071 GCA_964512225.1 uncultured Rickettsiales bacterium | reverse complement strand
ATACTAAACGAGGCGTTATAGTCAGGCACCTCACCCGGGCCCGGACCGCGCGTGAGGCGAACCCCGGAACCCCGAAGTGCACCTCGTCGCCGACGAAATCGTCCCTGTCCTCCGCGGCGAGACGCGATACGCCTTTCACGTGCCCACGTCCGCGTTCTATGCGCTCGACGACCTCACGTTTTCGGTGCTCGAGTCGATTCGGACCCGGGGCGGGGTGCGCGCCGAGGAGCTGACCAACGGGTTCAGCGAGGCCCTGGGAGCCGCTCCCGAGGACGTCGAGGAGGCCGTCGGCGACCTCCGCAAGCTGTCGCTGCTCGTCCCCCACGGCGAGCGGGGCATGCGCGGCCCCCTCGGAGACAAGCCCCCCGCCCACGACGGCATGGCCAACCTGGTCCTGCACGTCGCCCACGCCTGCAACCTCGGCTGCACCTACTGCTACGCGGAGCACGGGCTGTACAAGGGCAACGCCGAGATGATGACCGAGGACCGGTCGATCGAGTACATCGACTGGCTCTTCGACCAGGCCGACCCGTCCACGAAGCAGCTCGGCGTCACGTTCTTCGGCGGCGAGCCGATGATGAACATGCACGTCGTCCGGCGCGCCGCCGCCCACGCGCGCAAGCGCTCGGAGGAGACCGGCATCTCCGTCCGCTTCGGCATGACGACGAACGGGACCCTGGTCACCGAAGACATCGCCGACTTCCTCACCGAGATCGACTGCCTCGTGACGGTGAGCCTCGACGCGGTGGGCAAGACCAACGACCGCCTGCGCCCCTTCCACAGCGGCAAGGGCTCGTACGATCGGGTCCTCGGCCGCATCCGCCCCCTGCTCGCGCGCCGCATGTGCGTGGCCCGGGCGACGATCACGAAGGTGAACCTGGACGTCGTCCACACCGTCGAGACGCTGCTCGCCGAGGGGTTCCGGGAGGTCGGGTGCTCGGCCGTGGACGCGGGCAACCCCGCCTACGACCTGAACGGCGCGGACTACGTGAAGCTGCTCGACGGCTTCCGGGTGCTCGCGCGCCGGTACATCGAGGAGGCCGTCGAAGGCCGCCGCTACGGCTTCTCGAACATCCACAACATCGTCAAGGCGTTCCACCTCGGCCACAACAAGGACTACCCCTGCGGGGCGGGCCTGCAGATGGTCGCGGGCGCGCCCAACGGGAAGATGCACCTGTGTCACCGCTTCGTCGGCGAGGACGACTACGTGCTCGGCGACGTGACCGCGGGCGGCGTCGACCAGGACCGGCGCAAGTCGATGCTGCGGGTGATCAACCTCGATGAGCGGAGCGACTGCTCGTCCTGCTGGGCGCGCTACGTCTGCAGCGGCGGGTGCCACCACGTGAACTTCCTGTTCGAGGGCGATCCGGCCAAGACGTACACGTCGCACTGCGACTGGCTGCGCGCCTGGTACCAGCTCGGCCTCGAGACCTACACCGAGATCCTGGAACGCAACCCGGCGTTCATTTCGAATTACGTCGACCCCGGCTACGTCTGTCGTCATTGAGAAGCACCCGGTCCCCGGACCGTCGGAGGAGCCCATGGCAAGCCGCATCAAGCCCCTGAACGTCAAGGCGCAGGCCCTCGAAGAGGCCGTGTCGCGCGACGTCCGCGGCTACACCTTCTCGGACTGCTGCGCCTCGTTCGCCCCCGGCTGGGAGGTCGGCGTCGACGACAACCCCGATCCCTGCCCCTGGAAGCACGACCTGACCCTGTGCTGGCAGACCTGCTACTGGATGGGCCAGGTGCCGGACGAAGGCGCCTACCCGAGCTGGCTCGACGACTGCAGGAACATCAACAACGACTGGCGCTACCTCTGCACCATCCCGGACAACGGGTAGGCCCATGCGCGCGATCACCCTCCTCCTCGCCGTCCTCCTCACCGCCCCGGCCGCCGCGTTCGCGGGGACGACCGCCTGGGTCAGCTCCAACCACATCCAGATCATCGACCTGGACGAAGGCCGCGTCGTCGGCCGGATCGGGCTCCAGGAGTTCATCCACGACATGGAGTTCGCGCCCGACGGCGAGCGGGTGTTCGTGGGGTCCAGCAAGGGCCTGCGCGTCGCCGACGCCGAGGCGATGGCCTTCACCCAGCGCCTGAGCGAGCGGCCGACGGTCGCGGTGTCCGTCTCGGCGGACGGAGGCCGCGTCGTGGCCCTGAGCTCGCCGCCCCGGGACGACGTCCGCGCCGCCCGCAAGGCCGGGCTCCCGCTGCCCCCGGCCACCGTCACGGTGTACGCGGGCGAGACCCTGTCCACCGTGACCTCCTTCGAGGTCGACGGCCTGGCCCGGGACGTCGTGGTGTCGGCCGACGCCGCCGTCGTCTACGTCCTCGAGCCGAAGTCGGGCGCGATGCGGGTCTTCAGCATCGACGGCGCCCTGCAGGAGAGCATCCAGGTGGTCGATCAGCCCGCGGGCGAGGCCCACCTCGATACGATGCTCGGACGCATGGAGCTGTCCCCCAAGGGCGACGCCATGGCCATCTCGGTGACGAACGCGGCCTCCTCGGCCATCGCCGAGGTCGACCTCACCGCGGCGACCGAGAAGGTGCACCTCGCCGGCCTCGGCCACGCGCGGCGCATCCAGGGCGTGGCCTTCGACGACGACGGCTCGGGCGTCTACGTGACCGCCGTCTCTTCGATGGTGAAGTTCGGCGGCCACGGCTTCCCCGTCGCGTGGAAGAAGTACCCGGTCAACTTCGTCGACGTCGCGGCCGTCCGGGGCGACGACCGCAGCGTCATGGTGACGCCGACCTACAGCAAGGCGAACAAGTCCGGCGGCGTCTCCCTCGTGGACGGCACGGGCCAGGTCGTTCGCACGGTCGAGCTCACGGACATGTCGCCGTTCCTCGTGGTGGTGCAGCCCACGCCCTGAGGCCTGCCCCGCTTGAGTGAACCCCTCCACGTCGCGCTGCACGTGCCCGACCGGGCGCGGCTGGACCGGCTCGTCGCGGGCGATACGCAGCTCGCGGGGCTCCCCGGGGCCGACCGGGTCGACCGGCTCCACTTCGGCGTCGAGTTCTGCGAGCACCTGCTGCCGTCGGCGGACGACGTCGGGGCCGCAGCGGACGTCGCCGCGGCCCGCGGGTGGGGGTTCACGCTCCTCACCCCCTACGGCACCGATCGGATGGTGGACGCGGTCGCGGACCTGGTGGAGGCCGCTCCCCGTCCGCGGGAGGTCGTCGTCAACGACTGGGGGGTCCTGCACCGGCTGCGGGGAGCCGACGTCGCGCTCACCGTCGGGCGGGGGCTGAACCGGATGATCCGGGACCCGCGCGTGCCCGACGTCGGCCCCGAGCACCTCGGCGGGGACGCCCCACCCGACTCCTGGCGACGGTCGAGCGCGGACTCCGCGACGTTCCGGGCGCTCCTGGCTTCGCTCGGGGTGGTCCGGGTGGAGACGGACGTCCCGCTGCAGGGCCCGCCACCGCCGCCGCCTGCCGACGCGCTGCGGACGACTCTCCACCTCCCCTGGGGCATGGTCGCGTCGGGCCGCATCTGCCTGGTCAACGCGCTGGGCAAGCCGCCGTCGGTGCGCCTCACCGCGCCCGTCGCGTGCAACGCTCCCTGTCGGCGGTACACGATCGAGCTGCGCGCCCCGTGGTCGCGTCGGCAGGAGGGGGCCGCCGTCCCCGCCGTGGGGGCGGGCGAGATCCTCCCGCTCTCGCGCCTCCTGAACCGCCGTCGGACCCGGTTCCCGGCCGCGGCGGATGACCCCGCGCCCCGCTTCTTCCAGAAGGGCAACACCCACTTCTATCGCCTGGGCGCGGAGGCCGCGCTGGAGGCCTGGGCCTGGGCGGAGGGCGCCCCCGGGGTGGATCGGGTCGTGCTGGAACCCGACCTGCCGATGTGAGCCCGGGTACGCTCCGACTCCGATGAAGATCCTGGCCCCCATCGCCGCCACGGACGAGGCCGAGCCCCTGGTGGCGGCGGGTGCCGACGAGTTCTACGCGGGCCTGTATCCGCAGGGCTGGTACGAGCGCTGGGGGCGGGGCGCGTGGCCCAACCGCCGGGGCCCTGGTCCCGCGAACCTCGAGACGATCGACGCCCTCGTGGAGCTCGCCGACGGCATCCGCGGCGCGGGCGTCACGGCCGCGGGCGAGCGCCCGGAGCTCTACGTCGCGCTCAACCAGCAGTACTACACCGACGATCAGGCGGACTTCCTGCTGGACGTCGCGGCCGAGGCCGCCGAGCGCGCCGCGGTGGATGCCTTCATCGTCACCGATCCCGGGTTCGCGTCGCGGCTGGCGAAGGCGGGGACCGGGTCGCGGGTGTTCGCGTCGACCGTGGCCGTCGCGCTGAACGCGGACGCCGTGCGGTTCCTCGCCGACCTGGGCTGCTCCCGCGTGATCCTGAGCAGGCACCTGCACCTCCGAGAGCTCGAGGAGCTGCGCCGGCGAGTTCCTGATGTAGAACTCGAAGTATTCCTCCTGAACGACAATTGTTACTTCGAAGAAGGCTTCTGCAGCACCACGCACACGATGCCCGGGTTCGGCGTCTACTGCATGACCCCCTGGGAGCTGCAGGTCACCCGGGACGACCGCGGCGGCGCGGTGCTCGACGACCCGGAGGAGCGCGCCCGCTGGGACTTCCTCGTCGAGGAGCACCGGGAGTTCCTGCGCAGCCTCGCCCACCGCGGCCACGGGGCGGGCCGGGCGGCGATGCCCCTGGGTCCCTGCGGGCTGTGCGCGATCCCCGACCTGATCGACCTGGGGATCGACTGCGGGAAGATCGTCGGACGAGAAGCTGCCCTGTTCCGAAAGCTCCGCTCTGTTCAATCAGTACGGCATATTCGTGATGCGTCACTTCAACTATCTGGGAGGGCCGCCAAGGCGGCGGCGGTGGAGCTCCGGGGGGATCCCCGAGGCTGCAGCGCGGGGTACTCCTGCTACTACCGCGAGGCTCGCGACCGCGACCTCATCCCCCCGACCGGCCGCCCCCGCCGCGCGCGATGACGACCCCCACTCCGCCGCCCGCGTTCCTCCCCGGCAGCATCCGCCCCGACGGCGACGCCCCGCCCGACACCGCCGTCACGGAGCGCACCGCGATCGACTGGGGGCGGGTGTTCCGCTACCTGCTCCCCTACTGGAGGGCCGAGGTCCTGCTCCTCGGCATGATGGCCGTGGGGATCGGGCTCTCCCTGGTCTACCCCCTCCTCATGCGGGAGATCATCGACCGCGTGATCGAGGGCGGCGAGGGCGATCTGCTCCTCCCCCTCGCGGGGGGCATCCTCGCCGCCACCGCCGGGGGCGTCGCCCTGAGCGGCGCCGCCGGGTGGCTGCAGACGTGGGTCACGTCCCGGGTTCTGATCGACCTGCGCCTGGAGGGGTACCGGCGGCTCCTCGCCCTGGGGCCCGCCTGGTTCGCTCGGAAGCGGCTCGGCGACGTCCTCTCGCGGATGGGCGGAGACATCGCCGAGCTGCAGGCCGTCGCGACCGGGACGCTCCTGAACGTCATCGGCTCCGTGATCACGCTGATCGCGGTGGTGACGGCCCTCACGGTGCTCGACCCGGTCCTGTTGGCGGTGGGGGCGGCCTTCGTGCCGTTCGCCCTCGGACTCCTGGCGGTCATGCGTCCGATCGTCCGGCGGCTTACCCTCCGAATTCGCGAGAGAAATGCCGATATCTCTCATCAGATGCTCGAGACTCTGGTGGGGCTCCGCACGGTCCGAGCTCACGGCCTGGACGAGCGCGAGACGCAGCGCTTCGCCGCCCACAACGAGTCGCTGGTGCGCACGGTCCTCCGCTACAAGCTCTGGGACGCCGGCTCCGCGGGGTCGTTCCGCGTCCTGGTGACCCTCAACCTCCTCGCGGTGCTGGTGGTCGGCGTCGGGCGCATGCAGGCGGGGCTCCTGACGTTCGGCGACCTCGTCGCCTTCTCCCTGTTCCAGCAGCGCCTCTACGGCCCGCTCCAGGGCCTCGCCGGCGTGTACCTGAACCTCCAGCGCGCGGCGGCGGGCATCGCCCGCGTGTTCGAGATCCTCGACCAGAAGCCGGGCACGCCCGGGACGGAGACCCCGGGAGGAGGTCGCGTCGAGGGCTTCACGGGCGCGATCCGGTTCGACGGGGTCTCCTTCGCCTACGGCCCCGGCCGCGAGGTCCTGCAGGACGTCTCCTTCGACGTGCCCGCGGGCAGCACCGTGGCGGTCGTGGGCCCCAGCGGTGTCGGCAAGACGACCCTCGTGGAGCTGCTGTTCCGCTTCGTGGACCCCGCGGAGGGCCGCGTCCTCCTGGACGACGTGGACGTGCGGGATCTCGATCTCCCGGCGCTGCTGCCGCGGGTGGCGATGGTGGGGCAACAGCCCGCGCTCTTCACCGGCAGCCTCCGCGACAACCTGCGGTGGCTGCGGCCGGACGCCGGCGACGACGAGGTGACGGCCGTGGCTTCGGAGGTGGGCCTGCGCGAGTTCATCGAGACGCTTCCGGACGGCCTGGACACCCCCCTGGGCGACCGCGGGATCCGGCTCTCCGAGGGCCAGCGCCAGCGGATCGGCCTCGCCCGCGCGCTCCTGCGGGACCCGACGCTCCTCGTGCTGGACGAGGTCACCTCGGCCCTCGACTGGGAGTCGGACCGGCAGGTCGTGGAGGCGGTCGCGACCCGACGTGCCCGCCACCGCACGACGTTCGTCGTCACTCACCGCCTCCACCTCGCCGCGGACGCCGACCACGTCGTTGTTCTGGCCGACGGGCGCGTGGCCGAGCAGGGGCCGCACGTCGATCTCGTGGGGCGGGGAGGCCTCTACGCCCGGTTGTGGTCGCTGCAGACGCGCGGCGCGACCGCTCCGGAGGAGGGCGTGGGGTAGGCTGCGCGGCCGTGTCCGCAGCCCCCCTCCCCGCCGATGTACGCGTGCCCGTCGCAGTGGTCGACAGCGGGGCGTTCTCGGATCACCCGCACCTGTCCGGCGTCCCCGTGCGGGGATTCTCGGTCGTCGGGGACGTCGCGCCGTTCCGCACGACCGCCGAGTTCGACGACCGGACCGGCCACGGGACCGCCGCCGCGGCCGCGATCGCGTGGTCGTTTCCCGAGGTGGAGCTGACGATCGTGCGGGTCCTCGACGACGAACTGCGCACCACGTCGGCCGCCCTCGCGGAGGCCATCCGACGCGCGGCCGCGGAGGGCGCACGCGTCATCAACCTCAGCGTGGGCTCGACGCGCCCGGAGGCCGAGCCCGTGCTCGCCGACGCCGTGTCCCGAGCGGCCGACCTCGGGGCCGTCTGCGTCGCGAACGCCCACCCCCGCGGGCGCGCGCTGTGGCCGGGGGATCTCCCCAGCGTCCTGTCGGCGACGAGCCGTCGCGAGTGCCCGCGGGCCGACATCTTCACCGTCCGGGGTCCCCTGCCCCGCTTCGTCGCCCACGGGTTCCCGCGCCCCGTCGAGGGCCGCCGCTCCACCGACAACTTCTTCGGCCCGAGCTTCGCGTGCGCGCACCTGAGCGCCCGGGTCGCAGGCCTGCTCCACGCGGATCCGAGCCTCCACTTCGACGGGCTCGTGGCCGCCCTGCGGGCGAGCTCCCGGGGCGAGGTGGACCCATGAGAGCGCTCCTCCTCGTCGCCGCGCTCGCCCTGGCGCCGGGCCTCGCCTCCGCCTCCCCGGCGGAGATGTTCGGCCTCGGCGGGCCGTCCATGGGCCGCGCAGGGGTCGGGATCACGATCGACACGGACCCCTACTCCGCCTGGCGGAACCCCGGCTCCCTCGGGCTGGCGACCTCGAGCGAGATCTCCCTCGGCCTGCACGGCGGCTGGATGGGGTTCCGCTGCTTCGACGAGGTGCGGGTCGGCGACGACGGCACCGAGATCTGTCCCGAGACCATCCTGTGGGACGGCGATCGGGACGGCCGGGTGCGGGACGACTCCAGCGCCGACCGGTGGTCGCCCGTGGCGGACGACCTGCCCTACGAGGCCCCCTCCGGCCTGCGGCTGGGGCTCACCAAGACGCTGGGGGACCGCGTCCGGGTCGCGCTCGCGGCCAACTTCCCCTTGAAGCGCATCCTGCTGATCCAGCAGCAGGATCCGTGGCTGCCGTACTACGTGCGCTGGAAGAACCGACACCAACGTCTCGGGCTGTACATCGCGGGCTCGGTGAAGATCTTCGACGGGTTCAGCGTGGGGGTGGGCATCGGCGTGCTGGCCCGCGCGCGGCTGACCCTGGACTTCGACATCGAGGCGCGCGTCTCGGACGAGGCCCTGTCCGAGGGCGGCGACGAGGGGTCGCTCGAGGCCGACTTCCTCGTCAACCCGCGGGGCATCGAGGTCGACGTCCTCCCCGCCTTCGCGCCGATCGTGGGGATCACCTGGGACCTGGGCGGCCTCACCGAGGTGCTGCGTGGGCTGCGCCTCGGCGTCGTCTACCGCCACCCCGTGACGCTCGAGATCTCCCCGACGCGGCTGGGCCTCGACCTCACCGGCGTGGTCGACGACGTCGGCTCCTTCGGCAACGTGATCGTCCCGCTGAACGCGCAGGTGCTGTTCAGCATCCTCGACTTCAGCACCCCCCGCCGCATCGCGGGCTCGGTGGGCTTCACCCGCGACCGGGGCGCCGTGTCGGTGGACGTGACCTGGCACCAGTGGTCGAAGATCGTCCCCAACGTCACCGACATCGACGAAGAGAACACCGACATCACCATCGGCCTGGTCGACCTCGACGCGGCGATCCTGAACGCGCACCCGATGGGCGAGCTCGACTTCAGGAACACGGTGTCGGTCCAGGTCGGCGGCGAGCTGCGGCCGCCGCCGATCCCCCTCACCGGCGCCGTCGGCTCCCGCATGAAGGAGCTGGGGTTCGTCGTTCGGGCCGGGTACGGGTTCGAGCCGTCCTTCGTCCCGGAGCAGACGGGGCTGACCAACCTGCTCGACAACGACGTGCACCGGGTCACCGTCGGCCTCGGCGTCTTCACGGGCCTGCCCTTCCCCAACTTCTCGGGCCCGATCCACCTCGACTTGTTCGCCCAGTTGCACGTGATGCCGCAGCGCACGCACACGAAGGATGCGACCCTGGTGGCGGACGGCTGGGTCGAGGGCTGGCCGTTGTCCGGGCGGATCGAGTCCGGGGGGTGGGCCGTGATCGCGGGCGGCGACGTCCGCTTGGAGTGGTAGGAGTCGACGATGGCGAAGCGAGACGAACCTACGTTCGAGGACGCGCTCGAGGCTCACGAGTCCGGTGACCTCGAGACCGCGATGATCATCTGCGAGGGCCTCCTGGGGGAGGACGAGGAGCGGGCCGAGCCCGAGGTGCAGCATCTCCTCGCAGAGTGCCTCCTGGAGCTGCAGGAGCCCGAAGAGGCCCTGCGGTTCTTCGACTTCGCCCTCGCCCGCGTCCCCGGGGAGCCCGCGCTGCTGCTCGGCCGAGGCGTCGCGATGTTCGAGCTGCTCGACTTCGAAGGCGCGGAGCGCTCGCTCCAGGCGTCGGCGGACGCCGATCCGGAGGCCGGCGAGGCGCTCTTCTACCTCGGGCTGCTCGCGGAGGTCGGGGGCGACCGGAGCGGCGCGGATTCGCTGTACGCCGAGGCCGTGAAGCGCTCGCCCGAGGACCTCGTGCTCCCGAAGGACTGGACCGAGGAGGAGATCAAGCAGGCGTTCGACGCGATGGTCGAAGAGTGCCCCGATCCCGTGGCCGAGTGGCTGGCCGGGCTCCCCGTGTCCGTGCGAGACCTCCCGACCGTCGACGAGCTGAGCACGAGCGAGGGCCCGGTCTCCCCGCTGCGGCACTGCATGTTCGTGGGCGACGCGGGCGACGGCCCGTTCGGCGAGGACCCCGAGGAGTGGCTGGACGCCGTGCCCCGCGACGTCGTCCTCTATCGCCGCAACATCGGCAAGACGGCACACGACGAGTACGAGCTCCACCGCGAGGTCTTCGAGGCGGTGCTGTGGGAGATGATGGACTTCCTCTGCCTCGAGGACGAGCACATGGTCCGCCTGGGCGTCCTGGAGGCGGACGACGACGATTAGGGGGCTCCGCGCTCAGCCGCGCTCGAAGAGCTCCCCGGTGGCGATCAGCACCAGCTTCTCGTCCGACAAGGCGCCGAACGGGGCTTCGTCGGGATCGAGCCGATCGCGGATGTCCGCCGCGACGGTCGCGAACAGCTGCATCCGCGTGCCGTCGTCCAGCGCGTCCCGGCGCAGGCACAGGTCGAGCATCAGGTCCCGCTGCTCCGCCGTCAGACGTCGGCGCGCGTCCAGGGGCAGGAGCTTGGCCGCGACCCGGCCGGGCCCGGCGCCGAGGATCGACCGCAGCCGCTCCGGGGCGGGGACGCGTCGCTCGCGGATCACGAGGGTGCCCGCCACCAGGTCCCCCAGGCGCCGGTGTTCGGGGTGCAGGGCGATGAACGCCGCCCCCACGGCCCCGAACCCCGGCACAAGATCGACGATCCGGAGGACGTTCCGGAGCACGACCTGCCCGAGATCGAGCCGGAGCCCCTGCTCCCCGACCACGCGCAGGCCGAAGAGCCGCTTGCCGGGGGTCCGACCCTGCCAGCGGTGCTCGAACGCGATCCAGTAGCCGGTGCCCACGACGAAGCTGAAGACCGCGAAGATCGCCTCCGCGTAGGCGCCGACGAGGACCGACGCCGTGCCCGCGATCCCCCCCGCGAGGGTCAGGATCATCCCCACGAGCAGCAGGTCGGCGACCCACGCCAGGAACCGCGTCCCCGGGCCGGCGAGCGTGAAGTGGAAGTCGACGTTCTCGGGCGTGGTCACGCGGTGGTCGAGCACCGGGCGATGCTAGCTTGCTCGGCCATGGACTTCCGCCGCTTCGTCGACGAGCACCGACGCCACTGGCGGCGGCTCGAGTACCTGCTGGACGAGGTCGACCGCGGGGGCCTGCAGCGAATGGGCAGCGAGGAGGTCCGGGATCTCTCCCGGCTGTACCGGAAGGCGAGCGCGGACCTCCTGCTGGCCCGCGACACCACGGGCGACCTCGAGGTCGTCGACTACCTGTCGAGCCTCGTCGGCCGGGCCTACGCCGTGATTCACCCCCCGCGTCGGCTCGGCCCGGGGGCGCTCAAGCGGTTCGTGGTGGAGGGGTACCCGCGGCTGTTTCGAAGGGAGCGAGGCTACGTCGGCGCCGCCGCCTCGGTCCTCCTGCTGGGCTTCGTGGTCGCCTTCGTCCTCACCCTGAGCCGACCGGAGGCCTTCGACTACATCGTGCCCGCTGCGATCGCGGCCTTCTACGGCGACGAGCCCGGGGAGGACCACCGAGCCGAGCGCTTCGGGTCGATGAACGACCAGGACGCCGCGGCCTTCTCGTCGACGATCCTGGTGAACAACGTGCGGGTCACGATCAACGCGTTCGCCCTCGGCCTGACCGCGGGGATCGGGACCGTCGCCGTGCTGTTCCAGAACGGCGCGCTGCTGGGCGCGATCGCGGCGAACTTCGCGGGCTGGGGGCGGTCGCTCGAGCTGTGGGCCCTGCTCCTACCCCACGGCATCGTCGAGTTCTTCGCCATCCTCCTGGGCGCCGCGGGGGGGCTGGTGCTCGCCGACGCCATCCTGCGCCCCGGTCGCCGCCGCCGCAGGCACGCGCTGCGGGCCCGCGGCAAGACAGCCCTGGCCCTCGCCCTCCCCGCCGGTCCGCTGCTGCTCGCGGCCGCCGTGATCGAGGGCTACATCACGCCCATGGCCGCGATCCCGCCGGGCGGCAAGCTGCTCTTCGCCGCGGCGACGGGCGTCGTCCTCGCGCTGTACCTGCGCGCGCCGTGGCTCGGCCCGGTCACAGATCGCCCCGCTGCTTGATCTGCAGGTAGCGGTCGACGAGCGACGCCGAGATCTCCTCCGGGCGACGGTCCACGACCCTCGCCCCCTCCACCCGGAGGCGCCGGATCAACGTCTCGCGCTCGTCGAGGATCTCCCCGGCCGCGACCCCGGCGTACAGGGCCCCGGGGGTCTCGGGAGGCGCCTCGGCCAGGTCCCGCACGTCGGGGTCGTCGATCGCGACGACGAGGGACAGGTGCCGGGCCCTCACCGCCCGCAGCGCGCTCAACAGCTCGCGACCCTGCTCCGCGTCCAGGAGGTCCGTGAGCCATACGAGCAGGCTCCTCCGTCGGACGGCGCCCGCGACCCGTCGGGCGGCCTCGCGGTACCGCGGGAATCGCTGGACGGGCTGCTGGTCGTAGAGGAGGTCGAGGATCCTCCGGAACTGCCCCGGGCCCGATCGGGGGGGCAGCCACGCCCGGACGCCCGCGTCGAAGACCGCGACGCCGACGCGGTCGCCCCGCCCGAGGGCGACCCAGGCCACGAGGAGGGCCGCCCGGACGGCGAAGTCCATCTTCGTCCCCGCGGCCGCGCGCGCCGCCATGAGGCGGGTGGCGTCGACGAGGAGGATGAGGTTCTGGGCCCGCTCGGCCTGATGCACGCGGACGATCGGGCGCCCGGCACGCGCAGTCGCCTTCCAGTCGACCCGGCGGATGTCGTCGCCCGCCACGAACTCCCGGAGGCGTTCGAAGTCGCCGTCGCGGCCGAGGAGGCGAGCCCGTCGGGCCCCCGCGGACGTGAGCAGGTCCCGCCGCGCCCGCAGGCCCTGCTCGCGAAGCTCCGCCAGATCGGGCTGCACGCTCGCGGTCGCGGGCAGGTCCAGGGACTCCTCTCCCTCGGCGAGGCCGCCGGGGCGACGCAGCCGCAGCGCCGTCGGCGCGAAGGGGAAGGCCCCTCGTCGGCCGGGGGTGACCTCGTAGCCGACCGTCCGCTCCTCGTACGGGGCCAGGTCGGCCTCCACGACCTCCTGATCGGGTCGGAGGGACGCGGGACACCCGTCGGCGACGCGCACGACGATCGGCGCGTCGGTGCGGTTCCGGAGCAGCAGCTCGATGCGGGCGGGGACGCCTACGGAGAGCCGGGGCGGCAGCGTCCTCTGCACCGCGACGGCGCCGTCGACCGGGCCGCGGAGCCCGTCCACGACGAACCAGGCCAGCAGGCCGGCGGCGACGACCAACACCACGCCCGACACCGCCGGGGCCGCCGCCGCCAGCACGGCGATGGGGACCAGCGCGGCGGTCGCGCCCACGAGGCGGCGGGAGGGGATGAAGGGCCTGGTCAGCGGGGGACCTCCACGCGCTGCAGGAGGTCCTCGATCACGTCGTCCACGGCGATTCCGTCCATCTGCGCGTCGGGCTCGAGGACGAGCCGATGGGCGAGGACGGCCGAGGCGAGGTCCTTGACGTCGTCCGGGGTCACGAAGTCGCGCCCCGCGAGGAGCGCCCAGGCCCGGCTCGCCGCCAGCAGATGCAGGCCGGCGCGCGTGCCGAGGCCGAGGTGGACGGCATCCGAGCGACGGCTCCCCTGCAGCAGCCGGCGGACGTACTGCAGCAGGTCGTCGGAGACGACGACGTCGCCCACGATCTTCCGCAGGTTCACGATCTCCTGCACGTCGAACAGCGGGGCCACCGCCTCGACCGCGGCGTGACCGTCCACGGCCCCCGAGTAGCGCCGGAGGACCTCGAGCTCGGCCGCCTCATCGGGGTACGGCAGCCGGATCTTCATCATGAAACGATCGAGCTGCGCCTCCGGAAGGGGATATGTCCCCTCGAACTCGAGCGGGTTCTGGGTGGCGAGGACGGTGAAGATCGGGGAGATGTCCCGGCGCTCCCCGGCGAGGGTCGCAGCCTGCTCCTCCATCGCCTCGAGAAGGGCCGCCTGCGTCTTGGGCGGGGTCCGGTTGATCTCGTCGGCGAGCAGGACGTCGGTGAAGATCGGCCCCTCCTTGATGCGGAACTCCTGCTCGCGGGGGTCCCACACGTGGGTCCCGACGACGTCCGAGGGCATCAGGTCGGGCGTGAACTGCACCCGGCGAAATCGCGCGCCCACGGTGCGCGCGGCGGCCCGCGCGAGCAGCGTCTTCGCGGTCCCGGGGACCCCCTCGAGCAGCGCGTGGCCGCCCGCGAGCAGGCAGCACAGGACCATGCGCACCGAGGCGGCCTGCCCCAGCACGACGCTCTCGATCGCGGCGATACCGGCGCCGGCTCTCTCGGAAAAGGCGGCCGCGTCGGGCCGTTGGACCGGATCGGTCATGTCGTCTCTCTCCCCGGTTTCCCGGCGCGTCGCCGGTGCAGTCGGTCGGTTCGGAAGCGGTGGATGCGGGCCGCCAGGTCGGCGACGCGGTCGAGGCCGGGGTCGCCGCTTCGGTACGCCTCGGCGAACCGGCGGGACAGGTCGTCGAACTCCCGGGTGGCGGCCGGGCCCAGCTCCGCCTCCACCCACACGCGCATGCGGCTGCCCTTCCAGGGGACTCCGGAGCGGGACTCGAGCTCGCGCCGGAAGCGGCGGGAGAGGACGTCCAGCGCGTGATCGGTGAGCTCGGCTCGCTCGTACAGCGCGGCCAACGCGCGGACCAGCTCGCTGGAGGCCTGAGAGGGACCCACGGGGGCCGCGCCGAGGATCGACCCCTCCCGGCGGGACGCCCGCCAGAGGAACAAGCCCAGGGCGACGAGGGCGATCAGGACCGCGGGGCCGAGGCCCGCCCGGCGAGCGTAGGCGAGCGTCCCGTGGGCGTCCGCGGCCCCGGCGTGGAGGTCGTCGAAGAGCACCTTGCCGTCCGGGCCGACCGACGCGTCGATCGTCGCCATGACCGCCTGCAGGTTCCCGCCCCTGCCGATCCCGGCGTTGGTCGCCGGGAAGGGGTCCGCGAACAGGATGACGTGCCCTTCGCCCACCGACCTCGACGACGCCACGATGCGCCCCTCGGCCGCGAAGAGGGGGAGCCCCAGGTCGCCCTCCAGGGTGGACCGACTCCGGATCCGCAGCGGCCCCCCGGCGACGGCGTGGTGCGCGGCCGCGGGCACGGCCTCGGCGAGTCCGTCCGGGAGAGCCCCGCGTTCCAGGGTCCGCACCTCGATCGCGACGTCGAGCTCGCGGGCCAGGGCGTGGGGTCGGTCGGACAGCAGCACCACGGTCGAGCCGGCGCGGACGAAGTCGAGCATCCGGCGCACCTCCGCCGACCCGTGGCCGATCGAGAGCGCGCTCGTCCCCGCCACCGCGACCAGGACGCTGCCCGGGGGCGCGCCCCGCAGCACATGGAGTCCGAGGCGGAGGCTCTCGACCGTCCGCCCCCGGCCCTTCAGGACCTCGGCGAGGGCGGCCGTCCCGTCCGGGCCGCGGCTGAGCGTCGAGCGCCCTTGGTCGCCCGACGGGAGGACCACGGCGACCGCCGCGACGACCACCACTGCGAGCGTCAGGACCGTCAGCCGACCCCCGCGGCGCGGGCCCGTCACGGGCGCGCCTCGGGGTGCACGAGCGGCGCGCACGCGGCCTCCATGGCCTGGACCTGGGGCAGGTCGGGGTCGTCCTCCCCGTACCAAGCCCGCTCGAAGGCCCCGGTCGCCCACTCGAACCGCTCCAGCCCCGCGGCGTCGCCGCGATAGCCCCGGAGCAGCGCGCCGTTGGTGTGCTCCGGGCGGTAGTCGATCTCGCGGCGCCGGTCGAGGGCGGCGAGCACCGCCAGGAAGTGGGCCCGCACGGCCTCTCGGAGGCGTCCCTGGTCCCTCAGGGCCCGCGCGGACTCGGTCCAACCTCCCGGCGTGCGGCTCCTGGCGTCGGGCAGCGCCGACAGGCCCGGGCCCTGCACCGAGCGGTCGCGGAGGCGGAGGCGGGCGGCGGGATCGGCAAAACGGACGCCGAGGAGCACGAGGAGGGCGGCCACGGCCAGGAGCGCCGCCGCCGCGCCCACCCAGCGCAGGTCGAAGGGGAGCGAGGAGCGGGTTCGCCGAGAGGCGACCGGCTCCTCCACGAACAACGAGTCCCACCACGACGCGATCTTCTCGCGGAGGCTGTCCCTTCGGCGATCGGCGGTGGCGCCCCGAACGGACTGGTCGATGTCGCCTTCAGCCAGGACCCGGTCCAGCAGCGCCTCCGCCGACGGCCCCTGGGCGGGCGTCGAGCGACCCAAGGCGCGCGCCGCGGCCTCCGCGCGGGCGAGGGTGTCGGCCGTGCGGACGGCGTCGGCCCGGGTGCCGTCGCTGTGGATCTCCCGGGGCAGCTCGCCCAGCAGCACGCTCCCGTCGACGAAGACGGAGTCTCCCCCGGGCAGCCCGACCAGCTCCGTGAGGTCGGCCTCGTCGTGGAGGGCCCCGAGGCTCTCCCAGCCGGACCCGGCGTACGCCGCGACGGCCTCGTCGACCTCGGCCCGATGCCGGGCGAGCCGGTCCGCGTACTCCTCGGGGGTCACTCCGTCGTCCGCGCGGCCGGGCGACGCCGACAACAGCAGGGCCACCGCGAGCGCCACGCCGCCCCCCCGCCGGCTGATCGCAGCGCTCCATCGATCCGTCAGGTCGGCGCCGGAGCGGCCGAGGCGGGCATCGAGGTACAGCAGCGCCCTGACGACGGCCCACAGGGGCTCGACGATCAGTCCGGCGAAGATCGCCGCCGTGATGAGGAAGGCGCCGTTCGTCGGGGAGACCGCGGCGGCCAGGACCCCGGCGTCCACGCCCGTGAGCGCGCGCAGGAGCACGACGACGATGTTCGCCCCGGCCACGAGGTTGGCCCACACGAGGAGCCCCACGCCGGCGGACAACGCGGTGGCGCGCGTGGCCTTGAACAACGTGCCCATCGGCCGCGGTCGCACGAGCCCGCCGGCGACGCCGCGTCCCTCCACGGCGAGCGCGCCCGGCAGATCGGCGAAGCGCCCCGCGAAGAAGAACGCCGGGAGGAGGAGCATGCCCGCCCCCACGAGGGTCGCGGTCGCGCCGATCGCCGCCGCGCAGCACAACGAGAACACCGGCAGCCGCCCCGTCGGGCGGGCGGCGGCGGGATGGAGTCGAGCGACGACCTCCCGGGCCACCGCTCCGTGGCCGACCCCCCGCGCGAGGTACGCCACGGTGAGGGCGAGGCCGAACAGGGCCGAGCCCAGCGCGGGCGTGCCTTCCCAGGGCTCGTGCACCCAGGCCGAGCGATGCGCCTGTACGTAGGCGAGGGCGATCAACGCCATCGGGACCGCGGGCAGCAGGGCGACCCGCAGCCAGCGGCCGGGGGCCTCGACGATCAGCGCGACGGCCTCGTCCACGAGCACCGCCACCCCGCCCCCTCGCGCGCGGCGTCGAAAGCCCTCGCTGGTCCGTGTCACGTCAACCCACCAGGTAGAGCAGGAAGCCGAAGCCCGTCGCCGCGGCCCACAGCGCGGCCGCCGCCACGAGCCCCATCACGCCGACCACGAGCTGGACCGGGAGGGAGTCACCCCCCCCCACCTCGGGCGCCGGCGCCGCCCTGCGGGACAGGCAGTCGGCGCAGAAGTTCCGCCCCTGCAGGCGCGTGGTGCACGCCTCGCACACGACCTTGGTGCAGTCGACGCAAACGCCGATCCCGGGAACACCGTCGTGGTTCGCGCAGTGCAAGCCCGGAGTCTACGCCCCCCCGGGCGCGAAGCGGCCGCGGCGGCGACCTACTCCCACTCGATGGTGCCGGGCGGCTTGCTCGAGATGTCGTAGACGACGCGATTGATCCCGCGCACCTCGTTGATGATCCGGTTGGAGGAGCGCGCGAGCACCTCCCGGGGCATGTCGTACCAATCGGCCGTCATGCCGTCGGTGGAGGTGACGGCGCGCACCGCGCAGACGTTCTCGTACGTCCTCTCGTCGCCCATCACGCCGACCGTCTTGACGGGGAGGAGCGCAGCGAAGGCCTGCCAGATCTCCTGGTAGAGGCCGGCCGCCCGAATCTCCTCCAGGAAGATGCGGTCCGCCTGGCGCAGGACGTCGCAGCGCTCCCGCGTGACCTCGCCGAGCACCCGGATGCCCAGCCCGGGGCCCGGAAACGGGTGCCTGCCGATGCGCTCGGCGGGGAGCCCGAGCTCCCGCCCGAGCTTGCGGACCTCGTCCTTGAAGAGCTCCCGGAGCGGCTCGAGGAGCTTGAGGGACATCCGGTCCGGCAGCCCCCCGACGTTGTGGTGGCTCTTGATCGTTGCCGAGGGTCCGCCGTGAGGTGAGACCGACTCGATCACGTCCGGGTAGAGGGTGCCTTGGGCCAGGAACGCGGCCCCGTCCACGGACTTCGCGGCGTCCTCGAAGACCTCCACGAACACCCGTCCGATCGTCTTGCGCTTCACCTCCGGGTCGGTCTTCCCCGCGAGGGCGGACAGGAATCGCTCGGAGGCGTCGATGTGCACGAATCGAAGACCGCCGAAGTTCTCGAAGAACCCGCACACCTCCTCGGCCTCGCGCCAGCGGAGCAGACCGTTGTCGACGAAGATGCACGTGCACTGGGCGCCGATCGCGCGATCCAGCAGTCCCGCCACGACCGTCGAATCGACTCCCCCGCTGAGGCCGAGGATGACCCGTCGATCGCCGACCTTGGCGCGGATTCGGGCCACCTCCTGGTCGATGAACGACCCCATGGTCCAGTTCGGCGTGCACCCGCAGATGGCGAACAGGAAGTTGTTGAGCATCTCGCCGCCGCGCGGGCTGTGCACCACCTCGGGGTGGAACTGCACCCCGAAGATGCGGTCCTCGGGCCCGTGCATGGCCGCGCAGGGGGAGTTCGCGGAGCGCGCGACCGGCTCGAACCCCGGGGGGAGCGACTTCACTCGGTCACCGTGGCTCATCCACACGGGCGTCGAGTCCCCCGCGGCGAAACCGTTCAGGAGCCTCGACTCCGCGCACACGGAGATCTCGGCGTGACCGAACTCCCGCTCCTCGCCCGCCTCGACCTCCCCCCCGAGGAGGTGGGTGATGAGCTGCATCCCGTAGCAGATGCCCAGGACGGGGATCCCGCTGCGCAGGACGGCGGCGTCCAGCGTGGGCGCGCCCTCCGAGTACACGCTCGACGGACCGCCCGAGAGGATCAGCCCCTTCACGGCCTCGTCCTCCCGCGGGGGCTGGGTGTACGGGCGGATCTCGCAGTAGACCTCGGCCTCGCGGATGCGACGCGCGATGAGCTGGGTGTACTGGGATCCGAAGTCGAGGATCAGGATCTTCTCGCGGCTCACGGCGACTCGCTCTCGGGAGGGTCCGGGGCGCGACCCCGGGGCGGCGTTCGGGGCCCGGGATCGGCGGCCGGCGCGTCCTCGAACGCGGCCCGCCATCGACCTCCGGTGAGGCCGTCGAGGGTAGCGTCCAGCTCTCGCAGCCGCAATCGTCGCTCGCGCGCCTCGGAGGGACGCTCGGCGCAACGAGTCGCCTCGTCCACGGCGAGCCGGAGCCGATCGAAGTAGACCGTCGTGGCCTGCGTGACGAGGGCGTGACGGAGCTCGAGCTGCGCCCGGCCCTCGCGCACGGCCCGGTAGGTATCGACGCTCGAGGCGAGATCGGCCAGGTCCCACTCGAGCTGGAGGTCGAGGGAGTAGGCCGAGACCTCGCGGTGGTCCTCCATGCGATCGAAGGCGTCGCGATCGATGCGGTCGTCGTCGTCGTAGCCGGCGCTCAGGCGGATCCGCGGCAGCGCGCCCCGCGCGCGAGCGGCCTCGAGGAGTCGACGGGTCCCGCCCTCGTGCAGCCCGGCGTGCTCCAGCGTCCAGACCTGCACGAGGGCGACGTCCGGCACCGCCCGCAGCACCGCGGGCGGCAGCACCGACTCGGACGTGGCCTCCGCGCACTCGCCCGCGCCGGTCGAATCCGCGCTCCCCGCCGTCGCCTCCACGGCGACCCCGTCATCGGGGGGGCTCGGTGCGGGCTCGGCGGCGGCGAGGGTCAGGGCGAGGAGGAGCGGCGAGCTGGGGGACATGAGGGGATCCTGGGAGAGGGGTTGGGGCGAGGAGGGGGAAGGAGCGGGGGGAGCGACGGGGCGGTGGGAGGCGCGGCCGAGGACCCACACGACCTCGGCGCCCACGCGCGCGTCGACGCGGCGCCCGTCCGGCTCGGTGCGGCCTCGGAGCTCGAAGTGGAGCCGAAACAGCGGCGGCGGCTCGGGTGGGGGCGCCGGCAAGGGCAGCGTGGAGGGGAGCGGAGGGGGCGCAGCCGCGTACGCGGGGGGTGCCCCCGATGCGATCGAAAGGCCCACCACGACGGTCGCGAACGCGCTCCGCCACGTTGACACCCGCGCACGTCTCGGGTAGGTACGGGCCGCGACACGGATCCCCGCCTCCGGGGGTGCCGCCGCCGATTCTCGATGATGTCGGAGCCGCCTCTGAGGCCCGACCACGGATGTTGGAGTCCCCTGCAGATGGAAAACCTCGCTTACGCCGCCCCCGGCGCGGCCGTCCTCGCCCTCCTCTACGCGTACTGGAAGGCCTCCTGGGTCTCCAAGCAGGACGCGGGTTCCGATGAGATGAAGGAGATCGCCAACGCCATCCAAGAAGGCGCGATGGCTTTCCTCCGGCGCGAGTACACGGTGCTCGCCGGCTTCGTCGTCCTCGTGGCGGGCCTGCTCGTCGTCGCCAACATGAGCGGCGAGGGTCGGTCCCCGCTGATCGCCCTGTCGTTCGTCGTCGGCGCCGTCGCCTCGGGGCTCGCCGGCTACTTCGGCATGCGCGTGGCCACCAACGCCAACGTCCGCACCACCGCGGCCGCCCGCAAGGGCCTGCCCGCGGCCCTCGACGTCGCCTTCTCGGGCGGCGCCGTCATGGGCATGTCGGTGGTCGGCCTCGCCGTCCTCGGCCTCAGCGGCCTGTTCATCCTCTACACGCAGGTGATCTTCAGCGACTCGCTCCAGACCGCCATCAACGTGCTGACCGGCTTCTCCATGGGCGCGTCCTCCATCGCCCTCTTCGCCCGCGTGGGCGGCGGCATCTACACCAAGGCCGCGGACGTCGGCGCAGACCTCGTCGGCAAGGTCGAGGCGGGCCTCCCCGAGGACGACCCCCGCAACCCCGCCGTGATCGCGGACAACGTCGGCGACAACGTCGGCGACGTCGCGGGCATGGGCGCCGACCTCTTCGAGTCCTTCGTGGGCGCCCTCATCGGCGCCATGGTCCTCGGCCTCGGCTTCGAGGCGGTCAAGGGCGGCGACTCGCTCGGCCCCATCCTCCTCCCGCTCATGATCGCGGCCGCGGGCATCGTGTGCTCCATCGGCGGCACCTTCGTGGTCAAGACGAAGGAAGGCGGGAACCCGCAGCACGCCCTCGACCTCGGCGCCTTCGGGGCGGCCGGCGTCATGGCCCTCGTCACCTTCGGCCTCGCGAAGTGGCTCTGGCCCGCCACGGGCACCGCGGGCGTCACGGCCATGGAGGTGGGCGGCGCGACCGTCATCGGGCTCGCCGTCGGCGTGGCCATCGGCCTCATCACGTCGTACTACTGCTCGATGGAGAAGCCTCCGGTCGACGGTGTCGCCGAGCAGTCCAAGACGGGCACCGCGACGAACATCATCGCGGGCCTCGGCCTCGGCATGCAGTCCACGACCGTGCCGATCCTGCTGATCGCGGTCGGCGTGGTGGCCAGCTCGCACGTCGCGGGCCTGTACGGGGTCGCCATCGCCGCCCTGGGCATGCTCTCCACCACCGGCATCCAGCTCGCTGTCGACGCCTACGGGCCCATCGCGGACAACGCCGGCGGCATCGCCGAGATGTCCCACCAGGACCCCGAGGTGCGGGAGCGCACCGACAAGCTGGACGCCGTGGGCAATACCACCGCCGCCATCGGTAAGGGCTTCGCGATCGGCTCGGCGGCCATGACCGCCCTGGCGCTGTTCGCCGCGTTCATGCAGCAGGCGAACATCACCGCCATCGACATCAGCCAGCCGAAGGTGATGGCCGGCCTGTTCATCGGCGGCATGCTCCCCTACCTCTTCTCGTCGATGGCGATGGCCGCCGTCGGTGAAGCGGCGATGGAGATGATCGAGGAGGTCCGCCGACAGTTCCGCGAGATCGAGGGGCTCCTCGAGGGCACGGCGAAGCCGGACACGGCCCGCTGCGTCGACATCTCCACGAACGCCGCCATCAAGCGCATGGTCGCCCCCGGCGCCCTCGCGATCGTCACCCCCGTCGTCATCGGCTTCTGGGACGCCAACGCGCTCGGCGGCCTGCTCGCCGGCGTCACCGTCTCCGGCGTCGTGCTCGCGATCTTCATGTCCAACGCGGGCGGCGCGTGGGACAACGCGAAGAAGTCGTTCGAGGGCGGCGGCTACACGATGAAGGACGGCTCGGTCCACGAGAAGGGCTCCGAGGCCCACAAGGCGGCCGTGGTCGGCGACACCGTCGGCGACCCCTTCAAGGACACCGCGGGCCCGTCGCTCAACATCCTCGTGAAGCTGATGAGCGTGGTGGCCCTGGTCATCGCTCCCCTCATCGCGCTGTAGCTGAACGCGACCTCGCGTCGCTCGCAGAAAACCGTGCATGGCCCGTCCTTGTCGCAAGGGGTGGGCCATGTTCGTTCTCGATCGTGATCTTCCCGCATTCCCGAAGAACTCCAGCCACTTGGAGATCCGAGGTCCGCGCGGTCGCGGGCGTCGATCGTCCGGGAGTGTCCGGGATCGTCCGGGCTGAGTCGAGACAGTCCCGGACACTCCCGGACACCGACCGTCCGGGTAGGATTCGCGCGTGATCGAGGTCTATCGCGAGATCCTGGACCTGCTCGACGCGGGCACGTCGGGAGCCCTGTGCACCGTCGTGGCGGCCGTGGGCTCCTCGCCCCAGAAGCTGGGCAGCAAGATGCTGGTGCGGACCGACGGGTCGATCGTCGGGACCGTCGGCGGAGGCGCCATCGAGGCGGCGACGATGGCGCGGGCCGCCGAGGTGCTGCGGTCGGGCCGAGCCGAGCTGTTTCGGGCCCACCTCACGCGCGACCTGGCCATGTGCTGCGGCGGGCGCATGGAGATCTTCTTGGAGCCCATCGGACTTCGCCCCTGGCTGCTCCTGTTCGGAGGCGGGCACGTCGGGACGGCGCTGTGCGAGGTCGCCTCGCACGCGGGATTCCGGGTGCACGTGGTCGACGGTCGCGAGGAGTTCGCCTCCGCGGACCGGCACCCTCGAGCCGAGGCGGTCACCTGCGCCGAGCCGACGGACGTCGTGGGCGAGCTCCCCTGGGGCCCGGACTGCTACGCGGCGATCCTCACCCACGACCATCGCCTGGACGAAGACCTGCTCCAGCGCTGCCTCCCCCGGCCCGCGCGCTACCTGGGGATGATCGGCTCCCGAGCCAAGGTGCATCGCATCCTCGGGCGCCTGCGCGCCAAGGGCTTCGATGTCGACGGCGCGGACCACCTGCGGGCCCCGATCGGGCTCGCGATCGGGGGGCGGGAGCCGGGCGAGATCGCCGTGTCGGTGGTGGCCGAGCTGGTCGCCGTTCGGCGCAGACGCAGCGAAGCCGCCGTCGACTTCATGTCCGTCGCGGCGGCTTCACCGAGTGACGACGCGGAGGCGGCCTCTTAGAGAGCGTCTCGGCGAGTCGGGGGGCCCTCAGAGCTGGAAGATGACGCGGGTCTCGCCGATCTGAATCTGCTCGCCCCCGTCGAGGCGCTGCCGGGTCACGAGCTTGCTGTCGACGAGCGTCCCGTTGCTGGACTTGTTGTCCTCGATGATGAACTCGTCGCCGCGCCGGAAGATCCGGCAGTGGTACCGCGAGATCTTGCCGTCGTTCTTGATCTGGATGTCGTTGTTGCGACCGCGGCCCATGCTCATGACCTCGCCGCCGAAGGGGTAGGTCTCCTGCTTGCCGTCCGGGCTGAAGACGGCGAGCCGTGGGCCCTCGCCCTTCGCTGCCTCCGCCTTGAACTCGGCCGACGCCTGCACCGGCGGCGCCTCGGCGCCCACGAGGTCGGGTCGGGCCGTGATGAGGCCGGTCGACATCAGGTCCTCCCCCTCGCTCGCGCCGGACTCCTGCGAGCCCTCGGGAGCCCCGAGGGGGCTCCAAGCCGGGGGTGGGGCTTCGTTCCCCGAGTCGGGCGCGGGGTCGGGCGGGGCCTCCGGAGTCGCGTCCGCGGAGGCGGCCGCGGGGGCTGCCGGGGGGACGTCCCACTCCTCGGCGGGCGCCGCGGGGTCGGCGGTCGCCGAGAGATCCTCGACGGCCGCGTCGGGCATCGGCGGCGGAGCCGGCTCCTCGGCGGCGGGCGCGGGTGCCCCGTCGCCGCCGGCCTTGATGTCCTCGAGCATGCGGGAGGCTTCGGCGAGCCGGGCCTGGACGGCGCCGACCGAGTCCAAGACCCCGTCGACGTCCGCGATCGCGGTCTCGATGGTGGACAGATCGCCGCCGTCGGCCGAGCCGCGGGCTTCCTTCTCCCGAGCCTCGAATTCCTTGGCGCTCAGCTCGCCGATCACGTGCCGGAGCTTGAGCTCGTCGACGAGCGCCTCGACCTCCTTGGCCTTCTCTCGAAGCCCTCCCGCCTTGTCCAGCAGAGACGTTCGATGGGTGCCCACGCTCTCGGCGGCCCCCGCCAGCTCGGGACCCAACGTGTCCCACTGGACGAGGTAGTCCCCGACGACCGCGAGGACGACCTGGGGGGGGAACTCGGCGCGGTGCTCGAACGCAGCCTCCACCCAGCCGGCGAGTTGTTGGGCCTTCTCGAGCTGCTCCCGCACGGGATCGAGAGAGAACTCGTTCTGGGCCTTCTTGCTCTTCTTCTTCGCCATGGGTGCTTAGACCCTCCTAGCGCGGGGCGCAGGTCGTTCCTACACGCGTCCGAGCGGCCGATTTGACCTTGGGCGCCGGCGTGGTGTCAAGGCGACCCCCGCCGGGGTTTCAGTCGCCGTCGACCTCGACCTCGCGGTACTCGCGGCCGGTTCGGAACGCGTGGACACCCGCCGTAATCGCGACGGCGACCCCGATGGTGGTGAACCCCGCCGTGATCCCGATTCGATCGGGCTGCTCCAGCGACGGGGCTGCAAAGGCGGCGAGGAGAGCCCCCGCCGCCATGAAGATCTCGAGTCCCATGAAGAGAAAACCCAGCTCGGGATCCTCCTCCTGGATGAATTGACCCACCCCCGGCGCGAGGAAGGACAGCGCGAGGCCCGCGTGGCTCCTCCAGGTGGGCATCAGCCGGCGCTCCACGTGACGTCGGTCGAGGATGTCCTTGACCTCCGTGGAGTCGTCGAGGATCCCGGCCAGCGGGGTCACCGCGTCGATGAGGCGGAAGTCGATGCGGAACCGCGTCCGGGGAAGCACGAGGAGCACCTCACCCGTGTCTGCGTCCACGCCTCCGAAGGTGCCCTCCACGTGGCCGCCCCGGGCGAGATGGACCCTCATGGGGTGCATGTAGATCAGCCCCTCGAAGCGGGGGCCTTCTCTCGTATCGTCGGTCCGCTCGCCGGCGGCGGGCTCCCAGACCCGCTCATCGGCGGCGGCGGGCCCCGCGACGACCGCACAGCCCACGGCCACGACGACGACCAGCGCTCGAATCACCGATCTTCCCGGGCGAGGTTCTCGAAGCGGGTGAACTCCGCTCGCCAAGCCAGCCTCACCTCACCGATCGAGCCGTTGCGTTGCTTCCGGATCAGGACCTCGCCCACGCCCTTGTCGTCCGTCTCGCTGTTGTAGACCTCGTCTCGGTACAAGAACATGATGACGTCGGCGTCCTGCTCGATCGCGCCGGACTCTCGCAGGTCGCTCATCATCGGCCGCTTGTCCGATCGGCTCTCCACCCCGCGGTTGAGCTGAGAGAGCGCGATCACCGGGATGTCGAGCTCCTTCGCCAGGCCCTTGAGACCCCGACTGATCCCCGAGATCTCCTGCTCCCGCGACTGCTCGCGCCCGGTGCCGCGCATCAGCTGCAGGTAGTCGACGATCACGAGGTCCAGGCCCCGCTCCGCCTGCAGCCGTCGGCACTTGCCGCGGAGCTCCTGCAGCGTGATGCCGGGGGTGTCGTCGAGGTGGATGGAGGCCCCGTACAGCTTCTCTCCGGCCTGGTAGATCGCGGGCCAGTCGTCCTCACGAAGCCGACCCGTCCGCACGCGGCTGCCTCCGACGCGCGCCTCGGAGGCCAACAGGCGGCTGGCCAGCTGCTCGTTGCCCATCTCCAGGGAGAAGAAGGCGACGCGCGCGCCGCCCTTGAAGGCCGCGTTGGCGCACAGGTTGAGCGAGAACGCGGTCTTGCCCATGGAGGGACGCGCGGCGACGATGATGAGGTCGGTCCGCTGCAGCCCCGCAAGCATGCGATCCAGATCGCGAAAACCGGTTGTGAGACCAGTTACTTCCGACGGATTCTCATACCGTTCCTTGAGGTCTTCGAGGACCCCCTCGACGACCCCTCCGATGCTCACGAGGCTGCGGGTGGTGCGGAACTTGCCGAGGTGGAAGATGGCCTCTTCGGCCGACTCGAGGGTCTGCTGCGCCTCGATCTCGCCGTCGTAGACCATCTCCTGGATCTCGGTCGTGACGGAGAGCAGCGAGCGCATCAGCGCGCACTCGCGGACGACCTTGACGTAGTGCAGGAGGTGGGCGACGGACGGCGTCGAGCCCGCGAGACCAGTCAGGTAGCTGTAGCCGCCCACGGCCTCCATGTGCGCGCCCGTCTGCAGCCGCGCCGCCACGGATACGAGGTCGATGGGCTCTCCCGCGCGGAGCAGCTCCACGTAGGCGCGGAAGATCAGCCGGTGGGGCTCTCGGTGGAAGTCGTCTTCCTTGAGGCCCGCCTCCTGGGCCCGCCCGAGGCTGTCCGGGTTGAGCAGGACCGCGCCCAGAACCGCGCGCTCCGCGCCGGCGTCGTAGGGGATCCGACGGGTCCCCTCGTTCCCTGCGTCAGCCACGGCGGCTCCTCCCGAGGCCGGCCCGGCCGGCGCGCGTGTCTACTCTTCTTCTTCTTCGGCGGCGGCTTCGGGCGCCGGCTCGGCCGGTCGCTGGGCGGCCTCGAGGGAGGCCTTCGCCATCGCCTCGGCGCTCGCCGCGTCCGGCTCGACGGAGACCTTGACGGTCGCCTTCACGCCCTGACCGAGCTTGATCTCGATGTCGAAGTCGCCGAGCTCCTTGAGCGCGCCCCCGAGCAGGACCTGCCTGCGGTCGATGGTCACGCCCTTCTCCGCGAGCGCCTCGGCCACGTCCTTGTTGGACACGGAGCCGAAGAGCTTGCCGTCCACGCCGCACGCGCGGTTCACGACCACGCGGCCGATCTTCTCGACGCCCTTGGCGGCCTCCTTGGCCACGGCTTCGAGCTTCGTGCGACGCGCCTCGAGGGCCCGCTTCTGGTGCTCGAACGCCTTCACGTTGCGCTGATCGGCGCGCACCGCGAGGCCTCGCGGCAGCAGGAAGTTGCGGGCGTAGCCGGGCTTGACGTTCACCACGTCGCCGGCGTTGCCGAGATTGTCGACCTCTTCCCTGAGGATGACGTTCATCGTCTCTCTCCGTTTCACGCCTCCGAGGAGGCTTCTAAGCGACCCCCGGAGGGGGCTCGGCCGGGTCTCCTTCGGCGCCGAGGCGCCGGAAGTCGAACCAGGCGTCGATGAGGCCCGCGCAGCTGAAGAGCCACGTGGTGCCCGGATTCAGCATCAAGACCGCTTGCAGCGCCACCCCCAACATGCGGGAGAGGGGGGAGAGCCGAAAGCGGAGGAAGTAATAGTTCGCGACCGCTACTCCCTGCAACCAGTACAAGACCAAACCGAAGAGCACCCCGCACGCGGCGATGCTCAACAACCACTCCATCGGCGCGAGCAGCGGCCCCAGCCCTTCGGCCTGGAGCACCACCCCTGCCACCGCCGCCATGAACGCGTACATCACGCCCATGGGCAGCTTCCAGCGGGAGAGGTCGTCACCACTCCCCTTCCCTCCGGTGAACCAGCGGCTGTACACGAGGTTCAGCCAGAGGCTCAAGACGACCGCCGCCGCGGCCGCCGCGGGGAACAGCCTCGTTCCCCACTCCCGGTAGATGTCTCGGCGCAGCTCGAGCTGCGCCAGGGCTTCCACCGCGGCGGCGCGCTCGAGCGCCTGCTCGCGATAGACGGTGGTCACGGCGTCCAGGCCCGAGTCGACCCAGCCCGCCATCATGGCCACCACCCCGTCCCCGCCCAGTACTCCGGCCCCCACGGCGATCACCGCCAGGGCCCCGAGGTAGGCGCCCGCCGCGAGCTGGAGCGCTCGAGCCCCCGTGGGGGCCCGAGCCGTGCTCCACCCGAGCAGGCCCGCCGGCAGCCCGACGCCTACCGCGTAGGCGAGCGCGCGACCGTGGGGGTCGACCGCCGTCCCCGTCTCCGCCCCTCCGAACGTCGCCCCTGCGAGCGCGATCAGGAGGGTCGAGGCGAGCCCGACGGCCGTCGCACCGAATCCGGACCACCAACCCCGGCGGCGGTACCCGATCAGGAGGGGTACCGGGGCCAGGATCGCGGCGAGCCCGGGGACCGCGAACAGGATCGCCGAGAACGACCCCGACACGGCGGCGGCCCAGCCCCTCGGTGCGGGGACCGGAGCGCGCCCTCGGACCTCAGCCCGCCGCCGCTCCACTCTCCGCCTCGGCGGCCGCCGCGGCGCTCGCGGCGCGCGCTTCGTACGCGGCCACCCGCTCGGCGACGTCGACCCGGTCCTCTTCCTTGATGTGCAGGAAGCGCAGGATCGAGTCGTCGATGCGGAAGGTCCGCTCGACCTCGTTCACGGCCTCGGTGCCACCGAGGTACCGGAACAGGAAGTAGTGGCCCTTGCTGTACTTCCGGATGTCGTAGGCGAGGCGACGCTTGCCCCAGTCCTCGACGTCCAGGAGCTTGCCTTCGCGCTCCTCGATGATGCGCGTGGTGCGGTCCTTGATGACCTCGAGGTCTTCGTCGGCCACATCCGGCCGAACCACGAAGACCAGCTCGTACTCGCGAGCGAACATCTCAATCCTCCTTCTTCGCCTTGCGGCCTTCACCGTTCAGGCGATTCATCGCTTCCTTCACGCCGTGCTCGAGCACGGCTTCCACTGCGTCCGCGGCGCGCTCGACCAGGTCGGGCAGCTCCGCGCTCTGCTCGGGAGTCCACCGAGCCAGGACCCACGCAGCGGGGTCCATGGGACCTTGCGGTCGATCGATGCCGACCCGGACTCGGACGAAGTCCCGGGAGGGGAGCTTCGCCACCAAATCTCGGAGGCCGTTGTGGCCTCCGTGTCCCCCTCCTGCCTTGACCTTCACGCGGCCGAAGGGCAGGTCGAGCTCGTCGTGGATCACGACGACCCGTTCGGGGGCGACCTTGTACCAGCCCGCCATCGGTCCGATGCTCTCGCCGCTGCAGTTCATGAACGTCTGCGGCAGCGCGATGACGGCGGACTCTCCGGCGACTCGCCCGGAACCGAGCTTCGCCCGGAACCGCTTGGTATTCAGCGCGACGCCGTTTCGTTCGGCGACCCGCTTCGCGACCTCGAAACCCACGTTGTGTCGCGTCCGTTCGTAGCGTGAGCCGGGGTTGCCCAGCCCGACGACGAGAAACACGAGTCGCTCCGTGAGGTCCCGGCCGCGCTACTCCTCGGCTTCCTCCTCGGCCGCCTCGGCGTCCTCTTCCTCTTCGCCCTCTTCGTCCTCGAGGGCCCCACCGCGACGGCCGACGACCGCGACGACGGGCACGCGGTCGTCGAACAGGATCTCGACGCCGTCCGCGACCGGCATCTCGTCGATCATCACCTTGTCCCCGATCTCCAGGGCGGTGATGTCGATGACGATGGCCTGGGGGATGTCCTTGGGCAGGCAGGAGACCGTGACGTGCCGGATCGGGCGGCTGACCAGCCCGCCGAGCGCGACGCCCGCCGCGCGGCCCTCGAGCTCGAGGCGCACGTGCACCTGGACCTTCTCCCCGGCGCCGATGCGCTGGAAGTCGGCGTGAAGGAGCGCGCCCGTGAGCGGGTGCTTCTGGACGTCGCGGAGGAGCGCCAGGGGCACGTCGTCGCCGCCGTCCAGCGCGATCGCCAGCGGGGTGTTCCAGCCCAGCGACTCGCGCCGCAGGAGCGTGAGGTCGTGGGGATCGACGTCCACGGAGAGCGGGGCGGAGCCGCCGCCGTAGACGGTCGCGGGGATGCGGCCGGCGGCGCGCAGCTTGCGGGCGATGCCCTTGCCGGTGCTGGAGCGGACGGCCGCGTTCAGGGTGCTGGACTGCATGACTACCTCTTCGACTACACGGACGGGGGCTCGAACAGCATGCTGACCGAGTCTCCGTGGTGGATTCTTCGCACCGCCTCCCCGAGGAGATGCGACGCAGTGACGCTCTCGATCTTTCGGCACGTGGCCGCGTCGGGACGGAGCGGGATGCTGTCGGTGACGACGAGCCGGTCCAGGACCGACCCGGTGATGCGCTCCACCGCCGGAGGCGAGAGGACCGCGTGGGATGCGACCGCGCACACGCCTTCGGCGCCGTGGTCTTGGATGGCCTTGGCGGCCTTGGTGAGGGTGCCCGCCGTGTCGACCAGGTCGTCCACGAGGACCGCGTACTTGCCCTTCACGTCACCGACGATGCGCATCTCGGCGACCTCGTTGGGGCGCAGGCGACGCTTGTCGATGACCGCGATGGGGGCCTTCAGGTACTTGGCGAAGGCTCGCGCCCGCTCCACGCCGCCCGCGTCCGGCGAGACGATCACGCAGTCGCGCTCGCCGACGAGCTCGCGGATGCGGCCGATGAGTGTCGGCGTGCCGTAGAGGTGATCCACGGGGATGTCGAAGAAGCCCTGGATCTGACCCGCGTGCAGGTCGAGCGTCAGGATGCGGTTGGCGCCCGCGGTCTGGAGCAGGTCGGCCACCAGCTTCGCCGTGATCGGCGTGCGGGGGGACACCTTGCGGTCCTGACGCGCGTACCCGAAGTAGGGGAGCACCACCGTGACCCGGTCCGCCGACGCGCGCTTGACCGCGTCCAACATGATGAGCAGCTCCATGAGGTGCTCGTTGGCGGGCGGGCAGGTCGACTGCACGATGAAGACGTCGCGGCCGCGGATGTTGTCCTGGATCTCCACGAACACCTCGCCGTCGGCGAAGTGGCGCAACTCCACGCGTCCCAGCTCCTGGTCGACATAGCGAGCCAGGCGCGAGGCGAAGTCCGGATTCGAGCTTCCGCTCAGGATCTTGAGTGGGCCGTACTGCATCGGGGAGCCGTTGCCGGAACCGGGGTGGTTCGCGGGCAGCGCGTTGTACAGGAGCGCCCCGAGGTCGTCAACGCTTTTGGGGGAGTGGTTGGGGCGGCAGGATTCGAACCTGCGAATGCCGGTACCAAAAACCGGTGACTTGCCACTTGTCGACGCCCCAGCGCGCGGGACGCTAACGCACCGCCGGGCCCCGCTTCAACTTCTTGATGCCCGCCCGCAGTCCGTCGAGCGACAACGGGAACATGGGCAGGACGTTGCCGATCGCCTCGATGGTCGGGTGTCGCCAGAACCGCTGGGGCTCCGGGTTGAGCCAGATCGTGTGGGCGAAGCGGCGGCGGAATCGTTGAACCCAGTCGAGGCCGCTCGCGGCGTTGTGATCCCACAAGCCGATGGCTCCGCCGACCGCCGTCAGCTCCCAGGGAGCCATGCACGCGTCGCCCACGAAGACCACCTTGACGTCCTTCGGGTGGTTGCGGAGGACCTCCTCCGTCGGCACCGCCTCGAGGCGCTCCATGTCGGTGTAGAGGCGCCCGTAGGGCACGTTGTGGAAGAAGTAGTGGTCGAAGCTCTTCCAGTGCGACGCCTCGGACGCCGCCGTGAAGAGCCGGTCCACGAGCCGGGCGTACGGCGCCATGCTCCCGCCCGCGTCCATGAGGAGCACGAGCCGCACGGTGTTCTTGCGGTCCGGGTTGAACACGAGCTCGATCTCACCGCCCTGCCGGCCGGTCTCTGCGATCGTCTCGTCCAGGTCGAGCACTTCCTCGCCCTCCCGCCCGAGGCTCCGCAGCGCTCGCAGCGCCGTCTTGAACTGACGCACGTCGATCGTCACGTCCGTCCGGTAGTTCCGGTACCGCCGCTCCTCGGCCACCTGCACGGCCGATCGACCGCCGCCCGCGCCCACGCGGATGCCCGCGGGGTTCCGGCCCGAGTTCCCGTACGGGCTCGTCCCGCCCGTGCCGACCCACCGGTTTCCGCGGTCGTGCCGCTCCTTCTGCTCGCGCAGAGTCTCCTGAAACTTGCGCCGCAGCTCCTCCAGGGACATGCCGGTGAGCTGCTCGAAGGCCTCGGGCGACAGGCCCGCGGGGTCCACCGGCGACGCGAGCCACGCCTTCACGGCGTCGGCGATCTCCTGGATCTCGGCGCCCTGGAAGGTCTCGGCGAAGGCGAGGTCGTAGGGGTCGAAGCCGCCCTCCGAGTGAACGAGCAGGGCCCGGCCCACGCCGTAGAGGTCGTCGAGGTCGCGGATCAGGTCCTTGCCGAGCGCGTCGTGGAAGGCGAGCCACTCGTTGGCTCCCACGGGCAAGCCGCGTCGGCGGAGCGAGACGAGGAAGTCCGCGAACAACTAGGCGACCCCGAGCTTCCGCTCGACCAGCTCGGTGTCCTGCTCCTGCTTCAGGAGGGCCCCGAGGAAGGGGACGTTGCGGGCGACGTCCGCGGGATCCAGCCCCGCCCGCATGAGGACGAACAGCCAGTCGATCAGCTCGCTGGTGCTCGGCTTCTTGCGCAGCCCGCGCACGCGACGGACCTCGTAGAAGCGCACGATCGCCGCCTCCAGGAGGCGGTCGTTCACGTCCGGGAAGTGCACACGTACGATCGTCTCCATCGCGTCCCGAGTCGGGAAGTCGATGTAGTGGAAGACGCAGCGCCGCAGGAAGGCGTCCGGCAGCTCCTTCTCGGCGTTGGACGTGATCACGACCACGGGGCGGTGGCGGGCGGCGACGGTCTCGTCCAACTCGTGGACATGGAAGGACATCGCGTCGAGCTCGTGCAGGAGATCGTTGGGGAACTCGAGGTCGGCCTTGTCGATCTCGTCGATGAGCAGAACGACCCGCTCGTCGGCCTTGAACGCGCGGCCGAGCACCCCGTCCTTGATGTAACGGCGGATGTCCGAGATGTCGCCGTCGCCGAAGCGGCTGTCGTTGAGCCGCTGGACGACGTCGTAGTGGTACAGGCCGTCCTGGGCCTTCGTCGTGGACTTCACGTGCCAGGTCAGCAGCGTCATGCCCAGCGCCTCCGCGACGGCGGTGGCGAGGAGCGTCTTGCCCGTCCCGGGCTCGCCCTTGACGAGGAGGGGACGTCCCAGGGCCACCGCGGCGTTGACGTCGCGGCTCAGCGACGCGTCGGCGATGTACTTGGCGGTGCCGGAGAAGAGGTCGAACTCGGACATCAGCGCCCCAGGGGTCCGCACGCCGTGGCGCAGTCGTCGTCGCCTTCGAACTCGGGGACGAACCACACGCCCTCGAGCGCGTCGCTCTCGCACCCCGCCTGGTCGGTCATGCGCGCCGACCAGGGCACGTTCGAGTTCCGGGTCAGCAGGTAGCACCCCTGGATCTCGACGTTGAGCGTCCCGCCCTCGCCGAGGCTGCCCTCGAGCCTGCCGCTCAGGTACGGCGGGAACGTGTCGACGCCGAGGAGGTACCGCGGGTTGATGAGATCGCCGTCCACGTCGCTCACGGTGATCGCCCATCGGGTCTGGAAGGAACCCTCCGCCTGGCCGAGCTCCTCGCAGCGGTCGACCGTGCCCGGGCACTCGCAGCCGTCGACGCTCTCGATGACGGGCGAGTTGTAGGCCGGGTCGATGTCGCAGAGTTCGTCGGGACCGGGGGTGGGTCCCCCGCTGTCGTCGTCGTCGCCGGGCGGCTCGCAGCCGAGGAGCAGCAGCGCGGGCAGGAGCGCGAGGGCGAGCGGGGGGGACGTTGAACGGCGCATGAACTCTCCTCGGCGGGGAACTGGTACCCGGGGTGGGGCTCGAACCCACACTGGGGGGATTTTAAGTCCCCTGCCTCTACCAATTGGGCTACCCGGGCCCTTCGGCAAGGGCCGATCAGCCCCCGGTCGAGCGAGCATCCGGGCCGGGGCGGACGGTGTCAACGTTCCCGCGGCGCCCGTCGTCGCGGAGCGATTGGATGCGTCCTTCGCTG
The DNA here is from genome assembly GCA_964512225.1 of uncultured Rickettsiales bacterium. GTDB lineage: Bacteria > Myxococcota_A > UBA796 > UBA9615 > UBA9615 > CAZEKB01. The sequence goes on along the minus strand of CAZEKB010000045.1, from coordinate 15,354 downwards.
GTGGTACTCTGGGTTGTTGCAGGGAGCCGGAAACCGGGTCGAGGGTACATGGGCAAGATCATCGGAATCGACCTCGGGACGACGAACTCCGTCGCGTGCGTCATCGAGCACGGCGAGGCGCGGGTCATCGTCAACGAGGAGGGGGGGCGACTGACCCCCTCGGTGGTGGGGTTCTCCAACGACGGCGACCGCTTCGTCGGCGACATCGCCAAGCGCCAGCTCCTGATGTCGCCGGAGACGACCGTGTACGGCGTCAAGCGCTTCATGGGCCGCCGATTCTCGGACGCGCGCGCGGACATCAAGGGCGTGACGTACCGCATCGAGCGGCAGGGGGACGACGAGCTCGGCATCGCCGTCGCGGGACGGTCGTACACCCCCCAGCAGATCTCGGCGTTCATCCTCCAGAAGCTCAAGAAGGCGAGCGAGGACTTCCTGGGCGAGATCGTCGACCAGGCGGTCATCACCGTGCCCGCGTACTTCACGGACGCGCAGCGACAGGCCACCAAGGACGCGGGGCGCATCGCGGGACTCGAGGTCCTCCGGATCATCAACGAGCCGACCGCGGCCGCCCTCGCCTACACCATGAAGCGCCGCCAGGAGGCGACCATCGCGGTGTTCGACTTCGGCGGCGGCACGTTCGACATCTCGATCCTCGACGTGGACAAGGACCTCGCGGAGGTGCGCGCGACCGCGGGCTCGAACCGCCTGGGCGGCTCCGACATCGACCTCCGCCTCCTGGAGTGGCTCGCCTCCGAGTTCGAGAAGGCCAACGGGTTGGACATCCGGGGCGACTCCGTCGTCGAGCAGCGCCTGCTCGAGACGGCGGAGAAGGCCAAGATGGACCTGTCGACGGCGCTGGAGACGGAGATTCACCTCCCCTTCCTGACCGCCGACGAGACCGGGCCGAAGCACCTCCAGACGACGCTCACGCGCGCGACCTTCGAGTTCCTCGTGCAGGACCTCCTGCAGCAGACGATCGACGACTGCCGCAAGGCGATGAAGGAAGGTCGGCTCGGCGGCGGGGACATCGACGAGGTGATCCTCGTGGGCGGCAGCAGCCGCATCCCGAAGATCCAGGAGATGGTCAAGGAGCTGTTCGAGTGCCCCTTGAACAAGTCCTTCAACCCCGACGAAGTCGTGGCGGTCGGGGCCGCCGTGCAGGCCGGGATGCTCGGGGGGAGCGTCACCGACGTCACGCTGCTGGACGTCACCAACTTCAGCCTCGGTATCGAGGTGCAGGGCCGCCGGTCCGCGCGCCTCATCCCCAAGGGGTCGACGGTGCCGGTGGTGCGGTCGCAGATGGTGTCGACCGTCGTGGACAACCAGGCGTCGGTGAAGATCCACGTGCTGCAGGGCGAGGAAGAGCTCGCCAAGGACAACATCTCCCTCGGTGACTTCGAGCTCACCAACATCGAGCCCGCCCCGAAGGGCCACGCCCGGATCGAGGTCACGTTCACCATCGACACGGACGGGATCGTCAACGTCGGGGCCAGGGACGTGAAGACGGGGGCCCGCACCGGCATCACCATCCACTCCCCGTCGTCGATGACGCAGGAGGATCTGGACACCGCCCGCGAGGAGCTCGCCGGGTTCGAGAAGTCGGACGAGGTCGACAAGGAGGTCGAGTCGCTGCGCCACTCGGTCGAGAAGCAGCTGTTCTCCCTGGAGAACTTCCTGCGGGCGAACCAGGTGAAGCTCAAGAAGCGCGAGATCTTCGACACCGAGCAGGCGCTGAAGCGCGGGCGGATGGCGCTCGTGAAGCGGGCCGGCGCGGGGAGCCTCAAGCAGCTCTCGCAGTTCCTGCGCAACTACCACGCCTCGCTGCGGGACCGGGCGGAGTCTGCCGGGGACCTGGGCATCCAGTCCGTGAGTCTCTCGGGTACGGAGAGCTGAGATGCGGTTCACGCTCTGTCTGGCCGCGGCCCTCGTCCTGCTCGCGGGCTGCGAGGAGGTCGAAGAAGAGCCCGGCCTGATCTGGGATCCCCCGCTGAACGAGAGCGGGTCGGGCGGGGAGCTCGACCTCGGCACCGTCGCTCCGAGCGAGGCGACGTCGGGTCGGATCGTCGTCCGCAACAACACCGAGGAGGACGTCACCATGGAGGTGACGTGCAACCTCGACGAGGGCGGGTGGATCATCAGCTGCCCCACGGGCGAGCGCGTCATCCCGCCCACCGAGTACGACTCCGAGACCGGCGACCCCGTCCAGGGCACGTTCCTGGCCGTCGGACCGACGTTCCAGTCCCCCGCCGAGGCGGAGTACGACGGGACGATCGGCTTCAGCTTCGACAACCGCATCGTGACGTACGTCGTGCGGGTGACGGTGGCCGAAGAAGAGTGATCAGGGCGTCGTCCGCCCCCCTTTGAGTCGCCACTTCTGCACGAACACGCGCGCGTCGTCCGGATCCCACCCCGGGGGCCCCGCGGCGGGCAACGGCAGCGTCGTGGTCTCGGCCCAGCGAGCCGCGGCGCCGTAGAGCAGGGAGTCTCGGACGGGGCGGTCGAGCCCCGCGAAGGGCGGCATCCCCGAGCGAAACAGGCCCTCCGGCGTCGGCGGCCAGGCCGAGGGCGCGATCGCCAGCTGCTCTCCGGCCAGGGCACAGAGCGGTCGGGTCCCGGATGGACCCCGCGCGCACAGGCCGCGGACCACGTCCGCAGGGGCGGCCGTCGGGGGCGTGTTCATGAGCCCGCGCCGGACCCCCATCAGGTAGTTCTCGCCGACCTCGGGCCCGAACAGGCGCGCGTTCTCGAACACGGCGGCCGTCAGCTCCGAGAAGGACAGCGTGCCCGACGCGTAGTCGCGCGCGGCGTCGCCCCCGAGGGAAGATACGAGCCCGCCGATCTCGTCCGCGCGGTAGTTGCCCTGCTCTCGGAGCGTACGGACCGACTCGGAGATCGGGACGGGGTCCGTCCCCGGATCCGGGGGATGCCGGAAGAACCGACCGATCGCGTCGAGGTGGGCGGCGCGACTCTCGGGGTCGGGATCGGTGCACGTGAGGTGCACCTCCAGGGGCGGCCCGCGGCCGGGGCCGAACGCGCCTCCGTATTGGTGCGGGGGCATGTGGTGCCACAGATCCGGAGGGTCGCGGTCGTACGCCCAGTCGCCCACCGCGGGGAGGACCCCCAGCAGGATGACGGGCAGGGCCAGGGCCCCCGCGAGGCGACCGTCGAGGGCGACGGCGACCACCCCGATCGCGTGCGCCAGTCCGAGCGTGAGCACGCCCTGGATGGGGACGAGATAGCGACCGCCGCTCACGCCCGGGGGCAGCGGCGGGTACACCCTGAGCGACTCGACGATCCCCGGGTCCAGGTTGAGTGAGGAGAACGTGTACGCGCCTACGTAGGCGACGCTCAACGTGGAGAGCGCCAGGGTGCCCCGGACGAGCTCGGGACGACGACGAGCGGCGGGGAGCAGCAACAGGAGGACGGGGACCGCAGCGCCCGCGATCCAGGCCGCCGACCAGCCCACGCCCGCCGGGTACGCGAGGGGCCGGAACGTCTGCTGAGAGGTGCCCGCGCGCTGGGGCTGGGCGAAGAGGACGGTGCGCACGGCCGGACCGGTCGCCTCGAGGGCCTTCCGAGCGGGGGGGACGGGCTCCGGACGGCTCCCCTGCACCCCGAACAGCACGACGCGGGTGAGCTCCTCCGAAGTCGCCCGCGCCGCCGAGTGAGTGCCTGCGTCGGCGAGGGCCTGCACGTTCCAGGCGATCAGCAGCGGGAAGGCGAGCAGCCCGACGCCGAGCAGGAGGCGACCGACGATCCGGTTCCCCACGAGAACGACCGCCGCGGGCACCGCCAGGAGGACGGTGCGGACGTACCAGGCCCCGAACCCCAGCAGCAGCCCGCTGAGCACCGAGTAGCGTCGCTTCCCGCCCTCACCGGACGCGTGGGCCGCGGCCGCGAGCCCGGCGACCGCGTAGAAGGCACCGGGCGCGTGCCCCCCGATCCCGGATACGAACCCGTCCTTGACGAAGAACGGGAGCGCGGCGAGCAGCGCGGGGAAGACCAGCGCCCAGCGGCGACCGATCGTGCGACGCAAGAGCAGCGTCCCGGCCACGGACAGCCCGACGAAGTAGCCGATCGGCACCGCGTGCCAGGCCAGGAGGTGGTCCCCGAACACGACGTAGGCGCCCGCGCTGAGGAGCGCGTCCCACAGCAGGGATCCCTGGTAGACGATGATCTGATAGTGGATCGCGTCGCCGAGGTGGCCGTGCAGGAGCTCACGCCCGATGGTGGGCGGGATCTGGGTCTCGCCGTCGAAGTAGTAGCCCGGGTGGCCGATGAGGCGAGCCAGGGCCGCGAGCAGCGGAGCGAGGACGACGTAGAGCCAAGCGAGGGCAGCCGGGGCACGGCGGCGCAGAACGTTCGGCTCCGTCACGCCGGGACTCTACCCCCGCGTCACCAGTCTTCGTGCCTCCGCTGGCCGAGACCCGGATGCTCCGGCAGCAGGTCGAACGGAGCCCCGGGCATGCGACGGGGGCGGAGCACCGCGAGGTCGTTCTCCCGGGCATAGCGCGACTTGGCGAGCTTCACGCGCGTATCCCCGTCGTGCCGCTCCACGTGGAGGTGAATCGCCGCGCAGAACCGCACCGGGGATCCGGGGGGGCGGGGAGCGCACAGGACCATCAGGGCGTGCGGGGCCCCGGTGACGAGGCGGTTGAGGCGGTTCCAGGCGGGGCCTCGAGCCGCGGGGCGAGGCCAGTCGAGGACGAGGAGGTGGAACGCTTGCCATCGGAGCAGGAAATCGGTGCAGCGAAGCGCCTGAGCGGTGGACTCGGCCCGCACTTGAAGGAGCCGCTCGGGGACGATCCCGGCGTGAGCCATCGACGGGGCCGACAGCGACCCGTCGTGCACCCACGCGACCCTCCCCTCCCCCTGGGTGATCCGGGCCGCCGACGCGAGCGCGATGCCGGTCTTCCCGCACGACGCCCCCCCCGTGAGGAGGGTCATCGCCCCCAGCGGGACGCCCCCGGGGAGGACCGCATCCAGCTCCCCCATCCCGGTGGAGACGACCCCGTACTCGGGACGATCCAAGACCCCCGAGCCCGGGAACTTCGAGCGAAGCAGATTCCGGAGCTCGTCGAGTTTCGGTGCCGCAGCGCACATATACTGAACATACCTACAGTGTTCACCTAATGGAAGTCGCGACTCTTCAGGGTGTCCCAGCCGAGCTTCTTCCCGCCGAGCGGGACCTGCTCGAGATCCACGAAGCGCTTCGCCAGGATGTTCGCGACCCCGTCCTCGATCTGAAGGGTCCCGTACACCTCGAGGAAGCGCACCGACCGCAGCAGCCTGCGGTGCTTCTCGAACAGGTCCTTCCACACCACGACGTTCACGAACCCGGTCTCGTCTTCGAGGGTGATGAAGAAGACGCCCTTGGCGGTCCCCGGACGTTGGCGGGTGATGACGACCCCGCCCACGACGACCCGACGCTCGGAGCGCATCTTCAGGAGCTTCTCGGCGGGCACGATCCGGCGACGCGAGAGCTCTTCGCGGAGGTGGATCAGCGGGTGCTCGGCCGAGCTGTAGCCCGCGGTCGCGTGGTCCAGCAGATTGAGCTGCGCGGGCCCCAGCTTCGCGAAGACCGGGATCTCTCGCTCTCGGACGAGCCCCTCCAGGGGCAACCGGCGCCGCCAGCCCGCCACCGTCCACAGCGCGTCGCGACGGCTCAGTCCGAAGCACTCGAACGCCCCCGCCTCCGCCAGCTTCTCCAGCACCGGGCGCTCGAGATCGCACCGATCCGCGAAGTCGCCGACGTTCAGGAACGGTCCCCCCAGGCGGCGGGCCTCCTCGATCGAGCGTCCGTCCTCTTCGCCCAGCCCCGCGATCTGGAGGAAGCCCCCTCGAATCCCCCGCTCCCCGCTGAGCGTCCAGCGGTGATCCGATCGGTTGACGCAGACCGGCTCGATGACCACTCCGTGCCGGCGCGCGTCCCCCACCAACGTCGCCGGGCTGTAGAAGCCCATGGGCTGGCAGTTGAGGAGTCCCGCGAAGAACGCCGGGGCGAGGTACTTCTTGAGGTGCGCGGACGCATAGACGATGAGGGCGAACGACGCCGCGTGGCTCTCGGGGAACCCGTACGCCGAGAAGCCGCGCAGCTGGTTCTTGACCCGGTGCGCCGTCTCCGACGTGAAGCCCCCCGCCTCCATCCCCGTGACCATCTTGTCCATGAGCCGCTCGAGCTCTTCGGTCCCGCGCTTGAAGCCCATCACCTTGCGGAGGCGATCCGCTTCGGCGGGCGTGAACCCCGCGGCCGTGATCGCCATCTTCATCGCCTGCTCCTGGAACAGGGGGATCCCGAGGGTGCGTTCGAGGATCGGTCGCAGGCTCGGGTGCGCGTACTCGATCGGCTCCTTGCCCTGCCGACGACGCACGTAGGGGTGGACCATCTCGCCCTGGATCGGACCCGGGCGGATGAGCGCGACCTCCACGACCAGGTCGTGAAAGCTCCGCGGACGAAGCCTCGGCAGCGTGTTCATCTGCGCGCGGCTCTCGATCTGGAAGAGCCCGACGGTGTCCCCCTCGCAGATCATGTCGTAGACGGCCGGGTCGTCGCACGTGAGCCGAGCCATGTCGAAGTCGATGCCGCGCAGGGCGAGCAGCCGCGCCGTCTCCTGGATCACCGACAGCATCCCGAGCGCGAGGAGATCGATCTTCACCAGCCCCGTGTGCGCGACGTCGTCCTTGTCCCACTGCAGGACGGTCCGGTCGACCATCGCGGCGTTCTCGGTGGGACACGCCTCGCCGATGGGCACCCCGCTGATCACCACGCCGCCGCTGTGGATTCCGATGTGACGTGGATACCCGCACAGCTTGCGGGTGAACTCGACGACTTGCGCGAGGGCCCTCGAGTCGTCCCCGAGCGCTCCGAATCCGGGGACACCCCGCCCGTCGACGTCGCGACGCGCCTCCCCCCCGAAGAGCTCCTCCAGCTCCTCGAGCCCCCCGTAGTGCGAGAGCGCCTTCGCCATACGATCCACCTGGTCGAGGCCCAGCCCGAACGCCTTGCCCACGTCGCGAATCGCCGATCGGGGGTGGTAGGTGATCACGTTGCAGACCATCGCGCAGTGATCGCGCCCGTACTTCTCGTAGACGTACTGCAGGACCTCCTCGCGCTTGCTGTTCGAGATGTCGATGTCGATGTCCGGGAAGCCTCCGCGCGCCTCGGACAAGAAGCGCTCGAAGAGCAGCTCGAGGCGAATCGGATCGACCGCGGTGATGCACAGGCAGTAGCAGACGCAGGAGTTCGCGGCGGAGCCCCTCCCCTGGCTCAGGATCCCGCGCCGACGGCACTCCAGGGACACGTCCTGAACGATGAGGAAGTAGCCCGCGAGCCCCATCCGTCCGATGACGTCGAGCTCGTGTCGGATCTGCCCCTTGACCCGCGGGTCCGTCTCCAGCCGTTCGCCGTACCGCTCGGCCGCCCCCTCCCAGGTCCGCTCTTCGAGGAGCGTCTGGAGCGTGTGACCCGACGGGGTGGGGTGGATCGGGAACGCATAGGGCAGATCGGTGAGGTCGAAGTCGTGGTCCCGGGCGATGTCGACGGTGATGGCGACGGAGCCCGGGTCGTCGTGAAACAGCGCGGCCATCTCGGCGCCGCTCTTGAGCCGGAAATGGGCGTTCGGGAGCAGTCGCGTCCGCGCCTCACGCAGGGTGGTCTTGAGCCTCACGCACGCGAGCACGTCCTGGAGGCGCCGATCCTCGGCGAGGGCGTAATGTACGAGGTTCGTGGCGACTCGCGGGATCCCGAGCTCGTCGCCGATGCCGCTCACGAGCCCCCGAAGCCACTGATCCTCGGGGAGTCGATGGTCCTGGACCTCGAGGAAGAAGCGGTCGCCGAAAGCGTCGCGAAAACGGGCCGCCGCCTCGATCGCTCGCCTGCGTCTGACCGCGGGATCGTCCCGCTGTTTCGCCCACTCACGCAGGCTCGTCTGCGCCTCACGCACGGCCCTCGCTCCGTCCGTGTCGTCGGGGATGCGACCGTCCTCGTCGAGGCTCCACGCCCCGATGGGACGACGCCACGGGCCCTTGGGCTTCCACCCGGCGGACGACGCGAGCCCGTCGATGCCGAGCAGCGCACGATCGACCGGCCCGAAGCGTCCCCCCGAGAGGATCGTGAGCCCCTCGCGCCGGTCGACCAGGCGCCCGAACGGGAGCACCGCGCCCCCCTTCTCGCAGGACATCCGCGACTCGGTGATGAGCGCGGACAGGTTTCGCCACCCGGCACGATCCCGAACCAGCGCGACGACGCGAGAACCGTCCGTGAGCGTGAGCGACGCCCCGTGAATCGGCCGGGGTACCGGGCGACGATGACCTCGCAGTGTCCCGCTCACGTTGCACTCACGCGGGATGAATCGCCGTGATCCGTACGGCCCGATCCCGTCGTACTTGGCGACCTCTTCCGGGACCGGGTCCTCTTCGTCCACCTTCTTCGTCTCCAGCCACTGCCTCACGGAGCCGTACAGACCGTCGCGATCGGTGACGGCGAGGGCCGTGAGCCCCAACTCACGCGCCTGACGGATCAACGCTTCGGGAGTGGAGGCGCCCCGACGAAACGAGAAGGTCGAGAGCGCGTGCAGCTCCGCGTAGGGGACGTGCCGGTCTTCGGTCGCCGGCCGAACCTGGATCGGGACCGGGATCCGCGAACGGTGCGCTCCCCCCGAATACGTGACCTCGAACGGCCTCCCTCGCTGCGTCTTTCCCATATTCCTCTCGGCTCGAGTCGACACTGAACATACTTTCAGTATACTCGCGCCGAATCAAGCGCCGTCCTCGCTCGCGACGCCGCCTTCCCACCCCGCCGTCTCCCGGCGGTCGAGTACTCTCCTGCCGTGCCGCTCGACGTCACTCCCATCGCCCATCCGGGGATCCGGGACGCTCCGGATTGGCCCGCCCTCGCTGCCGTCGCGCAGGGGCACAAGCTCGACCACGCCATGACGTCGTCGTGGACCGAGCCTTGGTACGACGCCGACCTCCCGAACTCCTGGAGCGACCCCCGAGGCCGCGTGATCCGGGGGCTCGGCCTCAAACGGGTGGGAGATGTGCTCCGACACGAAGGCCTCGAACGCCTCCTCGAGAGGAGATGCGGAGCGCGAAGCACCGCCGAGCTCGATCGGGCGATGCGTGTATTCCTGTCCCGGGGAGTCGCCTCGGCGCGGCGGCACGCGCGCGAGCTGGATGGGATGCGCGCGGTCCACGCGGAGGAGTCGAAGCGGGGGCTTACCTCGGTCCTCGAGCCCCCCGTGGTCGTCGCCGACCTGCAGCGCTGGGCCGAGATCTTCGGGGTCGAGGACGTCCTCGACCAGCCCGCGGCGCATCGAGTCCAGCCCTTCGGTCCGGCCGAGGAGGCGTGGGTCGACCGGCGGAGCGGGGGGATGACCGTGCGTCGAGCCCTCGCGGCCCCCAGCTACCGCGGCACCGCGTCGAACCCGCGCGGCAAGGGCGTGCCCCGAGGGATCCAGGAGCAGCTCGTCCTCGACCTCCGGGGGGAAGCCGGGCGACGGCGGCCGGGCACGGAGATCGAGCCCGAGCTCCCCGGGCGCCCCGCCGAAGGGCCGAGGAGCGACGCGTTCGACCGCCTCCTCGAGGCGCGGGCGTGGCTCGCCCGGGGGCGTCGTCCCCCTCCCCGGGAGACCTGGGAGAACGCCGCGCTGTGGTGGGTGGAGGACCCTCCGACCCTCGTCGTCTCCTTCGCCCAGGGGCGGCGCCACGCGGAGGCCATCGAGGTCCTCCCTCGGGCGGTCCCCACCGATGCCGTGAGGTGCGGGTGCGATCCGGACCTCAAGCGCACCTGTCCGGACGCGCTGCGCGCCGTCCAGGCCGCCCTCGCGGTGATCGCGGCGCCGCCCCATCCGGATGCTCGGCGAGCCTTCGAAGAAGATCTCGGGCGCCCCGCCTGGAAGTCGACGTTCGACGCCTTCGACGAGGCTCTCGAGGCCCACGGGATCCGGGACGAAGCAGCGCCGCCCCCATCGGAGCCTCTGGGGTGGCGGCTGAACCACACCAAGCGGCCCTGGCAGCTCCTGCCGGTCCGATGCAGCCCCAAGAAGAAGGGCGGGTGGACCTCGAGCCTCGCGGACGCGCGGGCGTTCCGCAGCGGCGCCGTGAGGCTCGAGTTGCCCGTCGATCGCGAGATCGCGGGGCTCGTCTGTCCCGCGTTCGTCGGAGAGGCATCGAGGCGACCGCCGAAGGTCACCGAGCAGGACGTCCTGCGCGCGCTGCCCTTGCTGATCGACCACCCCCGCGTCTTCCTGGGAGGGCGAGGCGGCCCCGCGCTCACGATGCGCCGCGCCGCGCTCACGCTGGGAGTCGAGCATCGCCTCGACGGCGGTCTCGTGATGAACCCGCGGCTGGGCGGTCGCTCGGTCCGGCCGGACGAGCTGCGCCGCCTCGCCGATCACGACGTCCCCCGCGCCCCCGCGCCCTTGTTGGATGCCTCGTCGGCCACGTGCGTCCTCGTTGAGCTCGGGCCTGCAGCGACGGCGCTGCTGCGCATCCTCCACGACCGGGGGCTCGACTACGCCCCCGACGCCGCGACGCCGCTGCTGGAGCGGCTGCCGCGAATCGAGCGCGCGATCCCCGTGGAGCTCGCGTCCGCGCTGCGGGGCGAGCAGATCCCGGTGCGGGACGAGCTGCGGGTCCGCCTGGAGCCGTCCGGCGGGCTCGCGGTGGCGGTGCGGCTCCGCCCGCTCCAGGGGGGTCCGATCGTGCTCCCCGGGGAGGGCGCCGAGGTGCTCTTCGGTGAGGTGGACGGGCGCCGCGCGCACGTGGTCCGGGACCTCGGCGACGAGGCGCGCAGGACGCGTGAGTTGGCCGTGAGTCTCGGACTCACGAGCGTGCACCGCTCCGGCCCCGCGTCGTGGTTCGTCGAGGACGAGGACACCGTCGCGGGCGTGGTGGAGGGGCTCCGGGACCGGGAGGACGTACTGGCCGAGTGGACCGGGCCTCGCAAGCTGCGCGTGAGCCGGGTCGACGCGCTCTCGGATCTCAAGCTCACGGTGCGGGAGCTGGACGGGTGGTTCAGCCTCGACGGGCGCTTCGAGGTCGACGGGGGGTCGATGACTCTCGCGGAGGTCCTCCTGGCCCTGGAGCAGGGGCGCCGCTTCGTTCGCCTCGACGGTGACGGGTGGGCTGCCCTGAGCGACACCGTCCGCGACGAGCTCCTGGAGGCGACGGCGGGGGTCCTGGCGCGTCGGGGGGAGCAGGTGCTCTCCCCCCTGCACGCCGCGCGGGTCGAGCGGCTCGTGGCCCACGGGGTCCAGATCGACGCCCCGGACGGCTGGCGGTACCTGGCGCGTCGCGTCGAGGCGGCGGCGGGCTCCGCGCCCCGGATCCCCGACGGGCTGCGGGCCGAGCTGAGGCCCTATCAGGCCTCGGGCTACCGCTGGGCCGCCCGGCTCGCGGAGTGGGCGCCCGGGGCGGTCCTCGCGGACGACATGGGGCTGGGGAAGACGGTCCAGGCCGTCGCGCTGCTGCTCGACCGTCGCGACGACGGCCCCAGCCTGGTGGTCGCGCCCACGTCGGTGTGCTTCAACTGGCTGCGGGAGCTGGAGCGCTTCGCCCCGGACCTCGACCCGATCCTGCATCGCGGACCCGGCCGGAACACGGACTTCAGCTCCCTGCGGAGGGGGCAGGTGGTCGTCACCACGTGGGACGTGATGGTGCGCGACATCGAGGAGATCGAGGAGACGTTCTTCGGCACCGTCGTCTTCGACGAAGCTCACGCGATCAAGACATCGAGCACCCGTCGGGCGCGCGCCTCACGGCGGCTGCGAGTGGAGTTCCGTCTCGCGCTCACGGGTACGCCCGTGGAGAACCATGCGGGGGAGCTGTGGTCCCTGTTCCACACGGTCTGCCCCGGCCTGCTCGGCTCGGCGGAGCAGTTCCGCCAGCGGTACGGAGGGCTCATCGCGACCGGCAGCGTCGCCGCTCGCTCGGCTCTCTCGGCGGCGATTCGACCGTTTCTGCTCCGGCGGCTCAAGGGGCAGGTCGCGCTCGAGCTCCCCCCGCGCACGGAGATCGAGCTCCGAGTGACGCTGCCGGAGGACGCGCGGCGGGCCTACGAAGCCGCGAGGCGGGCGGCGCTGGGCCGACTCCGGGCGGCCCGCGAGAACCCGGAGGTGGCGAAGAAGCTGAGGTTCCAGGCCCTCGCGGACCTCACGCGCCTGCGTCGCCTCGCGTGCCACCCGGCGCTCGTCGATGCCGACTCGACGGCCCGGTCGGCGAAGGTGGAGCGGCTCCGAGAGCTGGTGGCGCAGCTCCGGGACGAAGGCCACGCGGCGCTGGTCTTCAGCCAGTTCGTCGGGCTCCTCGATCTGGTTCGACCGGTCTTGGAGGCCGACGGAGCCCGGATCCGCTGGATCGACGGGTCGACGCCCGCGAAGCGACGCCAAGACGAGGTCGATCGCTTCCAGAGCGGGGACGGGGATGTCTTCCTCATCTCGCTCAAGGCCGGGGGGACGGGGCTCAACCTCACGTCGGCGACGTACGTCATCCACCTCGACCCCTGGTGGAACCCGTCGGCGGAGGATCAAGCGACGGACCGGGCCCACCGAATCGGCCAGGACCAGCCCGTGACCGTCTATCGACTCGTGGCCGAGGACACGGTCGAGGACGGAGTGCTCGAGCTGCAAGCCGCGAAGCGCGAGCTCGTCAGCGGACTGCTCGAGGGCACGGGGCGCTCGTCCCCGTTCGACGTGGATGAGCTCATGGACCTGATGACCCGCACTGCGAGGGGATTCGGATGACTAGTCGAGCCAGGCCGTGAGGAACCAGGACCCGGTGTCCGGCTGAAGGAACACGTGGGCGACGCTGCCTTCGCCTTCACTGCCCGCGCCCTCGACTTGGAAACAACGTCGCCGGATGGGGTTCGGCTCCCACCACTCGCCGGAGAGGTCCCAGGGTCCGAGCACGCGGTCTGCGCGCATGAACCCGCCTTCGAATCGGAAGCCCACGAGGCGACCGCGGCGCAGGTCGGGCTCGACGAGGACCGGGGGGATCACGCACCGCAGACCGGTCGGCAGGGCACCGATCGGGGCCCGGTCGGGGACCCAGGGCTCGATCCTGTCGCGCTTCGAGAGCGGTGACGCAGGGAACGGACCGTCCCCGGGTTCGGCCCGAAACCGTCGCTCCGGGAGGACGGCGGGGGACGGGCGAAGGACCCCGAAACCTTCGGGGCCGACCTCCGCGGCGAGGTGCGCGAGGGTCGTCGCGAGCGCCCCCGGGGGAGCGGCCCGGGGGCCGGTGAGTCGCACCTGGTCGGCGGGACGCTCGCCGATCTCGAAGGCCTCCAGCCGCACCGCGAGGACACCCGCCTTGAGCGTCATGCGCTCGAACGTGACCCGGAGCAGGTCGTTCCAGAGCTTCGACGACGCCGAGGGGCCCGCGGATCTCGTGACCCCACGCTGCGGCTCCAGGCCTTCGATCTCCAAGGTCCACTCGACGGCCCGACAGGCGCAACCCGTGGCGTCCAGCTCCGCCGTGAGCCGCTCCACGGGGCGCTTGATGAGGAAGAGGAGCGCCTCGGAGCGCTCGATCGGGAAGTCGCTCAACACCCGGGCCGTGTAGGCGCGGGGCTCGTCCACGGGGATCAGAGTCCCCCGGTCCTCGCCGCCGGCGAGCCGTTGGAGGGCGGCGCCACGCTCTCGAAAACGACGCGCGATCCCGGGGGACGGGAGCGACGCGAACCGCCCCAACGTCCTCACGCCGAGCTTGTGCATCGCCTCGACGACGTCCGCCGCCCCCGGGAGCAGCTCGATGGGCAGGGGGGCGAGGAACTCACGCTCCGCCCCGGGCTCGACCGAGATCGCCACGACCCCGCGCCCGGGGACTCGCCCCTCCATCACGGCGGCCGCCCGGGCGCAGAATCGCGTGCTCGCCATCCCCACCCGGGCCGGGAGCCCGAGACGCTCGGTGGCGAGGCGGAGATCGTCGAGGAAGCCGCCCTCCCCTTCTTCCCAGTAGTGACGTTCGAGCCCGTGGAACGCCGCGTAGATCACGCCCTCCCCCGTGGTCTCGAAGTGCGGGCACAAGCCCCGCACTGCGTCCTCGACTTCGAGGTGCACCTCCGCGAGGGCGGCGGGGTCGATCTCCCGGACGGTCAGCTCGGGGGCGAGGGCGCACGCGGTCACCGACGTCATACCGCGCTTGACTCCGTCGATGCGGGCCGCGGGAGACGCCGCCACGATCAGACGACGCCCATCCTCCGGATCGACGAGCGCGAGACCCCCTTCGGGTTCGCCGCCCAGCCGACTGAGCGCGACCTGGAGGCGGAAGTCCGGAACGTAGAGGCACGCGATGCGAGGCGTCTTGTCCGACATCGGACCACTGAACATACTTTCAGTAGTCGGTGGAGATCAACGGGAATCGAAGACCGACGCCGTTCTGCCCCACACCGGGCACCCTGCCCGGTGTGGGGCACTCGGGGCCCGCTCCCGAACCCCCCGACCGCGCACGTCTCCCTCGCGACCGCCGGCACACCTCTTGCGGAACCCGTCGTGGGAGGCCCGCATGCCCGAGACGCTGAACGCCGCCGACACCGCCTGGATCCTCACCGCGACGGCGCTCGTGCTCATGATGACGCTGCCGGGACTCGCGCTCTTCTACGCGGGGATGGTCCGCAAGAAGAACGTGCTCGCGACCCTCATGCAGAGCTTCGCCGTGTGCTGCCTGGTGAGCGTCCTGTGGATGGTCGTGGGGTACAGCCTTGCGTTCTCTCCCGGCAGCTCGTTCGTGGGCGGGTTCGACCGGGTCCTGCTCCTCGGTCTCGGCGCCGACTCGCTCCACGGGACCATCCCCGAGTCGCTCTTCATGGCGTTCCAGATGACCTTCGCGATCATCACCCCGGCCCTCATCAGCGGCGCCTTCGCCGAGCGGATGAAGTTCTCGGCGCTCCTGTGGTTCTCGGGGCTCTGGGTCCTGCTCGTCTACGCCCCCATCTGTCACTGGGTGTGGGCCGACGGCGGCCTGATGGCCGAGGACGGGGTCCTGGACTTCGCCGGGGGGACGGTCGTCCACGTGAACGCCGGGATCGCGGGGCTCGTCGCGGCCGTCTTCCTGGGTCCTCGGAAGGGGTTCGGGCGGGACCACTTCGCCCCTCACAACCTCGTCCTCACGGTGATCGGCGGGTGCATGCTCTGGATCGGGTGGTTCGGCTTCAACGCCGGCTCCGCGCTCGCCGCCGACGGAGCCGCCGCCATGGCGCTCGTGACCACCCACCTCGCGGCCGCGGCCGCGCGCCGGGGGTGGGAGGGCGGCCACGGGGTCTCTACCTGGGCGGGTTACACCTGGCGGCCGCCCCCGGGGGTGGGGAGGACCGCGAGCTCGGCGCGGGCATCGTCGGGGCCGGCGCCGAACACG
>CAZEKB010000044.1:0-51455 GCA_964512225.1 uncultured Rickettsiales bacterium | reverse complement strand
CGAACCGGGCCGGTTTCTTCCGGGGCGCCGGGCAGCTCTAGCAGGGTGCTGAAGAACGCCTCCTCTCGAACCTGGAGGGTTCGCCCCGCTGCGGCTCCGTTCGCTGCGCTCGCTCCCTGACGCCGCGCGTGACGACCCTCCAGGCGAGTCGGCTCCTTTTGTGGGTTTCGATTCCGCGGCAAGAAGCGCGACCCCGACGCCAAGCTCCATCGCAAGGGCAACGGCCGGGAGGCGAAGCTCTCCTACATGGCCCACGGGCTGCTGGTCGACTTCGAGATCAGCCGAGCGGCCGGCTTCGCGGAGCGGGAGGCTGCACTTCGGATGCTCCGACGTCGCCGCAAGCGGCGACACCGCGGCACCAAGCCTCGCCGCCTGACCTTGGCGGCTGATGCGGGGCATCACTCGAGAGGGTTCGTTCGCGCTTGTCGGGATCTTCGCGTCACGCCCCACCCGGCCATCGGTCGAGGCAACTGCGCGATCGACGGCCGCGCTACCCGCGGGTCCGGCTGTGCGCAGAGCATCCGCGCCCGCCGACTCATCGAGAAGATCTTCGGTTGGATGAAGACGACGGGGGCGTTCCGGAGGACGCGCTTCAAGGGCAGAGTCAAGACCGACTTCGCCGGTCGTCTCGTCGCTGCCGCCTACAACCTCCTTCGCATCTCCAGACTCGCATCAAGCGGCGCCTGAACCCCGAGCTGTAGGCCGACCAACGCGATCGGCAGCCGGTCTGGAACCCCTCCGAAGACGGCTTCTTCAGCGGGTTGCCTAGAAGACGTGGCGGTAGGACATGTAGATCTCGCCCACGTAGTTGTCGGGCGTGACGTTGAAGTTGTCGATGACCGAGTCCGCGTCGAGGCCGCCGCTGTCGATGTTCAGGGCGTACATCTGGCCGTTGGCGAACACCGGCTCGGAGATGAGCCCGGTAACCTCCGTGTAGAGGTTGTTCACGACGTTGTAGCTGTCGGTCGTGTCGTCGAAGAGGCCGCCTGCGCAGCTCTCGACGTCCAGCCCGTACAGCCGGCTCGTACCGAGGGTGCACAGGTCCGACGCCGGGATGTGCGTGGCGAAGAACATGCGCCCGAACGACGTGGTGGGCGAGCCCACGAGCTTCTCGTTGGTCCCGCTGAACTGATAGAAGTTCGTGCCCGAGAAGAGCGAGTTCGTGACCGTGGTGCAGCCCGCCGGGGTGCCCGCGGTGCAGCCGTACGGCGTGTCGTCCTTGAGGGCGTAGAGCCCGCCGGTGACGGCGTCGTAGATGTTGTACGGGCTCCCCGAGCCGTAGAACACGTTCACTTCACCCATCTGCGAGTAGAAGACCGACGGGCGGTAGTAGATGTGCTTGGCCTGGTCGGCGTTCGCCGGGGTGCCGAACACGCAGCGGGTGGGGCTGTTCGGGGACGTGGGGTTGAACAGGACCTTGGTCACGTAGCCCATCGAGTCGCCGATGTACGCGGCGTCCGCCGACGAGTCGCCGTCGAAGTCGACCACGACGGGCGTGCCGAACATGCCGTACTCCGGCGGGGTGTACTCCTCGAAGGCGTCCGGGTCCGCGCTGCTGATGGCCGGGTGCGAGACCGAGAAGCCGGAGGCGTTGTAGACCGTCGGTCGCGTCGTCGCGCCCCCGTCGAGGTCGCGGATGTACACCGACGCCTGGGCGAACTGCGTGTTCGAGCTCGTCGAGGACACGCCCGGCCGCTGGCCGCCGCCGCCCCAGAGGGCGATCCACCGACGCTTCGGGACCGCGCCGCTGCCGTCCCAGAAGGAGGCCACGCCGGGCGCGCCCATCGCGCGGCCCATCGCCGTCCCGCTGGTGCTCGTATCGGTCCGCTCCCACAGGAAGCGGGGCAGGTCCGGGTTCGTGACGTCGATGGCGTAGTAGTGCGACGAGCCGTAGCCGCCGGCCCACACCAGGACGCGGTGCCACTCGCAGCCGCCGGGGTCGATCACCTGGTTGTCCTGCGCCGGGAAGTACCCGGGGCCGGAGCAGCCGGTGAGGCCGTTCATGTATCCGTCGAGCCACACGTGCTCGATCGCCAGGCGCCCGTCGTTGACGTACGTCTGGCCGGTGCGCATCAGGTCGTCGGCCTGGTGCCCGTCGAACTCACCGACGGTGGCCGGAAGCTCGTCGAGCTTGTGGCGGGGGATGTAGGCCCACCACTCCGTGCCCTGCAGGTTGGCCGCGCCGTCGAGACGGAAGGCGTGGATCATCGCCGCGTTGGACGCGATGTAGACCATCCCCGGGAGCGTCGACAGCTTCGTGCGGTACTGGATGAAGTGCTGCTCGGTCGCGATGGCGTTCAGCTCCGCGGGAGCCACGACCGTCACGCTGTTGCCCGTGTCGCCCATCTTCCACGGCCCGCGGGGGAGCCCCGTGCTGAGGAAGGTGGCCGTCGCCACGCCGCGCAGGAAGTCCACGAGGAGCTGGGCGTCGTCGTGAGTGACCGCGCAGTCGAAGTTCCAGTCCTGGTCCAGACCGGTGAGGTCGGCGCACGAGCTGTTGCCGGCGGAGCCGTACTGGCTGATGAGGAGGTTCACCAGATCGCTGCCCGCGAACACCTGCGTGTTGTCGAACGGCATCGGCGCCGAGTACATGTCCTCGGCGATCCACGACGTGTAGATGTTCCGCTGGAGGTTCGGGTTGAACCCGTTCTGGTTGTTCTCGCTCAGGTTCGCGGGCCGCGAGGCCAGCAGCTGGCCGGCGTCCCAGATCTCGCTGAGGGGACCGGAGCCCGGGATCATCTCGCCGTAGGACGCGGACGTCGGGACGTTGTTGATGTCCCACGCGAGCAGGTGGCCCTTGTACAGGGGGTGACCCGCCTCGACCTCGAAGTAGCTGGCGAACAGGCGGTCGCCCGCCGGGGTCATGCTGATGGCGGCGTTGCTGTACTCGCCCGAGTACGAGTTCGTGAGGATGCCCCAGATGCTCGTGGCGATGCCGCCGGGCACGACCGGCTGGTACGCGAGGCCGTCCCCGTTCGCGGGGTCGGCGGTCGTGTAGTAGAGGTTC
This sequence comes from uncultured Rickettsiales bacterium, assembly GCA_964512225.1. Lineage (GTDB taxonomy): Bacteria > Myxococcota_A > UBA796 > UBA9615 > UBA9615 > CAZEKB01. The sequence goes on along the minus strand of CAZEKB010000044.1, from coordinate 48,448 downwards.
TGCGCGTCGATGGTGGCGACCGCCGAGTCCACGAGGATCGTGCTCACGGTGACGCTGCCCACCGGCGCGACGGGCGGGTTGAGCGTGTTGTTCGCGTGGTGCGCCACGTTGTCGAGGTAGCAGGCCTGGTCGCCGCCCTGGTTGCAGCCCACGTTCGTGGTCGCGCCCATGGAGGAGTCCGAGGTGTAGTTGCCGCTCACCGGGTTGTCGTCGCTGATGCCCGTGCTGTGCCCGATCACGATGACGATCAGCTCGCTGCAGCTGTACTGCCAGGGGCCGGTGGTCCAGCTGCGGGGCGTCGAGTAGGCGTTCTCGGCCCAGGTGTCCATGAGCTCGGAGAGGCTCTCGGCGGTGGTCACGGTGCTGCCGCCGGTGAACGTGTAGGCGTTGAGCGCGGAGACCACGGCGGCGGTGCCCGTCCCGGGGTAGGCGATCTGCTCGAAGTTGTTGGGCTCCGTGCCGGTCCCGTTGTCCGTGAGGGCGACGCCCACCGTCATGCCGGTGGGCAGGGCGTTGATCACGCTGACCATCGCGTCCCGCACGTAGCTCCACCGGCTCGTCGGGTTCGCGAGCGTCGGATCGCCGGCCCAGTTCGCGTTCATGGCGGCGCTCTCCTCCACGAGGAAGAGCACTTCGGGCAGGACGGCCGGGATCGGCTGCTGCGCCTCCGCTCGCTGGGGTGCGAGCAGGACCGCGCTCAGGAGCAGCGCTCCTGCGGCGGCGACGGCGGCCGAAGACCGCGAGAGGTTAGAAAACAGTGCCATTACAGCTTCCGTCCTGGGGGGTGGAGAGAATCAGCCCGCCGATGCTCGCCTGGGCGCTGACCCCGGAGGGGCTCGTGCCGGTGGCGACCGTGTCGACGGTGAATTGAGATTTGCCGGTGCCGAGGTCGTTGCCGGGGGCGACGGAGCCGCAGGTGGCCTGGCAGAGGTCCACCGTGTAGGTGGCCAGGGCGAACCCGTTGCTGTCGAGCACGTTGGGGATGTCGACCGCGGTGGTGCCGGTGCCGATCCAGCCCGACGTGCAGCGACCGACGCCCTGAGCGGCCGTCTCGTACTCGTCCTGGATGTTGACCACGTCGTCCGCGATCAGGTCGCGCACGTGGTCCTGGCCGGCGAGCGCGCCGTACGCGAGCTGCCGGTGGTGGCGGAGGTTCTGGGCGATCTTCATGTCCATCTGGGCCACGGAGATCGCCGTCACGCCGAGGATGGTGAGGATGATCATCGACACCATCACGAGGATGAGCGCGTAACCGCTCTCCTTGGAGCTTCGTGTTCGAACACGTCGCATTGGTCGGTCTCCTACCATCCTGAATTGAGAACCTGCCACGTCCCGACCGCGTTGCGTACGAGAACTTCGGTCGTGGCCACGCGCCGGTGGAACCCGTCGGCGTTCGCCACGGACAGCACCTGCGCGTCGTTGGGGTCGAGATCGATGGGCGTGGACACCGCGGTGCGCTGGTAGTCCTGCCGCAGGGTCCGCGCGACCATGTGGATCCGCACGGCGGTCAGGTTGCTCCAGGTCGTGGTCAGCCCCGTCAGGTCGTAGCCCGACGTCCAGTTCGCCGCGACCTCGCAGTCGGTGCCGGTGGTCCCGGCGCCGCCCTCGCACACCTCGAACTGGATGTCCTCGATGCCGAGCGCGATCGGGATGTCGGCGGCGGCGGGGTACCCGCCGGCCAGGTTCGCGGCGTGCACGTCCGGCACGTAGTAGAGGACGGGGAGGTCGGGGGTGCCCATGCCGATCCCGTCGGCGACGTTGTCGATGTAGTAGGCGACGTGCACCGGCGGGGCGCAGAGCATCTCGGTGGGCAGGTTCGACTGGCACTCGGCCGTGAAGTCGTTCTCCTGCCCCGCGACCACGGGGACGCTGCCGCCGACACCGGGGGACTGGACGCTCCAGATGTACGAGCCCGGCCGCCCCTGGTGGATCGGCGCGTGGCACATGATCCGGGTGTTGGTCCCGGTGGGGCTGTAGAGCGTCGCCTGGGTCGCGTCGTCGGGGTCGAAGGCGATCGAGGTGGTGGTGCAGGGCAAGCCCTGAGCCGCCGTATCCGTCCACGCCCACATCGTGCGATCGGGGTGCATCATCACGATCTCGACCGCGTCCTTGCCCGAGCCCAGCGGGAAGTCCTCTTCGATGTGGATCGCGTACAGCGGCTGGTTCGGCGCGGAGCCGGCGCCCATCGTGGTCTGTCCGCCGAGACCCCAGGTGCCGCCGTCGTGGCCGAGGCCCCAGCCCGCCATCGAGACGTCGCGGCTGAGCATCTCCATGCCGACGCGCAGGTTCTGCTGCAGCGCGCCGAGGTCCGACTGGACTCGATACGCCTGCGTCTGCTGGATGAACACGGTGTAGATCAGCACGCCGACGAGGGTCGCCAGCGAGACGGAGATCATCAGCTCGATCAGCGTGAAGCCGCGGGCGAGCCGTTCCCGGAGCTGGTACTGCAGGGGGGACTTCATGCGATCAGGATCCGCTCGTGGTGGGGGCGAGGCCCATGGGGTCGTAGCCGTCGGTGAGGCGGGTGCTGGCGATCGTCACGCCGTGTCGCTTCGCGGTGTGGGGGTCGTCGTACGTGACCCGCACGCGGATGAGCAGCTGGTCGGCGGCGGCGATGTCCACGTAGGCGACGTGGAACGTCCGCAGGTAGATGAGCGGGCCGTCCGCGGAGTTCGTATTGCCCAGGCCGTTGACGCGGATGCCGACGCCGTCCATGTAGCCGGTGAGGTCCTCGAGCCCGTCCACCGTGGCGGGGGGGTAGATGCCGTACACCGCGGGGTTCAGGTCCGGGTTCGTGTACCCCGGCACGTGGGTCTCGGCCATGAGCTTCTCGAGCACGTCCTGGGCCAGCATCGTGCTGATGCCGAGCCGGTAGGAGTTCGCGTTCGCGGCCATGGCGTAGGCGTGCAGGCTCCACAGCGACACCAGCCCGATGAGCAGGACCGCCATCGCGATCATCATCTCGAGGAGGGTGAACCCGGAGGCAGGATGCCGAAGGGTCGCCGGCCCGGAGGGACGGCCGCGAAGCGGGCCCACGCTGGATGCGTGGGACGAGCCTTCGGCTCGCCGCCGCAGGGGGAGGCGCCAGGGGGAGGAACTTCTCATTCGACCGCCGCGATTTGAGGGTTGCCGCCGCGGTCGACTCGTACGACGCGCTGCTCGACGAAGGTCGCGTTCTTGTTGCGGAACACGACGCGGATGACGCCGTCGGTGAAGTCCGACGTGTCGTTCAGGAGGTAGCCCCGGGGGCTGAAGACCAGGTGATCCGGCAGGGTCTGCCCCGTGGGCCCGCTGATGGGCGCCCAGGGCTCGATGCTGACGCCGTTCCAGTCGTTGGGCCCGAGGTGCAGGTCGAAGAAGCCGTCCACGACCGGGATCCACGTCGGAGGCGTGGTGCTGCGGTCCTTCTCGAGCACCTGCCAGCTGCCCGCGTTGTTGCGGGAGTCGCCGTTGTCCGGCGCCGCGTCCGACGCCACGAGGTGCACCGCGAACTCCCGGCTGCCCGCGATCGCGGCGAGCCGCGTGGTCACGACCGACTCGGCGAAGTCGCGGGCCGCGGCGTTCATCCGGTAGCGGCCCATGAGGGACGACAGGTCGCTCGCGGCGAGCCCCGCCAGCACCGCGATGATCGCCACGGCGACCACGAGCTCGAGGAGCGTGAAGCCGCGGTCGCGGGGAGGGAGAGCGGAGCCGGTTCGGAAGGCGTACATGGAGGCGCACCCACGCAAGACGCAAGAATCATGCCCCGGTGCGCCTCGGGCTGATCGAGCGACGTGGGTCGATCCGATCCTCATGAACTCCCTTCGAGATCGCCTCCGAGGCCGCAATTACGTCAGGCCTTGACCTTTTTGCGGACTACCCCCCCCTCGGGGAGGCGGCCGCCTCGAGGCGCGCCCTCAACGTCGCATGATAGCGGCTCCGCGGCTCGTACTCCTCGTCGCTGAGGCCCTGCTTGCGGCTCCGCTCCAGGAGCTCGTCGGCCCGGTCGAGCCCCTCGACGGCGAGGGCGAGGTTCGGGTCGTCCGGCCCGAGGGCCGTCTCCGCGACCCACGCGGCGAACTCCAGCCGGATGCGGGCCTCCCCTTCGTCCAGAGCCATCGTGCCGCGCAGCCCGGACACGGCCGTCGCGCGGCCGCGGTCGATGGCCGCGAAGGCCTCGTCCCACTTCCGCTCGGCGATGGCCACGTCGGCGAGGAAGCGGTGGAACTCGCCCCGCGCGGGGGCGGCCTCCACGGCGCCCTGGAAGAGCGTGCGGGCCTCCTCCAGGCGGCCGGCGCGCAGGTAGAGCTGGCCGAGCGACTCGAGCACGCCCGGCTCGGACGGCGCGCGCTCGTAGGCGTCCCGGAGGAAGCGCTCGGCGGGACCGACCTTGCCCGCCTCCAGGAACAGGACGCCCATCCCCCGGTAGCCGCCGTAGAAGTCGGGCCCGTAGTCGATCGCCCGCTGGAACAGCTGCCGGGCGGGCGACTCGAGCTCCTCGAACCCCGACGCGTACAGCGCCCAGCCCTTGCCGTAGATCGCGGGGGCGTGGTGCGGGTCGCGCTCCAGGGCACGCGCGTAGGCCTTCTCCGCCCCCACCAGGTCGTTCTCGCGGAGCCGGCGGTCCCCCTCCGCCGTCAGGGACGCGGCGGACGAACAGCCCGCGAGGACGAGCGTCGCCAGGCCGACCGCGACCGCTCGTCTCACGAGCCCCCGCGACCGTGGGGCGGGATCTCGATCCGGTAGTCCTTGATCTTGTAGAGCAGCGCGCGGTGGGAGATCTGCAGCAGCTTGCAGGCCTGGGTGCGGTTGCCCCCCGTCTGTTCGAGCGCCCGGCGGATCAGGTTCGCCTCGAGCGCGGCCGTCCGACGCTTGATGCTGAGGTCGTCGTCGTCGTCCCCGTGCATCCGCAGGCTCCGGCCGCGACGCACCTCGGGGGGGAACCCGTCGAGCCCCACCTCCGTGCCCTCGGACAGCAGCACGGCCCGCTCCAGGGCGTTCTCGAGCTCGCGGATGTTCCCCGGCCAGTCGTACGCCAGCACCGCCTCCATGGCGACGTGGTCGAGGGTCCCGAGCTTGCGCCCGAACTTCCGCGAGAACCGCTCCAGGAAGTGATCGACGAGGGGGGGGATGTCCTCGCCCCGCCGGCGCAGGGGGGGCACGCGGACGTGGAGCACGTTCAGGCGGTAGTACAGGTCCTCGCGGAACCGCCCGGCGCGGACCTCCTCCTCCATGTTCCGCGACGTCGCGGCCACGAGACGCACGTCGATCTTCTCGGTCGCCGTGGCGCCCACGGGGCGGAGCACTTCCGTCTCCAGGACCCGGAGCAGCTTCACCTGCAGCGACAGCGGGAGCTCGCCGACCTCGTCGAGGAACAGCGTGCTCGCCGACGCCGTGTGGAAGAGCCCCTTCTTGGCCTTCACCGCCCCCGTGAACGCCCCCTTCGAGTGGCCGAACAGCTCCGACTCGAGGAGGTTGTCGGGGATGGCCCCGCAGTTGACCGCCACCATCTCGCGCCGCCCGCGGGGGCTGTTGCGATGGATCGCGCGGGCGAGCAGCTCCTTGCCGGTGCCGCTCTCGCCGGTCAGCAGGACCGTCGTCTTGTGGGGCGCGATCTTGCGGACGGTCTCGAGGATGCTCTCCATCTCCGGGGAGCGGCCGATGATGTTGTCGAAGGAGAACCGCTCCGCGAGCTCGCCGCGCAGCCGCTCGTTCTCGACCGAGAGCCGCTCGCGCTCCAGCGCCTTGCGCAGCAGCAGGACCACCTCGTCGGCCTTGAACGGCTTGTTGAAGTAGTCGTACGCGCCCTCCTTCATGCAGGCGAGCGCGATCTCGTCGCCCCCGTAGGCCGACATCATGATCGTGTAGCAGCGGCGCCCGGACTCGACGATCCGACGCAGGAGCTCCCGGCCGTCCATGCCGGGCATGCGGATGTCCGACAGGACGATCCCGAAGTCGCGCTTCTCGAGGAGGTTGAGCGCCTCCTGGGCGCCCTTGACCGCCGTGGCCTCGAAGCCCGCCTTCTTGAGGATCACCAGGAGGAGGTGCCGGATGTTCTCCTCGTCGTCGACGACGAGCACCCGATCCATCGCCTCGCCTATGCTGCCGCCGGACATGGCCGCCGATCCTACCTTGCTCTGCAGGCCCTAGCGTGGCCCGGCGCGTCCTCTTGGTGACGCACGCCTATCCGCCCGACGGACACGCGGGCGTGGAGGTCTACACGTCGCGCCTCGCCGCGGAGCTCGCGCGACGGGGCCGCGAGGTGGCCGTGTGCACCGCCCGCTTGCGTCCGGGGGGAGCGCAGTACGGTCTCGAGCGCGCCGACGTGGCGGGCGTCCCGACCTTCGGGATCGTCCAGAACTGGCCCTACCGGGGCCTCCCCGAGGCGCTGGAGGACCCGGCGGTGGACCGGGTGTTCGCGACCGTTCTCGACGAGTCGGCTCCCGAGATCGTCGCGGTGCAGACCCTCGCCGGCCTGTCCCTCGGGATCCTCGAGGTGCTGCGGACGCGGGGGATCCCCCACGTCGTGCACCTCCACGACGGCTGGTGGAGCTGCCCCAGCGGCGGCCAGCGCCTGCACCCCGACGGGACGAACTGCCTGCCCGTCGATCGGCGGCGGTGCGGCGACTGCTTCGCGCGCTTCCGCAGCCGCGAGGGGCCGGTGGAGGCCTGGTCCCGACGCGCCGCGGGGATGCTCCCGAGCTGGGTCCCGCCGGACGCGCTGCACCGCACGTGGAACCGTCTGCCCGGGCGGCTCCAGGACGCCGTCCGGAGCGTGAACGCGGCGGCCCGTCGCGACGGCCCCGAGGCCGCCTCGACCGACGGCGTCGACGACGCGATCGAGGCCCGGGCCGAGCGCGTTCGGGAGGTGTTCGCCCGGGTCCCCCTCGCCGTTTCGCCCACCGAGTTCCTGGCGAGCTCCCTCGAGGTCGACGGGGTCTCCGCGGAGCGCACGGTCGTCGTGCCCACCGGCGTCCCCCACCCCGTCGCGGCGCCGCCGCCCGCGGGGGCGGGGGGAGGGCCGCTGCGCGTCACGTTCCTGGGCACCTGGGTCCCCCACAAGGGCCTCGCGGTGCTCGCCGACGCCCTCGCCGCGATCGACGACGAAGACGCCGCGGGGATGCGCGCCCGCGCCGTCGGGCCCGCGCCGTTCCCCGAGTTCGCCGCGGACGTGCTGCGCCGCGCGGGGGGCCGGCTCGCGGCCGAAGACGCCGTCTCGCCGGAGGACGTGCCCGCCGTCCTCGCCGGGACCGACGTGCTCGTGGTGCCCTCCACGTGGGCCGAGAACGCGCCGCTGGTGGCCCTCGAGGGGCGGGCCCACGGGCGGGTCGTGCTCGCGTCGGACCTCGGCGGGCTGCCGGAGCTGGTCTCCGAGGAGACCGGGGGGCGGCTCGTGCCCGGGGGCGACGCGGGCGCGCTCTCCGCCGCCCTCCGAGGCTGGATCCGGGACCGGGCCGACGTCCGCCGCCGGGCCGCGCTCTCCCGCGCCGCGCCGCCCCGAGACGTCGGCGCCTGGGTGGACGACGTCGAGGCCGCCTGGTGGACCGTGTGAGGGTCCTGCTCCTGCCCCACCGCTACCCGCCCCACGGGACCGGCGGGGTGGAGACGTGGGCCCGAACCCTCGCCCGCGCGCTCGTCCGGGCGGGCCACGAGGCGGCGGTGCTGACCCGCGACGACCGGGCGCGACGACCGGGCGAGGCGGCGACGCGGCCCGCGTTCTCCCGGTGGGAGGAGCGGGAGCAGGTCGACGGCTCCGAGCTCGCCGTCCACCGCCTGGTCCACCGACACGACGACGCCCGGGGCTATCGATCCACCTGGGACGACCCCCGGTTCGACGACCCCGTCGCCACGCTCCTGGCGGCCTTCCGCCCCGACGTCCTCCACCTGGCGCACCCCGACGGCTGGGGCCGACGGCCCGCCGAGGTGGCGCGCGCGGCGGGCGTCCCGGTGGTGATCACGCTGCACGACTACAAGTGGGTGTGCGGGCGCGGGCAGATGATCCGGCCCCCGGGCACGCCCTGCGCGCGGGTGGAGGAGTCCCGCTGCGCCCGCTGCCTGGGCGACCAGCTCGACCGCGGGCCGCTGCGGGGGTGGGGCCTGCGGCTGCTCGATCGCCTGGGCCCCGGCGGCGCCCTGCGACGGGAGGCCGCGGCGCGCGACGAGGTCGGCGTCGACCAGCGCCGCTTCCCCCCGGCCCGGGCCGTCCGCCGCTGGCGGGAGCGTCGCGCGGGGATGCTCGCGACGCTCGAGGGGGCCGCCGCCGTGACGTCCCCGTCGACGTTCGTGGCCGACCGCCACCGCGCGTCGGGCCTCGCCCGCGCCGTCGACGTGATCCGGCAGGGCATGGACGCGGCCCCGGTCGTCGCGGAGCGCGCCCCCGGCCCCCTCCGCGTCGGCTGGTTCGGGACGCCCATCCCCACGAAGGGGCTCGGGTTCCTGCTGCGCGCGTCGGCCGCGCTGCCCGCGGGGTCCGTGGAGGTGCACGTGCACGGGGCCGACGCCGCGGACGTCGCCCGAGAGGCCTGCGGCGCCCCGGCCGTCGCGCACGGGCCGTACCCCGCCGACGAGGCGACCGCCCGCATGGCGACGGTGGACGTGGTCGCCATCCCGTCGTCCTGGGACGAGAACGCGCCGATGGTCGCCCTGGAAGCCCGCTGGGCGGGCCGCCCCCTGCTCGTCTCCGACCGCGGCGGCCTCCCGGAGCTCGTGGCCGACGACGGCTGGGTCGTTCCGCTCTCCCTCGAGGCCTGGGCCGAGCGCCTCGCGCTGCTCGCGGCCCGCCCCGGGGCCACGGTCGAGGCGGCCCGGCGCGCACCCTCTCCGCGCACGGCCGCGGACATGGCCGACGACTACGTCGCCGTGTATGCGCGCGTCGTGGGGGGGGCGACTTGACCGGCGCCGGCGCGAGTCGGGAGAATGCGATCTCGTAGGCGTCGCCGTCGGCGCGCCGCGTCCACCTTCTCGGAGCCGCAACACCATGGCCGAAGGCGCTTTTGTCCTTCCCGCGGGAGTCGTATTGACCCTCGATGGGGGTGACCTCTCCATCGAAAACCCGGGAGACATCGTGATCGAGGGGACGCCCGCGCAGCCCCTCAAGAACCTCGTCTCCACCGTCGGCGACGTCGTGCTCACCCCGTCGGAGGCCGTCTCCGTCGGCGAGATCAAGGCGAGCGGCACCGTCCGCGTGTCGGGGAAGGTCACGGCGGGCTCGATCAGCGGCAAGCGGATCGAGTTCGAGGCAGGGACCCTGAAGGCCGAGGCTCTGATCGCGTCCGAGGCCGTGCAGCTCTCGGGCAAGAAGCTCGAGGCGCAGGTCGTCGTCGCCCCCGAGGTCGATATCTCGAGCGCGCTCAAGGGCCGCGCCACCGCGATCCAGAGCGACAACGAGCCCGGGGCCCACAAGCTCAAGGGCGGGTTCAGTCTCTCGGAGTTCGTCGACCTCATGCCCGGCGGGGCCGAGCTGCTCCAGAAGCACGGCATCGAGGTCCCCGAATCGGACGACGAGGACGACGACGACGACCCCGCGGCCCCGGGCGGCGACGCCGCCGGCGACTCCGGGGCCGAGGATTCGCACGAAGAGCTCGTCGCGGTCGCGGACGAGGAAGGGCAGGTCGGCATCCCCGCCGAGGTGCAGTCGGAGATCGAAGACTCCTACCTCAAGATCGTGGAGGCCTACGGCGACGCCGACCCGCCGCCGCCGGTCCAGCTGGTGGGCAAGATGGTCGAAGACTCCGAGCTCGCCGACCTCAAGCTGCAGATCAACGGCATCTGGGCCGATCTGATCAAGTTCCACGCGGTCAACAAGGACCGGCGCATGCCGAACAAGCTCGGACCGCTGTTCGAGGGCATGCAGCTCGCCCTCCGCCGCATCCCGACCTAGCCCGGTCCCCCGAGGACGGAGGGCACCGGCTGCGCCTTGCTCGCTTTGCGGCGCCCCCCTATCATCGCTCGGTTCAAGGGATCCCCTATGCCGCGATCGATGTACAGCGCCGCACTCCTCCTCCTCGCCCTCGCCGCGGCGGCGAGCGTGGTCGCGTGCCCCAACAACCCGTACGACCTGCTCGTGCACGATCGCTTCGAGCAGGCGGACTTCGACGGCTCCGTCGACATCCTCTGGGTCGTCGACAACAGCTCGTCCATGACCGAGATCCACGACGAAATCCAGGTCAACTTCGGCGCGTTCATCACGAACTTCGGCAACATCGAGGGCGGCCTCGGAGAGCTCGACTACAACAACATCACCGACGCCGTGACCTCCTGGGCCGAGTTCCAGAACAACAAGGAGGCGTTCCTCGACTTCCAGATGGGCGTCACCACCACGGACATCGAGAACGCGGGCAACGGGCGCCAGGGCAACATCCGGTCCGAGAGCGGCGTCGGCTCGGCCGATACGTGCAACCCCGCCGTGCTCACGGGGGCGGACGCGCGCGAAGGCACGCTCGCGGGCAGCTTCCAGAGCCTGATCAACGTCGGCACCGAGGGTTCGGGCTCCGAGACGGGCATCGCCGCGGCCGCCTTCGCCATGTGCAAGGGCCAGGACCAGGCCTTCTGGAGCGGCCTCGCGGACCGCGCGGACGACGACCCCGTCAAGATCGTCTGCGGCGCCGTACCCAACGACGAGCGCGCCTGCAACGACGGCTTCTTCCGCGCCCACGCCGCCACCGTCGTCATCGTCGTCTCGGACGAGGGCGACGACTCCTACCGCTCGGGGCAGAACCCGCCGGGCCAGTGGGTGGCGGACTGCGTCCAGGACCACAACGACGACCCGACCTTCGGCGAGTGCGACTGCCGCCTCGAGTGGTGGATGGAGTTCTTCGACGCGATGGGCCGCACGGTCTTCGCCACGATCGGCCCCACGTACCAGCAGCAGACGACGGACGTCGCCTGGTGCGACGGCTCGGTCCTCAACTTCGACGGACCCTGCAACCCCTTCGGCGCGGACGTCTGGGCCATCGACTTCTACCAGCAGGCGGCGTGCGTCACGAACGGGCTGTTCACGCCGATCCAGGTCACCCAGACGGGTGAGCCGGAGGGCTGCGAGGTCAACAACTTCGAGCTCGCGCTGACCAACATCGGCGCGCTGATCTCGAACCTCTCGGCGGGCTGGCGGCTCAGCACCGTGCCCGACCCCGAGTCGATCACGGTCCTCGTCAACGACCTGGAGGTCCCCCACGTGAGCGAGGCCCCCTCGGGCGGCTGGCGCTACGTGCCCACCGACAACGCCATCGCGTTCACCGGCGAAGCGATCCCCAACTTCAACGACGCCGTGGACATCTTCTACTTTCCGCTGTTCGACCGGTACCAGAAGGTCGGCCGCGAGCTGCCCTTCTAGCAGCGCCCTCGCCTCTCTCTTTTTGGACGGATGATGAAGCACCTGCTGCGATCTCTGCTGTTCCTGCTCGCCTTGAGTCTCCTGTTCCCGGTGGGCGCAGAGGCGGCGAAGCGGAAGACCTCCAAGAGCAAGACCGAGACGAAGGACGTGAAGGTCGAGGAGATCGGGGTCCTGCAGAACGAGGACGTCCGCGTCGTCCAGAAGATGCTCTACGTCAAGAAGGGGCACCACGAGGTCGGGTTCATCATCTCGACCCAGCCCTGGAACGCGTACGTCGGCGGCGTGATGGCGGGGCTGAACGTCACGTTCAACCCGCTCGAGCAGTTCGGGGTCGAGATCGCGATTCAGGGCGGCTACGGCTGGGGCAACGGGCACTGGCAGGACGTCACGTTCCTCGCCGGTGAGACGTCCCTGACGGGCCTCGGCACGGACGCCGCCCGCCAGCTCGCGGGCGGCTACATGAACATCGTGTGGTCCCCCATCTACGGCAAGTTCGCCTGGGGCGGACGCCGCGTCGCCCACTTCGACATCTACTTCACCCTCGGGGGCCACGGGTACTTCGCCCAGCGCCTCGAGGCGGACGCCGGCTTCCGCGCGCTCGCCGGTCCGAGCCTCGGCCTCGGCGCGAAGATCTTCCTGACCCCCAAGGCGGCCCTGAAGATCGACCTCCGGGACCACATCTCGCTGGAGACGCGCACCTACACCGGCAAGTTCACGGCGCGGAACAACTTCCAGTTCGGCATCGGCGTGGCCTTCTACCCGACCGTCGGGAAGTAGCCGTGTCGCTCCTCCGGATCCGGACCCTCACGCTCGTCCTCGTGGCCGCCCTCGCGGCGCCCGCGGCGTCGTTCGCCCAGGGGAAGGACGACAAGGAAGGCGAGGCCGCCGAAGGGGAAGAGGGCGCCGAAGAAGAGGCTCCCCCCGAGCCCCCGAAGCGGGACCGCCGCCTCCGGCGCGCGCTGAAGAACGTCAAGAAGAAGGAGTGGGCCCTCGCGAGCCTGAGCCTCTACAAGGTGCTCGCGGACGAGGACCAGGCCTACTACCACCCCGAGGTCAGCTACCACCTCGCCTTCTGCCTCGAACAGATGGGGCTGCCCTACTCCGCGATGGCCGAGTACAGCCGCTACTTCGAGCTGGTGGACGGCGACCACGAGCTGCTCGCCAAGGGCGTGGAGCGCGCGGTGCGCCTCGCGGGCCGGTTCGAGGCGGGCTGGATGATCGCGCCCGGGCTGGCGTCGTTGAACACCTCTCGCGTCGCCGAGTCCTACCGCAGCTCGGCGATGTACTGGGTGGGCGAGCACCACTACCGCAACGAGGACTACGTCGCGGCCGTCGCGTACCTGTCGCTGGTGCCGAAGGGGACCTCGCACTACGCCCGAGCGCGCATGCTCGAGGGCATCGTCAAGGTCGCCCAGGGCAAGGGTCCGCTGGCCATCGCGCCCCTCGCCGCCGCGGTCAACGCGGCCAACCCGGACGACCCCGAGGACAACGCCTGGGAGCTGGCCAACGTCAACATCGCGCGGACCTACTACGCGATCGGCAACTTCGAGCGCGCGATCGAGCACTTCGAGCGCATCCCGCGGGGGTCGCCGCAGTGGTTCGAGTCGCTCTACGAGGCGGCGTGGTCCTACTTCCGGCTGGGCCGCCTCTCGGGGGCGCTGTCCCACCTGCAGACGGTCGACTCGCCCTTCTTCAAGGACCTGTACCACCCGGACGCGACGCTGCTTCGCATCCTGCTCTTCTACTACCTGTGCAAGTACATCGACGGGCAGGACATGCTCGTCGACTTCACCGAGACGCACGGCCCGATGGCCGACGAGATCGACGCGGCGATCGGCACCGCGAAGAAGAACCCGACGAAGCTCTTCAAGGCGCTGTACGCGTGGAAGACGGAGCGCAAGGAGTCGGGCGTCGCGGTGCCGGTGCCGGTGAAGCAGTTCTTCGAGAACGACGCCGACCTGCTGCGCGTGGGCGCGTACATCCGAGGCGTGGACGCCGAGCTGGCGGCGATCGACCGGCTCAAGACCGGGTGGGAGAAGTCGGGGCTGCGCAAGGACCTCGAGAAGGCGCTGAAGAAGGGCCGCAAGCGCGCCACGGACGCCAAGGGCACCGAGATCCTCACGAAGCTCGAGGCGATGGTCTCGACGCTGCGCGGCCACCTGGGCAACGCCGAGCTGTACAAGGTCGAGATGCTCACCGCGCAGCAGTACCTGTACGACGCCGCCTACCAGGGCCGACTGCTCGAGAAGATCGCGGCCCGCAAGCTCGATCCGGTGGTGCCGGACGGCTACCGATTCTGGCCGTTCGAGGGCGAGTACTGGGTCGACGAGCTCGGCTGGTACGAGGTCGTGACGATCAACGAGTGCCTCGAAATCAAGAAGTGATCCGAGCCCCCGCGGCTTGACCTTCCCCGTCCGTCGCCGGCCCCTCCCCTCCGGGGTGCGCCTCGTGGTCGCGCCCGACCCGGAGGCCGCGCTGGTCGCCGTGGAGTTCTGGTTCGCGGCGGGGGCCGCCGACGAGCCCGCGACCGCGCCGGGCGTCGCGCACCTGACCGAGCACCTCCTCGTTCGCGGCCTGCAGCGGGCGGATCCCGTCCTCGTGGACGCGGGGGCGACGTTCGACGGTCGCACGACCCTCGACGCCTGCCGGGTGGGGGCCGAAGTGCGGCCGGGCGACGTGGAGAGGGTCCTGCGCGCCGGGGCGGAGATCCTCGCGCGTCCGGTGCGGGAAGACGACGTCGCGATCGAGCGACGGGTCATCCGCAGCGAGCTCCGGGGCGGCCGCAGGCTGCGGCTGCTCGCGGGCGACGCGCAGCGCCGGGCCGCCTTCTTCGGGGCGGAGGACCCCTATGCCCGCAACGTCGCGGGCGACCCGGACCGCGTGGCCGCGCTCACCGCCGCCGACGTCGAGGGGTTTCGGGCGGCGATGCACCGGCGGGACACGCTGATCCTGTCGGTCGCGGGACCGGTGGACCCCGAGACCGTCGCCGCGCAGGCCGAGGCCCTCGCCTGGGATCTGCCGGGGGCCCGCGCGGCCTCCGAGTGGTCGCCCGCGGAGGCCCCGACGCGCGCGCCGGGGGCCTGTGTCGTGGTCCCCGGACCGCCGGCCGGGCATCCGCACGCGCCCCTGGCCGAGATCTGGGTGGAGGCGTGCGCGAAGCGGCTCCGACAGGGGTGGGCGAGCGCGTGGGCCGGGCGGCGGGCGGGGCTGCTGATTCTCGGGCGCACGGGCGGCGCGGACGAGGCGATCGAGGCCGGGCGAGCGCTGGCGCGGGACGGGATCGACGGCCGTGAGCTGGCGGCGGCGCGGGCCGCGGCGCTGCGCGGGGAGCACGACTGGGCGCGCACCCGGGCGTGCGAGCTGGGCGAGGCCGAGGCCGTGGCGGGCGACGCCGAGGCCTTCAACCGTCGCCTCGAGCGGCTCCGGGCCGCGACCCGGGGCGACGTGGACGCCTTCGCCCGGACGATCGACTGGTCCCGGGCGGGCACGACGGACGTCCCCCTCGCCCGGCGGGGGGGCACGCGCCCGATCCTGAGGAGCTGGCCGAACTCGACCTGGTCGTCGGCCACCGACGCCCTCGAGCGTCTCCTGAGCGGCCCCCTGGGCCCGGTCCAGACCGAGCTCCGCGAGCGCCGGGGCCTCGCCTACTCGATGCACGCCTACTCCGTCCGGGACCGGAAGCTCGTGCTCGCCGTCGGGGCGGCCCCGGAGGTTCGGCGAGAGACGGAGGAGGCCCTGGATCACGTGCTGGCCCGGCTGGCTCGGGAGGTGACCCCGGCGGAGGCGCGCCGAGCGGTCGCCGCCGAGGCGCTGGCGAGGCTGGTCCGACGCACCGCGGCCGAGCAGGCGGCCTCGGGGGTCGTCGATCCCGACCCGATCGAGGCGGGGGCTGCGCTCGTGGAGGCCGCCCGGCGTATCCTGGGGCGGGCGCCGGAGGGGGCGTCCACCTCCGAGGAGCCGTGATGCTCGCCCGACTCGCCCTGCTGCTCGCCCTCGTCGCCGCGCTGCCCCGCGTCGCTCAGGCGGACGATGTGGTCGTGGACGAAGCCGCCGAGGAGGCGTTCTTCCGAGGCGTCTCGATGCTCCAGGCAGAGGCGTACGCGGAGGCCCTGATCGAGTTCGAGACCGCCCTGAACCTGCAGCCGGACCTGCGGCGAGTGCACTACTACAAGGCGATCGCGCACCTCCGCGTGGGCGACTACGCGCTGGCTCGCAAGGCCGCCGACACCTACTCCCGGTTCACCCTGGACGAAGGCGAGGCGCGCCAGCTCGAGGAGCTGCGCGCGGAGCTCGACGCCGCCGACCCCGGGGGCAGCGAGCCGGAGGAGCCGACGCCCGCGCCGGAGGAGGAAGAGGAGGAGGACGAGCCCGAGCCCGCGGGTCCGCGCATGGACGCGGAGGAGGCGCTGGCGAAGGCCCGCCGAGCGCTGGAGCGGAACGACTGCGCCGGGGCCGTGAACCTCGCCGACACGGCGCTGCGGCTCGACCCGCGGGCGTCGGGCGCCTTCGTGGTCAAGGGCCGCGCGCTGCTCTGCGTGGGCGAGGCCGCCCGCGCCCGGTCGATCCTGCTCGCCTACCAGGAGCTGCACGGGGGGCGCGACGCGACGATGGACCTGGAGGCGGCGAAGCTGCTCGAGGAGGTCGAGGCCGTGATCGTGGCCTCCGCGGGCCCGGCGATCCCCGCGAGCGGCGGGCGCGACCCGGCCGTGCGCATCGCCTTCGGGTCGATCCTGGCGCCGGACCGGGCGGCGCTGGAGCGGCGCAACGACCGGGAGATGGTCGCGGGCGTGGGGATCACGCGCACCCAGCGGGGCCGGTTCCCCCTCGCGGGCAGCCGCTCGGAGTCGACGCGGAGCTGGGTCGCCGAGCGCAGTCGCCTGCAGTGGGTGCGGGTGCGGGTGTGGGGGCGGCGCGGGGCGGATACGCCGTCGTGGTTCGCCGACGCCTTCCGGGAGGTCTACGCCGAGATCGCCGAGGCCGCCGGGGCGCCGGACGCGAGCCGGGGCCTCCGCGGGGCCCGGGGCGACGCGAAGAAGGCCTTGGCGGGCTACGCGTCCCACGACGCGAAGTGGATCGATGAGGACGGCGACGTGTGGCGTCTGCGGCTCGGTCGATGCACGACGCCCGGGAGCCGCGGCAAGGCGATCGTGGAGAACGCGCCGTGCCTCGAGCTGCTCGGACACACGGGCACCTGGAAGCCGCGCAAGGAGGAGGACGCCGCGGGCCTGGCCGCCGTGCGCCGCACCGAGGCGCCGGGGTTGAGGCTGCCGGACTTCAGCGTGAGCGTGCTCGGCGCCGTGCCGTCGCCCACCGGCTGGATCGGGCGCGACGGGACCGGCGCCGACGGGAGCAGCTCCCCCGGGGTCGCGCTCGGGGGCGGCGTCCTCGCGCGCTTCGCCTTCGAGGGCCTCGCCTGGGGGGTCGGCTACGAGTTCAGCGCCGCCAACGTGCTGCTCTTCACGGACACGCCCGTCTTCTTCGAGAACCGCCTGATGTTCTACGTGGGCGGTCGGCTCGGTCCCCGCCAGCCGTCGACGTTCGACGTGCTCTTCGGCATCGGCGTCTCCCCCGAGCTCTCGGGCGCCTACCCCGCCGTCGGCGTGCGGCTCGTGGGCACCCAGCGCACCGACCGCCACGGGCGCTTCGTGCTGTCGGTCGAGCCCCACGTGGTGATCTCGGACACGTACGTCACCATCATCCCGTTCCGCCTCACCCTGGGCGGCGCCGTGGGCACCACCCCGAAGCCGATCCGTCAGTAGACGACCACCTCGTGCGGCCCGTCGGGGGACCCCGACTGGAGCCTCTTCGGCGTGGTGTCCGGGTGCGTCACCACGACCCAATACACGAGCCCGCCCGCGTCCCGCAGCTCGGCGGTGATCGGCAGCAGGCCCTCCCAGACCCCGGTGCCCGCCCGCGTCAGGGTCAGCGTGCGATCCGCCGCGCCCTTCGGCCCCCAGTGCACGACGACCGTGGGGTCCTCGGGCCCCGCGATGTAGACCTGCACGGTCTTCGACGTGCCCACCGTCGCCATCGTGAAGGGACGGTGCCGCATGCGCAGGGGCGCGGACGGCGGGGCGGCGCGCGCCGCGGTGGTCTCCGACGCCTTCTTCTTCTCGGGCTCCTCGGCCTCGGCGTCGGCGAGGCCGTCGTCGTCGAACGGGTCGGCGTCGTCCGCCTCGAGCCGCGCCAGGTGGTCCTGCCGGCGCGACCCGAGCGCCGCTTCGGCCCCGCCCGCCCCCGCGTCGATCTCGGCGACGGCGGGCTCCGCAGCCGGGTCTTCGTCGAGGCCCGCCACGGCGTCCATGTCCCCGACGCTCAGGTCCCCGACGCTCAGGTCCGTCGTCGCCTCCTCGGGCGCGTCGGCGGGACCGGCCGGCTCGGGCTCCGCCGTCCCCGCGTCGGCTACCGCGTCCATCGCCGGCTCCGCGGACGAGCTCGAGGCCGCGGGGCGCGAACGGTCGACCGGCGGCAGGTCGAGGGGAAGCTCGTCGCCCGCGGTGAGCGCCGCCACGGCGTCGGTCCCGATCCCCTCCGCCGCGGGCGAGGCGACGGGGGGCGCCTCGGAGCCCCGCAGCCCGAGCCAGGACGCGAAGCCGACGGCCACCAGGCCGAGCACGAGGCCCGACATCATGACGCGCCGCCGGGCGCGACGACGGCGACGCTCCCACTCCAGCTCCGCGGCCTTGCGCTTCTTCCGCCGCGGCCGACGCGTGGGGCGACTCGGCATCTCTCGGGTCGCCTCGATGCCGTCCTGGGGCGCCCCGTCCGTCCAGCCCCCGCTGGACACCTCCGGGAGCGACAGGTCGGCGAGCCCGCCCGTGGGCGTCTTCGGCGCGGCGTCGGGGGGGCGCCGGGTCACGACCGAAGGCACGAGGCGCGTCGCGCCCGGCCCGGCGTCGTCGGGCGCCGTCGACTCGATCCACTCCACGCCGCCCTCCCGGGCCGCCTCGACCTGGCGGCGGAACCCGGACGTGAGGTCGGACTCCCCCATCCGCGCCGCCTCCACGCGGGGAGCGTCGCCCGGAGAGTCGGACGCGACGCCGAAGACCGCCCCCGCGTCCCGGGCGGAGAGGTACTCGCTGATCAGCTCCGAGGTCGTGGGGTGGGCGGGCAGCCTCCCGCGCAGCTCGGCCAGCGCCTTCGAGGCCACGCCGGCGTTCGGGTAGCGACGCTCCCGGTCCTTGACCAGCAGCTTGGCCAGGGCGTCCCCGAGGCCGGGCGCCACGCTCTCCGCTTCGGCGAAGACGCCGCGGGCGGCGAGGGTCTCGTCCACCTGGATGATGCGGAGCATGACCTCCGTGATCGACTGGCCGCTGAACAGCGTCCGCCCCCACAGCAGGTAGTAGAGGACCGCCCCGAGCGCGAAGAGGTCGGACCGCGCGTCGAGGTCCTCCGCGCCGAGCTGTTCGGGCGACATGTAGGCGGGCGTGCCCTTGGTCATGCCCGTGCTGGTGCTCAGGGCGTCGTCCACGGCCGCCTTGGCGATGCCGAAGTCCACGACTTTGGCCACGCCGTCCGCCCGAATCAGGATGTTGGACGGCTTCACGTCCCGGTGGATCACGCGGAGCTCGCGGCCGTCGTGCACGGCCGTGTGGGCGTGGTGCAGACCCGAAGCGACCTGCGAGGCCATGTCGAGGGCGACGCCCGGGGGCAGCCTCCCCTGGGCCTGCACGAGCTCCTGGAGCCCGACCCCCTCCACCAGCTCCATGGCGATGAACGGGTAGCCCTCGAGCTCGCCGCAGTCGAAGGTCTGGACGATGTTGGGGTGGTTGAGCAGGGCCCCGACGCGGGCCTCCTGCAGGAGCTGCCGCCGCAGCTGAGCGGCCTTCTCGCCGATGCCCGGCAGCACGACCTTCACCGCCGCGGGCTTGCGGAACCCGGCCCCGCCCCGCAGCTCCCCCCGGAATACCCGCGCCATCCCGCCCTCGCCGAGCAGATCGGTGAGGCGCCACCGCCCGAACGCGAGCGGCAGGTCCTTCCGGCCGATGAGGTCGAGGCGCATGGAGGCCGAGGATACGCCGGCGGTCCGAATCACGAGTCCGGCCTCGGGGTCACGGGGCGGTCCAGTCTTCGAGGTCCGGCGGGATCGCGGGCGGGGTGCCGTCGCGCATGCGGATCAGCTCGCGGACCTGCGTCAGCTGACGCCGGATCGCCACGATCGACTCGGTGTCCCCGAGCTCGACAGCGAGCCGCAGGGCCCCGACGAGGTCCGCGTGCGCCTCCCCGAACTGGTAGAGCGCGACGTGGGGGGTGGCCATCGAGTACATCGACTGGGCCGTCTCCAGGCGGCGTCCGGCCGCCCGATACCCGTCGACGGCGGCGGAGAAGGCCTCCACCGCCCCGGTGTGGTCGGCGAACGCCATCCGCCCCGCGCCCAGCTCGTACCAGACGTCCGCGGGCAAGGGGCGGAGGCTGTCCGCGTCGATCGCCTCGAGCAGGGAGGTCGCCGCCTCCTCCAGGTCCGTGCGGCGACCCTGGAGCGCGTGCAGGGCGAGGGTCTCCACCCGGGTCTCCAGGGCGTCGCGGGGGCGACCCGCGGCTTCGTACTCCTCGGCGGCCACCTGGTAGGCCGCGAGCGCGTCGACCGAACGGCCCGAGTCGGCGAGCGCCCGCCCGAGGTTGTAGCGGGTGGTCGCGACCTTCCGCGCCGCCCCGAGCGCACGCCGCACCCTCAGAGCGCGTCGGAACACGGTCACCGCGAGCGACGGGCGCGCGGCCTCCACCAGGGAGACCCCCGCGTTGTTCAGGGCGTCCCCGTGCTCGCGCGGGCGCCCCATGGCTTCGTAGATCGCGCCCGCCCGCTCGTAGGCCATCGTCGCGGGCTCGAAGGCCCCGGTCTGGGCCAGGTACCACCCCAGGTGGAACCGCAGATCGGCGTACGGCAGCGCGTCGGGGGCGTCGTGGGGGTCGGTGCCGTCGCGGGGATCCTCGAACTCCTCCTCGAACCCGCCGCGGCAGGCCGCCACCGCCTCCGCCGGGCCGTGCACGGCCATCCGCGCGTCCGCGAGGCCGACGCGGTAGCCCCGGCGGGCGGGGTACAGGGCCACCAGCGCCTCGTAGGCGACGAGCGCGATCGAGGTGTTGCCCGCGCTCCGCGCGGCGAGGGCCAGGGCCAGCAGCTCGGACTCGCCGTCCGGGTTCATCTCCCGGGCCACGCTCAGGGCCGCCGGGTTCGATTCGAGGCCGTTCCCGAACAGGACGACGTGCACCTTGACCGCCGGATCGGCGGGGAACGTGCCCTCGAGCACGTCGAGCCGGGCGCGGTGCTCGCCCCAGCTCCCTGATACGGCGAGGGCGCGCAGGGCGTCGAGATCCTTCGCGGAGGCGAGGCGAACGGACCCCGGGTCGAGGATCGTCCGGGATCCCGCCACGGCCGCGGTCAGCCGCTCCGCCAGGACCCGGTCCGGGTCGCGTCCCGGGAGCCGGGTCCGCCAGCGCACGGCGCCGCCGCGGGCGTTCTGGATCCGGGCGTCGGTCTCGGTGCGGATCAGCACCCACGGGATGCGACGCTCTTCGGCCGCCCCGTGGGCCACGGCGACGCGCTCGTCGGCGGCCGCGAGGACCCCCTCCAGCTCGGCGTCGGCCGAGGCCGGGTGGATCCGGACGGGGGCCAACGCGAGCGCCCGCTCGGTCCGCTTCTCCACGATCGGGGCGGCGGCTCCGGCGCCCTCGGCGACGACGAGAACGGCACGACTCCGCAGCCAGGAGAGGTCGTTCTTGCCGGCGCCCAGCGTCGCGCAACCGGCGAGGGTCTGCACGGCGACGAGCACCGTCGCGACGAAGAGTGGACGCCCCATCCCGAGATAGGACCCGCGCCGGTGCGATGCCGTTCCCACGAAGACAGCGTAAGTCGCGACCGGGCACCATGCCCGGGTGCGCACCGGCGTCTACATGCACCTCCCGTTCTGCCGCGTCCGGTGCCCCTACTGCAGCTTCCACGTGTACGCGGGGCTCGCCGACCGGATCCCCGAGTACACCGCGACGCTACCCGCCGAGCTCGACCTCCGGCTCGCGGGCGCGCGCCCGACCGTCGACACCATCTACTTCGGCGGGGGCACCCCGTCGCTCGTCCGCGCGGATCGGATCGCGCGGCTCCTGGACGCGGTGGCGGCGCGGGTGGACGTGACCGGCGACGCGGAGATCACGCTCGAGGTCGATCCCGGCTCCGCGTCTCGGGAGCGCCTGGCGGGGTTCCGGTCCGCGGGGGTCAATCGCGTCACGCTCGGGGCCCAGACCTTCCGGCCCGAGCTGCTCGCGGGGCTCGGCCGGGCGCACGACGTGCCCGCCACGCTGCGGACCCTGGACGATCTGCGCGCCGCGGGCTTCACGGACATCGCCCTCGACCTCATGTTCGGGCTCGCGGGGCAGTCGCCGGACGACTTCGAGGCCGACCTGCGCCGCGCGCTCGAGCTCGAGCCCACCCACCTGTCGCTGTACAACCTCACCGTCGAGCCGGGCACCGGGTACGACCGACGCAGGCGCGAGGGGACCCTCGTGCTCCCCCCCGAGGACGCCCAGGCGACGATGTACGCGACCGCCGTGGCGCGCACCCGCGAGGCGGGCCTGCTCCGGTACGAGGTGTCGAACTTCGCCGCCCCCGAACATCGGTCCCGGCACAACCGCAAGCACTGGACCGGCGCGCCGTATCTCGGCCTCGGCACCGGCGCCCACGGGTTCGACCCCGCCGCGGGGGTGCGTTGGTGGAACGTGCGGTCGCTCCGCCGGTGGGGACGCGCGGTCGCGGCCGGGCGCCTGCCCGAGGCGGGGCGGGAGGAGCTGACGCGCGCGCAACGCCTGGCGGAGGCGGTGCTCGTCGGTCTGCGCACCGTCGAGGGGCTGGATCGAGCGCGCTTCCGGGCGGAGTTCGGCGTCGATCCGGGCGCGGAGACGGGGTGGGCGGGCCCCCCCGATTCGGCCGACGGCCCCTGCGTCGTGGTCGACGACGCGGCGGTCCGTCTCACCGACGCGGGATTCCTGCTCGCCGACCACCTCGCGGAGCGCCTCCTGGGGCGGCTTGATCCCCCGAGACACGCCGGGTAACTTGCCCAATCCGGGCATGTGGGCGGCTTCCGTCGCCCTCGAATCACCCCCGGTGCGATGGGGTCAGGACTCCCCCGAGGATTTTCAGAGCTTGGCCTCACGCGACCGAAAACGCTCCTCCAGTTCGTCCCGCGCGGGCAAGCGCGCGAAGGCTCCCAAGCCGGCGCCGGAGGAGAGCACCGAGGACGCCCTCGAGAAGCTGTTCGCCGAGGCGATGGGGAGCGTGCGCTCCGCCCGCACCTCGAAGAAGAAGCCCATCGCGATCCCGAAGGAGCCCGCGCCCGAGAAGGCGGAGCCCTCGGAGGTCAGCCTCGACGTCGACATCGACGAGTCGTTCCTGGACGAGCAGTCCCTGCACTACGTCATCGATGAGGAGGACTCGGAGGTCGACCTGCCCTCGATGGAGGCCCTGAACGCCGCCGACGACTCCTTCGACAAGCTCGACGCCGACCTCATCGCCGCGCTCGACGGCGACGAAGCGGCGGACGACGACGACATCCGTCGGTTCATCGCCGAGTCCTTCGGCGAGAACGCGCTGTCGGACGACGACCCGTCCCTGGCCTTCCCCGACTTCGGCGACGACGAGTCCGCCCCCCCGGCCTCCGTCCCGAGCATCCCCCCCCCGGAGGAGGAGGAGGTCTTCGCCCTCGACGACGGCTCCTCGGACGAGGTCTCCATCGAGGTGGGGGTCCCCGCGGGCACGGCGGAGAAGAAGAAGAAGAAGAAGAAGGCCAAGAAGAAGAAGACAGCGCTCCCGGGGGCCGGCATCGACGACGCGCTGCGGGCCCGCGTGGCGGAGCTCGGCAGGATCCTCGAGGAGCGCGACATCGAGCTGCGCGCGGCCCGGGATCGCATCAACGGCCTGAACGCCCAGCTCGTCGCCGCCAACCGCCGCGGCGCCGCGATCTCCCGGGAGTTCGAGACCTACCGCCGCCGCTCCGAGCGCGACCGCGAGGACCACAAGAAGTACGCCGCGGAGAAGGTGCTCAAGGAGTTCCTGGGGGTGTTCGACAACCTCGAGCGAGCCCTCGGGCACGCCGGGGACGAGAAGGACGGGCCGCTGGGGCAGGGCGTGTCCATGACGCTGCACCAGTTCATGACGGCGCTCGGCCAGAACGGCGTCCTGCGCGTCGAAGGCGGCGAGGGAGCGAAGTTCGACCCGGTCCACCACGAAGCGGTCGGCCAGGCCTTCTCGGAGCACGTCGCGCTGGGCAGCATCGTCACGGAGCTGCAGGCCGGCTTCACGCTGCACGGGCGGCTGCTGCGGGCGGCGATGGTCGTGGTGAGCCGCGGCGCCGAGGGGGCGGAGCCTCCTCCCGAGGACGACGAAGCCGCGGCCGTCGATGAGCCCGCGGCCGACGAGGCGCAGGACGCTGCGGCCGACGAGGCGCAGGACGCCGACGAGGCCCAGGACGCCGCGGCCGACGAAGCGACCGACGACGAGACGAACGAGGGCGACGGGGACGACGCCGCGGAGGCCGACGAGGCCACGCCCCCCGAAGACGAGGAAGCGGACGAGGCCGACGACGGCGAGGCGCCCGCATCCAC
The DNA here is from genome assembly GCA_964512225.1 of uncultured Rickettsiales bacterium. Taxonomy (GTDB): domain Bacteria; phylum Myxococcota_A; class UBA796; order UBA9615; family UBA9615; genus CAZEKB01. Next base: position 24,549 of record CAZEKB010000044.1, on the reverse strand, counting down.
CGACGACGAGCCGACGGACGGGATCGAAGACGATCCCGACGACTCGGAAGACGACGAGACGGACCCGGGCACTTCGGACCCGGGCCTCAGCACGGAAGACTCGGCTCCCGCGCCCTGAGCGCGACGGACTGACGGCGCCCGCGATCCGCGCGGGCCGGAGGATGCATGGCAGGCAAGATCATCGGGATCGACCTGGGAACGACCAACTCCTGTGTCGCGATCGTGGAGGGCGGTGACCCCGTCGTCATCCCCAACGCGGAGGGCAGCCGAACGACTCCGTCGGTGGTCGCCATCACCGAGGAGGGCGACCGGCTCGTCGGCCAGATCGCGAAGCGACAGGCGGTCACGAACCCGGAGAGCACGCTCTACGCGATCAAGCGACTGATCGGCCGCCGCTTCTCCGACGAAGAGGTCGCGCGAGCGAAGGACTCGTCGCCGTTCGCGATCGTCGAGGGCGACAACGGAGACGCGTGGGTCGGGATCGGGAACGACCAGCTCTCGCCGCCCCAGGTGAGCGCCTTCGTCCTCGAGCAGATCAAGAAGACCGCCGAGGACTACATCGGCGGGGACGTGGAGCGGGCCGTCATCACGGTCCCCGCGTACTTCAACGACTCCCAGCGTCAGGCCACCAAGGACGCCGGCCGGATCGCCGGGCTCGAGGTCCTGCGGATCATCAACGAGCCCACCGCCGCGGCCCTCGCGTACGGCCTGGAAGGCGGCGGGGACGGGACCATCGCGGTCTTCGACCTCGGCGGCGGCACGTTCGACATCTCGATCCTCGAGCTCGCCGAGGGCGTCTTCGAGGTGAAGTCGACGTCGGGCGACACCTTCCTGGGCGGAGAAGACTTCGACGCGCGGATCATCGACTTCTGCCTCGACCACTTCCAGGGCGAGACCGGCATCGATCTGCGCGAAGACACGATGGCCCTGCAGCGCCTCAAGGAGGCGGCCGAGAAGGCGAAGCACGAGCTCTCCTCCGTCCTCGAGACCACGATCAACCTGCCGTTCATCACGGTGGACGACCAGGGCCCGCGCCACCTCCAGTGCGAGCTGACCCGAGGCCAGTACGAAGGCCTCGTCGAAGACCTGCTCCGCCGCCTCCGCGAGCCCTGCGAGCAGGCGCTCGGCGACGCGGGCCTGGCCGCGGGAGACCTGGACGAGGTCCTGCTCGTGGGCGGCATGACCCGCATGCCGAAGGTGCGCGAAGAGGTGGAGGCCATCTTCGGCCGCCCGCCGAATACGAGCATCAACCCGGACGAGGTCGTCGCCGTGGGCGCCGCGGCCCAGGGCTCGGTGCTGTCGGGCGAGACCACCGACATCCTCCTGCTCGACGTCACGCCCCTCAGCCTGGGCGTGCGCACCGCGGGCGGGATCATGGAGGTCCTGATCCCGCGCAATACGACCATCCCGTGCAAGAAGAAGGAGATCTTCACGACCTCCCTCGACAACCAGCCGATGGTCGAGGTGCACGTCGCCCAGGGCGAGCGCGAGATGATCGACGACAACAAGACGCTCGCGAAGTTCGAGCTCACGGGCCTGCCCCCGGCCCCGCGAGGGCTGCCTCAGATCGAGGTCGTCTTCCAGCTGGACGCGAACGGCATCCTCAACGTGGAGGCGAAGGACCTCGGGACGGGGCGCAAGCAGAGCGTCGAGGTCCGAGCCGGCTCGGGCCTGTCCGACGAGCAGATCGAGCGGATCATCAGCGAGGCCGAGCAGTACCGCGAAGACGACGCGTTCCGCAAGGAGCTGGCCGAGGCCAGGAACGACCTCGACGGCCTCCTGTACACGACCCAGCGCTCCCTCGACGAGTTCGGCGACGCCATCCCCTTCGAGGACCTCATGGCGATCCGCGAGGCGGTCGGCAAGGCCCAGGAGGCGCTGAAGCAGGAGCGCACGGACGACATCCGCGCCGCCCACCAGGAGCTCGCCGAGGCCGCCCAGGCCATCGCCGACGCCCTGTACTCCGGGGCGATGGAGGACGCCGACGAGCTCGCCGACGAAATCTACGACGACGAGTTCGCCGAAGAGGCCTTCTAGCGCGCCGCGGTCCGGAAAGAACGTCCGACTTCCCAGTCCGATCGGTCCGTCCTTTTCAGGTATGACGGAGTCCTGTTGCAACCCGACCTGTACGACCTGCTGGCGGTAGCTCGCTCCGCGAGCGACGAAGAGCTGAAGAAGGCCTACCGCAAGCAGGCGCTGCGCTTCCATCCGGACCGGAACCCCGGCGACAAGGAGGCCGAGCGCCGCTTCAAAGAGGTGACGTACGCCTACAAGGTCCTGTCCGACCCGATCAAGCGCGTCCAGTACGACCGCTTCGGGCGAGTCTTCAGCGACGGCCGGGACCAGGGGCCGTTCGGCTCGGCGGACGAAGTGGACCTGGGCGAGGTGCTGGGCCAGGCCTTTCGCGACCTGTTCGGGGGCCGTCGACGTCGGAGCCGTCGTGATCCGCGGGACCTCCGCTACACGATCACCCTCACCCTGGAGGAGGTCGCCGCCGGCGTCGACCGGGAGGTGACGTTCACCCGCCGCGGGCCCGAGGGGGGCACGGTCGACGAACGCCTCCGAGTCAAGGTGCCGCCGGGCGTCGACACCGGGCAGAAGCTCAAGGTGGCGGGCAAGGGCGCGGCGGGCAGCCGAGGCGCGGGCGACCTGTACGTGGTCGTCAACGTGGCCGAGCACTCCTTCTTCAAGCGCCAGGGGGCGAACATCTTCTGCGACGTCCCCATCACCTACACCGAGCTGGTGTGCGGCGGGGAGATCGTGGTCCCCACCCTCGGCGGCGAGGCGGTGATCCGGCTCCCTTCGGGCAAGGCGCCGGGGACGGTCCTCACGCTCAAGGGACGGGGCCTCCCGCTGCTCAAGTCGCGCAGTCGGCGGGGCGACCAGTTCGTGAAGATCCGGCTCGACGTACCCACGTCGGTGAGCGACGAACAGCGCCGCCGCCTGCAGGCGCTCGAGGCGGAGCTCCAGAACTCGCCGTCGCCGCTGCGGGAGGCGTACGACGCGCTGCTGGCCGCGAGCCGCGACGCCGACCGAGAGAAGGCTTCGTGAGGCGCGCGCTCCTCGCCTGCCTGGCGGCGCTCCTCCTGGTCCCCGCGGTCGCCGGCGGGGCGTCCAAGAAGCCGGAGAAGCGGGCCTGGACGCGGGTCGAGAACGCGGTCGAGAACGAGCCCGCGGCGAAGGTCCTCATGCGCGTCGAGGACTACCTGAAGACGTACCCCGACGGCGATCACGTGGCGGAGGCGCGCCTCGTGGCCGCCCGCGCGCTGTTCATCCTCGAGGAGTGGGCCGAGGCCCGCGGGCGGTTCCAGGGCTACCTCACCGGCGGCGGTCGCGACGACGTGGAGGAGGCCTCGTTCGGCATCGCGATGTGCCTCGCCCGGGAGCGCCGCGTCGAGGACGCGACCGCGGCCCTCCACAACGTGGCGGTGAACGACTCGGACCCGGACCGCAGCCGCGCCGCCGCGCGGGAGCTCGCGGCGCTGCACGCGTTCGACGGCGGCGACTTCCGCGCGCTGGACGCCCTCGCCCTGCTGATCGGCCGCCGCTTCTTCGAGGAGAAGGAAGACCTGGCGCTCGCCCGCAAGTACGCCGAGTCGATCACCGACGACGCGCTCTCCGCGGCCGAGACCACCAAGCGGGGGTCGCCGGTCGGGGCGCTCATCGCAGTCCTCGCCCTCGATCGGGCGGGCGACCTCCTCGAGTCGGACGAGACCGAGGAGGCGAGGCGACGATTCGCCGACCGGTACGCCGACTCCCCCCTGCTCGCGCTCGTGCCCGGCGCCGAGGAGTACGCGGCCGAGCCCGAGGACGTCGACGTCGCCAAGATCGGCCTGCTGCTCCCCAGCTCGGGCAAGTTCGCGGCGCCCGGGGACCTGGCCCGACGGGGCGTCGACCTGGCCCAGGAGGCGGCCCTGGCGCTCGGCTGGGACCCGGTGGAGATCGTGGCCGTGGACACCCAGGGCGATCCCGAGGTCGCGAAGCAGGCGCTGGAGCAGCTCCACACCGAGCACAAGGTGGTGGGCGTCGTCGGTCCGCTGATCTCGGCGGAGGCGGAGGCCGTCGCGGGCGTGGCCGAGGACCTGGGCCTGCCCCTGGTGATGATGACGCAGCGGGCGGGCCTCGCGGCCGACCGGGCGAACGTCTTCAATACGTGGAGCCCTCCCGAAGAGCAGGCCGAGAAGCTGGTCGAGCACGCGATGGGGCGCATGGGGCTCGAGCGCTTCGCCATCGCCTACCCGGAGACGGAGCCCGCGGCCCGGGCGGCCGCCCGGTTCTGGGATCGAGTCGAAGAGAACGGGGGCCGCGTCGTCGCGGTGGAGAGCTTCCACGCGGGCGAGAAGGACTTCCGCAAGGCGGGCCAACGCCTCAAGGGCAGCTTCTACGTGAAGAGCCCCCCCGGCGAGACCGACCTCGTGCTGCCGTTCCTGCCGGGCCGGAGCAAGCCGCAGATCGGCGAGCCGCAGCTCGAGCTCGTGCCCGGCCTGGACTTCCAGGCGGTGTTCGTCCCCACGAACTACAAGCAGGCGACGATGGTCGCCCCGGGGTTCCTCTACGAGGAGATCAACCTCGGCGGACACCTCGACACCGACGACTACCCCGCCGTCGTCTTCATGGGCGGGGCGGCGTTCAACCACCCCGGGCTCATCGACCGCGGCGGCAAGTACGTCGAGGGCACGGTGCTCGTGGACGGCTTCTTCCTGGACAGCCCGTCGGGCCCGGGGCGCGAGTTCGCGGACGCCTACCAGGCGCGCTACGAGACGGCCCCGTCGATCCTCGAAGCGGTGGCCCACGACGCGGCGTTCCTGCTCCTGCAGCTCGTCGCCGAGGGGGTCAGCGGCCGCCGCGAGCTGCGGCGTCGGCTCGCCCTGTCGACGCCGGTGCGCGCCGTCACGGGCTCGCGCGGGTTCGGAGAAGACGGCGAGATGCGACACGAGCTGCTGACGTTGACCGTCCAGAAGGGCGCGATCGTCCAGGTGTGGCCGCCTCCGGAGGGCGCGGGCCCCGAGGAGACGCCCACGTTCAAGGACGACGCCGAGCTGCCCGAGGCCCCCGAAGAGGAGGCCGAGGAGGAGCCCGAAGAGGAGCCCGCCCAGGAGGAGAGCGAGACCCCTTGACCGAGGCGGATCAAGCCGCCGCCGGGGGAGCCGGCGGGACCGAGTTCTCATCGATTCGGCGCTGGCTCGACCTGGTGCCGACCCAAGGGGCGTCCGTGCGCCTGGGGCCCGGCGACGACGTGGCCGTGCTCGACGTCGCGGGCGCGCTCGCCGTCTCCACCGACGCGATGGTCGAGGGCACGCACTTCCGCCCGGACGCGGACCCCGCCGACGTGGGCTGGAAGGCCCTCGCCGTGGCGCTGAGCGACCTCGCCGCCTCCCGCTCCCGACCGCTCGGCGCCCTGGTCTCCCTCTCGGTGCGGGCCGAGCGGCTGTCGGGGTGGGCCGACGCCGTCATGGCGGGGCTCGGCGCGTGCGCGCGGGCTCACGACTGCCCCGTGGTGGGCGGCGATACGACCGTCATCGACGGGCCCGCGGTGGTGGGCGTCACGGTCCTCGGGCGGGGCGATCGCGTCCTGACCCGGGCGGGGGCCGTGCCCGGCGACGTCCTCCAGATCAGCGGCCCCACCGGCTGGGCGGCGGCGGGCCTGCACGGCGCCGGGGGGGAGCGCGGCCGACGGGCGCAGGAGCGACCGCGACCCCGGCTCGACCTCCTCGAGTCCCTCGCCGAGGCCCACGCCGCCATCGACGTCTCCGACGGGCTGCTCGCGGACGCGGCCCACCTCGCCGCGGCGTCGGGCGTGACCCTCCGGCTCGATCCGGTCGACGCCCCCGATCTGGGGCCCGACGTCGACCCCGCTCAGGCGCGGGCCTGGGCCCTGACGGGGGGGGAGGACTACGAGGTCCTGGCGACGGCGGAGGTGCTGCTGCCCGGGTTCGTCCCCTTGGGCCTGGTGACCGAGCGCGGACCGCACGACCTCGTATGGGGCGACGGGCGACCCGTGCCCGCCTCCGACCGCGGGTGGGTCCACGGAGCGCGATCGTGATCGGCGGATACCTGCTGATCCTCCTCGCCCTCTTCTGCGGGTCGGCGTTCTTCTCGGGCAGCGAGTCGGCCTACTTCTCGATCGATCGCATCACGCTCGGGAAGCTCTCCGAGGCCACCGCGCGCACGAGCCGCACCGTCCCCCGGCTCCTCGCCGACCCGGGCCGCCTCCTCGCGACGCTGCTGCTCGGCAACGAGCTGATCAACATCACGATCTCGGCCGTGGGCGCGCAGCTGGTGTTCGTGCTCGCGGGCGAGGCGGGCGGCGACCTGTGGTGGGTCAACATCCTCCTGATGACGCCGATGCTCCTGCTCTTCGGGGAGATCGGGCCCAAGGTGATCGCGGTGCGCAACAGCGTCGCGTGGGCTTCGACCGTGTCGATCCCGCTGCGGATCTTCTCCCTGGTCGTCACCCCGCTGCGCGTCCTCCTCCAGCAGATCGCGCGGGTGGTGCTGCTGCCGCTGGGCGACGCCAACGCCACCGCCGAGCCCCAGCTGCGGGAGGGTCAGTTCAAGGCGCTGGTCGAGCTCGCCGACGCCCAGGGGGCGTTGGAGGCCGAAGAGGCGGACATGATCCACCGCGTCTTCGAGCTCTCGGACACCCCGGTGAGCCGGGTCCTGACCCCGCGCTCCGACGTCGTGTCCGTCAACCTCAACGACGACCTCGAGACCCTCATGGACGCGTCGCTCGACGGCCGCTATTCGCGGCTCCCGGTGTGGTCCGGCGAGCCCGACAACATCCGGGGCATCCTCCTCGCGAAGGACCTGCTCGGCTTCCGCCACACCGACGCGGAGCTGGACACCCGCACCCTCTTCGACGCCCTGCACCCGCCCTACTTCGTGCCTCCCAGCAAGAAGGCGGGCGAGCTGCTGCGGGAGTTCCAGCGCGAGCGCCTGCACCTCGCCGTGGTCATGGACGAGTACGGGGCGATGCTCGGCATCGTCACGATGCAGGACATCCTCGAGGAGCTCTTCGGGACCCTGGGCGAGCCGGTCGACTCGCCGGGTTCGCTCGGCGGCGTGGACCGGATCAAGGAGGGCGTCTACAGCGTCCCGTCGCGGTTCGAGGTGGCCGAGTGGAACCGGCGGATGCGCCCGCCGATCCCCATCGGCGACTCCTGGACCACCATCGGGGGCTACATCTTCCACCTCTTCGGCCGCCTGCCCGCCAAGGGCGACGAGGTGAAGGACATCAACTGGATCTTCCACGTGTCCGGCATCGAGGGCACGAAGATGACCCGGGTCACCGTCACCCGGCGCGGCAGCGGCACGGGGCGCATCGCAACGCTCGCGATCCGCAGCCGGGGCTCGATGGCTTCGATCGGACCGGAGGACGTGGAATGAGCCTCGGGGTCGGCTTCGCGATCATCCTGCTCTGCGTGCTCGCGGAGGGGTTCTTCAGCGGGTCCGAGATCGCCCTCGTATCGGCGGACAAGGTCACGATCCGCTCGCAGCGGGAGCAGGGGACGCTCACCGGGCGGCGGCTCGGGCGGTTCCTGGACGACCCGGAGGCCATCCTCACCACCACGCTGATCGGCACGAACGCCTCGACGGTGAGCGCGACCACGGTGGGCGCCCTGCTGCTGCGCGAGCACTGGGGCAACGACGACGGGTTCCTCGTGGTCCTGATCCTGTTCCCGATCATCCTCCTGTTCGGCGAGCTGATCCCCAAGTCCGCGTACCGCATGCACGCGACGCGCATCGCTCGGATCGTCGTGCACCCGCTCACCATCCTGTCCACGGCCCTGCGTCCGCTCATCGCGGTGGTCCGAATCGTCACCCGGGGCGTGGAGGCGCTCGCGGGCGGGGGACCCGAGACCGGCGGCGTGACCCGCGAGGAGCTGCGGCTGCTGCTCGAGCATCGGGAGAGCGAGGAGATCGAGGCCGAAGAGAAGGACATGATCGACCGCATCTTCGACTTCAACGAGGTCACCGTGAAGGAGGTGATGCGGCCTCTGATCGACGTGGTGGCGGTGGAGCGGGAGAACGGCCTGGCCGAGGCGGTCGACAAGCTCCAGGAGTCGGGCTACTCGCGCCTCCCCGTGTTCACCGAGCGCGTCGACGACATCGTGGGCGTGCTGTGGGCGATGGACGTGCTCTTCCTCGATACGATCGGGGGCACCGCGGGGGACATCGCGCGGCCCGTGCACTACGTCCCCGAGAACCAGAAGGTGGCCGAGCTGCTGACGGATCGGCGCCTCAAGCGCAGCGGCCTGGCGGTCGTGGTCGACGAGTACGGCGGGGCCCAGGGCCTCGTCACGGTCGAGGACATCCTCGAGGAGATCGTCGGCGAGATCGAAGACGAGCACGACGAGCCGGAGGACGACATCCAGCAGCGCGGCGAGCGCGAGTTCCGGGTCTCCGCGCGGATCGAGGTGGATCGACTGAACGAATCCCTGGGGCTCGGCATCCCCGAAGGCGACGGCGACTACGAGACCCTGGCCGGATTCCTGCTCCACCGATTCGGACGGATCCCGCGCGTCGGAGATACGACCGCGGTGCCCGGAGCGGCCCTCACGATCGCAAGCTGTACGTCGCGGTCGATCGACGAGGTGGACATCGTGGTTCAAAGCTCCCCGGATCCGACGGCCGCAGCGGCAGATCCGTCGACTCCGGGCATTTGACACCCGAGGATCGGGCGACGGATACTCCTCGGAACCCGCGGGCACGCGGCTGCCCGCTATTCGAGCCCGCAACGCAGAATCGGAGCCGCCTCACCCCATGGGACGCGCCATCGGCATCGACCTCGGGACCACCAACAGCTGCGCTGCGGTCATCGAGGACAATCAGCCGAAGATCATCATGTACCGCGGGGGCAGCTACACGATCCCCTCCCTGTTCGCGATCGACGAAGGCGGGCGCATGCTCGTCGGCCACGACGCGAAGAAGCAGGCGGCGCTCAACCCCGACGACACCGTGTACGCGCCGAAGCGACTCATCGGCCGGAGCTTCCACTCCGCGCAGGTGGAGAAGATTCGCCAGGTCTTCACGTTCAACATGGTCGAGGGGCAGGAGGGCGAGGTCCTCATCAAGGTCAAGGGCGAGACCTTCGACCTGCGGGAGATCTCGGCGCAGATCCTCAAGAAGATCAAGCAGGTCGCGGAGGAGTACCTCAAGGACGAGGTGACCAACGCCGTCATCACCGTGCCCGCGTACTTCAACGACAAGCAGCGTCAGGCCGTCCGCGCCGCGGGCAAGATCGCCGACCTCAACGTCCTGCGCATCCTCAACGAGCCCACGGCGGCGGCGCTCGCCTACGGCCTCGGCAAGAACCTGCAGCAGCGGCTCGCGGTCTACGACCTCGGCGGCGGCACGTTCGACGTCTCCATCATCGAGATCCGCGACAAGGTCTTCGAGGTGGTGGCCACGGGCGGCGATACGTTCCTGGGCGGCATCGACTTCGACGACCGCATCATGGGCGACGTCCTCGAGAAGTTCATGGAGGAGACGGGCGTCGACCTGTCCTCCGACCGCGTCGCCCTGCAGCGCCTCCGCGAGGCGGCCGAGCGCGCGAAGATCACGCTCTCGACCACGAAGGAGACGCGCCTGGAGGTGCCGTTCATCGCCCGCGGGGCGAAGGGCATCCTCAACGTCGACCTCAACTACACGCGCGAGAACCTGGACGAGCTCACCGGCGACCTCGTCGAGCGGACCGTGACGACGTGCGAGCGCATCTTCGACGAAGCGAAGATGACCCCCGCGGACATCGACGAGATCCTGCTCGTGGGCGGCCAGAGCCGCATGCCGCTGGTGCAGCGCAGCGTCCGCAACTACTTCCAGAAGGACCCGTGCAAGGGCGTGCACCCGGACGAGGCGGTCGCCGTCGGCGCCGCGATCATGGCGCACAGCCTCACGAACGCGGCCGAGAAGGTGACGCTGCTGGACGTGCTCCCGATGCCCATCGGCATCGCGAAGGTCGACCAGTCGTTCCTGCCGCTGTTCCCCAAGAACTGCCCCATCCCCCACGTCCGTCGGCTCACCCTGACCAACAGCAAGGACCGTCAGAAGACGATCATGCTGAAGATCTACCAGGGCGACTCGGACATCGCGGCCGAGAACGAGCTGCTCGGCACCTTCGTCTTCAGCGGCATCAAGCCCGCCCCCCGGGGCAAGGTGAAGGTCGACGTCTGGCTCAACATCGACAGCGAGGGGATCCTGTCCCTGTCCGCGAAGGACAAGGAGACGGGCGAACCGATCGACGTCCACCTGAAGCTCAAGAGCCGCACGCTGGCTCCCCAGCTCGGGCTCCACACCGAGGCCCGCGGCGGCAAGCTGCAGTCCCAGGCCGAAGAGGACAAGCAGCGCAAGGCCCAGGAGGCCAAGGCCAAGGCCGAGGCGAAGAGCGCGGGCGAGGTGGCGGCCGCCACCGAATCGACCCGCGCCGAGCCGAAGAAGAAGCCCGCAGCCGCCCCGGCGCCCACGCCGAAGCGAGCGAAGTCCACGCCCAAGGCCAAGAGGCCCCGGAAGAAGGGCAAGGGGATCTCGGTCAAGGCCCCGGCGCCGAAGCCCGCCCCGGCGCCCAGGGCCCCGGAGCCGCCCAAGCCCGTCGCCGAGAAGCCCGCGCCGCCGAAGCCCGTCGCCAAGAAGCCGGCCCCCGCGCCCGCTCCGCCGCCTCCGGCCCCCCCGGCCGTGCCTACGGCGCAGACCCCGGCCGTCGTCGAAGACCCCGGCTGCCTCTCGCTGCTGAACCCCCTCAACTGGTTCCGCTAGCGCGCGGCCGCGAGGCTGCTCCCCGTCCGTGTCCCTGCCTCCCCGCGTCGTATTGGTCCGCCCGAAGTACGGGGGGAACGTGGGCTCCACGGCCCGGGCGATGGCCAACTTCGGGCTGACCGATCTGCGCGTCGTCCGCGGGCCCGAGGTCGTCGACGCGCAGGAAGCCCACAACATGGCCGCGGGGGCGCGCGAGCTGCTCGCGTCCGCGACGTGGGTGGACGCGCTCGCGGACGCCGTCGAGGGGGCCACCGTGGTCGTCGCGTGCACCGCCCGACCCCGCCGCTGGAAGACCTGGGACGTCCTCGACCCGCGCCCGGCCTGTGAGCTGCTGGCGGCGCGCTCGGCCGAAGGCGAGGAGACCGTCCTCCTGTTCGGCCAGGAGGACCACGGGCTGTCCCAGGAGGACCTCGGCCACGCGACCCACCTGTGCTCGATCCCCACCGCGGGGTCGCACTCGAGCCTCAACCTGTCTCAGGCGGTCCTGCTCCTCGGCTGGGAGTGGGCCCAGGCGGGGGGGGCTCCGCGGAGGCGTCCGACGCCCCGGGGGGGCCGCGGCGAGCGGGCCACCATCGACCAGCTGAACCGCGCGGTGCAGCAGACGGGCGACCTGCTCGACGCGATCGACTTCTTCCGGCGGCGGGCGCGCCCGCAGACGATGGCCATGCTCCGGCACGCCGTCGTGAACACCGATCTGCAGGAGCGCGACGTGCAGTTCCTGCGGGGGGTGGTGAACAAGCTGCAGTGGTGGGTGGCTCACGGACCACGAACGGGGGACGCGGACGCGGGACAAGAGTAGGGTCCGCCCATGGCGCGCCTCTCCTGGGACGAATACTTCATGACGATCGCGTACCAGGTCGCCACCCGGGCGACCTGCGACCGCAAGCACGTCGGCGCGGTGATCGTGCGCGACAAGACGATCCTCTCCACGGGCTACAACGGGTCGATCCGGGGCCTGGAGCACTGCAGCGAGGTGGGACACCTGATGGAGAACGGCCACTGCGTGCGCACGGTGCACGCCGAGGCCAACGCCATCGCGCAGGCGGCCCGGAACGGGGTGCTGATCGAGGGGTCGTCGATCTACGTCACGGCGTCGCCCTGCTGGATCTGCTTCCGCCTCATCGCCAACTCCGGAATCACGCGCATCGCGTTCGGCGAGTTCTATCGGGACGAGCGCATCTTCGAGTTCAGCAACCGCGCGAGCATCGAGCTCGTGGACCTCACCCACGTGCGTCCGGCGGTGCTGCCCGAGCCGGAACACACCGCGCCGGCCGCGGGTTGAACGAACACCCCACGAGAGCGCGCAGGTAGACGATGGACAAGCTGGTGATCGAAGGGGGCGTGGCCCTGCGCGGCGACGTGCGGATCTCCGGGGCGAAGAACGCCGCCCTGCCGATCCTGTTCGCGACGCTGCTGCACGACGGCGTGAGCCGCGTGGCGAACCTCCCCAACCTCATGGACATCCGCACCACGCTCGCCCTGCTCGGCGAGCTGGGCGTGAACACCGAGCTGGATACGATCAGCCTCGGGCGCATGACGGCGGTGCCCCCGGGTCACATGCCGCCCCCGCCCGCCACGTCGGGTCGCGCGGTGGAGATCGACGGCTCCCGCCTGTCCTCCGTGGAGGCGCCGTACGAGCTCGTCCGCACGATGCGAGCGTCGGTCCTCTGCCTGGGCCCGCTGCTCGCCCGCACCGGACGCGCCCGGGTCTCCCTCCCGGGGGGCTGCGCGATCGGCTCGCGGCCCATCGATCAGCACCTCCGCGGGTTCGAGCGGCTGGGAGCGAAGGTGGAGCTCGACGGCGGGTTCGTGGAGGCCGTCGCCCCCGAGGGGCTGCGCGGGGCGCGGATCGTCTTCGACGTGGTGACCGTCGGCGGCACCGAGAACCTGCTGATGGCGGCCACGCTCGCGAAGGGCACGACCGTGCTCGAGAACGCCGCCCGCGAGCCCGAGATCGTGGACCTCGCCGACGCGCTGCGGGGCATGGGCGCGAACATCGAGGGGGACGGCACCCATCGGATCACGATCGACGGCGTGCCCGAGCTGGGGCGCATGAACCACGACGTCATGCCCGATCGCATCGAGGCGGGCACCTACATGGCCGCGGCCGCGCTCACCCACGGCGACGTCCTGGTGAAGGGCGCCAAGCTGGGGCACCTCGACGCGCTCATCGGGAAGATGGCGGTGGCCGGGATCGAGGTGCGGCGCGAGGGCGACGGCCTGCGCATTCGGCACCACGGCGAGCTGCACGCGGTCGACGTCGACACGTCGCCCTACCCGGGCTTCCCCACGGACCTGCAGGCGCAGTTCATGGCGCTGATGGCCCGGGCCTCGGGCGGGTCGCGCGTGACGGAGACCGTGTTCGAGAACCGCTTCATGCACGTGCCCGAGCTCAACCGGCTCGGCGCGGACATCAAGATCCGCGGCAACAGCGCCTTCGTGAGGGGGGTGCCCACGTTCCGGGGGGCGAGCGTCATGGCCACGGACCTGCGCGCGTCGGCCACCCTGGTGATCGCGGGGCTCGCGGCCGAAGGACTCACCGAGGTGCGGCGCATCTACCACCTCGATCGCGGGTACGAGACGATCGAGCGCAAGCTCGCCGGGCTCGGGGCACGCGTGAAGCGAGTGCCTCAGGACCTGATGGTCAGCGGCTTCGAGTAGCGGGGTCGCGGCCGCGGTGGGTCCCGGGGTCTAGAAGAGGCTTCCGTCGGGCTCGGCGCCCGTGGCCGACATCGCTCGCATCAGCGCGCGGATGCGCCCCTGCACTTCGAAGCAGCTGGCGGGGCGGTCCTCGGGCCGCTTGGCGAGCAGGTCGAGGATGAGGCGGTCGAGCGCGTCGGGCAGCTCCGGCGCGTAGCGCGACGGCGGATCCGGCATGTCCTTGCGGATCATCCGGCCCAGCTTCTCGAAGTCGATCTCGTGGAACGGGAGCATCCCGCACACCATGCGGTAGAGCACGACCCCCATCGCGTAGATGTCCACCGAAGGCGCGTGCCCCGCGTCGCCCGCCTCCAGGCGCTCCGGCGCCAGGTACGCGGGCGTGCCCACCAGCCAGCCCGGCCGCGTGAAGCCCGCCGCGGCGCCGCGGGTCTTCGCGATCCCGAAGTCCATGACCTTGAGTCGCGTGCCGCCCTCCAGCACGAAGAGGTTCGCGGGCTTGATGTCTCGGTGGACCACCCCCGCGCGGTGCGCTGCGCCCATGCCCGCGTAGGCCTGCCCCGCGAGGAGGAGCGCCTGCTGCACCGGGAGCCGACCGCCCATCTCCTCCAGCACCGTGAGCAGGTCGGCCCCCTGCAGCAGCTCCATCGTGATGAAGTGCATGCCCTGCCAGGCCTTGAAGTCGTAGGTGGCCACGATGTTGGGGTGCGCGAGCCTCCGGGTCAGGCGGAGCTCCTGCTTGAAGCGAGCGAGGTCGTCTTCGCCCTTGGGGGCGGGCCGGAAGAGCTTCATGGCGACCTGCTCTTCGAGCATCCGGTCCCACACCTCGAACACCACCGCGTATCCGCCCTCCCCCAGCGGGGCGACGATCTCGTAGCGGTCGGCCACGACCGAGCCCACGTCGAGCTGGGGCAGGCCCAGCTCCCGGGAGCGCTCGGAGAGATCCGCGCTCAGCCGCTCCCGGCGCTCCTCCGCCGACCGGGCGGCCGTGACCTCCTTCAGACCCCTCGGCGGCGCGGTGATCCTGGGACCCGTGGCCCCGCCGCGGATCTTCGAGGTCATGGTGGGCATGGGCCGAGGCGCCGACGCCGTGGCCACGTCGTTCGCGCTCGGGGTCACCTCCGCGCTGCGCAACGGGTCGCTCCCCAGGGCCGCGAGGCGACGCAGTACGTCCCGGTGGCTGCCCGCGACCTCGTACAGCCGGTGGTAGACCATCGCCGCGCTGTCGAGGGCGCCCGCGCGCTGGTAGATGCGCCCGAACGTGTACAGCGTCTCGGCGTCCTCCTCGCTGCGGTGCGAGGTGAGCCACGGCGTGATGAACCGCTCGACCGCGGGCGGCATCCACTCCGCGCGGCCCAGCTGGTAGGCGACGGTGGCGACGGCGTCCGAGTAGTCCGGGGAGTCCGACGGAGTGCTCAGGGCGCGCCGGAGCTCGTGCAGGGCCTTGCGCGCGGTGGTGCTGAGCTCCGTCATCCGTCCCGATCCTCCCACACAACGCTTGCAGAACGCAGGGGGCCGGCCTAACTTCCGCGGCCGCGCATCTGCGCTGTTTGGAGGTGATGACCATGGCCGGAGTTCGCGTCCGCGAGGGCGAGCCGTTCGAGCGAGCCCTTCGTCGATTCCGCCGTCAGGTGGAGCGCGCGGGCATCCTCAAGGAGGTGCGACGCCGCACCTACTACGAGAAGCCCAGCGTGAAGAAGAAGAAGAAGGCCCTGGCTGCCCGCAAGCGGGCCCTCAAGAAGCTGCGCAGAAAAGTCCGCCGCTAGCAGCGGTCGACCAACCGATGGAGGACGGAGCTTCGGCCCCGTCCTCTCGTCGTTCTGGGTACCCTCACCCGCCCGTGCCTCAGTTCCCCAAGGAGTTCGTCCGCGAGGTCGTGGACCGCACCGCGATCGTGGAGGTCGTGGGCCGCCACGTGCAGCTCAAGCGGCGCGGCGGGGCCTGGGTGGGGCTGTGCCCGTTCCACTCGGAGAAGACCCCCAGCTTCCACGTCAACGAGTCCCGCAAGGGGTACCACTGCTTCGGCTGCGGCGAGGGCGGCGACGCCATCAGCTTCATCCGCAAGGTCGAGGGCCTCGGGTTCGTCGAGGCGGTCCGCGAGCTGGCCCAGCGCGCGGGCATGGACGTCCCCGAGGAGGAGCTCTCCCCCCAGCAGATCCAGGAGCTGAAGCGCAAGGAGGAGCTGTACGTCGCGAACGAGACGGCGGCGGCGTTCTTCACCGGGGTCATGGGCACCCCCGCCGGGCGCAAGGGGGCGGAGTACCTCGCAGGACGCGGGGTCCCCCGGGACCTCGTCGAGCGCTTTCGGCTGGGGGTGGCCCCGGACGCGTGGGACGGCCTCCGCGATACGCTCCGGCGCGCCGGCGTCTCGGAGCGCGGCGGGATCGAGGCCGGGCTGCTGGTCCCCCGGGACGGCGGCGGCAGCTACGACCGATTCCGGGACCGCCTGATGTTCCCGATCCGCGCGTCCAACGGCAAGGTCGTCGCGTTCGGCGGACGCACCCTCGGCGACGACCGCGCCAAGTACATCAACAGCCCCGAGACCCCCGTCTACAACAAGTCGAACACGCTCTACGGCCTGTTCGAGGGCAGGCAGGCGATCCACCGGGAGGATCGGGCGATGGTCGTGGAGGGCTATTTCGACGTCCTCGGCCTCGCCCAAGCGGATCTCGGCTTCGCCGTCGCGCCCTGCGGCACCGCCCTCACCGAGAAGCAGCTCGCGGGCCTGAGGCGGCACTCCCGCAACGTCGTCCTTCTGTTCGACGCCGACGAAGCCGGGCAGCGCGCGGCCGTCAAGGCGCTCCCCCTGTGCCTCAAGCAGGGCCTGCGACCCCGGTGGCTGAAGGTCCCCGACGGCAAGGACCCCGACGACTACGTCCAGGAGCACGGCCCCGAGGCGATGCGCGCGCTCCTCGAAGACCTCGAGCCCCTGCTCGACGTGCGGGTCCGCGCCCTCCTCTCCGCCGACACCCCCGCGGACGAGACGCTCGCCGCCATCGCCGAGCTGCTGTGGTACCTCCCGCCCGCCGAGCAGCGGGGGTGGCACCGCACACTCGACGGGGCCCTGAACGTCGACGGCCGCGTCATCGAGGCCGCCATCAAGGCCGCGCGACCGCGGCGCACCACGACCGAGATCGCCGTGGCGTCCACCCGACCCCACGACGCCCGACCCGGCGGCCCCTCCGGCGTCGCCGCGGCCCGCGGACCCGGCGCGTCCGGCGGCCCCGGCGAGTGGGTGCCGCCGAGCGACGACGACCGGCCCCCCGACGAGGACGGCCCTCCCCCGGCCGTCCCCCAGCGGCCTCGACGACCGCCCACGTCGCCCCAGGTCAAGCTCCTGCGCCTCCTGGTCCAGGACACCCGAAACGTCGCGCCGTACATCGAAGAGCACGGGATCATGAGCTGGGTCCGCCACCCCGAGGTCGAGGTCGTCGCGGGCCGCATCCTCCGCTCCTGGCGGGCGGGTCGGGAGCCGCGCACGGACGTCCTCGAGGGCGTCTCGTCGGCGGAGATTCGTCTCTCGGTGGGCGCGGACCTGATCTCCCGAGCCCCCTGGTTCCACGAGGACAACCTCGAGAACGAGACCATCGGGTGCGTCCTGCGCCTCAACCTCGAGTTCCTCGATCACCGGCGCGGCCGCGTGGCCCGGGAGCTCAGCGTCCTCGAGAACACCCCGGACGCGGACCCGAGGCAGGTGCGGGACCTCGGCGTGGAGCTGCTCGCCCTGCACGACCACCGTCGCCAGGTCGAAGAGGAGCTTCGGACCCACCGCTTCGGGTAGTCACTCCGCCAGCTCGGCCGTGAGGAACGTCCAGGCGTTGTCGCCGTGGTTGTGGAGGTGGAGCGACACCGGGTCCCCGGGCTCGAGGGCGACGGGCGAGGCGATGTCCACGTCGTGCACCCGCGGACGGCTGGGGATCTCCGTGGAGGTCTCCCAGACGACGGTCTCCCCGAACAGCACCGCGACGTGGGCGGTCCCCGGATCGACGGCGTCCAGGGTCGAGTGCCACAGCACGACGTGGACCGGCCCTCCCTCCGCGACCCGCTTCAGGGACCCCTGGCTCGCGGAGAAGTACGTGCACACGCCCGTCTGGACCTCGAGGGCGTCGTCCTCGATGCGGTACTCGGTGATGGGGCACTCGGCGTCGTCGGGTCGGTGGGACGCCAGGGGGTCGGCCTCCACCGACACGGTCTGCCAGGCCTCGTGATCGATGATCGGACCCGGCTGCGACGCCTCGCAGCCCACCGCCCCGACCGCGATCAAGGCCGCGCAGTGATGTAGGCGACGCCGAGGCACATCTCGTCCGAGGTGCCGTCGCCCCAGGCCACGTCCAGGGGATCTCGGCGCTCGCCGTCCCGCAGGGGCTGGTTCTCGGCCGTGTTGTCCCAGTGGCACTCGAGGTACAGCTGGTCGTCCGCGGCCAGCTCCGCCTCTTCGACGAAGGCGTAGCGGCCCTGCCAGTTGAAGTCCCAGTCGTCGATCTCCACGAGGCACGTCTCGGAGGAGCCGTGGTCGATCGTGAGGCGCCCCGCGGTGCCGAGGTCGTGCATGTGCAGCGCCGCGCTGTGCAGGGAGAGCGCGTCCCCGACCTCGATCCCGAGCGTCTCCCCGTAGTAGCCGGTGAGGTAGTTGTGGGGGTTCCAGTACATCGAGTGCATCACGTCGGCCTCCCCCGCCGGGATCGTCATGGGCGACGACCCGGTGACCCAGTCGAACTCGGTGTACGGCATCGTGATCGCGGGGCGATCCACCTCGTCCGCGAGCCGCACCCGGATCGAAGACTGGTCGGGGACCGGGGCGGCGGACGTGGTGTTGTAGTGCATCTGCAGGATGATCACGGAGCCCGGCGCGATCTCGATCCCGGTGCCCTGCGGCATGTAGTTCGCCGCGCCGCCGGGGGCCCAGGCCCCGAACCAGTCGGCGGTGTTCGTCCCCGGCCCGCCGTAGCAGGTGTAGCCCGGCCCCGGGTCGGCGTCGTCGAGCTGTCGGTAGCGGGCGAGGTCGTCCGCTTCGGCGTAGTAGCCGATCACGTGGTGGACGATGGCGCGCTCGTCGGGCACGACCTCGAACCCCGTGACGAAGACGGGCTCCGGCTCGGTCCAGGGGATCAGGAAGCAGCGCTGATCGTCGGGCTCGACCCGGGGGGTGTAGGGCTCGAGCAGCGACAGCTCGAGGTCGTACTCGAACTCCCCGCGGATGGGAGCCTCCACCGAGTCGGCGACGTCTCCTTCCGGCAGATCGTCCGCCAACCACGCGAGCAGCGCCTCCTCCTGGCCCTCTTCGAAGGACCTGTCGTTCGAGTACTCCCGGCAGCCGTCGGCGGCGGGCCACGGTGGCATCGTCCCCGCGCGCACGGCCCGGTCGATCGCGGCGCGGGCCTCGTGCACCTGCTCGTAGGTCTGCAGGGGGAAGGGAGCGATGTCCCCCTCGGTGTGGCAGCTCACGCACTTCGCGTCGACGATCGGCTCGATGTCTCGGTAGTACGTCGCCGCGTCCGGGGCGCAGCCCGTGAGGCCGGCGAGGAGGACGGAGAAGCAGAGGGCGGACGAGACGCGCACGAGGAACCTCCGGAGGTCGAAGTATCCGTCTTCGTGCGTCGTTTGCAAGGTCCGAACGGCGGACGCCGGGCTGCCCTATCATTCGCCGATGGGCGAAGGCGACCCCACGATCGACCCCGACTCCCCCGAAGCCTTCGCCGCGGTGTTCCCGCCCACGCAGGACGCGTTCGAAGAGCCGACGGTCCCCGTCACGCTCGGCCCCTGGGTGACGCAGCCCGCCGATCCGCCGGGCACGCTCCTGGAGGACCGGGCCACCGCGAAGATGACCCGGGCGGCCCGCCTGCTCGCGTCGGAGCCCGGGGACTCCGGCCTCTCCCTGGGGCGGTTCCAGCTCCTCGGCGAGATCGGCCGGGGGGGCATGGGTAGGGTGCTCGACGCCCGGGATCCGGAGCTGCGTCGCCAGGTCGCCGTGAAGGTGGTGATCGACCCGGCCCAGGTCACCGATGCCCAGCTCGCCCGGTTCGTGGCCGAAGCGCAGGTCACCGCCCAGCTCGAGCACCCCAACATCGTTCCGGTGCACGACGTGGGCGCCACCGACGACGGCGAGATCTTCTTCGTGATGAAGAAGGTCGAGGGCCGCTCGCTCCAGGACGTCCTCACCGGCCTCGGGACGGGGGACGAGGCCCTCGCCGCCACGTGGACCCCCCACCGGCTGCTGACCGCGTTCTCCCAGGTCTGCGACGCCGTGGCCTACGCCCACGATCGGGGCGTGCTGCACCGCGACCTCAAGCCCGACAACATCATGCTCGGGCGGTTCGGCGAGGTCCTGCTGATGGACTGGGGGGTCGCTCGCGTGCGGGACGCCGGGGAGGCGGGCGGCGGGACGCGGGTCGAGCCCGACGAGGACGCCCGGGACACCCTCGTGGTGGAGCCGATGGGCTCGGGGGTGGAGCGCGTGCACGTCGCGCGGACGATGGACGGGGCCGCGATCGGCACGCCCGGGTACATGAGCCCGGAGCAGGCGCGGGGCAACGTCGACGAGCTCGACGGGCGGTCGGACGTGTGGAGCCTCGGCGCCATCCTCTACGAGCTGCTGTGCGGGAAGCGGGCCTTCTCGGGCTCCAACGTCTTCGCGATGCTCTTCGCCGCCGTGAAGGGTCCTCCGGAGGACGTGCGGACGCGGACCGCGCGGCGGGTCGCGGACGAGATCGCGGACGTGTGCATGCAGGCCCTGGCCACCGATCCCGACGACCGCATCCCCTCCGCGGCGGCGCTGGGCGAGGCGGTGCGCGCCTACCTCGACGGCAGCAAGCGTCGGGCGGCGGCGGAGCGCCTCCTCGACGAGGCGGACCGCGCCTGGGACCGGCTGCAGGCGCTCGACGCGGAGCGCTCCACGCTGCGGATCCGCGAGTCGGTGCTGGACGCGCGGCTCGCGCCGTGGGCGTCGCTCGAGGACAAGGCCGAGCTCCTCTCCGCCCGGGAGCGGCTCACGGAGCTCGCCGAGGAGCGCGTGGCGGCGTTCGAGCGCGTCGTCTCCGGCGCCGAGCAGGCCCTGTCCCACGACGCCGACAACCCCCGCGCGCGCGGCCTGCTCGCCGACGCGTACCTGACGCGGTTCGAGCAGGCCGAGCGCGAGCGACGGGCCGACGAGGTGCGCTACTACGAGCGTCGGGTCCGGCTCTACGACGACGGTCGCCACGCCGCGCTGCTGGACGGGACCGGAGCCGTCACGCTGGACTCGTCGCCGTCGGGCGCGGAGGTGTACCTCTCGCGCGTGGACCGCCGCGGGCTGATCTGGACCGAGTCCGAGCCGGTGTTGCTGGGACGCACGCCCCTGGTCGAGCAGCCCCTGGAGATGGGCAGCTGCGTGCTGACCCTGCGCGCGCCGGGGACGCGCGACACCCGCTACCCGGTCCACATCACGCGGGGTCGCCACTGGGTGGCCGAGCGACCGGTGCCCCTGTACAGCGAGCAAGCGATCGGCGCCGGGTGGGCCTACGTGCCCGAGGGGGTGTTCATCTACGGCGGCGACGCCGAGGCGGGCGACGGGGTCCCCGAGGAGCAGGTCCGGCTCGACGGGTTCTTCATCCAGGTGCTGCCGGTCCGGCTCGACGGCTACTGCCGCTTCCTCAGCGCCCTGCATCGGGACGACCCCGAGGCCGCCTACGCGCGCTCGCCGCGCCAGGAGACCGGCCTGAAGGGGGGCGGGCAGTACTTCGAGCGGCCGCCCCCCGGGCGGGACTACGTGGTGCCCGAGCGGGACCGCGACGGCGATCCCTGGGACCCGCGGTGGCCCGCCATGGCCGTGTCCCGGGACGACGCCCGCGCCTACGCCGAGTGGCGCAGCCGCGAGGACGGCCGGACGTGCCGCCTACCCGCCGAGCGGGAGTGGGAGAAGGCCGCGCGCGGAGTCGACGGCAGGTTCTTCCCCTGGGGCGATCGGTTCGATCCCACCCTGTGCAAGATGCGCCACAGCCGCGAGGGGCGACCGCGCCCCGAGCCGATGGGGGCGTTCCCCACCGACGTCTCGGTCTACGGCGTGCGGGACATGGCGGGCTCGGCGCGGGACTGGTGCGGCGACGACGCCTACAACGGCGACGAGCGGCGCGTGCCGATCCGGGGCGGGGCCTGGGCGTCGGGCATGCGCCCCACGCGGGTCGCCAACCGCTTCGGTCGCGAACCGAGCCACGTGAATACGTTCTACGGATTCCGGCTGGTCACGCCGGCGCCCTGAGGGCGACTACCAGTCGTCGTTCCGGCGCTTCTTGCCCTTGCCGCGCTTCTTGTTGCGCGAGTTCCGACCGGGCTTGCCGTCTCCGCCGCCCCCGTCGTCCCAGCCGCCGCCGTAGCCGCCGCCGCCGTAGCCGCCGTCCCCGCCGCCGCGATATCCACCGCCGCCGCCGCGGTATCCACCACCGCCACCGCCGCCGCCACCGCCGCGGTAACCACCGCCGCCGCCACCGCCGCGGTAACCACCGCCGCCGCCGCCGCCGCGATATCCACCACCGCCGCCGCCGCCGCCGCGATATCCACCGCCGCCGTAGCCGCCGCGATCGCCGCCGCCGGGACCGCCCCGATCACCGCCGCCGGGACCGCCCCGGTCGCCGCCTTGCGGGGGCCCCCGGTCCGGGCCGCGCGGGCCGCGATCGAAGCCGCTGGGGCCTTCCATCATCGTGCGTCTGCCCCGGCGCTCTTCGGTGTAACCGCCGCCGCGGGGGCCGCCGAAGCCGCGAGGGCCTCGAGGTCGGCGCTCCTGAGCGATCTTGACGGTCACGTTGCGACCGCCGAGCTGGCCGCCCTCCATCGCCGCGATCGCGGCCGCCGCCTGCTCTTCGGTCTCGAAGGTCACGAACCCGAATCCGCGGGATCGGTTCGTCTCTCGGTCCAGGACCACCTTGCAATCGGTCACGTTGCCGAACTGCGAGAAGGCTTCCCGGAGGTCCTGGTCGTCGGCCGCCCAGGGAAGCCCGCCGACGAAGAGCCTGTTGTTCATCGCTCTGCCCAACTCCTTGCAGCGCCCGCCCGAGGGCGCTCCACCGATCGTTACCAAAATGAGGGCCGGCGATCCATCCCCATCGCCCGGAGCGCCGGGTTTTCGCCCGGCGGACCGAGCGCATGGTCCCGTTCGGTTACCCTTCGCTCATGTCCCTGTCGATCGAGGAACAGCTCGCCGCCGTGCGGAACCTCGACGCCCTCGACCGAGCCCGGTGGGCCGCGGAGCGGGAGCTCGAGGCCACCCCCCTGCAGCTGGTCGAGGAGCGGGCGGCGGTCGCCGCGGCCGGGGCGGAGCGCGATCGCCTCGCGGTCGCCCTGAAGGCGGCTCAGGCGACGGTTCGGGAGGGGGAGCGCGACCTCTCGGTCCTGGAGCGACGGCGCAAGCGCGCGGCCGATCGCATGCCCTACCTCACGTCCTCGACCCAGATCGAGGCCACCCAGCGCGAGGTGGCGACGCTCGGCGACGAGCGGGACGAGCTCGAGACCACGATCCTCGAGGGCATGGAGGTCGTGGAAGGTCTCGAGGGCGACTTCGCGGCGGCGACGAGCTCGGCCGCCCTGCTCGACGGCGCGCTCGGCGAGCGGACCGCGAGCTGGGAGGCGCGGCGCGGGAGCCTCGAGGCGATCGTCGCGGAGAAGTCCGCCGCTCGCGACGTGGTGGCCGCTCCCCTCCCCTCCGAGCTGATGCGGATGTATCGGGCGGGCGTCAAGGCCTCGGCGAGCGGACGGCGCGACCCGGCGGGCGCCACGACCGTGGACGGGGCCACCTGCAATACCTGCTGGGCCGAGGTGCCCCGCCGGTGGGTCAACGAGACGATCGCCCGCAAGCAGATCTACGCCTGCCAGACGTGCAAGCGCATCGTCCTCGCGGACCCGGCGCCGCCCGCCCCCGAAGGCTGAGCCCCTCGATCAGAAGTAGGTGCGGTCGGGGTCCATCTCACGCAAGCGCCGGGCTCGACGGCGCTCCCACGCCGTGAGCAGCCCGGCGATCGCGAGCCCCACCGCGAGCCACAGCAGGTTCACGCGGCTGCAGGCCGCGGGCGCGGGCGCGGGCGCCGGGGTCGCCTCGGGGGTCGGCTCCGGCGTGGGCTCCGGCGTGGGCTCGGGAGTGGGCTCCGGGGTCTCGGGCTCGGCCGACGCGAGGGCGTCGGGGGGGTCGATGCAGTCGGGGCGACCGTCCCCGTCCGAGTCGGCGAACTCGTCCACGAGGGAGCCGTCGCAGTCGGTGTCCACCTCGTCGCAGGACTCCACGGCCCCCGGGACGCGGCCCGCGTCCCGGTCGTCGCAGTCTTCGGGGGGAGCCGCGCCGTCGCCGTCTTGGTCGTCGTCGCACCGATCCCCCTTGCGGTCGAGATCGAGATCCTCCTGGGCGGGGTTGGCCAGGTCCGGGCAGTTGTCGTAGACCGAGCACATGCCGTCGGCGTCGGGATCCGCGCAGGCGCGGGCGGGCTCGGGCGACGTCGACAGCTCGATCGCGTCGAAGAACACCGGACGCTTCTCCGGATCGTCGGGCAGGCCGCCCGTCCAGTCCTCCAGGAGGAAGCGGACCCAGTGCGTCGTGTCCGGCACCACGAACCCGATCGTGCGGACCTCCCAGACGCCGAGCAGGGCCTCGTCCGCGTTGTCGACGTTGTACGCCCATACATCGGGCGCGCAGCAGCCTCCGTCGCCGATGATCCAGCGCGAGCTCAGGGTCCGGCGCTGCTCGTCCAGCTCCTCGAGGCCCAGGTACCCGCCCCCGCCGCGGGTCATGTAGGCGACGTGCACGTAGAGCTTCTCGCCGCGCGTCACCTTGATGGCGTGCGAAGCCGCGTCCCCGTCGCCCGTCACCGCGCGGAACGTCAGGCTCTTGCCCCCGTGCATGCTCTCGTTGACGGTCAGCACGGACGACCCGCGCACGGACCACCGACGCTGGTCGTCCTCGAAGCTGTCGAACCACAGAACGTCCGCCCGGGCGCGGTCCGCGCACAGCGAAGCAAGGAGCAGCGCCCCCAGCGCCGCGCAGGTCGTTCCCCTCATCCGAGCCAAGGCTACCCGACCCTGTGGCAGGCTGCGGTTGCTTCCCGGGGCCCATAGCTCAGTGGTCAGAGCAGCCGGCTCATAACCGGACGCGCGCAGGTTCAAGTCCTGCTGGGCCCACCACTT
>CAZEKB010000043.1:38392-51934 GCA_964512225.1 uncultured Rickettsiales bacterium | reverse complement strand
CAATCTCCATCTGCTTGAGGAGAAGGCCGCTGCCTAATCTGGTCAGGTCTCTAGAGAGAACGAAGGTGGCCGGCGGGCTGCCCTCCCCCGTCCACCAGGGCAGCTCGACGACCACATCGTCGCCCCCGGGCGCCCCCCCCCCGCTGCGGGCTAGAAGGGGAACTTGAGGCCCTTGAACGGGCCCTTCTTCTCCTTCTTCTTCTTGTCTTCGGTGGCGGCGTTCTCGGCGACGGGCGACACCGCCGGGCCCGAGCCCTCCACCGTGTAGTTGATGCAGTTGGGGCCCGCCATGTACTGGGGCGAAACGCGCGTGCGCTGGCGCTTCCACGAGTTGCGGAAGTCGTCCCAGACCTCCTCGTAGTCGTTGGTCCACTTGTAGTACATCGAGATGCACACCTCGGCCGTGTAGGGCAGGCTCGCGCCCTTCTTGGCGGCCAGCGCCGTGACCTGCTTGTCGATGTCCATGCAGCCGTCGGTGCCGAGCTTGTCGTCGGCGTCCCAGTTGCAGTTGATGGGGCCGTTCGGCTGAATGCCCATCCGCATCTGGTCCCAGTCGATCGACTTGCCGCTGGGGTGGTACACGCCCAGGCGCTCGTAGAAGGTGTCGCCGCCGTCGGGCTCTTCGATCGTGAGGTAGTTGAAGTACTCGTTCTCGTCCCGCAGGGAGTTGTAGAAGGCCCCCTTGGCGGTGTGCTCGCCGACCTTCTGGCCGAAGTAGCAGCGAATCTCCACGGGCTTGTCCGAGCTGTTGAACTCGGTCTTCACGTCGTACGTGCTCTCCTTCATGAAGGGCATGGGCGTGCTGCTGAACACGCAGTTGCCGACGCCGAAGCCGTCGACCTTGCGGAATACGCTCTCGGGCGTGACGAGGGTCGCGAGGACGGTCGAGGCGCTGAAGAGCACCGCGAGGCTGGTGACGATGGTGACGCGGATCTTGGGCATTTGCTGAGTCTCCTTGGGCGCTCCATCGGCGAGGCACGTGCCGACATGAACAACATCGTCGGAATCGACGCGATCGCCCATCGCATGAGCATGTGACTCGACTCAGACGAGGCCCTCGCGGATCGCGCGGGAGACGGCCTCGGCGACGGAGTGCACCTGGAGCTTCTTGTAGAGCTTCCGGATGTGCGTGCGCACCGTGTCCAGGCTGATGTCCAGCTCCGCCGCCACCTGCTTGTAGGAGGCTCCGCGTACGAGGCAGCGGAGGACGTCCTGTTCGCGGTCGCTGAGGCTGAGCCGGCTGGGCTCGACGCCCCGGGGGGCGCCGTGGGTGCGGAGCAGGGCGAGGACCGTCTTGGCCACCCCGCCGCTCATCGGCGCGCCCCCGGCCGCGATCGCCCGCAGCTGGGACAGGAGCTCCTTGGCGGAGATCGTCTTGAGCAGGTAGCCGTCGACGCCCGCGCAGATCGCCTCGAGGATCGTCGCGGGCTCTTCGAACACCGTGAGGGCGACGATGGTCATGTCGGGCCACATCCCCTTGAGCGCTCGCGTCGCCTCGATCCCGTTCATGCCGGGCATCTCGATGTCGGTGAGCACGAGGTCCGCGGGGGGACCTCCGCCTCGACGGTGAGACTCGCGCGCGCGCCGAACCAGATCCAGCGCCGACTCCCAGGTCCGCAGGACGTCGAAGTCCGGCTGGTGGGTCAGCAGGGTCTCGAGCCCGTCCCGATAGCGGGCCTGGTCCTCGGCGATGACGACGGTGATGGCCATGACGCGAGCTTGCTCCGTTCGCGCGTCGACGTCACCCGCATGGTCATGCGAAGGCGGGGGGAGCGTCGGGATACGATCCTCGTGAACGTGCGGACATCCGTCCCCTTTCTGATCCTCGCCCTGCTGATCGGCGGCCCGGCCCCGGCCCACGCCGCCCAGCGCCTCGTGCGGACGTTCGGGACCGACGACGCCCTGCCCGTCCCCTTCATCAAGACGCTCGTCCAGGACGCCGAGGGCTTCCTGTGGATCGGGACCGGCGCCGGGCTCGTCCGGTACGACGGCCGCGAGATGGTCCCCTGGGGCCTCGACGTGATGGACCAGGAGGTGCCGTCCCTGGCCGCGTCCGCCGACGGAGACGTGGTCTGCACCAGCTGGGACGGCCACGTGTTCGAGGTCGCGCGCGTGGGCCTGAGGCGGATCGCGCCGCCCGCCGGGTTCGGGGCGAAGGCCCGCGGGGTGGAGTTCGACCGCGACGGCGCGCTCGTCGTCTCCACGGACGACGGGCTGCATCGACGCGTCGCGGGGGAGTGGCAGACGCTCGCCCGCCCCGAGCCCGCCCGCCGCACGCTGATCCTCGGGGGCGACGGACCGCTCTTCGCGGCCACCGAGGAGCACGCCTGGCGACGCGTCGACGGGGCCTGGGAGCAGCTGGGGAAGATCGACGGCTTCCCGATCCAAGCGGCTCGCGCCCCCGACGGTCGGGTCGTGGTGCTGACCTTCCGGGGCGCGGTCCTCCCCTTCTCCGATCACCGCGAGGCCGCCATCGAGCCCGCCCGGCCCGGGCGAGGCATCGGCATCGCGTTCCGGGGCGGCACGATGTGGGTGTCGGCGGACCGCCACCTGACCGCATACCGCGTGGGCGAGCGGCCCGAGGTCCTGGACAACCGCCACGGCGTCTGGAGCGGAGGCCCGATGCTGGTCGACCGCGAGGGGTCGCTGTGGCACGGCAGCAACACCGGGCTGCACCAGTACCCCGAGCCCGAGACGCGCGCGTACAGCGATCTCGACGGCCTCCCCTCGGCCCACTCGCGCTTCCTCGTAGAGTCGAACGGACGGGTGGTGGTCTCCACGTGGCAGGGCGCGGGCGAGATCGAAGGCGCGGCGATGGATCGGGTGAACGACTACCGCGTCAACAGCCGCATCTGCGAGGACTCGGCCGGCCGCGTCTGGGGCATGGGCTACCTGCCCGACGGGGACACGGCGTGGGTCGCCTGGGGACCGAACCGGCAGGAGCGCCACCCGACGACCCGGCAGACCACGTGGGTCGCGGGGTGCGCGCCGTCCGCCGAGGGGACCGTGTGGCTCACGGACGGTCACGGCGTGTGGGAGTCGACCCCCGACCGGACACCGCCGGTGCTGCGCTCGGAGCGACCGGATGCGTTCGGGGACGAGGTCCGGGACCAGAACGTCGTGCTTCGGCGCGACGGGCGGCTCGTGGTGACGGCGGGGGCGATCGCGTGCCAGGCGCGCGCCGACGACGTGCGCCGGGGGGAGCCGACGTGGCGGTGCAGCGAGCTGGTGGGGCAGCGGTCGTTCGGGGGGCTCGCCGAGGCGTCCGACGGGCGGCTGTGGGCGGCGGCGGTCCCGGGGGGCGTGTTCCGCGAGACCGACGCGGGGTGGGAGCGGCTCGAGGCGACCGACACGCTGCCCTCGCCGTGGCTGAACAACGTGCGGACGTCGGGCCGCGGGGGGATGTGGCTGATGGGCCACGGCAACCTCCTGAGGGTCGCCGACGAGGGGCGTCCGGGGGCCGCGTTCGAGGTCCTGGAGCGCATCGGTCGGTGGCAGGGGCTCGTGGGGCAGTCCCCGCGGGACATCGTGGAGGGCGCCGACGGGACCCTGTGGGTCGCCACGGAGCGGGGGGTCGAGCGCATCCCGCGGACGGTCGCGCGATCGGATCTCCCGGTGCCGGACGCGCACCTCGCGTCGGCTCGGATCGACGGGCGGGCGGTGGACGTCGGGGCCGCCGCGGATGCCCCCGCGGGGGCCGCCATCGACCTGCGCTTCGCGGCGCTCTCCTACCGCGATCCGGGGCGGGTCCAGTACCGATTCCGAGCCGGACCCGGCAAACCCTGGTCGCCGCCGCGCACGCGCCCCGAGCTGCTGCTCCTCGAGCCCGCGGCGGGGGGGCACGTGGTGGAGGTGGCGGCGTCCCTGGACGGCAGGCGGTGGAGCCCGTCGCCCGCCCGGTTCGAGTTCACGGCGCGGCCGCCGTGGTTCCGCGACCTCCGCTTCGTCGTCGCCGTCGCCGCGCTGCTGCTGCTGGCGCTGGCGGGGGCGTGGCAGGTGCGGGTGCGTCAGCTCCTGCGCGTCGAGCGGCTGCGCACCGGGGTCGCCATGGATCTGCACGACGAGGTGGGCTCGGGCCTGGGGAGCATCGGCCTGCTCGCCGAGGCGGCCGCGCTCGCGCCCGCCGAGGCCCGCGAGGGGATCCTGGAGCGCATCGCCGACTCCTCCACGCAGCTGGGGCGGTCGCTGACCGCGATCGTCTGGTCGCTCCGCACGCAGTCGAGCGACCTCCGCAGCCTCGGCGCCCGGCTCGCCGAGCGGGGCGGGGCGATGTTCCCGGGGACGCGGCCGGAGCTGGCGGTGGAGATCGACGATCTGCCCGCCGCGCCGATGGACGTCGCGGTGGTCCGGACGGTCCTGCTGGTGGGGCTCGAGGCGATGCACAACGCCGCCAAGCACGCCGAGGCCTCGCGCGTCGTGCTCGGGCTGCGGCGGGCGGGGCCGCGGTGGAAGCTCGTGGTGGAGGACGACGGTCGCGGGCTGGATGCCGCGGCGGCGTCCACGAGCAACGGCTACGGCGTCGAGGGCATGCGACGTCGAGCGGCCGAGGTCGGCGCCGACCTCGAGATCGGCCCCGCCCCCGCGGGCGGCACCCGCGTCGAGCTGCGGTTCCGGCTCAAGCTGCGCTGACCCCGGTCACCGAGGTCCGGCGACTACTCGGGGAAGCGCCCGAAGAAGTCGAGGATGTCGTCGTTCTTGAAGTCGGGCCACTCCGGGTGGGTCAGGTCGTTCTCGCAGTAGCGGACCTCGGCGCCGTCGTCGCAGCCGGTGTGGACCTCGCAGCCGTCGTCGTCGATCTGCGGCTCGTCGTCGCAGCCGTTGCACTCCGCCCACCAGGCCGCGGCCTGAGCGCCGCGACCGGGGAAGAGGGCGTCGTTCGCGCCGTGGAGCACCATCACGGGCACGGTGTAGGAGCAGCCGGTGTCCTCGAGGAGGTCGCCCGTCACCCCCGCGCCGCCGGGGGCGATGGCCGCGGGCTTCGGGTCGACGAGGTCGTAGAGCACCAGCATCGAGGAGACGGTGCCGCCGTCGCTGTGGCCGGTGAAGTAGACGCGGTCCTCGTCGATGCACCAACGCTCCACGACGGCCTCCGACACCTCCGCGGTGTACTCGAGGGCGCCCAGCCCCGTGGGGCTGATGTGGTCGGAGTAGGCGACGACGAACCCCGCGTCGAGCGCCGGGTCGGTCAGCTCGTGGAAGCGCTCGCTCGTCTCCTCGTCCGCGCCCGCGGGGGCGTACACGACGATGAGGGGCGACCCGACCTCGGGGTCGTAGCCGTCCGGCGTGCGGACGTTGAAGTCGAAGCGCGAGTCCGTCTCGTTGGCCGACTCGCCGATCGCGCCGTCGCGCTCGCCCGCGTCGCACGTCCAGACCGGGTCGGGCTCGGGGGTCGGCGCGGGGGTCTCGTCCTCGGCGCCGTCGCCCGGGCAGCCGATCAGGGCGAGGCAGAGGCCGACGCCGAAGACCTGCAGGGATCCGCGCATGGGCTCCTCCCGGTGCGTCCGGCTCCACCGCAGGCCGCGGGCCGCATCCTAGCCCGCGGCGACGGGAGGGCCGCTGTCAGGTCATCTTGTAGTTGGGACCCCCGCCACCTTCGGGCGGCGTCCAGGTGATGATCTGGTACGGGTCCTTGATGTCGCACGTCTTGCAGTGCACGCAGTTGCTGAAGTTGACCTGCAGCTTCTTGGCGCCCGCGGCGTTCTCGTCTTCGACCATCTCGTAGACCTGCGCCGGGCAGAACCGGGTGCAGGGGTTGCCGTACTCCTCGGCGCACTTCGTCGAGCAGATGGTCGGGTCCGCGACCTTGAGGTGGCTCGGCTGGTCTTCGTCGTGCAGCACTCCGGAGAGGTAGACGTCGTCCAGCTTGTTGGTCCAGGTGGGGATGTCGACCTTCGGGCGGTCCGAGACCGTGGTGCCGCCGTCGTACGCGACGGGCACGGGCTGCAGCTGGGAGTGGTCCTCGTGCCCCTGCTTGCGGCCGAACGTGCCCAGGAACATGCCGATGCCCGTCTTCGCCATGCCCAGGTACAGCCCCTTGTCGAAGGACTGGTGGAAGTTCCGCGCCTCGTGCATCTCCTTGTAGATGTACGAGCCGTCGATCTTGTCCTGGTAGCTGCTCAGCGCCGAAGCCGAGTGGTCGCCGGACTGCAGGGAATCGAAGGCCGTCTCGGCCGCGAGCATCCCCGACTTCATGCCCAGGTGCATGCCCTTGAGCCGCATGATGTCGATGATCTGGGCGCTCTCGCCGATGAACATGCCGCCGTCGAAGTAGGGCTGCTGCATCGAGTACAGGCCGCCCGCCGTGAGGGCCTTGCCCCCGTACGCCTCGACCTTGCCGCCTTCGATCAGCTTGGCGACCCGCGGGTGGGCCTTGAGCTTCTGGAGCAGGTAGTGCGGGTCGATCCCCGGGTCCTTGTAGTCGAGGCTCACGACCATGCCGACGGCGAAGTAGTCGTCCTTGAGGCCGTAGATGAAGGTCCCGCCGAGCGTGTCCTTGTCCAGGGGCCACATGAGCGTGTGCATCACGTAGCCCGGGACGCCCTTGCCCTCGGGGACCTTGATGATCTCCTTGACGCCCGTCTCGAACTGCCAGGGGTTGCGCCCCTTGTCGAGCCCGAGGCGCTTCGTGACGATCCGGGTGCAGTGGCCGAGGACGCCCTCGCCGAAGACCGTGACCTTCGCCTTGAGCAGCACGCCCGGCTCGAAGTTGTCCTTGCGGTGCCCGTGGTGATCGATCCCCTTGTCGCCCGTCTGGACGCCGACGACCCGGTCGCCTTCCCACAGCACGTCCACCGCCGGGAACCCGCAGAAGACCATCACGCCCAGCGCCTCGGCGTGCTTCGCCATGTACCGCGTGATGCGGGACGCGGACACGATGAGGTTGCCGTGGTTGTCCATGGCGGGCGGGATGAGGGGGAGGTCGATGTGGCGCGTGTCGTTGAGCAGCGCCGTCACGTACTCCTTGCCGACCTCGGCCTCGATCGGGCCGTCCTCGCGCCAGCCGGGGAGCAGCTCGTCGAGGGCCTTGGGGACCATCACGGCGCCGGAGAACACGTGCGCGCCGACCTCGCTGCCCTTCTCGATCACCGCGACCTGCGGCTCCTCGATGGTGGCGTCGGGGTGCTCCGCGTTGTGCTCGCGGACCAGCTGCATGAGCCGGATCGCGCCCGCCAGGGACGCGCAGCCCGCGCCCACGAACAGGACGTCGACGTCCATGACCTCGCGCTGAATCGTGTCTTCCGCCTCGCTCATGACGTCTCTCCGGGCCTCAGCGGTCGAACTTGATCCCGCCCATCTTCGTGGACGAGCCGATCTGAACGTCGCCCACGTAGGCGCCGAACCAGCCGTTGCTGTAGACGTAGAAGTCGGACTCGGGGAGCACGTCCGAGGGCAGCTCGAGGACCTTCTCGTCGCCGTCGCCCGCGAGCGTGCCGGACGCCATCTCGGTGCAGAACTTGCCTCGCGTCTTGCGATCGAAGGCGCGCGACCGGCGCTCCTCGGCGGAGAGGATCGGCTTGTCCTTCCAGGACTCGTCGGGCGTCGCCTCCTCGTCCGGCTCCTCCTTCTCCTCTTCCTCTTCCTTCTCGGCCTCGGCCGCGGCCTTGGTCTCTTCCGTGTGGTCCTTGCACAGCAGGACGTTCTCGTCGTCGTCCTTGGCGTCCTTGCTGTAGTGCTCGTTCTCACCGCTCAGCGACCAGGCGCCTTCGGCGTCGATCGTGAGGAACAGCGAGCGGTCGTCGTCGTCGAACGACTCGCCGAGCCAGATGAAGCACGGCGCGCCCGCGCAGATCTCGAGCTCCTCGACGTTGACGGTGAGCGAGACCGCGGCGCCGTCGGCCAGCTCGACGGTGGCGGCGGTGACCTTCGGGGCCTTGGCGGCCAACGCCGTGCCCGCGACGAGCGTGGCGGCGACGGAGAGGGACAGGAAGCGGATCAGGGACATCGAAGAGACTCCGGTCGTAGCGACGCTGGAACCTACAGGCTGGATCGCGCGAGATCCAGCGTGGAGAGCGGCCGTAGCGGGACCTTTGCAACCCCCCACGGGGCCTTCACGAGCACCACACGAACCGCGAGGGCCGCGGGTCACGCCCCGAGGCGCCGGTACCGGATGCGCGTGGGACCGCCGGAGTCGCCCAGGCGCTTCTTCCTGTCCTCCTCGTAGTCCTGGTAGTTGCCCTCGTGGAAGACGACGCGGCTGTCCCCTTCGTAGGCGAGGATGTGGGTCGCGATGCGGTCGAGGAACCACCGATCGTGGCTGATGATGATCGCGCTGCCCGCGAACTTCATGAGCGCCTCTTCGAGGGTCCGGAGGGTGTCGACGTCCAGGTCGTTGGTGGGCTCGTCCAGCAGCAGGACGTTGCCGCCCGCCTGGACCAGCTTCGCGAGGTGCACGCGGTTCCGCTCGCCCCCGGACAGCACCCCGACCTTCTGCTGCTGCATGTCGCCGCGCAGGTTGAACCACGTGCAGTAGGCCCGGGCGTTGATCTCCCGGTCGCCCAGGGGGATCCGCTCGTACCCGCCGCTGATCTCCTCGTAGACCGTCTTGTCCCCGTCGAGCGCCTCGCGGGACTGGTCCACGTACGACACCTTCACCGTGGAGCCGAGGTTCAGCGTCCCCGAGTCGGGGGTCTCGGTGCCGACGATCATGCGGAAGAGCGTCGTCTTGCCCGCGCCGTTGGGGCCGATGACCCCGACCTTCGCCCCGGGCGGGATGTTGAAGGTCAGGTCCTCGAACAGCAGGCGGTCGCCGTAGGCCTTGCTCAGGCCGTCGGCCTCGATCACCACGTCGCCGAGGCGCGGGCCGCCGGGGATGTGGATCGTGCCCGCCTGGTAGTCGGCCATCGTGTCCTGGGCGAGCAGGTCCTCGTACTTGCGCAGGCGCGCCTTGCCCCGCTTCTGCTTCGCCTTCTGGTTGCCGCGGACCCACTCGAGCTCACGCTGCAGGAACTTCTGGCGACGGCTCGCCGTCTTCTCCTCGGCGGCCAGCCGCTTCTGCTTCTGCTCCAGCCAGGAGGTGTAGTTGCCCTGGTACGGGATGCCGCGCCCGCGGTCGAGCTCGAGGATCCACCCCGCGACGTTGTCCAGGAAGTAGCGATCGTGAGTGACCGCGACGACGGTGCCGGGGTAGTCGTCGAGGAAGTGTTCGAGCCACGCGACCGACTCGGCGTCGAGGTGGTTGGTGGGCTCGTCCAGCAGCAGCATGTCGGGCTTGCTCAGGAGCAGGCGACAC
Organism: uncultured Rickettsiales bacterium; assembly: GCA_964512225.1. Taxonomy (GTDB): domain Bacteria; phylum Myxococcota_A; class UBA796; order UBA9615; family UBA9615; genus CAZEKB01. The sequence goes on along the minus strand of CAZEKB010000043.1, from coordinate 42,705 downwards.
AGCGCCACGCGGCGCTTCTCGCCCCCGGACAGCGTGGTCACGTCCGCGTCGCCGGGGGGCACGCGCAGGGCGTCCATCGCGAGCTCGACCTCGCGGTCCAGCTCCCAGGCGTTGCAGGCGTCGATCTTGTCCGAGAGCTCGCCCTGCTCTTCGATCAGGGCGTTCATGGCGTCGTCGTCCGTCACCTCGCCGAAGGCGTTGGAGACCTCTTCGAACCGGGCGAGGAGCGCGCGCGTCTCGGCGACGCCCTCCTCGATGTTCCCCTGCACGTCCTTGTCGGGATCGAGGACGGGCTCCTGAGGGAGGTAGCCGATCTTGATGCCCTCCATCGGCCGCGCGGTCCCGACGAAGTCCGTGTCGACGCCCGCCATGATGCGGATCAGGGTGGACTTGCCCGAGCCGTTGAGGCCCAGCACGCCGATCTTCGCACCGGGGAAGAAGGACAGGTTGATGTCTTCGAGGATCTTGCGTCCTCGGGGGGTCGTCTTGCCCAGCCCGTAGAGGCTGTACACGTACTCGGCCATGGGTCTGCTCCGTCGATCGCGAAGAGGCTCGGGCCTCGCGAGATCGCGCGGCGGTCTACCTGTCCCGGCGGGCGGTGTCCACAGAACGGACGACGCCCGGGGCCCCCCCCCGGCCCGCGGGGGCCCGGGGGGGGGCGGGGGGCGGGGGGGGGGGGGGGGGGGGGCCGCCGGGGGCGGGGGCCCCCCGCCCGCGGGGCGGGGCCCCCCCCCCCCCCCCGCCGCGGCCCCCCCCCCCGGCCCGGCCCGCGAAGCGGGGGGCTCAGCTCGCGTCGGGGGCGTCGTGCTGCGGCTCGAGGCTGCAGTTGCTCCAGTAGCCCACGAACACGCCGACGGAGCCGTCGCGGCGGGGGTGCCAGAAGCCGCGGATGTTCCCGCCGCGGGTTTCGTCGGCGTCGGGGGTCCACAGGCCGCGGAAGGTGCCGAAGTTGCGCTCGGCGTCGGGGGCGGGGGGCATGTAGCCGCCTTCGACGGTGCCGGTGTCGCCGTCGAGGTTCTGGTACGTGCCGATGAAGTTGCCGCCGGGCGCGTCGTCGTGACCCGCGTAGACCCCGTTGCCGGTGGCGACGAGCTCGCGGCCCCGGCGCCAGGCCCGCCCGCGGAAGACGCCGTCGGCGCGGATGTCGACCTCCTCGTCGATGGCGCGGTACCGGCCCGCGAGGATGCCGCGGATGGCGCAGGGCTCGGACTCCGCGGCCCGCAGGACGAGGGCGCGGACGGCGGCGCGGCGGCGGGAGCGCTCGATCTCGTCGACCTCGGGGTCGGCGACGTCCTCGATCTCGGAGGCGTCCTCCTCGGCGAGGGCGAGGTCGACGTCCTCGAGGGCCGTGTCCACGGTCAGGGCGAGCTCGGAGCTGTCGAGCACGTCGTCGTCGGAGTTCTCGTCGACGGGCTCGCAGCCGAAGGCGAACAGCGCCAGCAGGGCGGCGGAGGCGAGCGGGAGGGCGGGCGTGGAGAGGCGGGTCGTCATCGGTTGCTCCTTGTTCCGACGGCGTTGTTTCCGTCGTCACGGGGGCTGACCCACGACCCCCACAGGGGAGAAAAACAAATCGGAAAAGACGTCCCTCACCGGCCGAAGACGGCCACCTCGGTGTAGCTGTTCCACCGGCTCGCGGAGGTGCCGAACCCGACGACGCGGACCCAGCGCGCGGTCACCGGGTCGAGGTCGAACCGCTCCGGGAGGAGGGACTCGCCGGCGCTGCGGACGCCCCGGGCGGGGGTCCACGCGACCCCGTCGACGGACGTGCGGATCTCGGCGAAGGCGTGGCGCACGTCGCCGGAGAAGAAGGCCAGGTCGACGCGATCGACGAGCACCTCGGACCCCAGGTCGACGGTGATGGCGCCCCCGAAGTCCTCGTTGGACCAGCGCGTGTCGAGGTCGCCGTCGACGGCCTCGGCGAGGCTCGTGCCCTCCCCCGCGAGGTCGCCGGACACGTCGACGATGGGCAGCGGGACTCGATCGTCGAGGACGAGCTCGAGGGTCGGCGGCGTGACGGTCTCGGCGCTGCGGATCGAGACGTTGAGCCCCGCGCCCCCCATGTCCTGGGTGAGGGCGAGGTCCAGGGTCCCGTCGGCCTCGCGGGCGAGGGCCGTGACGTCGAGCACGACCGACTCCCAGTCGGGCCCGATGTCGGCCCGCGCGACGGCCGGGCCGTACTCCGGCTGCGTGGCGAAGGTGAGGGTGGAGGCGTCCCAGCCGTCGCCCGCCCCGTGGACGAGCAGGTTCGCGTGGTCGCCGCCCTGGTCCGCGACCCGCGCCTGGACGATCAGGACCGCGCGGGCCACGGCAAGCTCGACGTCGCCCAGGTCGAAGCGCAGGAAGGCCCGCCGGGTGTAGTCCTCGTTGCCGTCCTTGACGGGGATGGTCTCGCCGCCCTCGTAGTTGTCGCCCGAGAAGGACCCGCCGCGCACGAAGGTGTCCTCGGCCGCGGGGAGGGCGACGAGCAGGTCCTCGGGCACAGCGGTGGGGGCCGGGGCTCCGGTGAGGCGACGGGCGAGCTGATCGACGTACAGCGAGGTGGGCGACAGGGCCCCCGCGCCGCCTTCGAGCTCGGCGAGGTCCTCGGGGGCGGTGTCGAGCGTGTCCACGAGCGGGCGCGTGCGGATGTCCCAGGCGTCGCCCCGGGTGCCGGTCACGACCCCCCAGTCGTACTGGCGCGAGTCGACGACGACGCCGTTGTCGCCGCCGCGCAGCCCGGTGGTGTTCCACAGCACGCTGTGGGCGGTGGTGAAGCCGTGCTCGACGGTCCCGTAGGGACGGTAGGTCGCGTCGATGAAGTCGGAGTCCAGCACGGCCCCGTCCACGAGGTTGCTCATGGAGAGGTGCATGTGGAAGTCGACGGCGAGCCGCGGATCGCTGCTGGACGCGTTCAGCACGACGTTCCCGGAGGTCCAGCTCTTGCGCCAGCTGATGCCGTGGCGGGCGCTCACGGCCGAGCAGTTCACGAAGAGCGAGTCGCTGCCCCCCACCACGAAGCTGTAGCCGTTGCCGCCCCCGCCTTCGTACTGCGGCTGGGCGAACACGGCGTCGCGCACGGTGACGTGGCGCGACTGGTGGACGGAGATGCCGTCCGAGAGCATGTGGAAGCCGCCGTTGCCGGGCGGCTCGTAGGTCCCGACGCGGCGGATCCAGCCGTGGAGGACGTAGTTCACCTTCACCACGTCGGCCCCGTGCACGGCGTAGGCGGCGGTCGCCTCGACGTTGTAGGCGGTGTCGCCCCACCCCGATCCGAGGTGGCGGGCCTGACCGATGGAGAGGTCCTCGAGCCCGACCTCGCTCAGGTGGGGCAGCGCGGGCTGGACGCGAGCCGCGTCGCGCGTCTTGACCGGGTAGCGCAGAGGGATGTCGAGGTGGACGGTCGTGCCGTCGATGGCCGTGATGGTGCGGTGGAAGAGGGGGCCGGGGGTGCCGGACGTCCACCGCCCGGTCATGCCGTGTTCGGCGATCCAGTCTTCGCCCGCGTCGGCCCGAACGAGCACGTGGTCGCCCACGGCGAGGTCGCCGGGATCGTCCACCTCGACGCTGGTATCGCGCTCGCCCGCGTCGGCGGACAGGGGTACGGCGGTGCCCCCGGTGGCCGAGGTCCAGCTCGCCGACGACGGGGGCGCGATCGTGATCACGCCCTTGCGGCGCATCTCCGGGTCGTCGTTGAAGAGGAAGGTCGCGTCTCGACCCGCGCCGCGCAGGACGACGCCGGAGTGCCGGATGCGCAGCGCCGCGTCCTCCCCGTCGGGGGGCCCGATGCGGAACGTGCCCGCGGGGAGCAGGACGAGGCCCCCACCGGCTTCGCCCGCGGCGTCGAGGGCGGCCTGGATCGCCGTCGTGCTGTCGGCGACGCCGGTGGGGTCGGCGCCCACGACGGCGTGGACCTGCCCGGGGACGACGTCCGGGATCGGGTCCTCGCCCCGGTGGTAGCCCGCGTAGGAGAAGTCGTGGAGGAAGCGGCCGTCGGCGTCGGTGGTGGCCGGTGTCCAGTCCAGGGGCATCAGCGAGGAGCGGACCGCGCTCGGCTCGACCAGCACCGGAGGGGCGACGTCGTCGTCGTCCACGGGAGCGCTGTCGTCGTCGTCCAGGACGTCGTCGTCGTCGAGAACGTCGTCGTCGTTCACGGCGTCGTCGTCGTCGTCGGCAGGAGGGGGCGCCGACGGGCAGGCGGTCAGGGCGAGGGTGATGAGGGTGAGGGCGAGGGTGTGGGGCGTGTGGGGCGGGTTGGGGGTCACTTCGTGGTCACGATACGCGGGGGGCTCCCGGGAGCGGGGGGCGGCGCGCGCGGGTCGCCGAAACGAGCCGTT
>CAZEKB010000043.1:0-38292 GCA_964512225.1 uncultured Rickettsiales bacterium | reverse complement strand
TCGGCCCGTCGTGAGCGTCTGGACGATCAGAGGTCGCCGAAACGAGCCGTTTCGGCCCGTCGTGAGCGTCTGGACGATCAGAGGTCGCCGAAACGAGCCGTTTCGGGCCGTCGTGAGCGTCTGGACGATCAGAGGTCGCCGAAACGAGCCGTTTCGGGCCGTCGTGAGCGTCTGGACGATCAGAGGTCGCCGAAACGAGCCGTTTCGGGCCGTCGCGATCGCCTGGTGCGGTGCTGAAACAGCTCCCGCTGCGGAGCAGTCGGGCAGGACTCCGCCGGCCGAGCAGGTTCCCGGTGCGCAGGCCTGGGCTTCAGGCTCCGGTGGGTGCGAGTCAGGAGATGCGGAGGAGGTTGTGGGCGGCAGCGACGAGTCGACCGGCGAAGTCGGTCTTCGAGCGCCCTCTGAAGCGGGTCCTTCGAAACGCTCCGATCGTCGTCATCCAGCGGATGACACGACCGCGGAGCGGCCGATCACCAACGGCGCCGCATCACCGGAAGTCGAAACCCACGAAGGAGCTGACCCGCCTGCAGGGTCGGAACGCGCGGCGTCAGGGAGCGAGCGGAGCCGGCGCGGGCCGAGCCCTCCAGGTTCGAGGGGAGGCGTGCTTCGGCACCCTGCTGGACCGAGAACATCGGCCTCGACGGTTCAGGCGGGTCGCCCCCAGAGGAACCCTTGCGCGTGGCTGATCCCGAGGTCCCTCACCACGGAGAGATCCTCGAGCGTCTCGACCCCCTCGGCGACGATGCTCACCCCGAGGGGCCGGAGCATGGCCACCAGCCGCTCGAGCGTCGGCACCATCGACGGCGACGCGCCCACACCGCTGATCCGACGGTGGTCGATCTTGATCCAGTCGGGGTCCAGCTCGACGATCGACTCGAGGACGGTGTGCCCGAAGCCGACGTCGTCGATCGCGAGCTTCAGCCCGGCCCCGCGCAGGATCTCGAGCGGCCGGAGCAGGTTCTTGGGATCCCCCAGCAGCTGCTGCTCGCTGATCTCGATGCAGAAGCGCTCCCGCCCGGACTCCGGGAAGAGCGACAGCAACCGCGCCGGGTGCGTGTTGAGCAACGTCGTCGGGAAGAGGTTCACGTGGATCGCGTAGGCCTCCCCGATCCCCGCCGCGAAGCTCGTCGCCTCGGCCACGCAGCGCAGGTCGACCGGAGTGAGCACCTGGGAGTCCACCGCCATGCGGAACATCCCGAGCGGACCCACGCCCTCCGGGCTCGGGAACCGGGACAGCAGCTCGTAGGCCACGGCCCGTCCGTCCATCGCCTGGTGGATCGGCTGCGCGACGATGCGGATCGCCGCCTCGCCCGCGACCACCGACTGCAGCAGCTGCTCGCCGGGGATCTCGAGGGGCAGCTGGAACGGCCCCGTCACCCGGTTCTTCCCGCGGCCCTTGCTGCGGGTGAGGGCGAAGTGCCCCGTCGTGAGCACCTGCTCGATGCCCACCACCTTCGTGGAGACCTCCATCACCCCGAGGCTGGCGGTCACCGACAGCCGCTTGCCCTCCCAGGAGAGCGGCCCCTCGGCGATGCACACGCGGAGCTTCTCCGCCACGACCTTCGCCTCGGTGAGGCCCGTCCCCGGGAGCAACACCAGGAACTCGTCCCCCCCGATCCGCCCGAGGTGGTCGTTGGCCCGCACCTGGCGCGACAGCCGCGTCGCGACCTCCACCAGCACCGCGTCCCCGCCCGCCATGCCCGCCCTCTTGTTCACCGACTTGAAGTCGTCGCAGTCGAGCAGGACCGCGCACAGCGGGCTGCTCGTCCGCTTCGCGCGCGCCACCTCGACCCGGAGCATGCGCTCCAGCCCGCGCCGATTCAGCACGTCCGTCAACGGATCCGTGTGGACCATCCGACGGAGCCGGACATTGTCGTCCCGGAGCCCCCGCTCGACCCGCAGCCGGGCCTCGAGGTCCGTCCACACGCCCCGCGCGGCGCCCCACTCCTCGCCGTCCCGCTCCGCGGTCGCCCGGAACGCGATCAGCGTGCGCGCCCCGTCCCGCCGGAGCAGCCGCAGCTCCACCGACCCGGAGTCGCCCCCCTCGCGCAGCTGGGCGAGCCCGCCGTTCAGGGAGTGGTGGTCTTCGGGGGGAGGGAACTCCGCCAGGGGCCGACCGAGGATCGACTCCTTGTCCCGGCCGAGCGCCTCCGCGAACGTCCGGTTGCACGCGACTACCTCTCCCGTCTGCACGTCGAACGCGAAGAGCGGGGCCGGGGCTGCGTCCAGCAGCTCGTAAGCAGCCCGGAGCGCGAGGAGGTCAGGAGGGCGGAGCGTTCGTTCCTCCGGCGAATCCGCCGCGCAGCATCGACACGGCGGCCATCGACATGGTCAGCAGATCTTCGGGGTGCGAAATCTGCTTTGCAAGCCGCCAGCACCGGGTGGGGTGCAGGTAGAAGGCCTTGTAGGCGTCGTCGACGACCTTCTCCATCTCGTCGTTCGTGAGCGTGTAGGACTCGTGGGGGATCCGTGAGAAGCGTCGGTGGTCGTCGTCCCAGGGCAGCCCGAACTCCTCCGCCACCGCCGTCCCGGGGTACGGCTGGAACATGAAGAACGCGGCGTAGTCCGGGTCGAGCTCGAGGGAGAACTCGATCGTCTCGTACATCTCGTCCCGGGTCTCCGTGGGGAACCCGAGGATGAAGTTCGACAGGACCGAGATGCCCGCTTCGTGCGCCTTGCGGAACCCCTCGACGGCCTGCTGCTTCTTGATGCCCTTCTTGATGAGGTCCAGCACCCGCTGCGACCCGGCCTCGACGCCCGACTCGATCCGGTAGCAGCCCGCGGCCTTCATCTTCTTGAGCAGGCGCGCGTCGAGGCGGTCGACCCGCTCCGCGCACAGCCACGTGAAGCCGAGATCCTGCTCGATCATCTTGTCCAACAGCTCTTCGGCCTTGCGGGGGTGGGCCAGGAAGCGGTCGTCGTGGAACCGGAACTCCGTCGTGCCGTACGTGCGGCTGAGGTACTTGAGCTCCTCGATGATCGAGTCGGCGGACCGGAACGTGAGCTTCTGGCCGAAGATCGTGCGGTCGCAGAAGGTGCACCGGTGAGGGCAGCCCCGCGTGAAGAACACCGACGCGGACCGCGGCGATCGGCGGTAGCCCGGCGCCAGCTTGTACATCGACATGTCGAGCAGGTGCCGACTCGGGTAGGGCAGCGCGTCCAGATCCTTGACCCGCGAGCTGACCCCGTTGTGCACCACTTCGCCCTGCTTCATGAAGGCGATGCCGGGGACGTCGTCGATGTTCGGCCAGGCCTCGAGCAGCCGGGGGGTCGTCTCTTCGCCTTCGCCGACCACCACCACGTCCGCGAGGCCGCGCTCGAGGTAGACCTCGGGGCGAGCAGTCGCGTCGTACCCGCCGCAGATGAGGACCGCGTCGCAGCCCATGTCGCGGATCTCGCGGACCATCTGCTGCACGTGCGGCAGGCAGGGCGCGGTGCAGGAGAAGCCGATGAAGGCGGGGTCGTGCTTCTGGATCGTGCGCTGCAGCCGCCCGTCCATCGGCATGACGGAGAAGTCGAGGGCGTTGCAGGGATACCCCGATTGCTCGAGCACCGCGGCGACCTGCAGGATGCCCAGGGGCGGCATCGTCGAGGTCGCGAGGCGCTCGATCAGGCTGTCGGGGATGTATCCGGGCTCGATCAGGAGGACAGAAGGCTTGGTCATGCAGCCGCCACGCAGAGGGGGAGAGGCCATAATAGCCCCGGGCAAGGACGCCCGCTCGGGAACCGGAGGAGCGCGTCTCTAGTCGCCGGATCGTCTCTGCGCTCGTCGGGCTGGTGATCGCCGCTGCGCTGCTGGCTTATGCGTTCAGCCGCGGCGGGGTGGACGCGATCGGCCGCGCGCTCTCCCAAGCCACCTTCGCGGTGCTGGCGCCCGCCGTCCTGTGCGAGGTCGTCGTGCAGCTGGCGCGATCCCTCAAGTGGACCGCCATCCTGCGGACCGTCGCGCCGGTGAAGTTCCGCAACGTGCTCTCCGCCGTGGTCCTCGGCGGCGCCTCGACGCACCTCGTGCCGCTGCGCCTCGACGAGGTCCTCCGGGCCGCCCTCCTGGCCCGGAGGGAGCGCATCCCCATGGCGACCGTGCTCGGGACCGTCGCCCTGGATCGCATCTTCGAGGTCCTCGTGCTCGGCGTCCTCGTCGGCATCGTCGCCCTGTCGGGGGACCTGCAGCCCTGGATGCGGGCGGGCGCGGCGGTCATGTGGACCGGGTTCGTCGTCGTCGTGGCGGGCGTCCTCGTCTTCCTGCGGTTCGAAGACCGCATGACCCGCTTCGTCGCGGACCACGGCAGCGGCTGGGTTGCCTCCGCCGCGCCGGTGCTGGGGCGCCTCGCCGCGGGACTGCGCTCCCTCCCCCGAGGCCGCGCGCTGGCCGTGGCGATCGGCGGCGCGGCCATCGAATGGTCGGCGGTCGTCGTCCTCTACGGGTGGCTGCTCCACGCCTACGAAGCGGGCGCCGCCGCGAGCGGGGCGATCGTCCTGGCCCTGGGATCGGCGTTCGCCTACGCGATCCCCAACGTCCCGGGCGCCGTCGGGTCCTTCGAGACGATGCAGACGATGCTCATCGAGGCGGGCACCAGCCTCGACGCCGAGGCGGCGTTGGCCCTCGCGCTCACGGCCCACGCCGTCCTCATCGTCCCCATCACGGTCGCGGGGGTGTTCGTCGCCGCGCTCGAGTGGCGGCGCGGCGGGGGCCTCCTGCCCCCCCTCGACGAGCCCGCCGACGGCCCCTCGCAAGACGAGGGCGGTGGGGCCCTCTAAGATCCCGAGCGAATGAGACGCGCCCCCGCAGTGGCCCTCGGCTTCTTCGCCGGCCTGCTGATCTGGCGAATGCTGGTCGCGGTGCTCCCGGCGAGCGAGGCGGGCACGGCGGCCGCCAAGGCGGCGGGGATGGTCTCGTTCACGATCGTCGAGGGGTACGACAAGGGTCAGGAGTCGATCGCGTGGCTGCTCGGCTGCGTGCTGGCGCCCCTGGGGGCGTGGGTCGGCGCGCGGATGTCCCGGGACGCGGGCCGACGCCCGACCGAGGAGCCCCCCGCTCCCGCCGCCGACCCGGACGATCCCGCGGCCCCCCGGCGGGTCCCCGGTCGCGCCGCGCTGCTCGTCCTCGCGGGGACGATCGTCGCGTCCGCGATGCGACCCGGGTTCGTCGACGGCCACAACCCCTGGGGCACCTTCGGGTTCCTCGCCGAGGAGGGCGTCTACCTCGGCGCGATCCAGGCCATGCGCGCGGGCCGAGTGCTGTACGTCGACCTCGCGTTCCCCTACGGCCCGATGCTGCTCCACCCGCTGGACTGGTGGATGCACCTGTTCGGCGACACCGTGGAGGTCGCCCGCGGGTTCGTCCTGCTGTGTCACCTGCTCGGGCTCGTGGGCGCCTACTTCGTCTGCCGCCTCCTCCTCGGACGAGGCCGCGGCGACTGGGTGGGGGCGGGCGTGGCCCTCGGCCTGGCCGCGTTCGCGCACTCGAACCTGCCCAACCTCAACGCCGTCCTCCTGCGCCCCGTCCTGGCGTTCCTGCCCGCCGCCGCCCTGGTGGGGGCGGCCCGAGGACCCGCCGTCGAGGCGCCCCGTCGACTCGCGCGCTGGGTCATCGCCGGGGCGCTGCTCGGCACGGCCGGGCTGTACAGCTCGGAGGTGGCCGTCGCCGCCCTGATCGGGGTGGGCGTCGCGGTCTGGGCGACCCGCCCGTCCAAGGGGGCCCTCGCCGTGACCGCCGCCGCCGCCGGTGGGCTCGTCTTCGCGGTGCTCGGCCCCACCGCGTCGCACGGGTCGATCCCGGCCTTCATCGAGCAGTCCCTGGCCATGGCGAAGCTCCCGTCGATGGGGTACCAGGCCCTCCCCTACCCCGACTCGCTCGGTATCTTCGCGGACGCCGACGGGGTCCGCGGCTCGTTCCCGCCGCGGGACGGGGCCACGGCGATCTGGGGCCTCGTCCCCCCCTTCGCGATCTGGCTCGGCCTCGCGATGGGCGTCGGGGCGAGGGAGACGGACCCCGGCGAGGAGGGCGTGGACGCGCGCACCGCCCTGCTGATCGTCGCGGTCGCGGCGGCGGTGCTCTTCCGGGCCGCCCTGGGGCGGAGCGACCTCTACCACCTGTGGTTCTACGGCGCGGTGCCGGTGGCGCTCCTCACGGGGCTCGTCTCCGTCGTCGTGTGGGAGCGCACGCCGTCGGAGATGCGCGGGCTGATCCCGTCCCTGGGCGCGATCGTCGTGCTCGGCCTCACGTCGCTGGCGGTGCCCGAGCGCATCCGCTTCCCCGACGCCGAGGAGCTCCGGCTCGCGGAGAAGGCGGGAGTCGTGAACCCCCTGGTCGAGCGTCCCGTCGCCGCGGTCGCGCGCATGGGCGACGTGGAGGTGAGGCCCCGCCTCGCCCGCCAGATCGACTCCGTGGTGCGCCGCACGGCCTCGCTGCCCCCCGGCGACGGCGTCTTCTTCTACCCGTCCGAGGCCACGTACTACTTCCTCAGCGCGCGCCCGCTCCCCACCCGCTTCCTGTGGGCCTACGACGCGGCCACCACCGAGCTGCAGGAGCAGGCCATCGCGGACCTCGACGCGTCGCGGCCGCGGTGGATGTTCAAGGCCACGGATACGTTCCCGATCGACTGGATCCCCCTCGAGCGCCTCGTCCCGAAGCTCGACGCCTACCTCAAGCTCCACTACCGCCCCGTCGAGGTCATGCCCGGGGCGACGCTGCTGGAGCGCATCGACTGATGCTCCCCGCGGGCGACCGAAGGCGCGAGTGGGTCGCGGTCGCCCTGCTGGTGCTGGCCGTGCTCTGGCAGACCCTCCCGCTCATCGCGGGCGACTACGCCGCGCAGACCATCCTCGGCACCGACAGCTACCGCTCCCACGACTGGCTCGAGGTGGCGACGTTCGACCACTTCGCCCGCCGGTCGCTCCTGCAGGAGGGGACGTTCCCCTGGTGGAACCCGCTGCTCGCGGGCGGGCTGCCCCAGGCCGCGCACCCGTCCGACGGCTCCCTCAGCCCCCTCATCCTGCCGTCGCTGCTGTTCGGCGAGGCCCTGGGCATGAAGCTCAACATCATCGCGGTCGCGCTGCTCGGGACCCTCGGCGTGTTCGCCCTCGGCCGCCGCGTCCTCGGACTGGGCCTCGCCGCGTCGTTCGTCGCGGGCTTCGCCTACGCCTGGAGCGGCTGGCTGCCCGCGCGGGTCGCCGTCGGCTTCTACGAGTCCTGCCTGATGGCGGCGTGGCCCGCGGTCCTCGCCCTCTGGCTCGCCCCCGGGGAGCCGTCCGCCCGACGACGACGGTGGTGTCTCGCGGCCCTCCTGCTGTGGGCGCTGGCCCTCCAGCTCCAGCTCGCGGTCCCGGTGTTCGTCGTCCTCATGGCGGTGGTGTGGGTCGCCGAGGCCGGGATCCGGTGGTCGACCGCCCGCACCGTGCCGACGGGCCTGCTCGTGGGCGGGGTCGTCGTGCTCGCGCTCGCCGGGATGCTCGGGGCGGTGAAGTACCTGCCGATGCTGGACTCGCTGAGCACGGCGAACTTCCGGGCGGTCAAGGAGTACCCGAACCACCCGGACGCCTGGTACCACGGCTGGCAGCAGGTCTGGTACGGCCTCTTCCACCACGTGCCCGGGGTGCCGATCACGGACCGCGACGGCAACCCGCGGATCCAGGAGTACATGACGCTCCTGCCGGGCGCGGGGACGGTCGTCCTGGCGGCCCTCGGCGGTCTCGCCGTGCTCCGCGGGCGCAGCCGCGCGGCGATCCCCTGGCTCGTCGTCGGCGGCGTGTTCTTGTGGCTGAGCTTCGGCCTGCACGCTCCCGTGGACGGGTTCCGTCTGCTGCGTCGGCTGCCGCTGTTCGGCTCGATGCGCGGGCCGCTTCGGTACCTCAACTACCCCGTGCTGCTGTCGATCTGCCTGCTGGCGGGGGTCGGGTTCGAGGTCCTGCGGACCGAGCTGACGACGCGCGGGGGCGGGGCGCGCGCGGTGGCCGTCGCCGTGGGCGTGTTCGGGCTCGTGAACGCGCCCGCGGCCCTCGACGTGCGGGGGCTGTACGAGACGTCGTTCCTGTACGGCCTGCCCCCCCAGGCGACCCCCGAGGTGGTCCGCAGCGAGCGCCTGACGGGCATCTCCACCGGCGGGAGCGACCAGCGCAACCTGCGCAAGTACGTGAACCTCGTGCGCGGGGTCCCGACCGTGTTCACGCCCGAGGACGTGCCCATCAAGGTGTCCGCGAGCGCCGTGGGGAGGCTCGACGAGCACGGAGGACTCATCCCCGAGCTCGACTACTACGGCGAAGCCTGGGCGGCCGATCCCGCCCTGCCGGGGCGCCCGCTCGCGGCCGACCAGGGGGTGGTCGCGGTGCTGCGGTATCGGTCGTCCGCGGTCGACGTCGCCCACGACCTGCGGGTGCCGACGGCGGTCGTCGTCAACCAGAACGCGTCCCCGGGCTGGGACTGCGACCGGCCGATTCGAACGACGGCGGCGGAGACGCTGGGCCTGCTCGCCTTCGAGGCACCCGCGGGGCCCGCGACCACCACCTGCACGTGGTCCCCCCCCACGCTCCGGGCGGGGCTGGCCGTCTCCGCCCTGGGGTGGATCGGCGTGATCGCGCTCTGGCCGTGGCGGCGGCGGCGGGGCCGGCGGGGCGGTTGACGTCGCCTCCTGCCTCGACCGGACCTCGAAGGGCCGAGTCGCCGGCTACACTGCCGGGCCATGAGCCCCGAAGATACGTTTGAAGCCGACCTGCACGTCGACGACGTGCGCTACACACGCTACGAGCGCGGCTACCTGTTCCTGGCCGCGGCCTTCGTCACCGTGCTCGTGCTCACGAACATCATCGGGATCAAGCTGTTCCGGTCCCCGTTCGACCCCGAGTTCGCGCTCACGACCGGCATCCTGACGTACCCGGTGACGTTCCTGATCACCGACCTCGTATCGGAGATCTACGGCAAGCGGCGCGCCGACTTCATGGTGCTGGTGGGCTTCTTGATGTCGTGCCTCATGCTCGCGATCGTCCAGGTCGCCCTGCACGTCACGCCGCACCCGTACTGGGTCCCGCCGGAGGGCGCCTTCTACGGCGACGTCGACGGCTATCAGACGGCGTTCCGGTCGGTCTTCGCCCTCAACGGCATCCTGCTGTTCGGATCGATGACGGCCTACGCCGTGGCGCAGCTGACGGACAACAAGCTGTACCACTTCATCAAGCGGCTCACGAAGGGCAAGCACCTGTGGCTGCGCAACAACGGGTCGACGTGGGTGTCGCAGCTGGTGGACACCATCATCGTCAACTCCATCCTCTTCTACATCGGGTTCGGGATGGAGTTCGCCGTGGGGGCCTCGATCATGTTCACGATCTACTGGCACAAGGTGATCATCGCGGCGATCGACACCCCCCTCATCTACCTGGGCGTGTTCCTGCTCAAGCGATGGATCGACGGCGACCCCAACGTCGTGAAGGTGGCCGCATGAACGGCACGGTCGGGCTGAAGAACCTGCGGATCGACTGCATCGTGGGCATCTACCCGCACGAGCGCGAGGCGGTGCAGCCGCTGTTCGTGGACGTGGAGCTGGTGCACGACTTCGCGCGGGCGGCCGAGACGGACCACATCGACGGCGCGATCGACTACGACGGCGTGGCCCGGACCCTCACGGGGCTGGCGACCGAGCGGCGATACCAGCTGATCGAGACCTTCGCCGAGGAGGGCGCGGCCGCGCTGCTCGCGGAGTTCGCCCGGGTGGAGCGCGTGCGCGTGGTGATCCGCAAGCCCAACGCCGTGCCGGCGGCGGACGCCGCGTTCGTAGCGGTGGACCGAAGCCGATGAGCGACGCCCGGGTCGCGCTGGTCACGGGAGCGGCGAAGCGGCTGGGCCGGAGGCTCGCGGAGGAGCTCGCGGGCCGCGGCATGACGGTCCTGGTGAACTACCGGGCGTCGGCGGAGGCGGCCGAGGAGGTCGCGGACGGGATCCGGACCCGCGGGGGGCGGGCGCGGGCGGTGCGGTGCGACGTGGGCGATCCCGACGACGTCGCCGCGATGTTCCGGTCGATCGAGGCCCGCGAGGGGCGGCTGGACGTGCTCGTGAACAACGTGGGCAACTACGCGCCGAAGCCGATCCTGGACGTCGGTGTCGAGCAGTGGGACGCCACCCTGCGGACGAACCTGAGCGGGGCGTTCTACTGCTGTCGCGAGGCGTGGCCGCTCATGCGGGACGGCGGGCTGATCGTGAACATCGGGTACGCGGGCGTGGACGCGCTGGTGGCGAACCGCGAGGCGGCGGACTACCAGGTGAGCAAGACGGGGCTGCTGGTGCTGACGAAGTCGTTGGCGGCGGCGCTGGGCCCGCGCGGCGTGCGGGTGAACATGTTGTCCCCGGGGCAGCTGGCCAACTCGATCGACCTGCCGGACGACGTCGCGGGCGAGATCCCGGCGGGGCGCGCCGGGACGCTCGACGACATGTCGGCCGCCCTCGGCTTCCTCGTGGAGAACGACTACGTGACGGGGCAGAACATCGACGTCGCGGGGGGGTACCGGCTGTGAGACGAGGAGGCTGAGCCGATGGAGAACTTCACCCCCGTCGCGTCGGGGCTGGGCGGACTGATGATCGGGGCGGCGGCGGCGATCATCCTGCTGGTCCACGGGCGCATCGCGGGGATCAGCGGGATCCTCGGGGGGCTCCTGATGCCGACGGCGGACCGCTTCCGCTTCCAGGCGGCGTTCACGGCGGGGCTGCTGGTGGCGGGGACGGTCGGGGTGCTGGTGCTGCCCGGGGCGTTCGAGTTCAGCATCGGTCGGTCGACGCCCGCGCTGATCGCGGCGGGGCTGCTCGTGGGCTACGGCACGCAGCTGGGGCGGGGCTGCACGAGCGGACACGGGGTGTGCGGGATCGGTCGCTTCAGCCGCCGGTCGGTGGTCGCGACGTGCACGTTCATGGCCGCCGGCGCGGCGACGGTGGTCGTGATCACGCAGCTGTTCGGGGGGACGATCTGATGGGCACGTTCGCGGCGTTCGCGGCGGGGGTGCTCTTCGCGGTCGGGCTGATCGTCGGCGGGATGACGCAGCCCTCGAAGGTCGTCGGCTTCCTGGACGTGACCGGCGCCTGGGACCCGAGCCTCGCGTTCGTGATGGGCGGCGCGCTCGCGGTGTACGGGGTCGCCTATCGACTCATCCGCCGTCGCGTCGCGCCGCTGGCGGCGCCCGCCTTCCGCATCTCGAGCCGGGAGGACACGCCCCCCAAGGTCCTGCTCGGCTCCGCGCTGTTCGGCGTGGGCTGGGGCATCTCCGGGTTCTGCCCCGGGCCCGCGGTCGTCGCCGTGGGGAGCGGGATGTCGCAAGCGCTGGTCTTCATCCCCGCGGTGGTCGTGGGGATCCTGCTGTTCCAGTGGAGCGAGCGGGCCCGCGGCGGAGACGCGATCCCCGCGGGCGAGTCGGCCGTCACGCCGCTGCCCGTCGTCGCCGAGCGGGCGAAGGAGCTGGGCCCGGGCTGACGGGCGGGCGAGCGGGGGCGATCACCCCCCGCGTTCTACCGCCGGAGACGCCGCACGACGCTCGTGGAGAGCAGAGCCTGCTGGAGCTTCCGGGCGCTGCTGAAGCGGTCGGTCGGGTTCTTGGCGAGCAGCCGCATGATCGTGTCGGACAGGTCGAGGGGGATGCGCTTGTCCACCTCGTGAGGCGGCGGGGGCAGCTCCCCGAGCGACGCCTTGAGGAGCTCGGCGAGGCCCGCGCCGCCCTCGACGACGCGGCGGCCCGTCACGATCTCGTAGAACACGACCCCGAGGGAGTAGAGGTCGCTGGGGGGACCCACGTCGTCGTCGCCGCGCATCGCCTCGGGGCTCATGTATCGCGGCGAGCCGACCCGCGTGCGGTGGTCCCCACCTCCGCCGGCCAGCTTCGCGAACCCGAAGTCCATGATCTTCAGCTTGCGACCCTCGGGCAGCACATACAGGTTGCTGGGCTTGATGTCCCGATGGATCACGCCCTCGTCGTGGGCCGCCTGCAGGCCCGACGCGGCCTGAGCCATGAGCAGCGTCGCCTCGTCGGCGGTGATCGCCCCCCCCGCCTCGGCCACGTGGGCCTTGAGGTCCGCTCCCACCAGCAGCTCCATCGTGATGAAGCGCAGGCCGTGCCGCACACCGAACTCGAAGATCCGCGTGATGTTCGGGTGGCTCAGCCGACGCGACAGCTTGATCTCCCGGCGGAATCGCCGGACCGCCTTGCCGTCGTTGGCGCGCTGCACGAACAGCTTCAGCGCGACCGTCTCCTCGAGGTCCAGGTCCGTCGCGGCGAACACCCGCGCGGTCGCCCCCGAGCCCACCAGGCGCTCGACGCGGTAGCGATCCGCCAAGACGTCCCCGGGCCCCACGAGGTCCGGGTCCAGGCCGCCCTCGCCCAGCGGCGTCGTCCGAGACTCCCCTGCGCCCGCCCCGACGCCTGCCGAGGCCGACTCGGAGACCCGGGACGAGCTGCTCTCGAGGCCCGGGGCCGGCTCGAACGGCGCCTCCTCGTCCGCCTCGACGTCCATCTCGTCCATGAGCTCGATGAACCGTTCGCTCAGGTCGAAGACCAGGTCCTCCGCCGTCTCGTCCACACCCCCGACCATGCGGCGCCGCGACCGCTTCAGCTCGAGCTCTCGGTCGATGTCGGCGTCCAGCTCGGCCTGCGGATCGAAGTCCACGTCCAGCCCGGGGTCCACGTCGATGTCCGGCGCCGACTCGTCGGCGGGCACGACGCCCGCGACCCCCGGCTCCGACTCCGGGACCACGAACTCGGCCGTGGGCGTCCGCGGCGGCGGGGGCTCGTCCAGCGCCCGGAACTGCCGACCCGTCGCCGGGTTCAGCGCGTACAGCATCCCGTCCGGCCAGGGCGACGTGGGCAGGTGGTACCCGCGCTCGACGTCCGCCGCGTCCGCGAACCAACCGGCCTTGCGCAGCATGCGAGCCGCCCGCGCGCCCTCTCCGATGTTCACCAGGAGCCCGCACGCGAGGTAGCGGTTGCCGGACCGCTCGAAGTTCATCGCCGCCCGCAGCGCGGCCCGACGCGCGGCCTCGTCGAGTCGAGTCACCGGCGTCGCCCGACGCGGCAGGGCTCCGAGCAGGACCCACCCCGCGTCCGCGTACCGATCCGCGGACTCCAGCATCTCCGCCGCCTCGTCGAGGCGACCCGCCCGGACGTAGACGTCGACGACTCGGCCCCAGGTCGGCTCCTCTTCGTGGGTCATGGGATCCCCCCGCGGCCGGACCCTCCGGACTCGGCATCGACCGATCCTACGGAAGGGACCGCGCCCCTGTCATCAGCGCGCTCGCAACAGCCTCGCGGCTTCGGGCGCGAGGGCCTCGCCCAGCACCGCGTGTCCGAGTCGCGACGCGTGGATGCGGTCCCAGTAGTAGCGGAACCCGATCGGCCCTCCGTCCGCGTGAGCCCGCAGGGCCGCCGCCGAGTCCACGACGAGCACCCCGTCCCGAGCCGCCGCCCGCGTCATCGCGCGCCGCAGCCCGGGGGGGAAGCACTTGTCCGCGAGCACCCCCTCGACCGACCCCGCCCCGCACAGCTCCTCGTTCTGCCCCTGCATCAGGAACAGCACCTCCACGTGCGCGTCCCGGGCCATCGCGGTGATCCGCTCGAGGTTGGACTGCATGCTGCGCTCCGCCACCACCCGCACCGCCGCGACGTCGGCCTCCGACATCTCCTGCGGATCCAGGAACGCCCCCCTCGGCTCCACCGCGGGCGCCACCCGCGGCAGGGCATCCGACAGCACCCGCACGATCCGCCAGCGATCGAGCTCCAGCCGCAGCTGCAGATCGCGCGCCGTGTAGGCCCGGTAGCCGCTCAGCGTGTTGAGGTGGGTGAAGTCGTTGTAACCCAGTGAGACCACGAGCAGATCGGGGCTCAGGAGGTCCACCGCCTCCCGGGCGTGGAAGAAGACCTCGTCGCTGACCGCCCCTCCCGTCCCCAGGTTCACGACCCGCACCGTCCGGTCCGGCAGCGTCTCCCCCAGCCGACGCCCCAGCACCGCGGGCCACGCCTCCCCGCCCAGGTAGTTCGAGCCGTGGACCGAGGACGCGCCCAGCGTCACCACCCGGACCTCGCCCGCCGCCTTCTCCACGGGCACCGCCGCGAACCGCGTCTTCCCGCTCGTCGTCACCTGGTGGGGCACGCCCTCGAGCGGCTGCGCTTCGAAGTGCGCCTGGGGGGCGTTGGTGGGGTTGAACGTCGGACGGACCGTCCCCAGCGGCTGCACGCCGGCCACCGCCAACCCCCCCTCGACGGCCGCGAACAGGAGCGGCGTGAGCAGCACCGCCACGAGGGGGAAGACCCACCGGCGCCGGCGCTTCTGCCGACCCAGCGCGATCCCGAAGCCGAACACCAGGAGCGCGTACGCGGAGACGACGACGCGCCCCGCGGGCAGCCCGCGCCAGGGGGTGGGAGCGAGGGGCGATTCGGCCCACGGCTCGGCCTCCACGGGCCCTCGGACCGGGTTCGTACGCTCGGGGACGAACTCCCCGCGCACCCCCAGGGGGAGCGCCGCCGCGAACCGCCGCATCAGCGTGTCCTCCTCGGGCGTGAACGGTCGACCGACCTCACGCAGCGTATCGATCGCGGCCTGGACCTGCTCCCGCCCGAGCGCGCGGTGCCTGCACACGGCCTCGGCGTACTCGAACTTCTCCCCGCCGCTCGCCAACAGCTGGCCGATGAGGATGATCAGCTCGGCGTCCTCGACCACGTGGAACCCCGCGTCGCCGCTGTCGCTCTGCAGGATCACGAGCCCGTACGTCGGGTCCTGCGCGAGGTCCGCGATCCGCCGACGCACGTGCAGATCCACCGCCGCCGCGATCCAGCCGCCGGGGTCCTGCACCCCCTCGAAGTTCAAGTCGAGCGGGTTCAGCCAGTGGAAGCTGAGCCGGTCCGCGGCGTGCTCCCCGACACTCGCCAGGTCGGCCTCCTGGAACGCCTCCGCCGCGACGTCGGGGGGGAACCGCTGCAGACCCCGGAGGAACACCTCGAAGACGTCGGGATCGTGAACCGTCCGGCTCGCCTTGGACTCGATGAACCCCCGGAACATCGCCGGAGCGAGCGCCGGGTCGAGGCGCGCCGAGGCGATCGCCGCGGCGTCGATCTGGGCGGGCCAGGGCGCCCCGGTGCCGAGCAGCTCCTGGAACGTCTGCGGCGAGAGCGGCGCGTCGGGATCGGAGAGGTAGGACACCGCCTCCGCCCGCGACGCGGGGAGCCGGTCGCCCGCCCGGATCGTCTCGAACGCCTCGGCGGCGGGCCGCGGACCGGCCCGGGCGGACGTCGCGAGCAATACGACGGCGACGACGACGGCGGTCCTCACGGCGACAGCGTATCAGCGGCCAGGGCCGCCACCTTCGGGACGAGCCTGTCGGCGAAGCGGCGGTGCGCCTCCACGCTCGGGTGGAGGCCGTCGATTCGCATCGCGTCGGGCGACTGCCGGGCGACTGCGGGGTACAGCGAGAAGCGCTCCAGCCCCCGACTCGAGAGCTCCGCCCCGAGGAAGCGCTGGACCGAGCGCTCGGGGTCCGCGGGGGTCCCCACGCCGTCGAGGTGGGGCGTCTGGACCACGACGAGCCGGGCGCCGTCGGCTTCGACCTCCGCCTTCAGCTCCTCGAGCCAGTGCATGGAGCACCGGAACCCGAGCGCCTCGGCCCGCATCAGCCCCTCGGAGTCCCACGGCGGCAGCGGACCCCCGTGCCTGCGGATGTTCGCCAGGTCGATCAGCACGCGGACGAGCGCCGAGTGCTCCTCCAGGCGCCCGCGCAGCCGCTCCCGAGGCGACGCGAGCGGACAGAGCCTCAGCACGTTGGGGGACCGGCGATCGATCAGGGCGTCGTTCAGGTACCAGCCCACGAGCACGACGTCGGGGCGCCACCCCCGCGCCGTCCTCCGGTAGTGCTCCAGCTCCAGCCACGTGTTCTGCCCCGGCACGGCGAAGTTCAGCACCTCCACGTCCGGCAGCGCCGCGTCCACGAGCGCGGGCCAGGCGTGCTCGTGGCCGATGCCCCACCCGAACGTGAAGGAGTCGCCCAGGACGACCACGCGCGGCACCCCGGGCCGCCGCTCGGCCGGCCGCAGCTCGCCCACGTACGCCCCCTCGTTGAACACGGTCACCGCCCCGTCGTGATCGAGGCGTCCCCCCGGCCCGAACCCGATCCCCCCGTCGGCCCCTCCCTTCTCGAAGGGCCCCACGAGCACCCGGCTCGTCTCCTCGGCGACGCGACACACCGCCTCGGCGGCGGCCAGGCCCGCGACCACGACGACCAACGAATAGATGAGCACGCGGCGACGTGACCGAGCCATCGGCCGACTCTACGGCGCCACGGTCGAAGCCGCCCTCAGGCGGCGGACTGTCGGTACTTGCGCTCGCCCGGGAGGTTGCCGGGGACGGCACCCGCGACCACGGGCCCCGAGTGCGATCGCACGCGGGCGAGGTACTCGGCGAACGCGGGCACGGCCCTCGCCAGCGCCTTGACCCGACCCTGTCGACGGTAGCCGGACAGCGCCTTCATGAACGCCGCGGGGCGCAGGTAGAAGAGCAGGTTGGCCTTGTATACGAAGGCCGACAGCTCCTCGGGCGTCACGTGCTCGAGGTCGAGGATCGACTCGCCCGAGTCCTGGGAGTAGGCGGCGAGGTCGAGCGTCTTGATGATGCCCTTCTCCTTGGCCATCTCGTACAGCGGGGAGCCCGGGTACGGCGTGGCGATGAAGAAGCGGGCGAAGTGGGGATCGAGGCCGCGGGCGAGGTCCACGGTGTCCTGCAGATCGCGGGCCGTCTCCCACGGGTACCCCATGATGAAGTTGCACCACACGGCCATCCCGGCCTCCTTGGCGCGGCGCACCGACACGTACGCCTGCTCCACGGTGATGGCCTTGCGCAGGAGATCGAAGTTCTTCTGGTTGCCCGCGTCGATGCCGAACACGACCGACTCGCACCCCGCCGCCTTCATCTTCTGGAGCAGGGCCGTGTCCACGAGGTCGACCCGCGTCTGGCACTCCCACTCGATGTTCATGTCCTTGGCGATCAGCATGTCGCTGAAGTCGTGGGCCCACTGCTTGTCGATCGTGAAGACGTCGTCGTTGAAGTAGAGCTTCTTCTTCCCGTAGCGCTCGAAGAGCTCGACCATCTCCTCGAAGACGTTCTCGGGGGTGCGGAACCGGACCTTGCGGTGGTCGGCCGACGCGCCGCAGAAGCTGCACCGGAACGGACAGCCTCGCTTGCCCACGATCTCGTAGAGCGAGTAGCCCTCCATGTGGCGGTCGTTGCGGACGGGGAACGGGAGGCGATCGAGGTGCGTGTTGTACTCGCGGCTGCCGGTCTTCACGAAGCGACCGTCGGCGTCTCGGAAGGCGATGCCGGGCACGTCGTGCAGCGAACCCGTGCCGTTCCAGACGTCGATCAACTCGAGGATCGCGTCCTCGCCCTCGCCCACGATCGCGATGTCGATCGCGTTCTCCTCCAGGGCCCACCGCGGCTCGTAGATCGCGTGGGCGCCGCCGAGGACGACGGGGATGTCGGGGCTGACCCTCTTGACCCGGCGCGCGCACTCCCAGGCGTTGGGCACGAGCACGCTCGTCGCCGTGAGGCCGACGATGTCGGGCTTCCAGCTGCGCACGCGGCGCTCGATGTCGTCGAAGTCCGCCTGGTCGATCCACGCGTCGAGGATCTCGGCCTCGTGGTCCTTGCTGCGCAGCATCGCCGCCACGTACTCCAGACCGATCGGCTCCGCGAACGAGCCGCCCTTGTTGCGGGTCGCGGGCGGGGGCTGGACGAGGAGGACGCGTGCCATCACGGCAGTGTAGCCCCGCTCTTCGGGGGTCGCCGGTGCTCTAGACTCCCCGGGTGCTCCGGTCGGCCCGCGCCCAGGCGATCCTCGTCGCCCTCGTCGTCCTCGCGGTCTTGTCCCCGTCGCTGCGAGCCGAGTTCGTATGGGACGACGCGCGCACCGTCCTGAACGCCCCGGTGATGTCGGTCCCCGGCAACGTCCCGGGCTTCTTCGTCCAGAACATCAAGTCCGGCCTCACCGAGACGGACGGCATCACCGAGGGCTTCGACCTCTATCGGCCGATGTTCCTCACGGCGCTCGTGGGCGGGTACGCCCTGTTCGGGGGGCCGTCGGCGGCGGGCTTCCACGGGCTGTGCATCCTCTTCCACCTCGCCGCCACGCTGCTCGTATTCGTCCTCGCGAGCCGCTGGATCCCGGGGGCCCGTGAGGGGCCCGTCGCGGCGCTCGCCGCCCTCGCCTTCGGGCTGCACCCCGTCACCTCCGAGGCCTACCTGTTCGTCGCCGCGCTGGCGGAGCCCATGGCCGCGGCGGGGCTGCTCGCGGCCGTGCTCTGCCTCGACGTGATCGCCGAGCGCGAGGCCGACGGCGACGACGCCCGGACGCCGCTGCTCCTCCTGGGATCGTTCGCGGCGATGCTCTTCGGGCTCTTCAGCAAGGAGAGTCCGCTGCTGCTGCTGCCCGTGATGAGCGTGTGGCTCGTGGTGCGCGGCCTGCGGCCGAGCCGGCTCGCTCCGGCGTGGGTCGCGGCGGGCGTCTACCTGGCGATGCGCGTGTCCGCGGTGGGCGGGATGGGCGCGGGCGGCAACGACGCGGGGCAGCGCTGGGAGAGTCTGCAGCGACTCCCGCTGCTGCTCCTGGACGGGCTGCAGGCCTGCATCACGCTGACGCCCCGAGGCCTGCGACACCTCGGCTACGAGTGGGCAGATGTTTCGGTCGGAACCACGGTGATCTGTGCAATCGGTGTGGTCACCGTCACGGGGGTCGCCGTCGCGGTCCGCCGTCGGGCTCCGCTGGTCACCCTGTTCGTATTCGCTCTCGGCAGTTGCCTCCTGCCCGTGGCGATGGTCACCACCGTCCCCGATTGGGGCGGCTTCGGGCGCTACCTCTACGCGCCCTGGGCGGTCGGATCGATGGCCCTGGTGGGAGGCCTCGGGGCGGGCCTGAAGCTCCTCGATCGCGACCGACCCGGCGTCGCCCGGAGGGCCGCCGTGGCGATCGGCGTGGTCTACGGAGCGCTCGTCCTCGTGGGCATTCGCGAGTCCCTGCACGACTGGTCGAGCCCGGCCGCGCTCGCGGAGTCCGGCATCCGCCACGCCCCGGACGTCGGCGTGCACTGGGCGTGGCTGGCCGACGCTCGCCTCGACGAAGGCCGGCTCGCCGAGGCCGAGGAGCTGTACGAGCACGCCGTGAGCCTCACCCCCGAGTACGACCCGGCCTGGAACCACCTCGCCGCCACCCGGCTCACCCGGGGGGACTGCCCCGGCGCTCTGGCGGCGGTGGCTCGCAAGGAGCAGGTCAACGCGCCGGGCCCCCGGTCGAACCTCATCAAGGCGATCTGCCTGATCGAGACCGGCCGCTTCGACGACGCGGACGTCGTGATTCGGGAGACCCTGGTGAAGGTGCCGACGCACCCCGACTTTCTGCGGTTGCGGGCGGAGCTGGAGGAGATCCGGGGGGGTCGCTGACCTACCAGGCGGGGGCGCCCGTGCCCGCGTGCCAGGTGCGCATCTCCTTGCTGGGGCGCAGGAGGGTGCGAGCGGCCTTGTGCAGGTTCGGCTGGTCCGGGAAGCGGTGCTTCGTCCAGTACCGGAACAACCCCTGGAGGTAGTTGACGTAGCTGCGGGGCTGCTCCTCTTCGCCGCCGAACAGGGACTGCGCGACCCGCGGGATCAGGAACAACGACGGCAGGAACACCGGGTCCAGCACCTTCATGACCCGGTGCAGCTTCTTCTTGACCGCCCAGTGCATGAGGTCGGGCGGCACCACCGTGAACAGCGTGAACAGCTGGTAGTACGCCCGCCACTCGGGGATGTCGCCCACGCCCTTGAACAGCCAGCTGTCGATGTGCCCGCGCTCGGCCGCCTTGAGGCGCTCGAGGTCCCACATGCCCGACTCGATGCCCTGCTCGTTGATGTCCGTGCCCGGCAGGTAGGTGAGGAAGAAGGCCTTGATGACGTTCGGCTTGATCGAGCTGTAGAAGAGCAGCGCGTCGTCCTGGTCCTTGTCCGTCTCCCCCGGGATGCCGAGGATGTGATCCACGACCGTCCAGATGCCCTGGGCCCGCAGCGACGTGACCGCGCGCCGGACGTCCTCGGACGTCTCGGTCCGGGCGAGCATGTCGCGCGACGCCTCGTTGACCGTCTGCGTCCCCATGATCACGTGCGCGCACCCGGCCTTGCCGAGGTGGACGGCGGTCTCCTCCTTCACCAGCTCGGGGTGCGTGATGATGGAGAAGGGCAGCCCCACCCGCCGGGGCCACTTGTCCGCGAACTCCGCGAGCCAGCGGCTGTTGGCGGTGAAGACTTCGTCGTGGAAGGTGACCGTCTTGATGGACGGCCAGGCCTTCATCGCGGCCTCCATCTCCTCGCAGACGTTGTCCACCGACCGCATGTTGCGGAAGCGGGTGCCGTACACCTTCTGGATGGGCTGATAGAAGCAGAACGAGCAGCTGTAGACGCAGCCCCGCGACGTGTTCGTGTGGTACTCGCGGCTGAACTCGGGGGCGAGGTCGTAGTGGATCGACTTGTCGAAGAAGGGCAGCTCGTCGAGGTCCTTGAGCAGCTTGCGGACCGGGTTCTTGACGATCTCGCCCGACGGCAGCCGCGCGTGGATGTTGGCGATGGCCGTCGTGTCGCCGTTCTTGTCCATCGCCTCGAGCAGCTCGAGGAAGGCCACGTCGCCTTCGCCCATGCACAGGAAGTCGAAGCAGTCGAACCCCATCACGACGTCCGGCACGGTCGTCGCGTGCACGCCGCCGACGACGATCTTGAGCTCCGGGTTCCGCGCCTTGAGCTTCTGCGCGATCTCCACCGACCAGGAGAAGGTGTTGATCTCCAGGTTGAAGCCGACCATGTCGCAGCCGGTGTCGAGGATCTTCTGGATCGTCTGCGCGTCGGTGTTCAGCAGGCCCGGGTTCCAGTCGGCCGGGAACAGCCCCGCGGACTCCAGGCCCGGATCGAAGACGTGGTCCACCCGGTGCCCCGCCCGGTCCAGGAGGGCGACGAGGAGCTGAATCCCGAGGTGCTCGGTGAGGCGCGTTACGAAGCAGACGTGCATCGCGGGGCAGCTTAACCGGGGGGGACGGGGTCCGCAGCCGGCCGATCCCAGTAGGTCATCCAGCCGTGCACTTCGAAGCCCTGCTTCTTGACGATCGGGGCCGACGTCTCCCGTCGAGCGTAGAGCCCCGCCCACTTCACGCCCGCCCTCCGCAGCTGCTCGATCCGCGTCGCCAGCACCGCCGAGTAGGCGCCCCGACCCCGACCCTCGGGGACCGTGCCCCCGCCCCACAGGAACGCGATCCCCAGCTCCGGATAGACGTTGAAGGCACCGGTCGCGAGGGGGGCGCCGTGGGCGTCGTAGGCCACGACGCGGCGGGTGCGGGCCGCGGGGGCGGTGCACCCGACGAGCGCCCGGTCGTAGATCTCCGGGTCCGTCGGAGCGGTCCCCCCGAAGGCCGCGGCGAGCACGGTGTACGCGTCGCGCAGGCTCGCCATGTCGTCGACCACCCGCGCCGTGATGCCGGGGGACCGGCGGGGGGTGAACGCCTCCACCGCGAGGGCCACGGCGTCGTGCCGGAAGGCGGGCTCGTACCCGCGGGCCGCGAGGGCCGCCTCGAGCGGTCGGTGGTCGAACGTATCGGCCGTCAGCCACCGGGATCCGTGGGCGGCGTGCGCCGCGGCGACCTCGTCCAGCAGCGCGGGCAGGCGCTCGGCCGGGGCCCGCGTCCGCACCACGGTGTTGGCGTAGACGATCGGGCGGTCGCAGTGGATGTACGCGATCTCGGGCCGATCCACGATCCCCGCGCCGGGGATCTGCGGGACCCAGAAGAAGTCCCACTGGGTGCGCTCCAGGAGCTGCGCCGGGTTCACGTGGGCCCCGAGGTCAGAAGCGGCCGTGGAGGACGGCGCCCGGGCCCGCGGGCGCGAGGGTCAGGTCCACGCCGTCGATGGCCGGGGGGAGGGCCGACGATGGAGAGGAGCCCCCCGGCGCGGCGCAGGGAGTCGGCCTCGGCCGCGTCGGGGGCGGGCGGCGCCGGCGGGGAGTCGGCCACGGGGGCGACGACGAGCGCCGCGGCGAACAGGAACGCGAGGCTCACGTCAGCTGCTGAGGAAGCCCGGCCAGAGCTTGTTCATGGCCATGCCGCCGACCTGCGGGATCGTCACCGGGTCGGGGCAGTCGCGGCAGATCTTGAGGCTGTACTCCCCGCCGCGCATCTCGCGACGGATCGCGCTGAAGGCCTCGCCGCGCCACACCTCTTCGAACGTCCCGTCCACGCCGACTCGGCCCATGCCGCCCTCGTCGGGGATGAAGGTGCAGTTGCAGCACGGCAGCAGCGTCCCGTCGATGCGAACGAACACCGAGATCCAGGGGATGAGGCAGCGACCGGGGGGGGGCGGCCGCTGCTCGACGGGCACGTTCCCGACCCGCCGGATGTCCGCCTTCCAGTGGTCCAGGTTGGTCGCGACCCCCAGCTCGCGGGCGAGCTTGTCGGACTCGAAGACCATCGCCCGGAGCTTGAAGATGTCGTGCTCGCCCGCGAGGCCCGAGTTCCGCCCCTTGGGCACGAGCGCGCCCTTGAAGTAGATGGCCTCCATGCCCGTCTCGGCGGCGACCCGCACCGCCTCGGGCATCTCCTCGTACGACTGCTCGGAGACGACGTAGTTCATGCGGACCGACGGACCCCGCCCCGCCTTCGCCTTCGCCTCCACGACGGCTCTGATCCCGTCCTTGACCACCTCGAGGTCGCGCCCGGAGGCGAGGCGCGAGTACGTCCGCGGCTTCGCGCCGTGGAACGAGACCTTCATCAGGCCGACGCCGCTGTTCACGATCCGGTCGGCCTGGGGGCGGAAGAAGGTGCCCGTGGTGGCGAACCCGACGGACGCGCCGTGCTCCTCGATCGCCCAGCGGCTGATGACGTCCCACTCGGGGTGCATGAGCGGCTCGCCGATGCCGTTGAGCGACAGGAACCGGGGCGACACCGCGTCGATGTGCGCCTTCGCCACGTCCAGCGGCATGTGCTCCTCGACGCCGTCGATGCCGAGGACGTCGGCCCGGACGCACGTCGAGCAGACGTGATCGCACACCGTCGTGTGCTCGAGATGCATGTGGACCGGCCGGGCGGCGGGAGCGTCGACGCCCAGCAACGCCTCGGGGACGATGCGGAGGGCGCGAGCGCGGCTCAGGGCCCGGGCGGCGGAGTCTCGAACGGCCATGCGCGGAGCAATGTACCCCGGGACCACGGCGGCCGCCGGATCCTCCCCGGGGGGGCCGGACGGATCCCTCCGGGGCGGCGTTGGGCAGGACAACCGGAGCCTGCGACCCTAAGGTAGTTGGAGGCGTGCTCCGCTCGCCAGAGGTGTCGTCATGAAGATCGTCCCGCTCCTCGTCGGAGCCCTCTTCGTCCTCGCTCCCGCGGCCGCGTTCGGCCAGACGGGCCAGCCCGACTACGTGATCATCGGCGGCGACGACGAGCCCGACTCGGAGCGGTGGATCTACACCTGGTGGGACGAGCGGGGGGTCTTCCACGGCGTCGACTCGCTCGACCTCGTGCCTGTCGTCTACCGCGACCGCGCCGAGCGGACGAAGGCGGAGGACGCCATCAAGCTGGGCGTGAAGCTCGACGAGAAGAAGAAGCCCGAGGCGGGCGAGCAGCAGCGGCTGCGCCCGAGCCTCCCGTCCGGAAACGAGCGGGCGGACGGCAAGACCATCGACGGTCGGGATCAGCGCCGCAAGACGCAGTCGGAGATCGAGCGCGAGCGCGCCGAGCGCCTCCAGCTGCTCCGGTCCCAGCTCGCCAAGGTCGAGGAGCAGCTCGCCGCCTTCGAGGAGGGCAGCGTGACGACGGCGAGCGCCGACGACGCCGAGCTGACGGACGCCCAGCTCGACGCGCGCCTCACCCACCTCGAGACCCGCCTCGAGTACCTCACGGGCGAGATCAAGGCGCTCGAAGCGGGCAGCTGAGCCCCGCTACCTCACCCGGGCGACCGTGATGCCATCGCCCCCTTGCGACCGCGTGCCCGGCGCGAACGACCCCACGTAGCTCGATCGCCGCAGGTGCAGGCGGACGGCGTTCCGGAGGGCGCCCGTCCCGAGCCCGTGCAGCACGAAGACGAACGGCTCCCCCGAGAGCGACGCCTCGTCCAGGAACCGATCGACCCGCCCGAGCGCTTCTTCGACGGTCTCCCCCCGCAGGTCGACGACGTTGGTCGGGGTGCGGATCGCGCTGTCCAGCTCGAGCGCCTCCCGCTCCTCGGACGGCGCGGACGGCTTCGACTTCTTCTTCTTCTTGGACTTCTTCGAGCTCGGGAACTTCGCCTTCGGCTTCTTGCCGGGGGCGGGGAGCGCCGAGCCCCGGCCGAGGTCGTCCGTGCGGACGTGCATGCGGCGACCGTTCAGCTCCACGAAGAGCTTGCCCCGGGCGTCGGGCAGCGCGGCGATCCGAGCGTCCTTGCCCAGCCTCAGGATGCGCACGGGGTCCCCGACCTTCGCCGCCGCCCAGTCGATGGCGGGGCCCTCGTCCGAGCCGGACGACAGCGTGCCGAGCACGGCCGCCGCTCCCTCCCGGACGCGTCCGCGAGCGCGCTCCGCCTCCGCCTCCGACGCTTCGCGGCGCAGCCGACGCATCGTCGTCTTCACCTGCTCCCGGTAGCCCTGGACCTCCCGCTGGAACTCCGACCGAACGGCCCGCTCCACCGACCGACGCTCCTTCTCCAGCTGCTTGCGCTCCGCCTCGGCGACGGCGCGGTGACGCTCGGCCTCCTCCGCCGCGGCCACGGCCTCCGCGCGGGCCCGCTCGGCCCCCAGGAGCTGCGACTCCACCGACGCGAGCATGTCCTCCACGTGCATCGCCGCGTCTCCGAGGTAGCTCCTCGCGCGGTCGAGGATCGCCCGTTCGACGCCCAGGGCCGCGGCGACGTCCAGCGCGTGCGAGCTGCCGGCCTGCCCCACCGTCACCCGGTAGGTCGGCCGATTCTGGTCGCCGTCGAACTCCACGCGAGCGTTCACGAACCGACCGTCGGCGCCGGACAGAGCCTTGAGCTCGGGGTAGTGGGTCGTGGTGGCGAGCAGCACCCCGCGCTCGAGCATCCCCTCGAGCATGGCCCGCCCGAAGCCCGCCCCCTGCACCGGATCCGTCCCCGCCGCGATCTCGTCCAGGAGCACGAGGCCCGCCGCGGCGGGCTCGGCGTCCAGAGTGCGGAGGATCTCCACGAGGTTGAGGACGTGACCGGAGAAGGTCGACAGGTCCCCTTCGACGTCCTGCGCGTCTCCGATGTCGGTGAGCACGAGGTCGAACCAGCCGACCCGGCTGCCTTCGTCCGCGGGGACGGCGAGGCCCGCCCGCACCAGCAGCGCGGCGAGCCCCAGCGTCTTGAGGGTGACGGTCTTGCCGCCCGTGTTGGGGCCGCTGAGGATGAGCGACTTCGTCTCGCCGCCCAGGGCGAGGTCGTTGGCCACGACGTCGACCCCGCGAAGCACGAGGACCGGGTGGCGGGCCTGGATCAGGCGGAAGCCGGGCGTGTCGTCCACCGCCGGGACGGTCGCTTCGAGGTCGCGGGCGAGCACGGCCTTGGCGTGCACGACGTCGATGTGGGTGGCCGCGTCGAGCGCCATGCGGATCACCGGCGCGGCGAACCCCACCGTCTCCGTCAGCGACCGCAGGATCCGGCGCTCCTCCCGGGCCAGCTCGGCGTCCGCCATCTTCAGATCGTTGTTGGCCTCGATGACCTCGTAGGGCTCGATGAAGACCGTGGCCCCGCTGCCGGACGTGTCGTGCACGATCCCGAGCCCCGACCGCTTGTGCCCGCTCCGAACGGGGACCACGTACCGGTCGTTCCGCATCGCGAGGAAGTCGTCCTGCAGGGCCGTCGTGAAGCGATCCTCGCTCCGCAGCGCCGTCAGGGTCGACTGGATCTTCTGGTGCAGCCGCGCCTTCTTGCTCCGCAGCGAGCTGAGCTGCGGATAGGCCGACGCCGACAGCTCGCCGCGCGAGTCGAACGAGGCCCGCAGGCGGTGTGCGAGGTCCGGCATCGGGCGGATGTCGCGCACGACCGCCCACAGGCGCGGCGCGGCCTCCGGGTCCCGGGCGAGGTGCAGGTGCAGCCGCTCCAACCCCTCGAGGGTGTTCGAGACGGTGAGGAGGGACGGTCCGTCGAGGATCTCCCCCTTCACCGCCGCCGTCAGGAGGACGCGCAGATCCCCGATCCCACCGAGCGGGGGCACCGTCTGCTGCTCGAAGAGGTCCAGCATCTCGGCCAGGTCGGCGAGCGCCTCGCGCGCAGCCCCGGGCCCGGCGTGGAAGGGCGCCTCTTCACAACGCTCACGCCCCACGATCGTCGACGCCCGCTCGGCGAGCGCCTCGACGACGAACGGCCAGTCGAGCGACTCCAGCGAGCGCGCGGCGAGCGGCGACTCAGGAGCGGGCGAGGATGGAGAGCGGGTCGACATCGTCGTGGATCCAGTCGACGGGGGGCCGCTGCAGCTCCCCCGCGGGCGCCGCGCGGGACAGCCCCAGCGCGCGGAGGCCGTCTAGCAGGTCCGGCGCGAGCGCGTCCATGTCCACGTGGGCGCACCCCTGCAGGCGGGGGCCCAAAGGTGACAGGAGCGACGGAACGTCCGCCAACCGAGCCACCGGCACGACGTGCAGCCCGCGCGACGGCGTCGCCAGGGACGGGTCCCAGGGCGTGGCCGCCGCGTACCAGCCCGGCCCGGCGTCCGACCACCCCCCGAAGGCGGCCTGTCCCAGGAACGCCGCCCGCGCCGCGCCCGGTCCGGCCGCCAGCGGTCGCCCCGGCAGCACCGTGCGGGCGGCCTCGGCGAGGAGCGGCGCGGCCCGACGCGCCACGTCGACCGCGGCGTCCAGGCCCCCCTCCACGAAGAGCCAACGGGGCGTGAGACACCCCTCGCCGTCGTAGGCCAGGAGGTCCTCCGTGAGCCGCGTGAGCGCATCACTGCGCGGCCGGCCACCGCTCACGGCGACCGAGTACCGAGGCCCGAAACGATGCACCGGTCGCGGCGCCAGGCGGTCCAGCGCGTCCAGGGAGCTTCCGTCTCCGAACGCGAACACTTCGTCGGCGGCGAGCAGCGCCCGAGTCGCCCGAACGTCGTCCCGTGGCCAGGCCGCCGCGCCCACGCTCGGCCCCAGCTCCGGGGCGTGATCACTCACCGAGCGCGCGAACAGTGCGGCGAAGGTCGGCAGCCTGCCCGGCGCCTTGATCAGCGCGGGCACCCCGCAGAGCAGCGACGCCGCCACCGGCGGGAGCCCGGCGGTGAAGACATTCCCCGCCCAGACGTGCCCCGTGAGCCGGGCGTGAGCGCTGTGCGTCGCGCCCTCGGACCAGCGCCGGAGGGCCTCCGAGGTCCACGACGAGAAGGTCGCGTCCAGGCCCCAGGCGACCACCTCCTCCGACGTCCCCAGCTCGTCCGGCAGGCGCTCGAGCGCCTCCCTTCGATGCCGGTCCAGCGGGTCCATCCACGACCGACCCACTCGGCTCACGGCCGCGACGCGGTGGCGCACCTCCAACCGCCCGAGCCCCTCCCCGGCCCCCCGCAGGTAGGCCGCGCAGCCCCCCACCGCGAACGCCGTGGGCAGCGGGGGACGCGACTCCTGCCCGGACGGGTCGAACGCCTCGTCGGTGTGCATGCGGCGGTGGGCCTCGTCGTCCGCGCGGCCCCGGGGGCGATCGGCCTCGTCGTCGACCCCGGGGAGCCACCGCAGGCGCGCAGTCATGCGCTCACGCCGCGCAGGAGCTCGTCCACGGCGAGGGAGCAACCCCGCGGCGTCGCGCCCGGCGCCCGGCCCTCCAGGCGCACTCCGTGCTCGGTCACCACCCCCACGTCCGCGGTCTGCACGGCGAGGATCGAGTCGACGTTCGAGAGATCCCAGAACCGCAGCAACCCCCGCGAGCCGGGGGGCAGCACCTCCAACGAGTCGGGGTCGACCGCGCCGACGCGGCACCAGGGCGGGAAGACCAGCGGTTGATCGTCGTCCGGACCGCCGCGGAGGCGCCCCTCCGCGAAGGACGCGTGGTAGCCCTGACTGCCGAGCTCCGTCATGCCGTACTCGGACACGACCGCGTGGTCGGGGAGGGCGAAGAACCGCCGCAGCCCCCGGTAGAACTCGGCGCGAGGGAGCGAGCGGCTCGCCCCCTTGAACCCTCCCGTCTCCATCACCGCGCTGCCCGGGGCCAAGGGGCGGGCGGGCACGGCCTCGAGCAGGGCCTGCAGGGCTCGGGCGGTGCCGAGCACGAGCGCGGGGGCATCGCCGGGCAGGGCGGCCAGGAAGCCATCGACGTCGGGGCCGCTCTCCGTCCAGTGGAAGCCCGATCCCGGGCCGCCGCGGTGGTCGACCGCCCACTGCAGCATGTGACTCAAGGAGCTGTGGGGATCGCAAGTCGCGGGCGGCGCAAGGACGTGGATCGAGGGACCCCCTCCCGCGGGCATGAGGAACCGGTCCATCGGGGGCGCGATCGAGGCCTCGTACGTGTCCAGGCGCCGTAGGTGGTGGCGCCCGCGAGTGCCCACCGTGGTTCCGCTCGTGAGGAACGTCGCGGCCGCCGCCTCGACGGGGAACGTGCACAGGTCCACACGCTTGAAGACGTCCGTGGGCACCGCCGGGATGTCCGCGTGCCGGAGGCCCTCGGACGGCGCGACCCCGCGCACGCGGCAGTACCCGGCGTAGGCGGCGCACCCGTCGACCTGGTGGGCGAAGAGGTCGCGAGCGAGCTCGTCGAAGGCCTCGTCCGACCAGCGCGCGAGACCTCCCGCGATCGCGGACTGGACCCGCGCGTGCAGGGCGTCGCTGCGCTCGCTCACAGAGCGTCCTCGAGCGCCGCGACGGCCGCGTCCCACTGCGTGAGCGTGAGCGTGAGCGGGGGCGTGAAGGAGATCACTTCGCCTCCCGAGCCCGCGGGGAGCACGAGCCACCCGCGCTCGAGGAGGGCGCGACAGAGGGGGAAGGTCCGGCTCGGATCCCGGAGCTCGAGGCCCCGCATGGCGCCCCGGCCGCGCACTGCGGCGAAGACCCCCGGGCGGCGCTCGGTGAGCGCCGTGAGCGACTCGCCGATGTGCCGACCCAGGGCCTTCGCGCGATCGAGCAGCCCGCCACTCTCGAAGAGCTCGACCACCGCCAGGGCCGCCGCGCAGCCGACGGGGTGGCCGAGGAACGTCGACGTGTGCAGGGCCTCCCCCCGGCTGCGGCCCCAGGCGGACATCGCCTCCGTCGTCCCGATGCACGCCGAGACCGGGTACCCGGAGGTCAGTCCCTTCCCCACGCAGAGCAGGTCGGGGATCACGCCGTCCGCGGCGGGGGTCCCGGACTGGAGCAGCTCTCCGGCCCGGCCGAAGCCCGTGAAGATCTCGTCGAAGATCAGGACGATCCCCCGCTCCCGCGTGCGCTCACGCAGCTCACGCAGCCACCCCGCGGGAGGCGTACGGTCGCCGCCACGGCCCTGGACCGGCTCCACGATCACGGCCCCCGGGCGCTCGACGTCGAGCACGCTCGCGATCTCGTCGGGGTCCTCGCCGAAGGGGAGGAAGGTCGCGTCCTCCCCCGTCCTGCCCCGGAACGGCGCGCGGAACGGCTCTCGGTAGTGGCTCACGGCGAGGGCCCCCAGCGACATCCCGTGATAGCCCCCTTCGAAGGCGACCACCCCGGACCGCCCGGTGACCATCACGGCCGTCTTCAGGGCGGCCTCCACCGCCTCGGAGCCGCTGCCCGCGAAGATGACCTGGCCGAGGTCGCCCGGCGTGATCCTCGCCAGGGCCTCGGCGAGGCGTATGCGACCCACTGCCGGGAAGGCGTCGCCGAGCCCGTGCGTCAGGCGGTCCACCTGAGCGTGCACCCCGGCGCGCACGTGATCGTTGCCGTGCCCCGCCGAGGCGACCCCGAAGCCGCCCGTGAGATCCACGAACCGAACGCCGTCGGGGTCCCAGACGTTCGCCCCCCGCGCCCGCTCCCACACGACGGGGTCCTGGTCCACCCCGAACGTCTCCGAGCGACGCGCGCGACGGGCCGTGATGGCGGGGCACTCGTGTCGCGCAAGCAGGTCGACCCACGCCCGCGATCGCGGGCCCGGGATCGGCTCGGTCCCGACGTCGGGCAGGGCGGTGCCGAGCTCCGGGTCGGGAGGGGCGTCGAGGGCGGGGAGGGACGGGTGCAGGCGCATCGGCGAGCTCAGAACGCGAAGCTCCAGCCCAGTCCGACGGCGACCCCGCCGGGCGCGGTCGCGGTGGGGGGGAGCGGGACGAACGTAGGGACGGGCACGCCGAGGATCGGCTCGACCGACGAGGTCGACGGAGGCGGCGGCGACGCGGCCTCGCTCTCCGAGGCGGCCTCCTCGCGGCGCTTCTTGCGGTACGGGTCCACCTCGTCGCGGATCGCCTCCTGCTTCTTGCGGGCGTTCTGCTCGATCAGCACCCCCAACCCGACGAGCCCCGCGCCCCCGCCGAACGCCCCGGCCACGGCCGCCCAGTACCAGGGCTTGTAGTACTCCGTGTCCACCGTGGCGACGACCCCGGCGACGGACACCACCCCCATGAGCAGCGTGCCTCCCCCGTTGATCGCGATCGTGCGCCCGACGTGCTCGCCCATCACGGCGTTCCAGAACCGCTTCTCGTTCGCGACGGTCCGCGGCACCTTCTCCGCGCCCTTGATGGTGCGATCGAGCTGCTTCGTGGTGTAGACGCCCACGGACAGGGTGGGGATCCCGAACGATACGAGCCCGAGGCCCCCCCCGAGCAGGCCCCCGAGGGCGGTGTAGGTGGGGGGGTTGCCCGCCACCTCGCCGCGGGCCACCGAAGAGCCGAGGAAGAGCCCGCCGACCATGAGGCCGGCGCCGACCCCCGTGGCGGCCACGCCCACCACCGTGCGGATCTTCCCCTCCGCCACGAGCGCGGGATCCGGGAAGGGGCGGCCCTGGTCGTCGACCGCGGGCACGGCGACGACGGTCTCCTCCGAGGCGACCGCGGGTGCGTCGTCGGCGCGGGCGAGGGCGGGCCCGAGCAGCAGGGCGACGGCGACCGCGGTGGCGAGGGACCTGGGCATCGGCCTCGGACTGTACACCGGCATCACGACGGGAACTCGTCGACCAGGTCGAGAATCGCGTCCCCGAACTTGGCGACCTTCGCCTCTCCGAGTCCGTGAATCGCGAGGAGGTCGCCGCGGATCCGCGGGCGCTCCTCGACGATGCGGCGGATCACGTCGTTCGTGAGCACCTGGAAGGGGCGCCACCGACGCCGCCGAGCTTCGCGGCGGCGGAAGGAGACGAGCGCCGCCTCGAGCCCCGTGGGGCGGGGGCGTCGGGGCTTCGCGTCGGGGTCGCGGGGACCCCGCACGGGCTTGTCGGGCAGCCACACCGTCGGGTACTTGCGGCCCTTGGGCACCAGGCGGCCGTCGTCGAGCATCGTATCGATGGTGGCCACCAGCACCGCCTCGGGGATCCCCGCGAGCGCCCCGTACCCCGGGTTCTTGGCCAGCCCGCGACGCTTCACGGCCTTCGCCTTGCTCCCCCGGAGCCCCCGGGCGATCAGCAGCTTGCCCGCGGGTCTGCGGAGGGCGCTCACGAACGCGGTCACCCGCTCCTCCTGCTCCGGCGTGAGCACCACCAGGGCCTCCGCCGCCCGCTTCTTCGCCCGCGCCCGTCGCTTCTCCGTCGAGCGCTCACGCTCGCTCGCGACCGCCCGCGCGACGACGTCGGGCTCGCGGCAGGCGTCGCAGGTCCCGCACGCCGCGACCGACTCGCCCGTGAAGTGTCGAACCACCACCGCCTGCCGACAGCCGGTCCCGTAGATGTAGCCCTCCATGGCCTTCCACCCCGCGACCGCGCCCGGCGCCGGAGCCTTGCCGCGGAGTCGAGCGTGGGTCACGGCGTCCGCGGTGGAGTAGAGCAGCACGCACCGGGACGGGAGGCCGTCACGGCCCGCTCGACCCGCCTCCTGGTAGTAGGCGGCGAGGCTCCCGGCGGCGTTGGCGTGCACGACGATCCGGACGTCCGGCTGGTCGATGCCCATCCCGAAGGCGGTCGTCGCCACGACGACGGGCTTGGTGCCCCCCTCGTAGGCTGCCGCGGCGTTCGCGCGCGCCGACGCCGACCGGCCCGCGTGGTAGTAGACGGCGGGCAGCTTCGCCGCGCGCAGCGCCTTGTGCACGGCCTGAACCCGCTTCCGCGTGGCGCAGTACACGACGGCCCTCCCGGGGCGCGCCCCGGCCCGCGCCCCCCGCACCAGCTCCACGACGCGGCGCGCGCGGGCGATGTCCGACTGGACCAGCTCCACCGAGAAGTCGAGGTTCGGGCGGCGAAAGTCCCCCCGGTGCACGAAGGGGGCCTCGAGGTGCAGCCGGTCGGCGATCTCGGCCATCACCTCCGGGGTGGCGGTGGCGGTGAGGGCGAGCACGGGGACGTCCAGCTCGTCCTTCAGTCGATGCAGGCCGAGGTAGTCCGGGCGGAAGTCGTGGCCCCAGTCCGAGACGCAGTGGGCCTCGTCCACCGCGGCGGCGGCGACGTCGATGTCCGCCAGCCAACGCCGGAAGCTCGCCGACGCGAGCCGCTCGGGAGAGACGTACAGCAGGGCCGCGCAGGCCGCCTCGGCGCGCTGCTCCCCCCGCCCACGACCCTCCTGGTTGGAGTGGATCGCCACCGCGGGCACGCCCGCGCGACGCAGGGCCGAGACCTGGTCGTCCATGAGCGCGATCAGGGGGCTGACCACGAGGGTGGGCCCGTCCCCGACGCTGTGCCGCACGATGGCGGGGACCTGGAAGCACAGGGACTTGCCGCCCCCGGTGGGGAGGATCACCACCCCGTCGCGGCCCCCGAGGAAGGCGTCGATCGTCTCCCGCTGGCCGGGCCGGAACCCCGAGTGGCCGAACACGTCCCGGAGAGTGTCCAGCGCGAGGTCCCCCGTCGCGCCGACCGGCCCGGGGTCGGGGGCCGCCACGGGGGCGCCGAAGAGGGGAATCTGCTCGCTCACGGGCGCAGAGTCCCCCACCCTGCGGACCCTGGCAACGGCCGACGCCTCGTCCGTCTTCCGCTACGCTCGCCCCATGTACGACCTCGCGCTCATGCTGCACTCCTACGTCCGCTGGATCGTGATCGGCCTCGGGCTGGTGTCCTTCGTCACGGCGCTCACCGGGTGGCTCGGCTACCGACCCTGGCGCGCCTCGGACGAGCAGCGACACCAGGCGTTCATCATGGCCCTCGACTTCCAGCTCCTCGTCGGGGTGGCGCTGTACCTCTTCCTCAGCCCCACCTCCAAAGCGGCCTTCGCAGACTTCGGCGCGGCCATGAAGGACGGGGTCCTGCGATTCTGGGGGCTCGAGCACGCCATGACGATGCTCATCGCGGTCGTCGCGGCGCACGTCGGGAAGGCGCTCAGCGGCCGACGCAAGGGACCCGACCGTCACCGGCCGATGGCGATCGGCTTGATCGTATTCGCGGTCTTCCTCCTCGCGGCGTTCCCCTGGCCCGGGCTGCCCCACGGTCGACCCTTCTTCCGGGGCTTCTGACGGCGCCCCTCGGCTCCGGGCGACTCAGGGGGCCACGCCGATGATGTCGACCACGAGCGCGCCCCAGGCGACCTCGAGGGCCCGGCGCTCGGGCGCGGGCTCGGTCGACCAGAGGCGGGCCGTCCCGTCCCACCCCGCGGTCACGAGCCGTCGACCGTCCGCGGAGAACTCCACCCCGACGACCCGCTCTCGGTGACCCGGGAGCTCCGCTCGGACCGCTCCTCCCCTCCCCCGGAGGCGGACGCCTCCCTCCAGCTCGGCGGTGGCGATCAGGGCGCCGTCCGGCGAGAAGGCGACGTCCAGGATCGTCCGGTCGGGGCTCTCGATCGTGCCCTCCTCGGCGCCGCGGAGGTGGAGCGCGTGAGCCTGGGCGACCACCACGTGATCGCCGTACAGGTCGACCGCGTGAGCCCCGGGGAAGGTCCCCAGGACCGTGGCCGCACCCTCCCCGTCGAGGCGCGCCACCATCCCGTCGTCGGCGAGGAGAACGGCCGCGTCGTGGCCGTGGTCCACCCCGAGGTCGAACCAGAGGCGACCCGGGTGAGACGCCTTCGGTTGTCCCGTGATCGGGTCGAGCAGCGCCGCGCCCACCCCCGCGTGAAACGAGAGCGCCAGCACCGAGTCACCGAGGAACGCGGCCCGACGCCAGCTGTGGGGGGAGAGGCGGTGGGCGGCGACCTCGGACCACCGCTCCGTCTCCCAGACGCGCAGCGCCGGGTCCTCGACCCCCGCCGCCGCGAAGAGGGAGCCGTCGCGAGACCAGCCGCCGGGCTTCACCACGTTGGACTGCCAGCGCCGCTCCGCGACGGACAGACCCTCGACCACGCGACGGACGTCGAGCGTGCCGTCGCCGCGGGTCGTCGCCACCCGGTCGCCCGACGGCGAGAACGTGGCCGACGTGAGCCCGTGAGTGGACGTGAGTACGTGAGGGACCGGCGAGCGGGGGAGGGCCCACTCGGCCCGCTCGTCGTCGAAGGTCACGAGGCCCCCGGCTGCCGCGCGCGCGACCCGCCCGGGCCGCGGCGGCAGCGCCCCGAGCCACTCCCCCGACTCGACGGCGAGGAGGCCCACCCGACCGGCCTCGTCCACGACCACGAGGGTGCGGCCGTCGGAGGCGAAGCGGGGCTCGAGGAGGGGCACGGGCCGCTCGACCAGGGCCACGACGCCACCGTCCTCGACCTCGAACACGCCGACGCCCCCCCGGTGTCCGGTGACCGCGAGCCGGAGCCCGTCCGCCGAGAACGCCGCGCTCCGGGCCGATGAACGCTCCGCTCCGAACGGCGTGACGAAGCCGCCGTCGGGGGAGCCGTCGACCGGGCCCAGCTCGACCCAGCCGTCTCGGCAGACCACCGCCAAGCGCCCGTGCTCCGTGAGCGCGGTCGTGCGGATCCCGGGGTCGGCCCGCTCCGGGCCGCGCCCCTCGCACGCCGTGCGCCGCACCCGCACGTCCGACGTGAGCGACAGAGCCTCCAGCTCAAGGCCGTTGTGCGCCACCGCCCAGTCGCCCGCCGCCACGACCTCGCGCAGGTCGATCGTGCCCGCGCCGCCCGCGCCCGCGCCGTCGGTGAGGCGCAGCGCCGTGAGCGGCCTCCGCTCGCCGCCGACGACCACGACGCCGCCCCCCCCGAAGGCGCCCATCTCGCCCCCCGCGGGGCTGCTCCAGAGCGCCTCCGAGGCCCCCGCTCGCCACAGCGAGACGCCCTTCGACCCGAAGCAGAGAATGTGGCGACCGTCGTCGCTCACGGTCCGCTCACGGCACGTCGGGAGGGGATCCCTGCGGCCGATCTCCGGCCGGGGCGAACCGCTCCACGCCGCGAGCACGCCGACGGCCCGGGGCGACTCCGGGTCGAGCTCGAGCGCCTTGGCCGCCAGGAGCTCCGCCTCGGCCCGGAAGCCCTTGTCCAGGGCCTCCACGGCGCGGTCGGTGAGGAGGCGGGCGAGGCTCGCGTCGGCGGCGGCCAGCGCCCCCACGGCCTCGGCCTCCGCGGCCACGGCCCGATCCCGCGATCCCCGGATCTGGTGCATGGAGAACGCCGTGCCGATCGCGATCACGGACAGGGCGACGGCGGCCACCCCGAGCGGGACCCTCCAGGCGGCGACGAACCGCACCAGCAGCTCCCGGGGCGTGTAGGCGTGAGCGGTCACCCGGCGGCCGTCGAGGTACCGAGCCACGTCGGCGGCGAGCGCCCCTGCGTCCGAATACCGCATCGCGGGGGCGGAGGCGACGGCCCGGGAGACGATCGCGGCGAGCTCGGGGGGGACGAGCCCCGGGTCCGTGGGCTCGCCCTCCGCCGGGGTCGCCCCCACGACCAGCTCGTGCAGCGACGCCCCGAGGCTGTATACGTCGGAGGCCGCCGTGGCGGGCTCGCCGCGACCTTGTTCGGGAGCCATGTAGGCGGGGGTGCCCGCGGCGCCCGCGGGGGGGTCCTCTCCGTCGACCCACGCCAGCCCCCAGTCGACGACCTGCGTCTCCCCGAAGCGCCCCAACATCACGTTCCCCGGCTTGAGGTCGCGGTGCAGCACGCCCCGGTCGTGGGCGTACGCCACGGCCTCGCACGCGCCCAGGAAGTGGCGCAGCAGGAGGAGGCGTGAGTCGAGGCCGTCGGCCGCGCGGATGGCCTCGTGCAGGGACCGGCCGCGGACGAGCCGCATGACGTAGAAGAGGCGTCCGTCGGGGCTCCGACCGGCGTCGTAGACGGGCACGATCCCGGGGTGCTCGAGCCGCGCCGTGACCCGCGCTTCGCGGGCGAGTCGCAGCG
The DNA here is from genome assembly GCA_964512225.1 of uncultured Rickettsiales bacterium. Lineage (GTDB taxonomy): Bacteria > Myxococcota_A > UBA796 > UBA9615 > UBA9615 > CAZEKB01. The sequence continues at coordinate 2,059 of CAZEKB010000043.1, read as the reverse complement.
CGAGCGCGTCGTCGATGCCCGGCCGGAGGACCTTGAAGGCGACGTCGCGGTCCAGCCGCAGGTCGCGGGCGAGCAGCACCCGCCCCATGCCGCCGAGGCCGATCGTGCCTCCGACCTCGTACCGACCGGGCTCGGGCAGGTCGAACGGGTGCTCCGCTCCGTCGGAGGGGGGGTCCTGTTCCCCGGGGCTGCTCCAGCCGCCGAGGCTGGGCAGGGGCGGGGGGTCGGGCGAGGGCGTCTCGGGCATCGGCGGCCGAGCCCGAGCATACCGTCGGTCAGCCGCGCTCCTCGGCCACGTCCCCCGGGTACAGGATCAGCTCCACGCTGCCCGTGCCGTCGGGGCGCACCAGGTCGGGGCGGATGCGGTGCTCCTCGAGCCGCCGACGCAGGCGGACGAGGTGCATGTCCAGCCTGCGCCGGAGCGTGAACTTGTCGGAGTCGTCCTTCCACAGCTCGCGGGCCAGCACCTCCCAGGCGACCGGTCCCTGCATCGCCACCAGCTCGCTCACGAGGCGCGCGGCGATGCCCCCGAGGACGACGGGGGGCCGGTCGCCCGCGTGGAGGTGGACACTGTCGAACTGGGCCACGACGCGGAGGGGGTCCTGAACCCCGCCCGCCACGGCGGTGCGTTCCCGCTCCGCCCGAGCGAGGCTCACGGCGACGGCCCGGAGCGTATGTCCCTCGAGCTCGAAGGAGTCCCCCGGCCCGATGTCCCGCGGGCGCGCGTCGCCGATGCGCAGGCGCCACCCACGGCCCGTCCCCCAGATGCGGGCGGCCGCGGGCTCCGCCGCCCGGGCGACGAGGCGAGGGGTCGGGTCCAGGACGACCGAGCAGACCCCTCCCAGGACCTGCCGGGGCACGCCGTCGCCTTCGATCGCGAGGATCTCCCGCGGGAGCTCGGCCGCCTCGACGACGATGGGCAGGCCCGGGGCGAACTCCACCTCGAGGCCGGGCTCGAGCACGACCTCGGAGGTGGGGCGGCCCCGCACCAGGAACTGCCGCCGCAGAGCCAGGAGGACGAGCTCCTGGCCGCGGAGCGAGACCATCGCGTGAGCCTCGCTCACGCGGGGATCGTCGAGGCACAGCGCCATGGTCCAGAGGCGGCCGATCTGGTCGCCGGGTTCGAGCTCACGGGTGCTGCCGTCGGGCAGGCGGAGGCGGACTCGGGCTCTCATGGCGGCCTCAGTATGCGGTCTCGACAGCAGGCCCGCGCCTCACTCGGGGATGATGTCGCAGACGGACTGGAGCTCGTTCCAGACGGTGGTGTCGTTCAGGCCGAGGTGCAGGCCGCTGCCCGACGAGTCCTCGATCGTCGGCCCGGGCTCGGTCGGGTCGAAGCGCCACATGGCGAGCGTGTCCCCGTCGACGGGGGGGAACCAGTCCGGCGTGAACGCCGTCGTGTAGCGGACCGTGCTGCTGATGCGCAGCTCGTCGATCACACCCGACCAGTGCAGCGCGCCCGCGTTGTTGCTCGTCGCCCCGCCCAGCATGAAGCCGGGCATGCCCTGCACGTCGGCCTTCATGGAGTAGGTGCAGCGCCCGATCTCCTGGCCGTCGACGAAGACGGCCTTCTCGCCGGACTCGGGGGCGGAGGCGGCGATCGTGAACGCCAGGTGGTGCCACTGCTGGTCCCCGAGGACGTCGCTCCAGGGCAGTCGCTGGTATGCGCACCCCGTCGGGTCGTTGCCGGACCCCGTGCCCCAGACCGCGGTGTCGTCGCCGATCGGAGCGGGCGGGGACCAGGCGACCCCCCAGTCGGTGTTGGCGGAGCTCGCGGGGAGCTCCACGGGCTTCACCGCCATCAGGTACTGCGCCTCGCTGAGCACGGCCCAGGTCTGCTTCGCCCAGAACTCCACGGTGAGGCTCGCGGACGGGTCGCGGCCGAGGGCGATGAGGCTCGCGTCGGCCACCACGGCGTGCTGGTTCGCCGTGAAGCCGACGGCGCGGCAGTTGAAGTCCTCGTCGATCGCGTCGTCGTCGTCCACGGCGTCGTCGTCGTCCACGGCGTCGTCGTCGTCGACCGCGTCGTCGTCGTCCACGGCGTCGTCGTCGTCCACGG
>CAZEKB010000042.1:0-51943 GCA_964512225.1 uncultured Rickettsiales bacterium | reverse complement strand
CGCCAAAGGCAGAACCCGGGGTCACCCAGGTTCTGCCTATGGTCGTAAATGGCTCATCGGGCTCGACTCGAACCCCGGGTACCGCACGCCCACGCAGCTGAGCTGGCTCGACGACGTGCTCGCCGACGCCTGCGCCGATCCGGTCCTCGACTTCGTCTTCGTGCAGCTGCACCACCCGTTCAAGTCGGAGCTGTGGATCGCGGGCGAGCTCGACTACACGGGCGACGTGGTGAGTCGGCTCGAGAGCTTCTCGACGGACTGCGGCAAGCCGAGCATCCACTTCTTCGGGCACACGCACGGCTACTCCCGAGGACAGTCGCGCGACCACGAGCACCTGTGGGTCAACGTGGCGACGGCGGGCGGCAACATCGACTACTGGGGCGAATACGCGCAGGTGGACTACGACGAGTTCACCGTCAGCGAAGACGAGTACGGCTTCGTGCTGGTGGAGGTCGACGCGGGCGCGGATCCGCAGTTCCGGCTGCGGCGGGTGACGCGCGGAGACGAGGACACGCCCCGGGACAACGTCGTGTCCGACGACATCACGGTGCGGGTCGGCAATACACCGCCGTCCCCACCCGAGGCGCTGCGGCCGTCCGACGCCGACGGCGCCCTGCCTCCGGAGGAGGTGCTGTTCGTCGCCACGCTGTTCGCCGACGGGGACGGCGACCTGCAGGGCGCGGCGCGATACCAGGTGGCGGAGGACTGCGCCTTCACCGCCCCCCTGCTCGACCAGTGGGTGCAGCACGAGAACCGCTACTTCGGACAAGACACCCAGGCGGACGACGATCTCGCGGACCTCTTCGTCGACCGGCTCCCCGGGGACGCGGACCTGTGCTGGCGCGTCCGCTACCGGGATCGGGGGCTGGCCTGGAGCGACTGGTCCGACCCCGCCCCGTTCACGACGGCCCCCTCGGCGCTCGGGGAGAACCTGCTGGTGAACCCGGGCGCGGAGGACGGGACGACCGCCTGGACCGCGCGGGTGGGCGTGATCGAGTCCCTCGCCGCGGGCGAGTGCGACGCGGGCAACCCCCACACCGGCGATCGCTACTTCGCCGTCGGCGGGGTCTGCGCGGGCGAGAGCGAAGCGGGCGAAGCGTTCCAGGGCGTGGACGTATCGGTCCACCGCGACGCGATCGACGCGGGCCTCGTCACCGCGCTGTATCGCGGCTTCTTCGCCGACTGGGGCGGGGACGACGTGCCCGGCGCCTTCCTCGTATTCCGCGACGGAGACGGGTTCGAGGCGGGGCGCGCCGAGCCGATCTCGTCCGCGACGACGGTGTGGACCGAGCGGTCCGCCGACGCGGTCGTGCCCGCGGGGACGACGTCGATCGAGTTCGTCCTCACCGGCACCCGGCACGCGGGCGAGGACAACGACTCCTACATCGACGACCTCGCGCTGCTGCTCGAGGTGGCCGACGACGGCGACGACGACGACGTGGTGGGCGACGACGACGACGACTCCGCGCCGCCGGACGGCGACCCGCCGCCGGAGCCGCCGGGGCCCCCGGACGGGTGCGAGTGCGCCGCGTCGGTGAGCGGGCCCGCGCCCGGGACGGGCCTCCTGCTCCTCCTCATCCCGTGTTGCGCATCCCGGCGGCGATGCCGTTGATCGTGACGATCAGCGCCTCCTCGAGGCGCGGGTCGGGCTCGGCTCGGAAGCGCCGCAGCAGCTCGGCCTGGAGCACGTTGAGGGGATCGACGTAGGGGTTGCGCAGGTCGAGGGTGCGGGCGAGCACCGGGTTGCCGTCGCGCAGCGAGCCCTGGACCTCCTCGAGCAGCGCCGCGGTGCGTCGGCAGCGAGCGCGCAGGCGCTCTCCGAGCCCCTCCAGCTCGGCGGGACACAGCGCCGCGTCGTACATCGCGGCGATGGGCGGCTCGGCCTTGGCCAGCACCATGCAGATCAGCGACAGGGTCGCGTCGAGGAAGGGCCAGTCGCGCATCGCCCCCAGCGTGTCGGGGTCCTGCAGCCCGCGCGCGAGCCCGTCGCCGACGCCCAGCCACGACGGCAACATCAGCCGCGTCTGCGTCCAGGCGAAGATCCACGGGATCGCGCGCAGCGACTCGACCCCCCCGCCCTTGCGTCGGCGCGCGGGCCGCGAGCCGATCTTGAGCCGCCCCAGCTCCTGCTCCGGGGTCACCGCGCGGAAGTAGGGGACGAAGTCGGGCTCGCCGCGGACCAGGTCTCGGTACCCCGCCTTCGCCGCGTCGGCCATCTCCGACATGAGGGCGCGCCAGGCCGGCTCGGGCCCCCGAGGCGGGCGCAGCTTCCCCTCGGTGACGGCGGTCAGGTACAGGTCCAGGGTGCGCTGGGCGATGCCGGGGAGCCCGAACTTCGCCTGGATCATCTCGCCCTGCTCGGTCACGCGCAGGCGTCCGTCGGTCGACCCGGGGGGCTGGGAGAGGATCGCCCGGTGCATCGGTCCCCCGCCCCGCCCCACGCTGCCGCCGCGGCCGTGGAAGAGCGTGAGCCGGATGCCCCGCGCCCGGGCCCCGGCCACGAGGCGCTCCTGGGCCTGGTAGAGCGACCACGCGGCGGCGAGCCGGCCCGCGTCCTTGGCCGAGTCGCTGTAGCCGATCATCACCTCCTGCCGATCGCCGAAGGCCTCCCGCCAGGGGGCGACGTCGTAGAGCCGCTCCATCGTGTCCACCGCCCCGGCGAGGTCGTCGTCGGTCTCGAAGAGCGGGACGACGCGCAGCGGCGGGTGCACGCCCGCCTCCTTCTGGAGCAGGAGCACGGCGAGCGCGTCGGACGGCGTCGACGCCATGCTGATCACGTAGGCCCCGAGATCCGGCTGGCGAGCGATCTCGGCGAACGTGGCGAGCACCTCCCGCACGTCCTCGGACGCGTCGAGCTCCCGCGGGATCAGGGGACGGCGGCTCGCCAGCTCGGCGAGCAGGAAGTTCCGGCGCCCGGCCTCGTCCCACTCGGCGTACGAGCCCAGGCCGAGGGCGCGCGTGACGGCGTCCAGGGCCTCGGCGTGGCGGGGCGCCTCCTGACGGATGTCCAGCCTCGCGAGCACGAGCCCGAACGCGGCGAGCCGACGCAGGATGTCGGTGAGACGGCCCTCGGCGATGCGGCCCGCGCGCGTCGCGATCAGGGAGCGGCGACACAGCTCCAGGGGCGCGGCGAGCTCGTCGGGCCGCAGGTAGATCGCCCGGTCGTCGTCGGGGGCCTCGCCCGCGAGGAGCGCGGCGAAGTGCTCGCGCGTCGCGTCGAGGCGATCCCTCACCCCGCGCAGGAGCTCCCGGTACGGCTCGGCGACGTCGCCCACCGCGGCTCGGAGCTCGTCCGAGCACCGCTCCAGCGAGAGCTCCGCGCGCAGCGCGTCCACCTCCCGCCAGTACAGGTCGGCGGCGATCCAGCGGCCCAGCGCGCACACCCGGCGGGTGGTCTCGGCGGTGACGTTGGGGTTGCCGTCGCGGTCCCCGCCCATCCAGGACCCGAACCGCACCGGCGAGACGTCGAGGGGCAGCCCCTCCCCGGTCGCCGCCGCGAGCGACGCGTCCAGCGACCGCAGCCATCGGGGCACGGCGTCCCACAGGCACTGCTCGAACACCATCAGGCCCCCGCGCGCCTCTTCGACGGGCGACGGCTTCCGGCGATGCACCTCATCCGTGAGCCAGATCTCGGCGACGACCCGCCGCAGTCCGTCCTCGTCGCCCCGGTCGAGCAGGTCGGCGATCACGTTCTGCTTGTGGAGGATCGTCCGCCGGTTCACCTCGGTCGGGTGGGCGGTGAGGACCAGCTCGATCTCGAGCTCCCGGACGGTGCGGTGCAGGTCTGCCGGGGCGACGCCGTCGGCGAGCAGCGCGCCGAACGACTGGTCGGGGGAGCCTCGCTGGGCGGCGGATCCGGCCTCGCGGTACTCCCGCCGACGTCGGATCCGGTGGTGCTGCTCGGCGATGTTGGCGAGGGCCAGGAACTGCGCGAACGCCCGGGCCACCGGCAGCGCGTCCTCCACCGGCAGCGAGCGGAGCAGCGCAGCGAGCTCCTCGGCCGCCGCCGCGTCGCCCTTCCGAGCGGCCCGGCTGAGGCGGCGGACGCGCTCGACGGTGGCGAAGAGGTCCTCGCCCTCGACCTCCTTGAGGGTGTCGCCGAGGAACGCGCCGAGCATGCGCACGTCGGCGCGCAGGCGATCGTCGGGGCGGGGGGCGGGGGGCATGGGGCAACGGTAGCCCTGGAGCGTCTCACGCCGGTCGCTTGACACTCGATTCGCCGGAATTACGTTGCTGAGCGTCGGCCCGGGAGCACCTCCTCGGCGGCCCCGAAAAGCGTACGATTCCCGCTACTTACCGCCGGATTTCCGGCGATGGAGACCGAACATGGCGAAGATCATCGGCATCGACCTGGGCACCACCAACTCCGTCGTCTCCGTGATGGAGGGGGCCGAGCCCAAGGTCATCCTCAACGAAGAAGGCGGTCGCACCACGCCGTCCGTCGTCGGCTTCACGAAGGACGGCGAGCGCCTCGTCGGCCAGGCCGCGCGACGCCAGGCCATCACCAACCCCGAGCGCACCATCTTCTCGGCCAAGCGCTTCATGGGCATGAACTTCGCGGACGTGAAGAACGAGGCGAAGCGCACGCCCTACAAGCTCGTCAAGGGCGCCGGCGGCCGCGCCTCCATCGAGGTCGACGGCAAGAAGTACAGCCCGCCGGAGATCAGCGCCCAGATCCTCACGAAGCTGAAGCGCGCCGCCGAGGAGTACCTCGGCGAGACGGTCGAGCAGGCGGTCATCACCGTCCCGGCCTACTTCAACGACAGCCAGCGCCAGGCCACGAAGGACGCGGGCAAGATCGCGGGCCTCGAGGTCAAGCGGATCATCAACGAGCCCACGGCCGCCGCCCTGGCCTACGGGCTCGACAAGAAGGACGACCAGATCATCGCGGTCTACGACCTCGGCGGCGGCACCTTCGACATCTCCATCCTCGAGATCGGCGACAACGTCGTGGAGGTCAAGTCGACCAACGGCGACACGCACCTCGGCGGCGACGACTTCGACCAGATCGTCATCGACTGGCTCATCGCCGAGTTCAAGAAGGACACGGGCATGGACGTGTCCGGCGACAAGATGGTCCTGCAGCGGCTCAAGGAGGCCGGTGAGAAGGCGAAGATCGAGCTCTCGTCCGCGCAGCAGACGGAGATCAACCTGCCCTTCCTGACCGCCGACGCGAGCGGCCCGAAGCACCTGCAGGTGTCCCTGTCGCGCAGCAAGTTCGAGCAGATGATCGAGCCGATCGTCGAGCGCACGCTCGGCCCGGTGAAGCAGGCCATCAAGGACGCCGGCCTCAAGGCCAAGGAGGTCGAGGAGGTCGTGCTCGTCGGCGGCTCCACCCGCATCCCGCTCGTGCAGAAGCGCGTCGAGGAGATCTTCGGGCGCTCCGCCAACAAGTCGGTGAACCCGGACGAGGTCGTGGCCATGGGCGCGGCCGTCCAGGGCGGCGTCTTCACGGGCGACGTCACGGACGTCCTGCTCCTCGACGTCACGCCCCTGAGCCTCGGCATCGAGACCCTCGGCGGCGTCATGACCCGGCTCATCGAGCGCAACACGACGGTCCCGACCGAGAAGACCGAGGTCTTCTCCACCGCGTCGGACAACCAGACCGCCGTGGACATCCACGTGGTGCAGGGCGAGCGCGACTTCGCTCGGGACAACCGGACCCTCGGGCGGTTCCAGCTCGTCGGCATCCCGCCGGCACCCCGCGGCATCCCCCAGGTCGAGGTGAAGTTCGAGATCGACGCCGACGGCATCGTGCACGTCTCCGCCAAGGACAAGGCGACGGGCAAGGAGCAGAGCATCAAGATCGAGGCGAGCTCCGGCCTGAGCAAGGACGAGGTCGAGAACCTCGTCGCCGAGGCGAGCAAGCACGAGGCCGCGGACAAGGAGAAGCGCGACGCGGTCGAGAAGCGCAACCAGCTCGACTCGATGGTCTACCAGACCGAGAAGCTCATGAAGGAGAACGGCGACAAGATCGCCGACGACCTGAAGAGCGAGCTCGAGGCGGCGCTGACGAAGGGCCGCGAGGCCGTCGAATCGGAGGACGCCGAGGCCATCGCCGCCGCGTCGTCGGAGCTCGAGGCCATCGGCCACAAGCTCGCCTCGGCCATGTACGCCGACGCGGGCGGAGCGCCCCCCGGCGCGGGCGCCACCGGCTTCGAGCAGGCCGCCGCGTCCGGCATGGACGACGACGGCGTCATCGACGCGGAGTTCGAGGAGTCGAACTGATCGCGTAGCGAGACGCGCCGCGCGGGGTAGGCGAGGCTGTTCCCGATGGAGCTCGTCCTCGTCGTCCCCCCGTTCGCGTCCGCCGCGCTCCCGATCCTGGGTCCGTCGGTGCTCGCCGCCGCCGCGCGCGCGGCGGGCATCGCCACCCGGGTGGAGTACGCCAACCTCCGCTTCGCGGCCGCGATCGGCTACCCCCGGTACCGCCGCTTCGCCCTGTCCACGTCGCGCCTGCACGGCGAGATGCTGTTCCGCGAGCCGGCGTTCGATCTCGCCCCGGACCTGCGCCCCGACGACTTCGAGGCGCTCCCGGACGCCGTCACCCCGGACGACTTCGAGCAGGCCGCCGCGCGACTGGCGCCGTGGCTCGACGTCGTGGCCCGCCGGGTCGCCGAGGGCCGCCCCCGGGTCGTGGGCTTCTCCTCCGTCTTCCAGCAGAACCTCGCCTCGATCGCCCTCGCCCGGGCGGTCCGCCGACTGCTCCCCGACGCGGTCCTGGTGCTCGGAGGCGCCAACGCGGCCCGACCCATGGGCGACGCCCTCGCGGAGGCCACCGACGCGTTCGACCTGGTCGTCTCCGGCGAGGCGGACCTCGCGTTCGTCCCGCTGGTGAAGGAGCTGCTCGACGGGGGTCGCGCCCGCGCCGCCGAGAGGGGCCCGGTCCTGGCCGTCGGACCCCTCGCCGCGCTCGACGAGGCCGCCGTCCCGGATCACTCCGACTACTTCGATCACCTCGATGATCTCGCCGCGATCGGCACGCTGCCCATGGGGCTGCCGATCGCGCTGCCCTTCGAGTCCTCTCGGGGGTGCTGGTGGGGCGAGCGATCCCACTGCACCTTCTGCGGGCTGAACGGCCTGGAGATGACCCAGCGCGACAAGTCGCCGCGACGAGTCCTGGACGAGATCGCCGCGATGCGGGCCCGTCACCCGGACGTCGAGGAGCTGCGCGCCTCGGACAACATCCTCCCCTTCCCCGTCCTGCGGGACGTCTTGCCCCGCCTCGCCCGAGACCGCGCCGCCGACCTCGCCGCGGGCCGGCCCCCGCTGCGCCTCTTCTACGAGGTGAAGTCCGCGATGCGCCGCGCGCAGCTCGATCTGCTCGCGGCGGCGGGCGTGGAGGTGGTCCAGCCCGGGATCGAGTCGCTGTCGACCGACACCCTGAAGCGGATCGCGAAGGGGACGACGGGGCCGGCGAACGTCGCGTTCCTCCGGGACGCGGTGGGCGCCGGAGTCTCCGTGCTGTGGAACCTCATGGTCGGGTTCCCGGGCGATACGCGGGAGGACTACGAGGCGCTGCTCCGCCTGGCGCCGCAGCTCGAGCACCTGCAGCCCCCGGTGTCGATCGCCCCCCTGCGCATCGACCGGTACAGCCCCTACTTCCGAGCCCCGGAGGAGTACGGGATCGAAGCCGTGCGCCCGCCGAAGGCGCTCGCCCGGGTGTACCCGCCGGGCACGGACCTGGGGCGGCTGGCCTATCACTTCGAGGCGACGATCCGCAGCCCGTTCCGGGACGATCCCGTGCTCGGCCGGCGGGTGACGGCGGCGATCACTCGCTGGCACGCGAGCTGGAACGCCGGGGCGGGGCGCGCAGCCCTGCAGTTCGAGGGCGACCGGGACGTCCTCGATACGCGGCGGTGCGCCGTCGCGCGACGCACGACGCTGACCGACGCGGAGGCCGACCTGCTGCGTCGGCTGGACCGCGCGCGGCCCTGGGAGCGGGTCGAGGAGGAGGCGGACCCGGCGGCCCTGTCCAACCTGCTGCACCGCTGCTTCGTGGTGCAGCACGAGGGAAAGCTCGTGGGCGTGGTCGTGCGTCCGGGGCCCCCGGGCGAGCCCGACGGGGCCCCGAAAGGCTCCCGCGCGCGGCACGATGCGTGAAAGATCGTCGAGCATGATCGTCCCCCGCTCCCTCCTCGCCTGCCTGCTGCTGCCCCTGACAGGCTGCCTCGGCACCCTCACCGTCGGCGCGCAGTCGCCCCTGGACGACGACGACGCCACCGACGACGACGACGCCACCGACGACGACGACGCCACCGACGACGACGACGCGGTCGACGACGACGACGACGCGCCGGAGCCCGAGGTCGACTGCGGCCCCCTCCTCCCCGGGCCGTTCGTCGGCGACGGCCTCTACTACGGCGGAGAGACCGAGATCTACGTGCTCGGCGCCGACCCCGAAGACCTCGGCTGGCGAGGCTGCGAGGTGGCCCGCCACTACATCGGCGGCGAGTTCTTCTGCGAGGTGCGCTGGGACGTGGAGGGCGAGACCTTCGCCGCGGGCGAGAACGTCCTCCTCTTCGAGATGACCTATCGGCTCGACGCGCAGGCCTCGACCTGCGGCCCCGGCGTGGGCGCCGACTACGAGAACATCTACCTCGTGCAGTTCCAGGCGGGCGGGACCGTCGCGCTCGCGCACGCCGACTCCTGGGCGGGCGAGGAGACGAACTGGCGGCTGTTCGCCCAGCCCTCCTACGACTGGGGCCCGAACGGGGACACGATCCTGATCGAGTACGCGACCGACTTCTGGGAGGAAGGGCGCTGACCTAGACTCGGCGTACCATGACGCGCCCCCTATCCGCCCCCCTCGCCGCCGCGCTGCTCGTCGCGTGTCCGGCCCCCGACGACGACGACGCCCCCGAGCCCGCCGAGAACTGGGCGAGCGACATCCTGTCCGTCGACCTCCGCCTCGACCTCGACGCCCTCACCGGGAGCGCCACGGTTCGATTCGCCGACGACGGGGTCGGCACCGCGTCGCTGGACGTGTCCGGCCTGGACGTGACGGGCGTGGCCCTCGGGGTGATGGACGACGTGTCGTTCCTGTCCGAAGAGAACGACGGCCGCCTCGACATGGGCTTCACCCCGGACGTCGGCGCCGCGGTGACCATCGACTACGCCTTCGACGTCGCCGAGGGCTACGACGGGTTCCTGGAGGGGGGCTCGACGATCCTGTGGCCCTACCACTGCGGGAACCTCTACCCCTGCGACCCGGACCCGAACGACGACTTCACCCTCACGATGGAGGTGGACTCCGGGGACACCGTCGTCTTCCCGGCGGGGCCCGTCGAGCGCGTGGTCGCGTACGCCCCCGCGGTCGCCCGGGGCGACTACACCCACGCCGTGCTCGGCACGACGGGCGCGGGCACCGAGGTGGCCATGTGGACCACGCCCGCGGCCGAGGCGGCGGCGCCCACGGGCACGGCGGACCTGGTCGACGTGGTGGACTGGCTCGAGTCGACCCTGGGCCCCTATCCCTTCGGCGACTCGGTGGGCTCCGTCGCGGTGAACTGGGGCCCGGGGGCGTACGGCGGCCTCGAGAATCACCCCTTCTGGCACGTGGCCGAGATCGCGTTCGGCGACCCCGTGGTGCACGCCCACGAGGCGGCGCACGGCTGGTTCGGCAACGGCGTGCGGCTCGCCTGCTGGGAGGACTTCGTGCTCTCCGAGGGCCTCGCCACGTACCTCGCCGCGCGGGCGCTGACGGTGGTGGCGGGCGACGACGCGGGCATGGAGGTCTGGGACTCGTACGAGCAGGAGCTGAGCGGGCTCGTGGGGCGGGAGGACCGGGTGGTCCTTCCCGACACCACCTGCGGGGAGGTCGACGTCCTCGAGGCCCTCTGGTCCCGGATCGTCTACATGAAGGGGGCGCTCTTCCTGCGGGCGGTGGCGCAGGAGGTCGGCGTCGACGTCCTGGACGAGGCGATCGGCGTCTTCGCCCGAGCGCAGGTCGGCTCGGCGGCCCGCATGCAGGACCTGCTGGACACGATCGAGGCCGAGACGGGCTTCGATCCCGCCGCGCTCGCCGAGGCCTGGCTCCGCACGGAGGGGGTGCCCGAGGCGCGCTGAAAGGGTCGCGGGGACGCGTTTCTTCGTCGATCCGGGCTCCGGGTTCGGGCGACGTCGACTCGCCCCGCGGGGTCTCGAGGCACCAGCTGATCTGCCTGAGCGACGACGGAGCCTTCGTCCTGGGCATGCCATCGCTCCGCCTCGGTCAGCGGGCCACGCTCCACTTCGACCCGCCGGGCGCCGCCGGACGGGTCGCGTCCCGGGGCATCGTCGCTCGCACGGCCACGGAGGCCCGAGGGAGCGCGGGGGTGGGCTTCTTCCTCGTGGATTCCGTGAGCGCCGCGCCCGTCACGCCCGCCGAGCGGCGCGACTCCGAGCGCCACGCGACGGACCTCAAGGCCGAGCTCGAGGTCGGCGGGCGCAAGCAGTTCGTCCGCATCGAGAACCTCGGGATCGCGGGCGCCTGCCTCGCGTCCCGGGTCCGCATGGCGCCCGCGCGCGTCGGGCGGCTCCGGTTCCAGCACCCCGTGACCGGCGCCATCGCCACCGCGCGTGTCTTCGCGGCCTGGCGCGGCGTCGCCGTCCCCGGCTCTCCCGGCTGGTTCCGCCAGGGCTTCCGCCTCATCGACTCGCTGGCGGCCCTGGCCCACGAGCCCGCGCGCGGCTCCGCCGCCCTGCCCCGGTCGGACGTGGTCCTGCCCACGTCCGACCGGACGATGGACGACGTGGCCACCCGCGAGCTCGTGATGCGCAAGCTCCTGCGGGGCGTCGTCTACCGCGACGAGGAGGGCCGAACCCGGCGAGGGAGGCTCGTGCTCGCGTCCAAGAAGACCGCGCTGGTCGCGGGTCCTCGCCCGCCGAGCGTGGGGGCGACGGTCCAGATGGCTCTCGAGACACCCGAGGGGAGCGGCATCCCCCCGCTGCGGTTCCTCGGCCACGTGGTGCGGTCGGGGCCGCGCCTCGTCGCGGGCAGCGAGCCGGGCTGCGTCGTATCGCTGCGCCTCTTCCCCGACCGGGGCGACGCGGAGCGCTGGGGCGAGCTCGTCGCGTGGCTGGTGCAGCGCACGCGCTGAATCTCACCGGAGGCGGCCGATCCGCTCCCCGACGCGCACGGCTTGGTCGGGCCGGCACTCGAACTCCACCTTGCCCGGCTCGGTGAGCAGGACCACCGTGGAGCCCATCTCGAAGCGCCCCAGCTCGCCGGACCGATCGACCTCGAAGGGGGCGGGCAGCTGGAGATCGCCCTTGGGCGCGCCGGTGTTCGTCACGAGGTCGGCGAACTCGGTGGCCATGCGACCCACGCCGAACGCGCCGACCATCACCACCGCGATCTCCCCCGCCCGCTCGGTCTGGAGGCGGATCACCAGCCGCTCGTTGCGGGCGAAGAGGTCGCGGATCCGCCGCGTCGCGGCGGGGAAGACCGGCCACAGGCGCCCGGGCAGGTAGCGGTGGCCGACCACGCGCCCTTCGCGGGGCGAGTGCACCCGGTGGTAGTCCTTCGGCGACAGGTAGATCACGGCGAAGTCGCCACCTTCGTAGCGGCCGTCGCCGTCGAGCAGGGTCGACACCGCGTAGTCGAGCTCGGGGGCCTGAGGGAGCCTGCCGTTCACGACGGTCCCGGCCGCGTAGACCAGCCCGTCGGCGGGCGACACCACGGCGTCGGACCCCTCCGCGACCGGCCGCGCCCCGTCCTTGAGCCGCCGGATGAAGAAGGCGGACAGCGACGGGTAGTCCATGACCCCGCCCACGCACTCGTCGAGGTTCACGCCGTACTTCTTCACATACCAGTTCACGCCGCGCCGATGCAGCCACCGGGGCATGCTCAGGCGGCAGAACGCGCCCAGCAGCCGACTCGCGGTCGACCGCGGCACGGCAGAGAGCACAGAGAGGATCAGGCCGTCCTTCACGGCGGCGGAGAATACACGCCGGGCCCGGCGTCGCCCGCTTGACAGGCGCCCAGGGGTGACTAGCCTCCGCTCCTCCCAGGAGACGACGTGGCGGACAAGCGCGATTACTACGAGGTCCTCGGCGTCGCCAAGACCGCCGACGCCAAAGAGATCAAGAAGGCGTATCGCAAGCTCGCCCTCGAGTTCCACCCCGACCGCAACCCGGACGACAAGGCCGCCGAGGCGTCGTTCAAGGAGGCGGCCGAGGCCTACGAGGTCCTGAGCAACGACGAGAAGAAGGAACTCTACGACCGCTTCGGGCACGCGGGCCTCAACCGCGCCGGGCACCAGGGGTTCTCCGGGGTCGACGACATCTTCAGCGCCTTCGGCGACATGTTCTCCGACCTGTTCGGGTTCGGCGGCGGCGGAGGCCGACGCGGCCAGAGCGGTCCGCGGCGCGGCGGCGACGTCCGCTACGACCTGGCGATCACGCTCGAGGAGGCCCTCAGCGGGGCCACCAAGGACATCCGCCTCCAGCGCGCCGAGCCGTGCGACACCTGCGACGGCTCCGGCGGCAAGCCCGGCACCAAGCCCGTCGCGTGCCGCACCTGCGGGGGTCGCGGCGAGGTGATCCAGCAGCAAGCGTTCCTGCAGATCCGCACGACGTGTCCCACCTGCCGCGGGCAGGGCAAGCGCTACGAAGAGGCCTGCGAGAGCTGCCGCGGGCGGCGGACCCTGGTCCGGGAGAAGAAGCTCACCGTGAGCATCCCCAAGGGCGTATCCACGGGGCAGCGCCTCCGGCTGCAGGCCGAGGGGGAGCCGGGCCTGCAGGGCGGCCCGCCGGGGGACCTGTACGTCTTCCTGGGCGTGGAGGACCACGCCACGTTCGAGCGCCACGGCGACGACCTCGCCCGGCGCCTCGAGGTCTCCTTCGCCGCCGCCGCCATGGGAGCGGACGTGGTCGTCGACACCCTGGACGGCACGGCCGACCTGGAGATCCCCCCCGGCTCCCAGACGGGCGACCTGCTGCGTCTCAACGGCCAGGGCATGCCCAGCCTCCGGACCGGGCGCCGAGGTGACCTCCTGGTACAGGTCTGGCTCAAGACCCCGACCAAGCTGACCGACCGCCAGAAGGAGCTCCTGCGGGAGTTCGCCGCCATCGAAGGGCAGCAGGTGAAGGACGGCAAGGAAGCCTGGGGCAAGAAGCTCTTCAACAAGCTTCGCGACAACAAGTAGGGGCCTCGGGTGGCTCCCGTCGTCTGGTGCCTGGTCGCGGCGGTGCTCTTCGGGGCGTCGACCCCGTTCGCGAAGGCGCTGCTCGACGACCTCGACCCCTGGCTGCTGGCGGGCCTCCTCTACCTCGGGGCCGCCGCTGCGACCCTGCCCTTCTCCTTCCGCGGGGGCTCCTCCGAGGCCCGCTGGAGCGGCCGCAACCTGCGAGCCCTCGGGGGCGCCGTCGTCTTCGGCGGCATCGTCGGGCCCGTCCTGCTGCTCTTCGGCCTGCGTCACGTGAGCGCGTCGGCGGCGTCGCTGTGGCTCAACCTCGAGACCGTCGCCACCACGCTGCTCGCCCTGCTCCTGTTCCGCGAGTCCGTCGACCGCCGCACCTGGGCGGCCCTCGGACTCATCACCGCCGCGGGCGTGGTCCTCGCCGCCCCCTTCGACGTGGGGACGGCCACGGGCGCGCTCCTCATCGCCGCCGCCTGCGTGTGCTGGGGGCTCGACAACAACTTCACGGCCGTGATCGACGGGTGGACGCCCGCGCAGTCGACGGCCGTCAAGGGGATCGGCGCGGGGGCCGTCAACCTCGCCATCGGCTGGCCGAGCGCCCCCCCGCTCGAGCACGATCTCGAGACCTGGGCCGTCGCGATGCTCGTCGGCGCGCTCGGGTACGGGGCCTCCATCGTCCTGTACATCCGCGGGGCGCAGCAGCTCGGCGCGAGCCGGTCGCAGATGATCTTCTCGACCGCCCCGTTCGCGGGGGTGGCGGTGGCGGCGCTGCTCTTCTCCGAGCCGCTGACCTGGCAGGTCTACGCGGGCGGGGCGCTCATGGCGGCCGGGCTCGTCCTGCTCATGCGCGACCGGCACGGTCACGTCCACCGCCACGAGGCGATCGTGCACACCCACCGCCACCGCCACGACGACGGCCACCACGACCACGACCACGACGGGGCGTCGCCGCGGGGCTGGCACACCCACGAGCACGCCCACGAGCCGCTGGAGCACGAGCACGTCCATCGGCCGGACCTGCACCACCGCCACGTCCACCTGCTGCTCGCGGGGCTGCTCGCGCTCGCGGCCGTCGCGCTGCCCGCGCCCGCCGAGGCGGTCACTCCCCCGGGAGTGCGCACGCGACTGATCATCGAGGGCGACCCCCGCCCCGGGGGCGAGGTCCCGGTGAAGGTCGAGGTGTCCTGGCCGGGGCGCCCGGAGAAGTTCAACCCCGGGGTCCCGAAGCTGCGCGTGCCCGAGGAGGGGGCGGTCCGGCTCGGGGGCACGGGCTCGTCGTTCCAGCGCGGCCGCACGAAGTGGTGGACGGACACCGTCGTCACGCTGCCGGACTGGGACGGGCCCTGGATGATCGGCCCCGCCGTGCTCGATCTGGTGGACGCCCGGGGGGCGCCCGAGGAGGTCCAGGTCGCCGCGAAGCGACTGCGGCAGAAGCGCGCGACCGGGCTGCTCGGCCGCGGGCTGGGGAGCACCGTCGTGCTGCTGTTCGCCGGACTGTGGATCCTGCGATTGTATCGGCGCCTCGGCGAGACCCCGGGCGCGCAGGATCGCGATCGGCGGGCGACTCTGGTAGATACGTGCACCCGCGCGTACGAGGACGGCTCGACGGTCGAGCTCCTTCGTGCCGCCATCGAGCTCCGGCAGCTGCTGGAGCGGGCGGGCGCGGCGCCCGAGGACGGACCCGACGCGGCGACCCTCACGGAGCGCCTCGACCGGGTGCGCTTCGGCGGGGAAGAGATCAGCAGGGACGCGTGTCGGGAGGTCCTGGAACCGCTCCTCGGGGCGGCCCGAATCGAGCGATAGCGCAGATGGAGCGTGTTTTCGATGTCTGAAGCCGGGTTCGATCTTCAACAGGTTCAGTCGAACCTCGACCAGGTCTCGGGGTACTTCCAGGCCCTCCGCCAGGAGGTCTCCCGCGTGGTGGTGGGTCAGGCCTACATGGTCGACCGCCTCCTGATCGGCCTCCTCGCCAACGGTCACATCCTGCTCGAGGGCGTGCCCGGGCTCGCCAAGACCACCACGGTCAAGGCCGTCGCGGACGCGATCCACACGGGGTTCCGGCGAATCTCGTTCACCCCCGATCTGCTCCCGGCGGACATCCTCGGAACCCAGATCTACAGCCCGAAGACGGGCGAGTTCTCGGTCAAGCAGGGGCCGATCTTCACCAACATCCTCCTCGCGGACGAGATCAACCGCGCCCCGGCGAAGGTGCAGTCCGCGCTGCTCGAGGCGATGCAGGAGCGCCGCGTCACGATCGGGGACGAGACCTTCACCCTGCCGAGCCCGTTCCTGGTCCTCGCCACCCAGAACCCCCTCGAGCAGGAGGGCACCTACCCGCTGCCCGAGGCGCAGGTCGACCGGTTCATGCTCAAGCTCCGCGTCGGGTACCCCACCCGCGAGGAGGAGAAGGAGATCCTGCGACGGTCCATGTCGGGCTTCCCCGAGATCCGCGCGACCATCACCCCCGAGCACCTCGCCCACGCGCGCCGGATCGCCGCCACCATCCGGTTCGACGAGAAGCTGTACGACTACGTGCTCGACCTCGTGCACGCCACGCGCGACCCCGCGGCCTCGGGGGTGCCCGACCTCGGCGCCCTCATCGGCTTCGGCGCGTCCCCCCGCGCCACGATCGCCCTGCAGGCCGCGGCGCGCGCCCACGCCTGCCTCTCCGGGCGGGCGTACGTCAACTCCGCGGACATCAAGACGATGGCCCCGGACGTCCTGCGTCACCGCATCGTGCTGAGCTACGAGGCGGAGGCCGAAGAGGTCGACGCCGACGCCGTCATCGCCCGCATCCTCGCCAGCGTCCCCGTGCCCTAGGCCCGTGCCGACCGCCCTGCTCGGACCTCTGCTGCTCGCCACCGTCGCGGCCGTCGCCGCGGTCGTCGTGGGGGCGTGGTTCGCGCGGCGGGCGGACACCCGGGAGGCGAAGGGCCGAACCGTCGCGCACGAGGGCGGCCGCTGGCTGAGCGAGGCCGCCCTCGGCGGCGTGCACGGGGGGCTGTCTCCCGAGGTCCTGGCCCAGGTCCGCCGCATCCACATCCGCACCCGGCACCAGGTGAACGAGCTCATGGCGGGCGAGTACACGTCGGCGTTCAAGGGGCGGGGCATGGAGTTCGAGGAGGTGCGCGAGTACGTCCCGGGCGACGACGTGCGGGCGATCGACTGGAACGTGACGGCCCGCATGCAGCAGCCGTTCGTCAAGGAGTTCCGGGAGGAGCGCGAGCTGGTCGTGATGATCCTCGTGGACATCTCCCGGTCGGGCGACTTCGGCACCAAGGGGCGGCTCAAGAACGAGGTCGCGGCCGAGCTGGCGGCGACCCTCGCCTTCGCGGCCACGCGCAACAACGACAAGGTCGGGCTCATCCTCTTCACCGATCGCGTCGAGCGGTTCGTGCCCCCCAAGAAGGGCCGCGGGCACGTCTGGCGCGTGATCCGGGAGATCCTCGACTGCGAGCGGCAGGGCCGGGGCACCGACCTCGCCGAGGCGCTGTCGTTCCTCAACCGGGTGGTGCGGCGCAAGGCCGTCGTATTCCTGGTGAGCGACTTCCTGTCCGACACCGAGTTCCAGCGCCCCCTGCGCATCGCGGGGCGTCGGCACGACCTCGTCGTCTTCCACATCAGCGACCCCCGGGAGCGCGACCTCCCGGACGTCGGGTTCCTCGCCCTCGAGGACGCGGAGGACGGCCGCCAGGCGTGGGTGGACACGTCCAGCAAGGCGGTGCGGACGCGGTACGCGGCGGCGTCTCGGCGGCGCGACGCGGAGCTGCAGGCCGAGATGCGGAAGCTGGGGGTGGACCTCGTGCGGCTGTCCACCGACGAGTCGGTCACCACGCCGCTGATCCGCTACTTCTCGGGGCGACTGCGATGACGCGTCGGCTCGCCCTCGGCGTCCTCGCGCTGCTCCTCGCGGCGTGCTCCACCCCCGCCCCGTCGAGCGAGGAGCCCACGGATCCGGTCGTCGTCACGGCGCACGTCGATCGCGCCGACCCGGTCCCCGGGCGCCCGTTCCACCTCACCGTCACCGTCGATCGCGCCGAGGACGTGGAGTTCACGCTGCCGGACGTGGGGGCCGAGCTGAAGGGGCTGGTGGTCTCGAAGCAGCGGACCGAGGGGCCGGAGCGCGTGGCGGGGCGCGTCCTCACGAAGGAGATCTACACGCTCAAGGCCCCGATCTCGGGCGTGTTCCGCATCCCGGGCGTGGACGCCCCCTACCGCGCACCCGGCGACGTCGTGGGCACCGCGGGCACCGCCCCCATCCTGATCGAGGCGGGCCGCCACGGGGACGAGGAGTCCGAAGGCAGCGACGTCCTCCGGGACATCAAGGGGGTCGCCCCCGCGGACGCCGACCTGCGGCCGATCTTCGCGGCCGCGGCCGTCGTCCTGGTGCTCGCGCTCCTCGCCGTCGCCTGGTTCCTGCGTCGCCGCGCCGAGCCCGAAGAGCCCCCGCCGCTGCCCGCCCACGAGCGGGCGCTGCTCGACCTCGAGCGCCTGCTCTCCGGGGAGCTGGTGCGCGCGGGCGACCAGGGCCCGTTCGCCTACGAGGTCTCCGCGATCCTGCGCCGCTACCTCGAGGCGCGGTACACGTTCCGCGCCTGGCGCATGACCACCCCCGAGGTGCTGCGCGCGCTCCCTCGGGAGGTCACGACCCGCCACGACCTCGAGGCCGCCGTCCGCACCGTCCTCGAGGCCAGCGACTACGTGAAGTACGCGGCCCAGGAGGTCCCGGTGGAGACGCTGCGCGGCTGGGGGACGTCCGTGCGCACCGTCGTCGACGCCACCACGGCCCGCGAGGAGGGCGACGCATGACCGGCTGGACGGCCTGGCGCTTCGCGGACCCGGCGTTCTTCGCCCTCGTCGTCCTGCTCGCGCCCGTGGCGTACGCGCTCCTGCGCGGCGTGGGGCGCTCCCGCGTGCGGTTCTCGGCGCTGTCGATGATGCTGGAGGCGCGCGGCGGCAGGCACCGCGTCTTCCGCCTGCTGCCCGTGGTGCTCCGCCTCCTCACCATCTTCCTGCTCGTGCTCGCGGTGGCCCGTCCCCAGGGCGGGAACGTGTCGCGGGAGGTCCTGTCCGAGGGCGTCGACATCATGCTCGTCGTCGACACGTCGGGCTCGATGGAGGCGATGGACTTCACGCTCGACGGAGACCGGGCCACGCGGCTCGAGGTCAGCAAGAAGGTGGTTCGGGACTTCATCGAGGGCCGCGAGAACGACCGCATCGGTCTGATCGCGTTCGGCGAAGAGGCCGTGATCCAGTGCCCCACGACGATCGACTACGGGGTCCTGACCAATACGCTCCAGGCCGTGGCGCCGGGCATGGCGGGCGACGGGACCGGGATCGGGACCGCGCTGGGCACGGCGGTGCAGAGCCTCAAGGAGCTGCCGGGGCGGTCGCGCATCATCATCCTGCTCACGGACGGTCGGAACAACACCGGGATCCTCGACCCGGTCCAGGCGGCGCGCGCGGCCGCGACGTACGGCATCAAGGTCTACACGATCGGCGTCGGCACCGAGGGCAAGGCGCCCTTCCAGGTGAGCGGCCTCTTCGGCAAGCAGATGATCTACCAGGAGGTCGACCTGGACGAGGCCACGCTGCAGGAGGTCGCCGCGGCCACCGGGGCGCGGTACTTCCGGGCCACGTCGTCCGACGCACTGCAGCGCATCTACGAGCTGATCGACCAGCTCGAAAAGACGGAGGTCAAGGTCAAGGAGTTCACCGACTACGAAGAGCTGTACGCGGCCGCGCTGTGGCCCGCCCTGTTCCTGCTCGTCCTCGAGCTCGTCCTGCGCGCCACCTGGCTCCGCACGTTGCCCTAGGATCGCGACGCTCCATGCACTTCTCCAACCCGCAAGCGCTCTGGCTGCTCTGGCTGCTCCCCCCGCTGGCCGCGCTGTACGTGCTGTCGGCGCGGCGGCGACGGGTGGCGATGCGTCGGTTCGCGGACGAGGCCCTCATCGACCGGCTCGTGCCGCCCACGTCCACGGGCCGCGCGTGGCTCCGGGGCGCCGTCCTGGGGGCCGCCCTGCTGGGCGTGCTGCTCGCCGCCGCCGGGCCGCGGTGGGGGTTCTCCTGGGAGGAGGTCCAGCGACGCGGCGTGGACGTCGTGGTTGCGCTCGACCTCTCCCGCTCCATGCTGGCCGAGGACGCCAAGCCGAACCGGCTGGTGGCCGCCAAGCGCGAGATCACGGACCTGATCGAGCTGCTGCAGGGCGACCGCGTGGGGCTCGTCGCCTTCGCGGGCACCGCCTACACGCAGTGCCCGCTGACCCTCGACTACGGCGCCTTCTCCGTCTTCCTCGACCAGATGGACCCCGACTGGGTGCCCGTGGGGGGCACGGACCTGGCGGAGGCCGTGCGGGTCTCCATGAAGACCTTCCAGGAGGGCGAGCGCTCGGGCCGCGCCGTGATCCTCATCACGGACGGCGAGGACCACTCCGGCGAGCTCCAGGAGGCCGCCGAGGAGGCCCGCAAGGAGGGCGTGCACGTGTTCGTCGTGGGCATGGGGGCGCCCGAGGGGGCTCCGATCCCGGACGGCCGCGGCGGCTTCATCAAGGAGGGCGGCAAGGTCGTGCTCAGCAAGCTCGACGAGCCCGGCCTCAAGGAGCTCGCGCTGACGACGGACGGCACCTACGTCCGCAGCGTCGCGGGCGATCTGGACCTGCGTCGGATCTACAACGAGGACATCAAGGGCACGCTGCAGGCCCGGGACCTGTCCAGCTCGCGCCGGCGGCGGTGGGAGGAGCGCTTCCAGTGGGCGCTGCTGCCGGCCTTGCTGCTGCTCGTGCTCGAGTCCCTCTCGGGCGGCCCGCGACGCAAGGAGCGACGGATCCCGCTCGCGCCCCGGGCCGCCGCCGCCCTCGCCGCGGGGACCCTGCTCCTGGGGGCCCCCGCGCCCGCTTCGGCGGGGTGGTTCTCCAGCGACGATCCCGCTCGCCTCGGCCACCGCGCCTTCGCCGACGGCGAGCACCAGGCCGCGCTCGACCACTGGATCGCCGCGCAGGTCGCGAACCCCGCGGACCGACGCCTCGACTACAACATCGGACAGGCCCACTACCGACTCGGGGCGTACGCGGAGGCGGAGGAGGCGTTTCGGGAAGCGTCCGCCACCGACGACACCGAGCTCGCCGCGGACGCGCTCTACAACGCGGGCAACGCGGCGTTCCAGCAAGGCAAGTACGTGGACGCCATCGCCGCCTACGACGAGGCGCTCGAGCTGCGGCCGGAGGACGAGGACGCCCTCGCCAACCGAGACCTCGCCCAGCGCAAGTACGAAGAGCTGCTGGATCAGGCCGCCAACCAAGAGCAGAACCCCGAGCAGCCCCCCGAACAGCAGGAGCAGGACGGCCAGGCCGACCAGCCGCCGCAGGAGCCGCAGGACGGCGAGGGCGAGCAGTCCGAGCAGAAGCAGCAGGAGCAGCAGCAGGGGCAGGGCATGTCCGAGCAGCAGGAGTCCGACCAGCCCGAGCCGGGCGAGGGGGAGCAGGAGCAGGACGCGACCGCCGAGAACGAAGAGGAGTCCGGCGACCCGCAGCAGAAGCAGGAGCAGACGGGCGGAGCGGCCGAGGCGGCGGACATCGAGCGCGACCCCGACGCCGCCGCCGCGGACCCGCCCAAGGACGGGGCCGTGGCCGAGGAGACGGAGTGGGACGGGTCGGGGGAGCCCGAGGACCGACCCGTCGTCGAGGGCGCGCTCAGCGAGGAGCAGGCCGAGGCGCTGCTCGACGCGCTCAAGGCCGACCAATCCAACCGCCGCCGGCAGCGGACCGAGCGCGAAGCGGCCCGCGGGCGACGCGGCGCGGCGAAGGACTGGTGATGCGCGTCGTCCTCGCCCTGGCGTTCCTCCTCCTCACCCCCGCGGCGGCTTGGGCCCAGACGGCCACGCTGTCCGCCGATCGGGTGAAGGTCGGCGTGGGGACCGCGTTCACCGCCCTGCTGACGGTCGAGGGCGGCTCGGTCGGGGGCGCCCCCCGGCTGCGCAACGTCGAAGGCTTCGACATCACGTCGGCGGGCACCGAGACGTCGATGAGCTTGAGCCAGGGTCGGCTCTCCCAGTCGGCGACCTACACCTTCCGCGTGACCCCGTCGGAGGTGGGCGAGATCACGCTCGGGCCCTTCCTGGTCGACGTCGAGGGCAAGCGGATCGAGTCGAACGCGGTCACGGTCCGCGTCGTATCGCGGTCGGTGGCCGCACAGAGCGCCAAGAAGCGAGCGCCCGCCGAGGACTGGCTGATCGAAGCCGACGTCACGGATCGTGAGCCCTTCGCGGGCGAGGCCTTCGTATACCGACTGCGGGTCGGCTCGGCGATCCGCAGCCGAGAGCCCGGGTTCGGCCAGCTCGAGTCCGCCGAGCTCACCTCCGAGCCCAACGTCCGCACCGGGCAGCGGCAGTACCGCAAGCTCATCGACTCGAAGACCTGGACCATCACGGAGATCCTCGTGCCCCTCTTCGGCGTGGAGCCGGGGCCCGCGACGGTCGAGCCGGTGGACGCCGTCCTGCCCGTCGTGGTGGCGGGGGGCGGGCTGTTCGCCC
The DNA here is from genome assembly GCA_964512225.1 of uncultured Rickettsiales bacterium. Lineage (GTDB taxonomy): Bacteria > Myxococcota_A > UBA796 > UBA9615 > UBA9615 > CAZEKB01. The sequence goes on along the minus strand of CAZEKB010000042.1, from coordinate 30,289 downwards.
GGACCCGCGAGGTGCAGCTCCGCTCCGACCCCGTCGAGGTGACGGTCCGCCCGCTCCCGACGCGGGACCGCCCCGACGACTTCTCGGGAGCCGTGGGGAGCTTCACCCTGCGCGCGACCCTCGAGCCCCGGACCCTGCAGGCGGGGGAGACGGCGACGCTCACGATGGTGCTCGAGGGCGACGGCGCGGCGCGCAATCCGACCCTGAGCCTCGACCTCCCGGCCTCGATTCGCGCCTACGACGAGGCCCCCGAGCGCATCGTCCAGGTCACGGAGGACGGGGTCGCCAGCCGCGTCGTATTCCGCACCGCGCTCGTGCCCCTGGAGCCGGGCTCGTTCACGCTCCCGCCCCCGGAGTACCCGTACTTCGACCCCCGGGTGGGGCGCTACGCCACGGCGACCGCGGCGGAGTTCACGCTGGAGGTCGGGGGGACCGCCGTCGCCGACACGTCCGTGGGGGCGGCGACCGCCCTGCAGCCGGGCAAGGAGCAGGTCGAGCTGCTCGGCTCGGACATCCTGCCCCTGCACGATCCCGCGTCGCCGTCCCGAGCCCGTCCGCTGGGGCTCACCTCCCCGCTGGTCCTCCTGCTGCTCCTCCTGCCGTTCGCGGGCTGGGGCGCGGGCGAGGTCACGGCGGCCCGACGCCGCTCCGCGGGCACCGAGGCGGGCATCCGACGGGGCCGGGCGAAGGACGCGAAGACCGCGCTGAAGGACTGCCGGAGGGCGGCCGCCGAGGACGACTGGGAGGCGGCCGAGGCTGCGCTGCGGCGGTGGCTGAGCGCGCGCCTGGAGCGAGCCGGGGCGGGGGCCGCGCTGTCCCCGGCCGAGGCGGCCTCCGTGGTCGAGTCCCACGGCGCCCCGGGGGGGCTGGCGAAGCGCCTGGGCACCCTGCTGGGCCGCGTGGAGGCCGCCCGGTACGGCGGCGCCGCCACCGGGGGGCTCGCGGACGCGCTCGGCGACTGGCTCGACGACGCCCACAAGGAGTGGTCGTGATCCGCCTCCTCTCCCTCTCCGTCGCGGTCGTCCTGGTCGCCGGGGTCGCGTTCGCGCGCACCGCCGGTCCGGTGGGCGAGTGCTTCGGCCACTACGACGCGGGCCGGTACGACGACGCCGCGAGCTGCTTCCTGCTCCACGCCGCGGAGGGCGGCGAGCGCTACGACGGCCGCCTGCTGTACGACGCGGGCAACGCCTACTCCCGAGCGGGCAAGACCGGGGAGGCGATCTGGGCGTACCGCCTCGCCCTGCTCGATCTGCCCCGCGACGGCGACCTGCGGGCGAACCTCGAGACGGCGCGGGCGAAGGCCGTCGACGATCTCGCCGACCCCCACACTCGGGGCGCGGTGGGCACCGCCCTGCTCGCCCCCTACGACGCCCTCTCCGCCCGGGAGATGCTGCTGCTCGGCACCGGCGCCTGGGCCCTGTTCTTCACGCTGATGGCCGTCCGCACGCGCCGCCCGTTCCCGTTCGCGACGATGGGGGCGCTGCCCGTCCTCGCCCTGGTCGCGGTCCTCGGGCTCACCGGCTACCTCGCCCGCACGCGGCAGGTCACGGCCCACCCCGTCGCCGTCGTGACCGTCGACGAGATCACGCTGCGCAGCGGCCGCGACGTGCGCTCCGTGGACCTCGCGAAGCTCCACGCCGGCGCGGAGATCGCGGTCGTCGCCCAGGACGCCCCGTGGATCCAGGTCCGGCTCGGCGACGACGTGCGGGGGTGGCTCCCCGACACGGCCGTGGCCCTCGTGCGCCCCGGCGTCCTGCAGTGAGACGCCGGCCCGATCCGGACGCGGAGCGGGTCCTACTCGGTGCCCCGTGAAGGGCCGTTCCACCCCATCCCCGGCTTGATAGACTCGCCCCCCGTTTTGGAGTCCTCGATGCACCCGAAGGTCCTGCTCTCCCTGCTGATCTGCGCCGCCTTCCTCCTCCCGGCGCCCGCCGACGCCGCGCTCGTGAACGAGCGGAAGATCAAGCGCTGGCCCGACGAGGACAAGCAGCTCGTCCGCGCCCTCGACGTCTGGATGACCGACGAGGAGATGGGCATCTTCATCAAGCTGAAGACGACCGACGAGCGCGTCGAGTTCCTGACCGAGACCGGCTACATGAAGCGGTGGAAGGCCCTCGAGGAGGAGAAGGACCCGACGATCTTCAACGCGATCAAGAAGGGTGAAGTCATCGAGGGGATGACGAAGGACCAGGTCTTCATGTGCTGGGACAAGCCCATGAAGATCCGGGACGAGTTCAAGCGCGAGGCCTACGTGAAGGTCCTCTGGTACGAGTTCGAGATCGACCGCAAGGGGCGCGAGTTCCTGGTCCGGCCGGACTCCGAGACCGCCTACAAGAACGAGATCATCACGCGGCACGTGTACCTCTACAACGACCAGGTGCACGCGATCGTCGAGGCCGGGACCGAGGACGCGGTGGACGTCGTGGACCAGATCCTGGCCGCCGAGGCGAAGAAGGAAGAGGCCCGGAAGGCGGCCATCGAAGCCCAGACCAAGGCGGGCGCGGAGGCCGTGAAGGAGGACGAAGCCAAGGGCGAAGCCGAAAACCCCGAGGGGGGGGCGGACGGCTCGGGCGGAGACGCCGAGCCGAAGTGACAGGACCCAGGTGCCGCTGAGCCAGCGCGAACTCGGACTCCTCTTCGAGGCCGCCCCCCACGGGGTCCTCGTCGTCGATCCCCCGCGCGTCCGCGAGGCCAACCCGGCGCTCTGCGCGCTCCTCGGCTACAGCCATCGACAGATCGCCCGCGTGGGCCTCGACGAGCTCGTGCACGAGCGGGACCACAGCGCCCTGCACGAGGCGATGGTCCGCGGCTCCGGGCCGTCGGGGGCGGTCCCGATCCGCTTGATCCACCGGCGCGGCGACAGCGTCCCCGTGCAGGTCGTCGCCCGCACCGTGGGCGGGTCCTGGTTCCTGTTCGTGGACCGGGCGGACGCCGGAGCCTTCGACGAGCACACCGACGACGCGGTCCGCGGCCAGGTGCGCGCCCGGACGCGCCGCCTGGAGGAGAGCCGCGACCGCTATCGAGCGTTGGTCGAGTCCCTCGCGGACGGGCTCGTGACCCTCACCCCCGGCCGCGAGCTCCTCTACCTCAACCGGACCTTCTCGGAGATGTTGGGCAGCCCGGCGCGATCCAGCATGGTGGCCCGCCCCTTCCTCGATCTCGTCGTCGAGGACGACCGGCCCCGGGTGGCGGCCGCGCTCGAGCGCATCGAGCAGGGCTCCGTCGCGCGCTTCGAGACCACGCTCGGCCACCGGGACGGCTCCCCGGTGGCGGTCCTCGTGGCCGGTCGCTCGCTGCCCCGCGGCCCCGAAGGTGAAGACCGCGGCCTCCTCCTGATCATCACGGACTTCGCGGAGCGTCGGGACATCAGCGAGCGGCTCGCGGTGGCGGGGAAGATGGAGGCGCTGTCGACCCTCGCCGGCGGCATCGCCCACGACTTCAACAACCTCCTCACCGGCATCCTCGGCAACGCCAGCCGCGTCCGCATCGCCGCGGGGGACGAGGGCGAGATCGACGAGGCGGCGCGATCGATCGAGGACAGCGCGGAGCTCGCGGCCCGCCTGACCGAGCGGCTGCTCGCCCTGGTGCGAGGGCAAGCCCAGAACCGTCGGGTGCTGGACCTGGCGGAGATGGTCGAGCGGACGATCGGCCTGCTCGGCAAGCTCATCCCGGACACGATCGAGATCGTCACCGACTTCGCTCCCGGGCTCGCGCCCGTGCTGGCGGACGAGTCGCAGCTCCAGCAGGCGATCCTCAACCTCTGCATCAACGCCCGGGACGCCATGCTCGAGGACGCGGGGCGCGGGACCCTCACCGTCGCCGTGAACAGCGGCGTGGTGCGCAAGATGTGCGACGACGGGACCCTGGCGGCGGAGTCGGGCGTCTTCCTCGACGTGGAGGACACCGGGCCGGGCGTGCCCCCGGAGCTGCGCAGGCGCGTCTTCGACCCGTTCTTCACCACCAAGGGCCTCGGCCGCGGCATGGGGCTGGGGCTCGCGACCGTGTATCAGCTCGTCGAGGCCCACGGCGGCACCGTGGACGTGGAGACCGCCCCGGGAGGCGGGGCGCGCTTCCGCCTGGCCCTCCCCTCGGCGCCGGATCGGATCGCCGACCCGCCGTCCGGCCCCACCCCCACGCTCGCCACGCCGAGCACGCCCCACACCGCGACGGTGCTCGTGGCCGAAGACGAGGACGGCATCCGCAACCTGATCGTCGCGTGCCTGCGCAAGCACGGGTACTCGGTGTTCGAGGCGTGCGACGGCCGCGAAGCCCTGGGCGTGTGGGAGCACCAGAAGCAGTCGATCGACCTGCTCTTCCTGGACGTGCGCATGCCCCACCTGGACGGCACCGAGGTCCTGCGCCGGGCGCGGCAGGATCGGCCCGCGGTCCCCGCCATCTTCAGCTCGGGTTTCATCCCCGAAGAGAACGAGAGCCAGGACCTCTTCGACCGCGTCGTCTACCTGCCGAAGCCCTACCGGATCCCGGACCTGCTCGCGAGCGTGGAGACCGCGCTGTCGTTGAGCGCCGACGGCTGGGAGGACATCACGACGATGCACAGCGATCCCACGGGCGAGTTCAACTCCGTGTCCGACCTGGAGCCCGCGGACTTGAACCCCGTCCCCACGGGCCCCGGCGTGTCCGTGGACGCGGCCGCGACGATCCAGGGCGTGGAGGTGCTCTCCCCGGTGCGTTCTCGACGCCGCCACGAGATCGGGCCCTCCTCCTTCGAGGGGGGCGCGGAGGAGTAGGTCGGGAGGGGTCGCTCAGGCGGCGAGCACGATCACCACGAGGTCCCACTCGGCGAGGACGGTGATTCCGTCGCCGATGACCTGCATGGGGAAGACGAACACCTGGTCGCTCGAGGACAGCCCGTTGGGGTACAGCGAGACCTGGAAGATCACCTCGGTGTCCACGGGCACCTGCGGGTGCGAGCTCGGCGTGATGGCGGTGACGAGGCCGGTCCCGGCGTCGTCGACGGTCAGGGTGAGGTCGAAGATGCCGCCCCCGGCGATCGCCTCCACGCCGTCGATGACGTTGCTGACCGTGTTGCCCGCCGACGCCGTGAAGACCAGCGGATCCGGGGTGCCGTTGCCGTCCAGATCCGCGAGCGACCCCGTCGCGTTGGCGAGGGAGGTCATCTGGGGGATGGGGATGCTGTTGGTCCCGACCCCGATGAGCTTGCCGCCGATGTCCGCCACGGCGCCCACCACGTCGCCCGCCCCCGCCGGGTCGCTGCAGGCCGGGGGCGCTTGGTTGAGGAACCCGTTGTTGCCCTGGCTGTCGCTCCAGGCGCTGGGGTTGTCGGTGTCCCGCATCCAGTTGTCGGTCGTGTAGACGATGATCGGCACGGACCCGTCCCGGAACCCCGCCCCGCCGATCGTGCCGGTGCCCGCCACCCCAGAGCTGTATGTGCCCCCGACGCTCCCGCCGAACGCGTCGCTGACCGGCGGGCCGGTGAGCGGGATGAAGGGCCGCACGTCGGTGTCGCTGTCGTAGTTGTCGTCGCAGTCCTGGTCGTAGCCGAGGCCCGCGGCCGCCTGGTACAGGGCCTCCATGCTCGACTCGGGGGCGTCGTACCCCTCCCGCACGGCGAGCGAGCTGAGGACGCTCTGCACGGGGGTGGTCGACGTGGTGACCTGCTGCTGGAGCCGGAACGGCTTGTCCCCCCACACCGCGGCCCCGAAGAACCCGTACGCGTAGTCCTGGAACTCGGCGACGCCGAACGCGAGGTTCGGGATCGAGATCTGGGACACGACCTGGGAGAACTGCGAGGCCATGTTGTTCAGGACGCCGGTCATGGAGCAGGTGGCGTCGAGCACGAAGAGGATGTCGGCCTGGCTGATCTGGGGGGTGAAGGGGATGTCCAGGACGGTCTCGCGGCGGCCCGAGAGCTCGGCGTAGTACCCGTCGGGCACCTCGCCCGCGTCCAGCGGGTCGGTGCCCACCGTGATCTCGGCGAGGTCGGAGAAGCCGTCGCCGTCCGTGTCGCGGTCGAACGGGTCGGTGCCGTACGTCGGCTCGTCGGGGTCCAGGATCCCGTCGTTGTCGGAGTCGGGGTCCTCGAAGTCGTAGAAGCCGTCGCCGTCCGCGTCGGGCGGGTTCTCGGGGTCGTCGCCCGCCTCGATCGTGTCGGAGATGCCGTCGTTGTCGCTGTCGTCGTCGAGGTAGCTGGGGATGCCGTCCTCGTCGGGGTCGTCGCCGCCCTCGCGGTGGTCGGGGACGCCGTCGCCGTCGCTGTCGTAGTCCAGGTAGTCCGGCGTACCGTCGCCGTCGGAGTCCACCGGATCCGCCGCGTTCCCGCCGATCTCGGTCTCGTCGAAGATCCCGTCGCCGTCGTTGTCGATGTCCGCGGCGTCGTGGGTGCCGTCGTTGTCGTAGTCGTCGCCCCCCTCGACCTCGTCGGGGATGCCGTTGTCGTCCGAGTCCAGATCCAGGTAGTCCGGGACCGAGTCGCCGTCCGAGTCGACGGCCTCGGTGAGGAGGTCCGCGTCGCCCGCTTCGAGCGCGTCCAGCAGCGTGTCGCCGTCGGAGTCCAGGTCGCGCAGGTTCGCGGTGCCGTCGCCGTCCGGGTCCGCGCCGCCCTCTTCCTCGTCCGAGATCGTATCGCCGTCGATGTCCGAGATGCCCGACGCGTCGTCGTCGTCGCCCCACACCGCGTCGTCGTCGTCGCCGCCGTTCCCGGGGCTCGTCCCCCAGGGGTTCGTGACGCAGGCCGTGCTGAGGAGGAGAACCGACGCCAAGGCGAGCGCAATACGCATGTCGGCGAGGCTATGCCCGACCCGCAGAGTTGTCAATTAATTGTCAAGTGGGGCCGCGGGCCGGAGGTCGGGATCGGTGATGGCGAAGAGGTCCGCATCGGTCGCGACGCCGTCCGGGTCGTTTCCGGCCCCCTGCGATCGCTTCGCCCCTTTGCGGCGCTTCCGGCCGGCCTTGGACAGGGTCGGGCTGTCGATGTCCGAGATCGAGGCCGCGCCGGGCGCGCCCGCGAACGGCTCGAGCGCCTGCCGGAACACCTCCATGGACGCGAACCGGTCCCGGGGGTCCTTCTGGAGCGCCCGGAGGAGCACCGCGTCGAGGCCCCGGGAGATGCCGGCGTCGGGGACGATCGCCGACGGCCGCTGCGGCTGCTCTTCCACTGTCTTGTAGAGCAGCTCCTCGATCGTGGAGGCCGAGAAGACCGGGCGCCCCGTGATGATGTGATACGCCGTGGCGGCCAGCGAATACTGGTCCGACGCGGGCCCCGCGGGCGACCCCTCCAGGACCTCCGGGGCGACGTACAGGGGCGTGCCCATGACCGTGCCCACCGCCGTGAGCTCCGGGTCCTCGGGCAGCCGCTGGACCCGCCGCTTCTTGCGGGGGAGGTCCGGGTCTTCGTTGCCCGGCTCGGCCTTGCGCGCGATCCCGAAGTCCAGGACCTTCACGACCTGACGCCCGTCGCCGGTGCGGGAGAGGAACAGGTTGGCGGGCTTGAGATCGCGGTGGATCAGGCCCCGGTGGTGCGCCTCCGCGAGCGCCTCGCACACGTAGGTGAGCCAGCGCGCGACCAGGTCGTGGGGCTGGGCGCCGCTCGCGTCGAGCACGTCCTGCAGCGAGATCCCCGCGAGGTACTCCATCACGTAGAAGAGCTGGCCCTCCTGGGTGATGCCGAAGTCGAAGACGTCGACCGTGTACGGCGACGCCAGCATCGAGGTCTCGCGGGCCTCGCGCTCGAACCGACGGCGCAGCGCTCGGCTGCCGGTGCGCGCCGGGTTCACGAGCTTGATGACGCAGGGCCGACCGAGGTCCCGGTGCCACGCGAGGTACACGACGCCCATGGCGCCGCGCCCCAGCTCCTTCTTGATCTTGTAGCGACCGAGCGACCGCGCGGATACGAGCCGCTGGTGCATCGCGTGGATCATGTCCGACGCCACGAGCCCGACCCCCGCGATGGCCACGAGGGGGAAGAAGTTGGCGCAGAAGTTCCCGAGCACGATCGGGTCGGCGACCCACGCGGCGAAGCCCGCCTCCTTGGGGGCGAAGGCGAGGAGGGTCAGGGGGTAGGTGCCGACCAGGAACGCGACCACGCCGATGTGGCTCTTCGCGGCCCCGGGGACGAGGATGGTGCGCGCCGTCACCAGCAGGGTCGTGCCCGCGACGTACGGGCTGGCCGCGCCGCCGCTCGCGGCCGTCATGTAGCCCAGGGCGACGGCGGGGGGCGCGAACAGCAGCCAGTCCATCGCCTTGACGGGGATGTCCGACGCCTGCCGCAGCCAGATCCACAGCGCCACGAACCAGATCGTGATCCCGCCCCGGAGCACCAGGAAGGCGGCGAGGGGCAGGTCTGGGCTCCAGGACCGCGCGGCGGTGACGTCGACGATGCCGAACAGCGGCGACAGCAGCGCGCCGAACATCGCGGCGGTGAGCAGGCGGGTGCGGAACAGGCGGTGCGTCTCGCGGGAGAGCCGCGAGGCGAGGTTCTCCTGGATCGTCGGGGCCCGAAGCCGCAGACCGGTAGTGGTCGCGGGCTCGGCGGGGACGTGGGACGAGGTGGGCAAGCCGGGGCTACTCGCCGAACTTCACGATCTTCTTGAACCGGCCGCCCGGCTCGAGCGTGAACGTCACCGTCTCGGTCTTCGCCGGGTCGCAGTTCGCGCAGACGAACCGGAGCGTGTGCTTGCCCGCGGCGATCTGCACGTTCTTCTTAGGCGTCCGTCCGAACGGCGCGCCGTCGAGGAACAGGTTGGCCCAAGGCTTCGCGTTGACCTGGATCGTGCCCATCCCCACCGGCTTCGGTGGCGGCTCGGGCGTCGTCTCCACGATCGCCGGGGTGGGCGTCGGCTTCGGGGCCGCGGCCACGGGCTTCGGCGTGGGGCGGGGCTCGGGCTCGGCGGCGGGAGTCGCCTCAGCCACGACCTCGGGCGTCGGCTCCGGGGCCGCCTCGGCGGGCGTGGCCGCTTCGGGGACGTCCGGCCCGGGCACGGGCTGGGACGCGACGACGTCCGGGTCGGCCGCGGGGTCCGACTCGTTCGTGGCGATGCGGACGACGATGAGGAGGAGGATCGCGGCGAGGGCCACGACCGCCGCGATCAGCGGGCGCCGGTCGGGCTTCCTCCTCCCGCGCCGGGGCTTGCCCGACCGAGGCGTCGTACGTCGCTTCTTGGGCTCCTGCCGGGGCTTCGCCACCGGGGTCTGGAGGCGGGTCTCGGGGACCTCGACGGGCGCCTTCTTCCGGGCCGCGTCGCTCTCGAAGAACTCGGCGGTCATGCGACCGATCGGCGGGGGCGCGCTCGGGCCGTCGAGGGACGGCGCGTCCACCGTCTCGCCCATCGCGTCGGCCTCCCCGACCGACACCGCGTCGGCGGCCGGGGCGGGGGAGATGCTCTCGCCGGACTTGCGGATGCTCGCGGCCGCCTCGGGGTCCAGGGCCGCGATGGCGGCGAGCGACTCGGTCCCCCGCGGCGCGACCGGCCGCGGCGCGCCCCCGGGGCCGAACTCTCCCGTGGTGGTGGCCTCGGGGAGCTGCTCCATGTTGTCTTCGAGCCACTCCGTGAGCGTGGGCCCGGGGTCGAGGTCGCGGCGCAGCGCGCGCAGGGCCTTGGTGAGGGAGGCGGCCGACTCGTAGCGCTCCTCGCGGTCCTTGGCCATCGCGCGCGCCAGCACCGGGGCGAAGGCGGGCATCCGCGCCTGCACCTTCGCCAGCGGGGTCTCGATGTCCGCGTTGAGGACCGCGTGCATGATCGCGAGCAGGTTGTCCGCCGAGAACGGGATCTCGTTGGTGATCAGCTCCACGAGGATCGACCCGAACGAGAAGATGTCGGACCGCTGATCGAGCTTCGCCCCCGTGACCTGCTCCGGCGACATGTACACGGGCGTGCCCTTGGTCACGTCGGCGGCGGTGGTCTTGTAGAGGTTCGAGTCGGCCTTCGCGATGCCGAAGTCCATCAGCTTCACGTCGCCTTCGCGGCTGATCATCACGTTGCCGGGCTTGAGGTCCCGGTGGACGAGGTTGAGGGCCCGGCCCGACTTGTCGACGAGCCCGTGGGCGTACTCCAGGCCGCGGCAGATGTTGGCGACGATCTCGTACACCACCGACGCCGGCAGGTACTCCCGGTGGTTGCGGCAACGCCGCACGAGCGCGTCGAGGGTCCACCCGTCGACGTACTCCATGGCCATGAAGTAATGGCCGTCGACGTGGTTGAACTCGTAGATCTCGACGATGTTCTTGTGCTTGAGCTGCCCGCCCAGGCGCGCCTCGTTGATGAGCGCCTTGACCACCCGCTCGTCGGCCGTGACCTTCGAGTCCAGACGCTTGAGGGCGACCTCCTTCTCGAACCCCATGGGCCCGGACAGGAGCGCGCGATACACCTTGGCCATCCCCCCTTCGCCGAGGAGGTTCAGCAGCTTGTACCGGCCGAACGGGACCGGAGCGTGCGCCATGTCCAAGTGCTCCCTGCCTTCAGCGGACGGTTCGCGCCATTGTAGGCGGCCGGGGCCCGTGTCTCCAGCCGCGCGCGCGGCCTCTCAATCATCGGCGGCGAGGCGCTCCAGCATGAGCCCGGCTCGCCCCGCGCGGGCGTCCTGCCCGCCGCCCTCCCAGAGGGCGCGCACGCGAGCGATCATCGACCGCGCCTCGGGCGGATTCGCCCCCGCTTCCCGGAGCATGTGGACCGCGACATCGAGCTCCGCCTCGGCGAAGTCGTGTCGCCCGGCCGCCGCCGCCGCGAACGCCGACGTGAGGGCGAAGGGGACGCGCCAACGGGCGGGCACTCCCCCGTCGCGCGCGCCGAGGCCCTCCAGGCTGCGGAAGGCCCGCTCGGCGCGACCGGACTCGGCGTCGGTGAGGGCCAGGTTCAGGCGACCGACGAACGCCTGGTGGTCGCCCCGCGCCTCCCAGATCGCCACGGCCGCCGCGTAGTGGTCGCGGGCGACGTCCGGGGTCCCCGCCTCCCGCGCCAGCTCGCCGAGCTCGTTGAGCAGCTTCGCCTCGAGGGGGCGGGTCCGCACGCGTCGGGCGGCCACCAGGCCCTCGGTCACGACGCGCCGCGCCTCGTCGACGCGGCCCGCTCGCCGCAGGGCCACCCCGAGGTCGTGCAGCACCCGCGGCTCGTCCGCGTCGGCGCCGTCGGCCCGCGCCTCCCGCAGCGCCGACCGATAGGCCTCGACCGCCCCGTCCAGGTCGCTGCGGATCAGCGCGAACGTCCCCACCGTCTTGAAGTACTCGAGCCGCTCCCGGGGGCCGTCCGAGGGCCGAGGGGCGTCGGGACGCACGTCGTCCAGCTCGAGCGACGGCGCCTCGCGGGTGGCCGCGGCGAGGGTGCGCAGCACGCGGTTTCGCAGGCGCGACGCCGCGCGGCCCTCGTGGTCGGCGAGGACCTCGAGGGCCGTGACCAGCCCGTCCGCGGCGGCGCGGGTCTCCCCGCGGTTGAAGCGCGATCGCCCCACCCCGAACCAGGCCCGAGCGCGGGCCACGACGGTCCCGGCGTGGGCCAACGCCTCCTCGTACCGCGCCTCGGCCTCCCCCCGACGGCCCAGGGCGTTGTCGGCCTCGGCCATGGCGAACAGGGCCCGCGTACGCAGGCCCCGCGACAGGGCGCCCTGGGACAGCGCGGTCGCGAGCAGGCGGACCGCGTCGCTCCACTCCCCCGCCCGGACCGCGCGCTCGGCCGCGTCGACGGCGAAGGGCGCGGCCTCCAGGGGCTCCCCCGCGAGCAGGAAGAGCTCGACCACCGCCCGCTCGCTGCCGGGGACGTCGCTCAGCGCGCGCGCGGCGGCCGCGGACAGGCGGCGCCGCCGCCGCGAACCCTGCATGTCCCCGAGCACGAGGCTGCGCAGGAGCCCGCTGTCCCACTGGAGTCGGTCGCCCGGCCCGGCGGGCTCGGTGAGCGCCCCCTCGCTCAGCAGGCGATCGAGGACGTCGTCCAGCGCCTCCTCGGCGAGCGGCGACGTGCCCACCGCGAGCACGGCCTCGAGCCGCTCGACGTCGAATCGATCACCGAGGACGGCCGCGGCCTCGAGCACGTCCGCCGCGGCCTGCCCGCCCGCGAGCAGCCCGTCGAGCCGATAGCGCAGGAGCTGCTCCAGCGACGCCGACGCGCCGAGGTCCGCCAGGGCGTCGTCGGGCAGCTCCCACCCGCGCTCCGACGGCTCCAGGAGCCGCTCGCGCACCACGTGGCGGAGCAGCTGCGCGGCGAGCAGGGGGGACCCGCCGCAGGGCGCGGCGAGCCGACGGGCGGCCTCGTCGGTGAGCGCGAGCGCGGCCGTCAACAGCTCTTCGATCCCCGCGTCCGAGAGCCGGGCGAGGTCGATCGACTCGACGACGTCCGGGCGCCGACCGAGCCGCCGCACCGCCTCGCGCCCGTCCGTCCCGGGCCCGAGCGTCGCGACGATGGTCAGCGGGAAGGCGTCCAGGAGCTGCGCGCCCACGAGTCGATCGAAGAAGGCGAAGGTCGCGTCCCCTGCCCGGTGCAGGTCCTCGATGCGCAGGATGGCGGGCCCGGCGGCGACCACGGCCCGCGCCCGACGCTCGAGGGCGTCGTCCCGATCCGCCGGGGACGCCGTCCCCTCCTGGTCCCGCGAGTCCGGTCCGCCGCCCCCGTCGAGCTCGTCGAGCGCGGCCAGCAGCTCGGCCCGAGGCGCCCCGTCCTCTCGCGCCGTCCCGCTGCCCGCCCGCGCCGCGCCCGCTTGGACCACCGCCTCGACCGCCTCCCGCACGAGCCTGGTCTTGCCCACCCCGGCGGGACCGCGCACGAGCACGATCCGGCCTCGTCCGCCCGACGGCTGGAGGAGGGCCACGAGCCGCAGGAACTCCGCCTCGCGGCCCGCGAAGGGCAGCTCCGGGGGGAGGCACGCGACGGCGTCGGGGCGCAGCCGACCGGGCAGCGTCGGGGGGTCCTGGACGCGGGTGGGCGTGGCCGCGCGCAGGTCCGCGCCCGATCGCCGCACGCGCTGCAGGGCGCGGCGCATCGTCCCCGCGTCCGGGAAACGCTTCGCGTCGTCCTTGGCGAGGGCCCGACGGAGGACCTCGCGCAGCCCGGGGGGCAGGTCCCAGCGGGCGTCGCCTTCGGGCAGCGTGCGGTGCACGTGGGCGTAGAGCACCTCGCGGACGGGGCCTTCGAACGGGGGCCGGCCGTGCAGCCACTCGTAGAGGATGACGCCCATCGCGTACACGTCCGAGGCGGGCCCCGCGTCCACGCCCATCGCCTGCTCCGGGGACATGTACAGGGGCGTCCCCATGACCGTCCCGGGGTGGGTCAGGCGGGACGCGTCCGGGCCCTGCGTGGCGGCGATGACGGGCTCCGCGCGGTCCGGATCGGGCGAGTCGCGCAGCACCGCGGCGATGCCGAAGTCGACGAGGACCAGCTGCTTGGGATCGCCCCCGCGCACGAGCATGTTGGCGGGCTTGAGATCGCGGTGCAGGACGCCCGCCGCGTGGGCCGCGGCCAGGCCGGCGAGGGCCGCGTCGGTGGCGTCGAGCACGTCGTCCAGGGTGGGGCCGGCTCGATACCAGCGGCTCGCGGTGGGGCCGTCGATGCGCTCCATCACGAGGAACGGTCGCGCCTCGGCCGTCTCTCCGTAGTCGTACACCTGCACGACGTTGGGGTGCGAGATCCGGGCGACGGCTCGGGCCTCGCGGTGGAGGCGTCGGCGCGCGCGGGCGGTGACCGGGCCGTCCGTGCGCAGCACCTTGACCGCCACCGTTCGATCCAGCGCCGTCTGCTCGGCGAGGTGCACCGAGCCCATGGCCCCGGCCCCCAGCTCGGCCCCCACCACGTAGCGATTCGCCAGGACCGTCCCCGGGGCGAGGTCGGACGTCGGGTCAGTCACCCGCGCACCCCCGCCGCGCGGGCCGAATGTCGGCCGCCCCCTCGACGAACACGCCCAGGGCGATCGGCACGGCGTCGCCCCCGGGGACGTCGATCTTCACCCCCGATCGCCCGAGGAAGAGCTGCGAGCTCGGCCCGCCGTCGAGGTTGAGGGCGTCCACGCACCCCTCGTCGGCGAGGAACCTCGCGAAGGAGTCGAGGGTCGTCGCGCGGCGCGTGACCACGAGGTCGACCTTGCCGTCGGACCGACGACACACGGCCGTCCGCTCGGCCGCCTGCGGCTTGAGGTCCACGACGGTCCCTCCCACCACGAGGCGCGGCCCCGACTGCACCGCCTGCGCGACCCCGGCCTCGCCCCCCCACGCGTCGGTGTGGACGATGCGCACCGAGCCGTCGTCGCCCACCGCGAACACGCCCCAGTCCACCGGCCGGAGCTTCTGTCGCCTCTCGCCGTCGACGACGAGGAGGCCGAGCGGAGACCCGTCGATGTCGAAGAAGGAGGCGTTGATCACCGCCGTGGCCCCGGTCGCTTCGGCGAACTGCTCCGCCGTGAGCGGGGCGCGCCCGTGGTCTCGCGCGTCCAGGACCCGCAGCTTCGCGTGCTCGAGGTCGACCCGCATGACGTGCGCGGTCCCGCCGCCGGCCATCGTCACGGCGCGGTAGGCGATCCCGAACGGCCCGGACGCGGGCGCCGACGATGCGAGCAGCAAGGCCGCCGGGAGGGCCACGACGAGCGCCGCGACCCAAGCCCCCCCGGACCTCCCACCGACCGGCCTCACGCGGGGGGGCCACCCGCGCCGGTGATGGCGGCGAGTCGATCGCGGTCACCCTGGACAGCCGCCTCGAGGCGGCGGAGCGCGTCGATGTTCGCGGCCAGCCGACTCCAGCCCGCGGGGTCGCGATCCCGGTCGATCTCCTCGCAGCTCGCGCGGATGCCCCCGAGCATGTCATGACGCCCGCTCATGATGTCGCGCACCGCCCCCCACCGCTCCTCCGCCTCGGGGTCCGCCGGGCGCGAGGCCTCGACCTCCCGCTGGAAGATGCGCAGGGACGTGGCGACGTCGTGGATGCGGCTGCGATGGTCCTCGAGCAGGCGCGCGAGGTCCAGGCCGTGGCGGCGCCCCTCCGGCAGGAACAGCTCCGGCGGGGGCAGGGAGCGGTCCCACGCGCGCTCGGTGGCGGTGGGCAGGGGGGCGTCGTGCAGGGCGTACTCGAACAGCGAGACGAGGAAGTCGTCCCGCCCGGTCGGCTCCCAGGACGGGGGCAGGCGCACCGACGGCGCACCCCCGCGGGCGAGGATCTGCATGCACAGCCCGTGGGCCCGGAGGTCCTGCTCGTCGGCGACCTCGGGGAAGACGACCATGTCGAGCGTCCAGAAGCGAGCCGAGACCGCCTCGAGCACCGAGCCCAGCACCTCCGCGCAGCGCGGGTCGGGGGCGTTGGGATCGGCGGGACTCGGGGGCAGCAGGTCGGTGCGGAACATGACGATGTCGAACCGCATCAGGGGGGGGGCCTGCTCGAGATCCGACCAGCGCGACCAGGCCCGCGACTCCACCACCACCGCTTCGCCCACGCCCAGCTCGTCGGCCGTGCGCTCGACGCGTTGGGCGACGGTCTTGCCCTCGTGCTCGCGACCCACGGCGTCGTGGCTCACGATGAGGACGCGGACGGGCAGCCGGGGCAAGAGGGACAGAGTCCCGCAAACGGCGGACGACTCGACGATCAGGGGTTCGATGTAGTCTTCGTCGCTCATGCGGACTCGATCTCCAAGAGTCTATACCCCTTTGACGGGCGCGGACCCCTGGCTGAGGAACGACCGATGACCGGATTCCTGATCGTGGTCTCGCTCGTGGTCGGCGTCCTCGCCCTGGCGGTCCGCATGGGGCTGCACGTGGACCCGGAGAACGCCCCGTCGGGCAGCCCCGCCTGGGCGGGCCCCGACGCCGCGCGCCTCGAAGCGGCCCTCGCGGAGCGCCTCGACGGCGTGCGCAGCCCGGCCCCGGAGCGGCGGCCGGAGCTCGACGAGCTGGCCGGCCACCACGCTTTCGACATGGCCGCCCGCAACTACGACGGGGAGACCTCGCCCGAGGGCGAGACCCTCCAGCAGCGGTGGGCCCGCCTGCACCCCGCCCTGGTGGGAGAGATCGCCCAGTGGCAGAACCTCGGCGACGCCGACGGCACCTGGTCCGACGCCTCCCGGGTGCTCGACGCCCTGGCCGGTGGTGACGCCGGAGACGCGCTGCGGGGTCCCCTCGCGGGGCCGGAGATCGAGGAGGTCGGCGTGGGCGCGGCGGTGGAGCGGGGCCGCGTCGCCCTGTGCGTCGTGATGATGAGCCGCTGGGCCACGCTCGACGACCTCGCGCCGCCCCCGGCTCACGACGGCTGGACGTTCCGCGGAGCCCTCGGACCCGGGACCGCGGCGGCGGGGCTGGAGGCCAGGTACCGGAGCGCGGGCGGGGCGTGGTCGGACGCGGTCCGCGGGGAGGAAGAAGAACAGGGAGCCATCGCCCCGGGAGACGCCCCGCGCTTTCGGCTCACGTTGCCGATCGCACCGGACGCCCTGGACGTGGAGATTCAGTTCCTACGAGACGGCGTGCACGGACGCATCCGCGGACGCTGAGGCGACGCGCTCAGCTGCGCGGCGAAGACTGGGACGGCTTGGCGAGGTCGATGACGACGTTGCGGGAGCCGATGGACGAGCCCGCCAGGGCCGTGCGGGCCTGCTGGGCCTCTTCGAACGTGGTCATCTCCACGAAGCCGTAGCCGCGGGACAGGCCCGTGGTGCGGTCCATGATTACGCGGACGCTGACCGGCTCGGCGGGGGCGCGCTCGAACAGCGCGCGCAGGTCGTCTTCGGTGCAGGAGTACGGCAGGTTTCCGATGAACAGCTTGGCAGTCATGACGACCTCTCCCGGCCACGAGGCCGGAGATTGAGAAACGAGAGCAGACCGAGAGAGCTCAGCGCTGACGGTAGGTGATGCGACCCCGGGTGAGGTCGTAAGGGGAGACCGCGACGATCACTCGGTCGCCCTTGAGGACGCGGATGCGGAACTTCCGCATCTTGCCGCCCAGATGCGCGAGGATGGCGTGGCCTTCCTCCGTCTCGACACGGAAGGTGCCGCCGGGGAACACCTCCTTGACGGTGCCCTCCATTTCAATCGCGTCGTCGGAAGCCATCAACCCTCTCGCGGTTCGGACTCGGAGCCGTCCGCACGTCGGGCGGGTCCTTGAGCCGCGGTACGATACGGACCCCCCAAGACCCCGTCAAGCACCCGATGCCGACCGATCCACCCCCCGCCGGCGTCGCCGAAACCGACCGCCTCGTCCTCATCGCCGGTCCCTGGGACGCCGCCGGCCGTTGCCGCACGCCCTCGGAGGGGCGGGAAGTGCGCGTGCAGGGTGCCATCCCGGGGGAGCGCGTGGCCGTGAACATCACCGGCACCAGCCGCGGCGCTCCGGTCGCTTGGGGCGACGTGGTCGAGGTCCTGGACCCGGCTCCGGAGGGGCCCGCGCGCCGCGAGCCGCCCTGCCCCCTGCATGGAGCCTGCGGGGCCTGCGGCCTGCAGCACGCCGACGAGGCCGGCCGCCTCGACGCGCGAGTCCGCTCCGCCCTCCCCGTCCTCCCCCCGCGCCTCGCCGCCGCCCTCGCCGACCGCGCCGAGTGGATCGAGGCGCCCCGGCCGTTCGGCTACCGGCACAAGGCGATCCTCCTGCCGTCCCTCGACGGCGACCGCCTCCTCCTCGGGGGGTTCGCGCGGGGGACCCACGACGTGGTCGATCTGGCCGACTGCCGCGTCCTCGCTCCGGGCCTCGCCGCGGCCGACGCCGCCCTGCGAACCGCCCTCGGGCCGCTGATCGTCGGGGGCTCCCTCGCCGCCACCCCCCGGGGGACCGCGCCCGTCGGTCGGCCCGGCCTGCGCGCGGTGATCCTGCGGGGGAGCCGGGACGGCGCCGCGCTGGCCACGTTCGTCGCCACCGGCCGCAAGCCCACGAAGATCCTCCGCCCGACGGCCGCGAGGCTGGTGAAGATCGGCGCGATCGCGGGCGCCTTCATTCAGGAGCACGACGGTCGCGGCGACGCCGTCGCGGGCCGCCGCCGCCCCAAGCTGCTGGCGGGGGCGCGCACCGCCGTCGAGACCGTGGCCGGGGCGCCCTTCACGTTGGGGCCGCTCGCGTTCTTCCAGGTCAACCCCGACGTGCTGGAGGCGATCGCGGAGCGCGTCGCCCGGGCCTGCGCGGGGGCGACGGCCATCCTGGACCTCTACTGCGGCGGCGGGGTGCTCGGGGTGGTCGCGGCCCGCGCCGTCGGGGCGCCGCTCACGGGCGTCGACGTCGCCCCCGCCTCCATCGAGAGCGCGCAGCGAGACGCCGCCGCCGCGGGCGTCGAGGCTCGCTTTCATGCGGGCACGCCGGCGGACGTGCTCGACGCGCACGGCCCCCGCGGAGCGACCGTCGTCCTCGACCCGCCCCGGGGCGGGTGCCGACCCGACGACCTGGCCGCCGCCCTCGCGAAGGAGCCGCGCCGCGTCGTCTACGTCGGCTGCAGCACGGCGAGCCTCGCTCGCGACGCGCGGGTGCTGAAGGCGGCGGGGTACGCGCCGGTGGAGCTGCTCCCCGCGGACATGCTCCCCCAGACGCCGCACCTGGAGTGGGTCGCCATCTGGGACGCCCCCTGAGGCTCAGGGGATCTCGGTGTCCACGGTGTCGACGGGGCCCGACGAGGCGAGATCGCCGTCGGCGGCGTCGTCCTCGGACCGCGAGGAGAGCGCGCCCATGTTCTTGAGGGTCTCCTTCGCCAGGTCGTCCGCCGTCGTATCGGGGAGCGACGCCCGGAATCGCTCCGGTGCGGCCTGCACCACGCGATTGCGGCCGCCTCGCTTGGCGTCGAAGAGCGCCTCGTCCGTGCGACCGATCCAGTTCTTGGCCGTCTCCTCGGTGTGCCGCTCGGAGACGCCGAGCGACGCCGTGACGCGCACCAGGGCCCCGACCTCCCGGAAGGGGTCTCGAGCCACGGCCTCCCGGAGCTGCTCGGCCGTCTCGAGGGCGTGCTCGAGATCCGCGTCGGGGAGGATGAAGAGCATCTCCTCGCCGCCGTAGCGGATCGCCACGTCGCTGCGCCGCAGGTTGCTCCAGGCGATGCGCGCGACCCGCCGGATCACCTCGTCGCCGACGAGGTGGCCGTGCTCGTCGTTGATCCGCTTGAACCGATCGAGGTCGAGCAGGATGCAGCTGATCGGGCGAACCTCCTCGTCCGCCTCCTCGAGCATCTTGGGCAGGCGATCGTCCAGGAAGGCGCGGGTGTAGAGGCCGCTCAGCGCGTCCTGCTGGGCCACGCGGTGGTCTTCGGCGAGGCGACGGTGGTAGGCGACCTCCTCTTCGCTCATCCACTCGAAGCGCAGGAGGACCCGACCGAGGCGGAGCTTGTCGCCCGACGCGAGCCAGTGCTCCTCGCCGCGGCGCCGATTGACCCGCACCCCGTTGGTGGAGCCCAGGTCGCGCAGGCGCGCCCGCAGGCGTTCGTGCTTCAGGAGGATGTCGAGGACCGCGTGGCGGCGGGAGACCGAGCTGTGGGGGAAGCTGGCGTCGCAATCTTCGGACCGGCCCATCGTGAAGGGGACGTCCTTGTCCAGGACGTAGAACGCCCCTACGTCCGGGCCTTCCAGGACGGACAGCGTGCCGGCGAGGTCTCCGTCGTCACGCCGCGGGCGACGAACGCGGGGGATGACCTCCGTCTTTGGTCCATCGGACATGCCGAAGAGACCGCCTCCTCCCCCCCCGGACGGTGCCTCCGGATGCTACCAGCGGCTCAGAGCAGGTTCTTGGCCTGCAGCTCCTCGTCGATGACCTCCTTGAAGGCCTCGAAGGGGAGGGCGCCGTTCACGAAGCGACCGTTGATGAAGAAGGCGGGCGTGCCCGAGACGCCGGCGGCCGATCCGGCGGCCATGTCGGCGGCCACCTGGTCGGTGTACTTGCCGTCGTCGAGGCAGGGCTGGAACTTCGCCATGTCGAGGCCGACGGCCTCGGCGTAGCCCGGCAGCTTGTCGATCCCGAGCGCCTTCTGGTTCTCGAAGAGCTTGTCGTGCATCTCCCAGAACTTGCCCTGGTCCCCGGCGCACAGCGACGCCTCCGACGCCTTCGGCGCGTCCTTGTGGAAACCCAGCGGGAAGTGCTTGAACGTCACGTTGACCTTCTCGCCGTACGCGTCTTCGACCTCCTTGAGGGAGGACAGGACCTTGTTGCAGAAGCCGCACTGGAAGTCCGAGAACTCGACGATCTGGATCGGCGCGTCCTTGCCGCCGCCCCTGCCGTGGTCGCCGTCGGCGATCTCGACGTTGAACCGCAGGGGCTCGAGGTAGACCTCGACGCCCGCCTTCTCGCGGAGCCCGTCCACCACCTCGGCGCGACGCTCGCCCTTGGCCTGGCCGGCGAGGTGCTCGATGACCTTCTCCTGGACGCGCTCGTAGGGGATGTTCCGGGACCGGGGGTTCTTCGCCCAGAAGGCCTGCCCGTCCTCGTCCGTGGGCGCCTCGACCTTGTCGTCGATCTCGGCCTTGACCCACTCCTCGGTGGACAGCTCGGCGGCCTTCGCCGCGGCCTCGATCAGCTGGTCGTCGATGAGCTTGTTCAGGGCCGCCTTGCGCGCGTCGTACACCTGCGTCTTGAAGCGGACGAGCTGGGCGGCGGCGGCCTCGTCGACCTGCGCGTAGGTCACGGGCTCCCCGTTCACCATCGCCGCGTTGCCGGGCGGGGTGGGGATGACCTCGGAGTAGTCGCCGCCCGCGGCGGGCGCGGCGGTGGCGGTCTTGACGCCGGAGGGCGCGGGGTCGGCGGAGGTGCCGGAGTTCCCGCCGCAGGCCGTCAGCAGACCGGCGAGGAGAAGGGCGGAGAGGGTGGCGCCGGAGCGCAGGGACTGGATGCGAATCATGAATAGCCTCTGGATGAATGCCGGGGCCCCCCGGGCCGAGCGGCGCCGGATGGTAACAAAGGTCCTGAGCGGGGTCACGAACGAACGCCGCGGCCCCATCGACACGCGGCCGCGGCGGTTTCTTCCCCGCGCCGGACGGGCTCCGCGACCGCCGCTTGACCCACTGCCGGGGGCCCCTTACAGTACGCGCCGCCCTCCGGGGCAGGCCGTGAAATACGCATCCGTGGCTCAGCTGGATAGAGCACCGGACTACGAATCCGGGGGTCGCAGGTTCGAGTCCTGCCGGATGCGCCATTCACCCCCTCCAGGGAGCCCTCGGGCTCCCTTTCGGCGTTCTGGGACCCCCGGGTGCCGACTCGGCGTCCGGGATCGTCCGGGGCTGTCCGGGACCGTCCGGTTCTCGGACACTCCCGGACACCTCGCGCGTCCGTGATCGGGGCGCTGTCACCCGATCGCGGAGCCGGCACGGCGCGTGCTCCAAGGGCGGGGCATGAACCTCCATCTCACGGCCCACCTCGACTTCGGGAGCCCTCCGCTGCGCGGGCCCTCCGCCGCCGCGCTGTGGCGATCCCTTCGCCGCGCCTTCCCCGACGCCCTCGGGGCCACCTTGATGCCGGACCACCTGCACCTGATCACCCCCGCCGCCTGCCCCGTGATCGCGAGACGCACCGTCATGGGGATCGCGGGCCGTCACCGCCGAGCGTTCGGGAGCCCCGGGCGGGGACGAGGGCCCGGGTCGTGGCGAGTCGCTCCCCCCGTGGCGATCCCCGACCGTCGGCACCTCGCGCGCCAGATCCGGTACGTGGCCCTCAACCCGTGCCGGAGCTCGCTCGCCCCCGATCCGTTGGCGTGGATGTGGTCGACCCACCGCGACGTCCTCGGGGCCACGGTCGATCCCTGGGTCGACGCCCGTCGCCTCGCCGTCGCGCTCGGCCGCCCCCTGCGCGACTTCCCGGCCCGCCATCACGCTTACGTCTCCGGCGACCCGTCGACCGCGGTCGACGGGTCGCCCACTCCGCGCATCGCGCCCCTGTACGACGGGGCGCTGCGCACCCTCGCCGCCGCCCCGTGTGCCGCCCCCCGCGACGTCGATCCCGCCGACGCGCGGGCCCGGCGCCGCGCGGTCGCGACCTTCCACGCCCTCGCGCGAGCGATCCGGATCCCCTGGACCCGCGCGCTGGAGGTCACGGGACTGCCCTACTCCACCGCCCAGGACGCCGCTCGACGCACCTCCCCCCGGGCGCTCCGGGCGGCGCTCCTGTGCCTGTCCGACGTCCGCCTGCGGCGACCCCGGGACGTCGCGTCCTTCCCCTCCCTGCGCCGCCCGACGAAACGTCCGGGATCCCGCCCCAGGGCGGCTCCTTGACCACATTTCCCGGACAGGATGTCGGGCCGGCCGCCCAGGGGCGGACCCCCGGCGTGACCGCGAGCGACCGCCTCCGTCGCGGGCTATCCTCCCGCGGTGCACGTCGTCGTCTGCAACCGACTCACCGAGTACCTCGGGATCGAGATCGTCTCCGCGCTGCTGAAGCAGGCCGGGCACACGGTCGAGCTCGTCTTCGAGCCGGACATCCTCACGGCGGGGTTCGTGCGCGCGCTGCCCGAGGGCCTCAAACGACGGGTCGACTCCGTGGACCGGACCGCGCGCCGGGTGATCGACGCGAGCCCGGGCGTCGTGCTGTTCCCCAGTGAGATCAACAGCTTCGACTGGTGCTCACGCGTGGGCGCACGCGTGAAACAAGAACGGCCCGACATCGTGTGCGTGCACGGCGGCTTCCACACCACGTCCACGCCGGACGAGTGCATCGCCCGCGACGGCGTCGACGCGATCTGCATCGGAGAAGGCGACCACGCGATCCCCGAGCTGGTCGCAACCCTCGAGTCCGGCGGGGACCCCACGGCCGTCCCGAACATCTGGTTCAAGGACGCCGACGGGACCGTGCACCGGAACGAGCCCCGCCCCCTCATCAAGGACCTCGACAACCTCCCGTACCCGGACAAGGACCTCTACTACGGCCCCATGCCCGGCCTCTCCCGGGAGTACATGTGCGTCGCGTCGCGGGGCTGCCACTGGGCCTGCTCGTTCTGCTTCTACACCACGCTGTACGACATCTACGGCCGCAACGGCTTCGTCCGCGTGCGGTCGGCCGAGCACGTGATCGGCGAGCTGATCGAGGCCAAACAGAAGTACGACATGCGGTACGTCGTCTTCCACGACGACATCTTCCCCACCTCGCTGAAGTGGCTGAAGGAGTTCGCCCCGCTCTACAAGGAGCACATCGGGCTGCCCTTCTCCTGCATCACCCACCCCCAGCTGATGCGCGAGGAGACCGCCGACCTCCTCGGAGAGATGGGGTGCAAGTACGTGATCATGGGGGCGCAGACCGTCAACGAGTCGTCGCGGGGGGAGGACGTCATCAACCGCACGGAGACGTCGGACGAGATCGCCGCGGCGGTGAAGCGGCTCAAGAAGTGGGGGATCTTCGTCCTCCTTGACCACATCTTCGGCATCCCCGGAGAGTCCATGGACGACCAGGAGGAGGCGCTGCGCTTCTACTCCGACATCGGCCCGGACGTCGTGAAGCCCTTCTTCATGTCGTACTTCCCGGGCACGGACCTGAGCAAGCGCAAGGAGACCGCCGAGCGGGTGGGCGAGCAGGAGCTCCAGAAGAACGAAGAGGGCAAGTGGGACCACTTCATGTTCCAGGGCGAGCTGTCCGGGAACGACTACCGTCCCTACAACCTCGCGTACGCCCTGTTCCCCATGCTCGGCACGCGGGGCCGCAAGGCGATGGTGGCCACCGGCCTGCACAAGAAGCTCGCGCCGATCGGCGGCCTGCCCGGGCTCGGCAACATCATCATCTTCCCCCGCCTCGTGACGGGCCTGCTGACGGACCGGGACATCCGCCCCAAGCTGTACCTCAACTACCTGCGCTCGATCCTTCGGTATCAGGTGCAGACGGCCGGGCTGCCCGGGACGAGGTGACACGGCTCTTCCCGCTGCTGTTGCTCACGGGCTGCACGAGCTCGGCCGGCATCCTGGGAGACATCGGCCCCACCCCCGACGACGACGACACCGCGGCCTTCGACGACGACGACAGCGGGCGGGTCGACGACGACGACGCGGCGCCTCCGTTCGACTGCGGGCAGGTCCCGTCGATCCCGATCTCCCGGCGCGTCCTCGACGGACCCCGCGGGTTCCACGGCCTCGCCTTCGACGACGAAGGCCACATCATCGGCAGCGACGGCAACGGGCTGATCCGGGCGACGTACGACGGGGAGACGGAGATCCTCGTCCCCGGCCTCGGCCGCCTCGAGCAGATCATCCGCATGCCCGACGGCGACTTCGCCATCGCCAAGGCGAACGACGGGGCCGTGTACCGGGTCACCCCGAGCGGGGGCCTGACCCCGATCGCCTCGGACGTGAACGCCTACGGGCTGATCTGGGGGCCGGACGACAAGATCTGGGCGCTGAACAACGCGATCATCACCCGCATCGACGTCGCCACGGGCACGAACACGCAGCTCGGCTCCTGGACGATCCCCTTCCCGCCCCACAGCGGCGACTTCAACCGAGACTACACGAAGCTGTACGTCGGCCTGATCAGCGAGGGCACGACGGCCGTCGTGAACCTCACCGAGGACTGGGAGATGGACGGTGAGCCCGAGCCCTTCGCCGTCGGCGTGGGCAACGGCTGGCACGACGGCGTGGCCGTGGACAACTGCGGGTGGGTCTACATCCCCGACTTCCGCACCTCGCAGCTGTTCCGCATCGGCCCCGACGGCGACGCGGAGCTGTACCACTCCTGGGCCGACGACAGCACCCAGTACGGCCACGGCGTCGTGTGGGGCTCCGGCATCGGCGGCTGGCGCGAGGACGCCCTCTACCTGCCGATGCCCTACAACGGGAACTCCGTCCAGGAGATCGTCACCGGGACCTACTCGCGGACCTGGGAGGGCGAAGTGATCAACGCCCCGGGCGGAGACGAGTGAACGTGTCCTGGTGGCTCGACCACCAGGACACGTTCTGAGCGCGCCTAGGGGGACGCCGAGGCGCTGGCCCCGAAGCCCGCGGACGCCGAGGCCCCGAAGCCCGCGGACGCCGAGGCGCTGAAGCCCCCGGACGTGCCGATGTTCGCGTCCACGTCGCCGTCGGTGGTCCCGCCCGCCGGGTCGGAGGACGTGGGGCTCGTGGTCGCCGTGCTCGTGGTCGAGCCCGTGCCCGTGCCGGAGCCCGTCCCGGACGCGTCCCAGTCGATGGGATCGATGATCGCGCGGACCTTGGCCGAGCGGAGCCGACCCTTGGGCGCGCCGGGGCGCTTCTTGAATGCGATGTCGGGCAGGTCGGAGACGGTGTTGATGTCGATGCCCAGCTCGGCGTCGGCTTCGCCCAGCAGGACCATCGTGAGCGTGCCGCTGCCGCCGCCGTCGAGCGTCCCGCTGCCGGCGGAGCCCTCGGTCGCCCAGCGCTTCCACTCGTCGAACGCCGTGGCGGACAGGTTCTCGGGGTCCGCGGTGGGCCCGGAGACGGCCGAGATGGCGACGTCGATCCCATCGACGGCCCCGCTCGCGATGGCCACGTGCACGTTGAAGTTCGAGGCGTCGGTCTGCACGATCGAGGCGAGCCCGCGGGTCTCCACGCCGTCGATCGGGATCGTGAACTCGTGGCCGTCGGTGGTGCTGCCGCCCGGCGACAGGTCGAGCCCCTCGACGACGATCTCCATGTCCGACGAGCCGAGGTACGAGCCCGCGGAGTCCCAGGTATCGATGACGACCGCGTACACCTCGTCGGCCGCCGACGCGGGATCGTCGAACGTCAGCGTGGGGTACTCGAAGTGCCGGATCGTCGCTGTGGGCATGTCGTCGAGGGAGCTCAGCAGCTCGGTGCCGGAGTCGTCCGCGAGGACGGCCTGCACGGACGAGGAGCTGCCGTCGAAGCCGTCGGTCCACGAGACGACGCGGATGTCGCCGTCGGGCGCGACGGAGACGCGGGCGCGCTCGAGGGCGGGGCCGATCGGATCGACGTCGCCCATCGTCAGCGACTGGGTCGACTGGTCCTGCACGTTGCCCGCCGCGTCCTTCACGGTCGTGGTCATGGTGTAGCCGGAGCCCACCCCGAAGCTGTCGGGCAGCTGGGTCTGCAGGTTCGTATTCAGCACGAAGCGCGTGGTGGTGACGACGTGGGGGAGATCGGAGAAGTCCGACGCGTCGCCCACGCGGACGTTGGTGATCGCCGTCGGGTCCCAGAACTTGTCCTCGTGGGCGACGATCGCGCGCACCTGGTTCGCGGTGTTGGTCATGCGCAGCGTGACCTTGTAGCCCCCGTCCAGCAGCACGGTCGTGCGCGAGCCCGCGGTCGTGTGATCGAGGCCCGCGACGGGCGCGGTGACGCTCGTGCCGTCGTCGAGCTCCACGGTGACGCTGTACGTCGCCGGCCACTGCATGAGCATCCCCTTGAAGTGGGCCTTGCGCCGCTTGCCGTTGGTGATGGTCATGTCGTCGATCGAGCCGCCGCCTTCGACGGTCGGGAAGCCGACCTCGACCGTCGCGGGGTCGTCCGACGTGTCGTTCGCGGTGTCGTCGCCGACGACCACGACGACCTTGTAGCCGCCGGTGTTCTTCTGCTTGAGCTTGCCGCGGCGGATGAAGGCCGCCTCGGCCGGCGCCGCGGCGGACGCGAGCATCGACAGGGCCAGGAAGGAGGGGAGGAGAAGACGCATCGGGAGGCTCCGGAGGGGGGTGGTTTCGTGGGGTGAACCTATCCGGACACGGCCGCCCCCGAACCCTTCACCGATCAGACACCCGCCTCGATCGAGACTCCTGCAACACCGGAGTCGCTGGTGCCCGAAACGCGTGCTAGCTTGATGACTGGCCCCGTTTTCGGGCCTTTCGTGGAACGTCTCGGCAGAGGATCTCTGGATGACCGGCATCACCACCGACTCCCTCACCACCGCCCGCCAGCTCGTCGGCCTCGTGCGCAACCACCTCGGCTCCGTGCTGAGGCGGAAGCCGGCGCTGATTCCGAAGCTCGCGATGAACTACGCGCGCATGCAGATGGGTCACGAGGTGCTGCGCACGGCGTCGATCTCGGTCGAGTCCGGCTGCAACGCGGCCTGCGACCACTGCTCCGCGGACCACATGATGGAGGAGACCTCTCGGCTCGACGACCAGCTCACGCTGGAGGAGTACCAGCGGGCGATCGACGGGTTCCTCCGCGCGGGCGCGGTCTCGGTGAACCTCACCGGCGGCGAGCCGATGCTCAACCCGGACGTATACGACATCATCCGCATGGTCCCGGCCCACCGGGGCGTGGTGAACATCCAGACCAACGGGATGCGCCTGGCGGACGAAGCGAACGTCCAGAAGCTCAAGGACGCGGGCGTCTACATCGTCATGATCAGCCTGCACAGCCACCGGCCGGAGGTGCACGACGCGCTGCTGAACGTGCCCGGCTGCTACGACGCCGTGATGCAGGCGATCGAGAACTGCCACAACCACGACATCCCGGTGATCCTGAACTGCACCATGACCCACCAGAAGGTGCTCGACGGCACGCTCTGGGAGATGGTCCGCCTCGCCCGCGACAAGGACGTCACCGTCAACTTCGTGCAGCCCTGCACCACGGGCAAGTGGGAAGAGAACGGCGACGTGCGCATGACCACGGAGGACTACGCCGAGTTCGACAAGGCGATGAAGCTCCCGTGGGTCGTGTGGGAGGGCAAGTCCAACTACAAGGAGAACGGCTGCCGCCCGGGCCTCGAGCGCATGTACATGAGCGCGTCCGGCGACGTGGTGCCCTGCGCCTTCATCCACCTGAACTTCGGCAACGTGAAGAAGGAAGCGATCAACACGATCTGGGCGCGCATGCAGAACTTCGAGTACTTCCAGGAGACGCGCGCGCGCTGCATCGCCAGCAACGACGAGACCTTCTACACCGAGTACATCGAGCCGATCATCCACCACGACGCGCCCCTCTTCCCCATCGAGGAGCACCCGAAGTACCAGTCGACGAACCCCGAGGACGCCAAGGCCGTCATCCGGTAGGCGCGGGGGAACCGGGCCCAGGGGCCGCCCAGCCATGAAAGTCGTCTTCGTCAACCAGCTCACGGAGATGCTGGGGGTGCAGACCCTCAGCGCCGTGCTGAAGCAGGCCGGTCACACCACGGGTCTGGTGTTCGAACCGAACCTGTTCGCCACCGGGGCGATCAAGAACCCGCGCCTCATCGAGTTCCTCAGCAACGACGACCTGGTGGTGGAGGACGTGCTCGCCGAGGGCCCCGACATGGTCGGGTTCCCGGTGGAGATCAACGGCTACCACTGGGCGCTGAAGATCGCGGGCGAGCTCAAGAAGCGGCGCCCGGGGCTGCCGATCATCTTCGGGGGCATCCACGCGACGATGTGCCCGGAGGTCATCGCCGAGCGACCCGAGGTGGACTACATCGCGGTGGGCGAGGCGGAGTTCAGCCTCGTGGAGCTGTGCGACATCCTCGACGGCAAGGCATCCGGCGACGACAGCAAGATCAAGGGGATCTGGAAGCGGGAGCCCAACGGCACCGTGCACCGGAACGAGCTCCGACCCGACCACCCCAAGCTGGACGATTTCCCCTTCTACGACAAGGACTTGTACTACGACAAGCTGCCCGTCCTGGGCACCGAGTACATGACCACGATCAGCCGCGGCTGCCCCTACAACTGCACCTTCTGCTTCTACAACGCCGTGCACGACATCGTGGGCAACATGCGGGTGCGCGTGCGCTCGCCGCAGCACGTCATCGCGGAGCTCAAGGAGGCCAAGGCCAAGTACCCGCAGATGCAGTCGGTGCTGTTCCACGACGACATCTTCCCGGTGCGCACGCGCTGGCTCGAGGAGTTCGCCCCGCTCTACAAGGCGGAGATCGGGCTGCCGTACTCGTGCATCACCTACCCGCTGCTCGTGACCGAGTACATGGCCGAGCTGCTCGGCGACTCGGGCTGCCGCAGCGTGATCATGGGCGTCCAGTCGCTGTCGGAGCAGTCGCGCCGGGAGACGATGGAGCGGCACGAGAAGAACGTGGACATCTTCAACGCCATCCGCCGCCTGCGGAAGAACGGCATCTTCGTCACCTGCGACCACATCCTCGGCACCCCGGGGGAGACGTTCGAGGACCAGGACGAAGCCCTGCTCTTCTACACGGACGCCGGCCCGAACGTCGTCAAGCCGCTGCCGCTCGCCTACCTGCCCAAGACGCGCATGACGAAGATCGCGATCGAGCGCGGGATCATCAGCGAGCAGGACGAAGACGACGCCTCGCACGGCTTCATGAACTCGCTCATGTTCAAGGGCCACGGCTACGAGACCGAGTGGCGGCCCTACTTCATGATGTACGGGCTGCGGCCGATCATGCCGAAGGCCTTCTTCCTGTGGCTGGTCCAGTCGGGCAACCACATGAAGCTCGGCAACATCCCCAACGTCGCGGGGGTGGACGCCGCGGTGTTCTTCGCGCCGCGGATCTTCAACGGCCTCACGAAGGGGTACGACCGCCGGGCGAAGTACCTCGGCTGGCGGTTCGCCGAGATGCTGCAGTACTCCCTCGCCCGCAAGTCCCGGGCGCTCCGCATGGGCCCCGAAGAGGCGGCCCGCAAGATGCGCGGCAAGGCGACCCCGGTGTCGCGAATCACCGCCCGCATCCTCCAACGGCAAGGCGCCGGCGGCTGATCCCCCGCGAAACCCGCGCCCGCTCGGGCGAGCCGCCCTAGAGTGATCTCGGCTGGTTGGAGGTGGATCCGGCCGGGAGGTGGATGTGCGTGCTTTGGCGAAGACCGCGGTGGCGGCGGGCCTGCTTCTCTTCTTGGCGAACACCTGCCAGGACCTCGAGGGCGACGACGCGGGCGAGTGCTCCGACGAAGCCGACAACGACTCCGACGGCCTGTTCGACTGCGACGACAGCGACTGCTTCGGCGCCCCTCCGTGCCAGGGGAACGACGACGACGCAACAGACGACGACGACGGGACCGACGACGACGACGCAACCGACGACGACGACGCAGCAGACGACGACGACGACGGGGACGACGACGACGCAACCGACGACGACGACGCCGGGGACGACGACGACGCGACGTCCATCGACTACTGCAACGGCCCGTGGCAGATCGGCCTGTTCGGGGGCTACACCTTCAACGGCCAGCTCGACAACACCGACCCCATGTGGGACCCGCCGGACATGGGGGGCGCGGGCGTCGATCGGTTCTACGACGTCTACGCGTTCGTGCAGAACGGCAACTTCTCCACCGGCATCTGGATGCGTCCCGCGTCGCTGAACGGCGAGCTGTACGTATACGAAGGCTCGCAGTTCGACCCGTCCAACCCCACCCAGGGGTGGATGCAGAACCTGAACTACGGGGGCAACAGCCAAGGCGACTTCGTGGAGCCCAACCACTACACGGACGGCGTGTGCCACGTGGTGGTCGTCTCGACCTTCTATCCCAACGTCGCGGGCCTCTACGAGCTGGACATCTGGGACGCGGACGACTGGGTGGGGCCCTGGTAGTGCGCCTCGCTTCCGCGGCGGCCGCCGCGCTG
>CAZEKB010000041.1:0-53649 GCA_964512225.1 uncultured Rickettsiales bacterium | reverse complement strand
CCACCGCGTCGTCGTCGTCGGTCGCGTCGTCGTCGTCGGTCGCGTCGTCGTCGTCCACCGCGTCGTCGTCGTCGTCCACGGGCACGAAGTCGTCGTCGTCCTCGGCCGGGGTCGGGTCCCCCTCGAACTGCTCCCAGCAGCCGGCTGTGAGGATCAGCGCTCCGAGCAGCGCGACGGACAGGGAGCGGGTGGGGATCTGCATCAGCGGCCCTCCGAGGCGGCGCCGTAGGCCGACTGGCCGGTGCCGCCCGTGGCGGAGTCGATGCCCGCGCTGTACTCGCGGGCCGTGGGGGCGTCCGGGTCTTCGGTGACCCAGAGGCGGTCGTCACCGTAGTCGTCGGCCGTGGGTTTGATGTACGTATCCGCACCGCCCACGTCCACGAAGAAGGCATAGGACGGGTTGAGCGTATTGCCGCAGCTCCCCGGGGCCCAGTCGTAGTCCGTCGCCCACCCGATGCTGCGGTCGTGGTCGGAGTCGTAGAGGTCGTCCCCGCCGTGGTCCGAGAACAGCGCCAGCCCGTGGCACTTGCTCGCCCCGATCGTGCGGTCGTGGCCGTAGTACTCGTCGTCTCCGGCGTC
Organism: uncultured Rickettsiales bacterium; assembly: GCA_964512225.1. Taxonomy (GTDB): domain Bacteria; phylum Myxococcota_A; class UBA796; order UBA9615; family UBA9615; genus CAZEKB01. The sequence goes on along the minus strand of CAZEKB010000041.1, from coordinate 53,070 downwards.
GTCCACGAAGGCGGTCACGCTGAAGTCGTGGGCGAGCCCGATCGCGGAGTGGGTGGGCCGCCGGTCCGGGTTGTAACGATCGTCGCCGCCGCCCTCGAGGAACGCGGCCACGGCGAAGTGGGCGGTCGCCCCCTGGGCGTAGAAGATGCCGTGGTACGTGTCGTGCCCGTCGGCGTCGGCGAGGATGCCGAGGCCCATCCAGTACCCGGTGCCCTGCACGAACGTGGACCCCTCGTAGTCGTCGTCCCCGGCCAGGTCCCGCAGGAGCGCCAGCCCGCCCCCCAGGTGCGTGTTCGACTGGTCGCGTCGCCACCCGAAGGCCGTCCCCTGCCCGAGCGACGGGTTCGCCCAGCCGTTCGTCTGCGGGGAGCCGAACAGGATGATGTCGTCGACCACGAGCTCGTAGTCGTCGTCCCCGTCGCGATCGTGCAGGAGGCCGTAGGAGACCACCTGGGCGAAGCCCTGGCTGTTGCGGAAGGCGCGGTAGCGGTCGTCGCCGCCGCCGTCCACGAGGATGCCGACGCCGGTGAGGGCCGCGCCCTGCGCCCCTTGCTCGGCCTCGTAGTCGTCGTCGCCCCCGTCGTCCCACAGGACGCCGACGCCGAAGTTCCCGAAGCCCTGGGACCGCCGCAGCGATCGATAGGTGTCCCGCCCCGCGCCCAGGTCCAGGAGCACGCCGTAGCCGAAGACGCCCGCTCCCTGGCGAGCCACGGGCGACACGCTGAACGGCCCGTTCTCGTCGGCGAAGCCGGAGTTCCGCCCGGCGTAGTCGGACGGCAGGAGCCGCGGGTCGTCGTTGGGGTCGTCCACGGCCGTGTAGGTGTAGAGGTCGTCCCCGCCCAGGTCGATGTGCACGGACGCGGGGCTCGCCGCGGAGGCCGTCGCGCCCGCTGGGACTCGGTACTCGTCGTCGCCGCCGAGGTCGATCACGAGGAGGAGCGGGTCGCGCAGCCGCGCGTCTTCGACGGGGTCGTACAGGTCCGCGTCGTCGCCTCGCAGCAGGACGCCCCCCAGGGGCGTGGGGACGAACAGCTCGAACGCGCCCGAGGCCGTGGCCAGGGCGTCGAGGTCCACGGCGTCGATCGCTTCGGCGAGCACCACCCCTCCCTGCAGGAGCCGCCCCATCCCGTCCTGCTCCGCGCGAAACAGGCCCACGCCCGCGTCGGAGTCGGGGTTGATCGGCCCCCGGGCGCCCAGGTCGCCGAGGTTCCACAGGAGCCAGTGGTCGCTCCCGATCCCGTAGAAGAGGTCGAGGTAGTCGAGGTCGGTCATCACGTCCAGAGCCTCGTCCCGCAGCGGCGCGGCCTCGACGACGCCCCCGAGGATCGTGGCGGCCGCCCGGCGGACGGCGAGGGGGACGTCTCCGGCCGTGTCCGCGGCGTCGTCGCGGCCGTCCCAGTCGTCGTCGTCGTACAGCAGGTCCAAGGCGGACAGGAGGGGCGTGTCGGGATCGACGGACGGCCGCGGCAGCAGCCGGTCGACGGTGAGGTCGAGCTGCAGGGCCGCGTCGGCGACGAGGCGCGCGAGGGGGGTCGGATCGTCCACCGCGAGGTCGGCGCGGGTCGCGACGTTCCCGGCGAAGCAGGCCGTCTCGAACGGGTTCTCCTGGAGGCGGTGGAAGAAGGCCCGCCGCGTCGGGTCGTCGGCGATGCGCCCGCCGTAGGCGTCGTAGACGGATCGGGGGATGCCGATGTCGCGATCGAGGTCCCGGGCCGCCAGCACCTCGCCGAAGAGGTCGTCCTCGGGGACCGGGGCGGGGCACTCCCGGGGCTGCGCGAGCGCGGCCTCGTAGGGCTCGGGGGGCGGCTCCGGCTGCTCATCGGGGGGAGCTTCCTCGACGACACATCCGAGGAGCAGGGTCACGCCCAGGATCGAGGAGCGGAGTCGCATGGGCTCGTTCTACCAGCCCCGGCGGGCTCCGACGGGGCGCGCCGCCGCCCGTGGCGGGGTGGGCCGGGTTTCCCGTACACTAGGGCGATCCATGATCGTGTCGTGAGCGCCGGGTGCGCTGCGGCACTCGCCGAGGTGATGTCATGCAGCGCGGTCTCTTCACGGTCCTCCTCTCCGCCTCCGCCCTGACCCTGGTGGCCACGGCGTGCCCCAGCACGCCCTTCCAGGACGACGAGTTCATCCGCATCGGCGAGCGCGCCGGCTCCGGCCCCTGCGTGGTCGGCGGCGGGTCGACCTTCCTGCAGCCCGCCGGCTTCCTCGCTCCCATCCAGGACGACGGCAGCGTGGGGGCGACGCACTACATCTGCGAGTACAACCACCGCGAGCCCGACGGCCGCCCGGAGTTCGACTCCTGGGAAGGCAATACGACCGTCATCAACGGCGGCTCGACGGTCATCTCCCTGACCCACGACCTCGGCAACGACGACGAAGGCAACCCCCGCCCGTTCGAGAACCGGGGCGTGATCGTGGGCGTCGTGGGCGAGCTCGGGTACTTCTACCGGCCGATCGAGGCGGCGGACGACACCCTCGAGCTCGACCTGCACATCGTCGCCAGCCTCCCGAACACGCGTACGCGCTACACCGTCTTCGTGGGCATCAACGACCTCGACGCCCCCGCCGACGTGCTGTCCGCGGGCTCCTTCCAGGAGATCCCGATCGACGTCACGCCGGTCAACAGCGGCGAGCTCCAGGTCTCCCTCACCTGGGACACCTCCGCGGACATGGACCTCTACGTGACCGAGCCCGGCGGCGAGACCATCTTCTGGGGCTACACCGAGGCCGAGTCGGGCGGCACCCTGGACCTGGACGGGAACGCGGCTTGCGAGGTCGCCGACGAGCGCAACGAGAACATCTACTGGCCAGCGGGCACCGCGGCGTCCGGCGAGTACCTCGTGGAGGTCGTGCAGTTCGACCCCTGCAACACCGCGGACCGCACCAACTGGCGCGTCACCGTGCTCGCCAACGGGCAGCCGACCGTCTACTCCGGGTCCGTGAACCCCGACGACCTCGACGCCGTGGAGGTCACCACCGTCGACTGGATGGGGCGGTAGCGCCTCGACTCAGGGGAGCTCGAGCGCGGGCACCGGAGTGCCGGGGAGCGTGCGGTAGCGTTCCAGCAGGGCCTCCTGGCGCCCGTCGACGGGGACCTCGGCCCCGCGGATGAACACCCGCTCGGCGCGGCTCGCGATCTCGAGCGGATCGCCCGACCACAGCACCAGATCGGCGAGCGCACCGACCTTCAGGTCCGTGTGCCCGATCGTCCCGAAGGCCAGGTCGACGCCCGCCGTCAGCGCGCTCATCGCCTCGGCGTGGGGGAGGCCTTCGCGCACCGCGTTCCCCGCGAGCTGACGGAGCTTTCGGGCGAAGTGCGCGGATCGCGCCGAGAACAGGATCGTCACCCCCGCCTCGGCGAGGATCTTCGTGCCGTCCCGCCGGGCGCGGATCTGGTCGAAGCTGCCCGCGCCGTAGACGAGGGGGCGCACGATCACGGCCACGTCCGCGGCGGCGAGCTCGGCCGCGAGCAGGTGCGCCTCGGCCCCGCCGTCGATGACCAGCCGCAGCTTCTCCTCGCCCGCGAACCGCAACAGCGCCTCGATGTCGGCGGCCCGATCGGCCCCGATGACGACCGGCATCCGGTCTCGCACCACGGGGACCAGCCCCTCCAGGTCCCGCTTCGACGCCAGGTACTCCCGGCGGCCGTTGCGGTCGTAGGCCGACCGGTTGGCTTCGTAGTCACGGACGTCGGCGAGCAGATCGCGCAGCCGGTCGAGCCCGCCCGCTCGGGAGCCGGACGTGAGGGACATCCTCATCGCCAAGGGCGCGGGAGCCACCGCGTCGGCCTGGGTGTCGCCCGCGAGCGTCACCCACGTCGCGAGCCCGGCGACCATTCCGCCGGACGGGTGCAGGACCACCGACGTGATGCCCTGGCGACGGGCGGCGGCGATGACGACGGAGGAGGGGTCGTAGGCCTCGGCCGGCTCGAAGGACGCGCGCACGATCTCGGGCCCGCCGGGATCCTGGTTGCGCGTGCCGGACTCCAGGCCGACCTCGATCAGCCCGATCGTGCTCACGGGGTCCACGAACCCCCGCGCGATCTGCTTGCCGCTCGCGTCGATCCAGGCGCAGGTCCGGTCCTCCCAGGTGCCTTCGCCGCCTTCGCCGGGAGCCCCCGGGAACTCGCCCGCATACCGCGCCAGCACAGTCCCGCGGTCCGCCCCGATCACGAGGTGGTTCGGCTCGGCCGAGAGCGTGCCCTCGAGGTCGTAGACCCGGCCCCCGTGCAGCACCGTGCAGTCGGCGGCGGGGGCGGGCGCGGGGAGCGTCGCGACGAGGGCGACGCAGGTCGTGATGGACGGCAGCGCCCTCATCGGAGCCCCCTTCCGAGCTCGAAGTCCGACCACAGCGGCTGCTCGTCCACGGACCAGCGCAGCCGTCCGTCGACGAACACCCAGGTCGCCCGGGTGTAGATCGAGAAGGGGTGCCCGTCCCAGACGACGACGTCCGCCCGCTTGCCCGCCTCGAGCGTGCCGACCTCTCCGTCGACCCCCAGAGCCCAGGCGGGGTTGGCCGTGATCCAACGCAGCGCGTCGTTCTCCGACACGTCGATGCCCGCGTGACGCCCCGCCCAGTAGGCCTTCGACGCCTCCTGGTTCAGGCGCTGGATGCCTTCGCTGCTGTCGCTGTGGATGATGGCGATGGCCCCGGATTCGGTGAGGAGCGCGGCGTTGTACGGGATGCCGTCGTACGCCTCGAGCTTGAAGCCCCACCAGTCCGCCCAGGTGGAGGACGCGACCTCCCGCTCGGCGAGGATGTCGCGGATCTTGTACGCCTCCAGCGCGTGGTGGAACGAGCGGACTCGGAAGCCGAACTCGTCCGCGACCTGGAGCACGCCGAGCATGTCGTCGGCGCGGTAGCAGTGGGTCTGGACCAGGATCTCGCCGGTGAGGATGCCCGCGAGCGTCTCGAGCGCCGGGTCCCACTCGGGCGGGGCCTCGTCGTCCTCGCCGCCCTTGGGCCCCTTCCTCTTCCGCTTCTTCTTCTTCTTCTTCTCGTCTCCGTCGCCCTGCTTCGCCTCCCACCGCAGCCACCCGTCGAGGTAGCGCTGCGCCGCCAGGAACGCCTTGCGTCGCCCGTAGACGTTGCCCATCCGCGTCTGGGGGCCGCCCTTCTGGCCGTAGACGCGCTTCGGGTTCTCGCCACAGGCCATCTTCACGGTCTCGGGCGCGCCCGGGAACCGCATTGCGCGGGCGCCGCGCGCGGGGATGGCGTGGAGGACGACGCCCCGGCCGCCGATGAGGTTGGCGGACCCGGGGAGGATCTGGAGCGTCGTGATGCCGCCCGCGACCGCTCGCTCCAGCCCCGGATCCTGGGGCCACGTCGCGTTCTCGGCCCACACCCCGGCGGTCGTGGGGGCGACCGCCTCGTTGCCGTCGCTGTGTGCCTTCGCGCGAGGCGACGGGTACACGCCGAGGTGGCTGTGGGTGTCCACGAGGCCGGGCGTCACGAAGCGGCCGCTCACGTCGACGACGCGCGCGCCGGGGATGCTCGGGGCCTCCCCTGCTCCCAGGGCGGCGATGCGGCCGTCCTCGAGGTGCACCCAACCCGGGGCGTGCACGGTACCGGCGGCGGTCATGACCGTTCCGCCCGCCAGGACCACGTGGAGGGCGGGGCCGGCGGCCGGATCCGGCTCGACCTGTCGGTGGGACCGCTCGGCCCCCTCCGCTCGGGACCGCGCGGGCGCGACGGGGCCCGCGGCCTCGGCGTCGGCGCCGGGATCGCCCGCGGAGGCGACGGCAGGGAGGGCGCCCAGGATCAGGGCGCAGGCGAGGAGGCGGACTGGATGCATGCGGTCTCCGTGGCGGGCGGTCTACCTCGCGGGGGCGGACGCCGGCAAGACGGGCGGAGCATCGCCGGCCGGGAGCCCCGCGGCGCGCAGGACCGCGAGCAGCTCGGCGTGCAGGCTCGGCCCCGCGGCGACGACCGCGTGCGCGCCCGGCCGGTGGGGGATCCCGTGGGCGTCCGTCACGATCCCGCCCGCCTCGCGGATCAAGAGCGTGCCCGCCGCGGTGTCCCAGGGCTTGAGCGCCATCTCCCAGAACCCGTCGAGCCGACCGGCGGCCGTGTACGCCATGTCCACGGCCGCCGCGCCCGCCCGCCGAACGCCCCGGCAGCGCTCCAGGGCGGCCTGGAAGAGCGGGAGGTTCGAGCCGTCCTCGCGCGACGAGTACGCGAACCCCGTCGCGAGCAGCGCGTCGCCGATCGGAGCCCGGTCGCTCACGCGGATCGGGGCCCCGTTCATGTGCGCTCCGCCCCCGACGACCGCCGTGAAGAGCTCGTCCCGAACGGGCTCGAGCACGGCCCCGACGACGAGCTCGTCGTCCACCTCGAGCGCGATGCTGACGGCGAAGACGGGGAAGCCGTGGGCGTAGTTGAGCGTGCCGTCGAGGGGGTCCACGATCCAGCGTCGCCCGGATCGCCCGTGGGTCGCGCCCTCCTCTTCGCCGAGCACCCCGTCGTCGGGGAACGCGTCGCCGATCGCGGCTCGGATCGCGGCTTCGCAGCGCAGGTCCACCTCCGTGACGAGGTCGACCGCGCTCGACTTTCGGGAGACGGCGAGGTCCCCGCCGAGCCCGTCGAGCTGGATCGCGCCCGCGACTCGGGCCGCGTCCGCGGCGACGTCCAGCTCCCTTTTCCATCCGTCGCTGCCGCGCATCGGCGGAGGATACCCGGCAACTGGTAGCGTCCCGCGTCGTGCAGCCCCTCGGAACCCCCGGCACCCCACTGCCCCGCGGCAGCCGCGTCCGCGCCTACCTCGACGCGGGCGTCAGCGGCCTCGTCGTCGCGGCCTTCGCCACGGCGGTGCTCCTCTTCGTGCTCCCGGACAAGGTCGTGCAGTCGACGGGGTGGTCCTACGGGCTGGGGCTCGGGATCGGGGCGATCGCGGCCACGGCCCGGGCCGGGCGCTGGTCCCCCACGGCCCGGGCGTCGGTGCGCTGGGTCGCCCTGTCGGTCGCGGTGGCGACGGCCCTGGTCGCCGGGATCACGCTCGCCATCCCCGAGGCTTGGGTCCGTTCGCACTTCAAGCAGTGGATCCCGATCCTCGCGGGGTCGGGGCTCGTCCTGTGGTTGGGCGGGGCGCTGTACGAGCGCGCCAAGGAGCGCCGAATGCCCGCCTTCACCGCCATCATCGCGGGGATCGCGCTCGCGTCGATCGCGCTGCAGAGCGGGCATTACCTGCACCTGTCCATGGGCGGCGCTCGGGTGCGGGCGTGGAACGTCTATCACTACTACCTGGGCTCCAAGTACTTCGAGGAGCTCGGCTACCACGACCTCTACGCCGCCACCTTGAAGGCCGACGACGAGTGGATCGAGGCCAAGGAGGATCTGTCGAAGCAGGAGCGCAGGCGGCTGCGCAAGCAGAGGACGCTCAAGGACTTCAAGGCCGTCGAGCGCGTCCGCGACATGCACGACTACCAGGTCAAGCGGCGGGAGCAGGTCGTCGCGGAGTACGACCGGAGCAGGTTCTCGGACGAGCGCTGGGAGGAGTTCGGCAAGGACTCGAGGTGGATCCGCACCTGGCTCAGTCCGAAGGTCTGGCCGTCGGTGTTCATCGACCTCGGCTACAACCCCGCGCCCCCGTGGACGGTCATGGGGACCCCGCTGGCGAACCTGATCTCGATCCGGGGGCCGGCGGGCACGCTGATCGTCAACAGCGACGTGCCGATGTACGTCTTCACGCTCCTCGTCTGCCTCTGGGCGTTCGGGATCCGCACGACGTCGGCGATGGTGATCTGGCTGCACACCATCCAGTTCAACGAGGCGCGCTGGACCGGGGGGTTCTTCCAGTACGACTGGCTGGACTCGTGCCTCCTCGCCCTCGCGTTCTATCGCCGCGGCTGGTACGGCACGTCCGGCGTGGCGCTGAGCTGGGGCGCGATGACGCGCGTGTTCCCCGGGTTCCTGGTCTTCCCGATCTTCGTGAAGCTGCTGTGGGACGTCGTCCGCGGGGGTGACCACGAGGACGACCCCGACGCGGTGCCGTGGCTGCCGTCGGGGACGGGAGACGGCGTGATCCACCGGCTCGTCCGGCGCGCGCCGCGGCGGCGTTGGGCCTTCGCGTCGGCGTTCACCAGCGCGTGCCTCCTGCTCTTCGCGGCGTCCCACTTCACGGGTCAGGGCGCGGGCACCTGGTCGTCGTGGGTCGACAAGATCGGCAGGCACAGCGAGAGCCACGCGACCACCTCCACGCAGCGCATCGGCGTCGCGCGGATGGCCCTGCACAGCCCTCGGGACCGGAACTTCTGGGCGCGCACGGGGGGGGCGCGCGATCAGCTGATGGAGCGGACGAAGACGAAGCGGCAGGCGCTCCAGGTGCTGGGGCTGCTGCTGCTCGTGCCCGCGCTCCTCCGCCGTCGGGACGAGGACACGCTGAGCCTCATGATGTTCTTCACCTTCCTGATGGTGACGCTGTCGCGCTACTACTGCTCGGTCTGGGCGATGCTGTTCGTGCTCGGGCAGACGTCCCGCGACGGCCCCCCGGCGCGCTCGGGGCTCTTCGCCGGGAGCGTCCTGCTCACGATGGCCGCGGTGTTCTACGCGCCTCCGGACGGCTCCCAGAAGCTGGCCGCGTCGGCGGGGCAGTACTTCCTCGTGAACTACGAGGCGTACGCGATGTTCGCGTTGCTGTGCATCGGCTACCTCATCCACGACGCGCGCGAGATCCGGGCCCGGCGAGACCCCTGAGCGGGCCTACGGGTCGTCGGGGCCGGGCTCCGCGATGCGGATCTGGCGACCCTCGAGGATCGTCCGATCCCGGGCCTCCCGGGCCGCGTCGGCGTCGGCGTCGTTCGCGTACGTGATCACGGCGCGCCCCCGCGACCGCTTCGTATCCGTCCGCCCCTTGGCGACGCGCACGTCCACGATCTCTCCGTACTCCTCGAACTCGTCGCGGAGGTCGTCTTCGGTGAGGGCGGGGTCGAACATGATGACGAGAATGGACTTCGGCACGGGCGTTCCTAGGGCGGCACGGGTCGCGGGAGGGAGGGGCGGGCGGGCCCCGGCCGGCCGAGTCGATCGGCCAGCGCCTGGGCTTTCGAGATCGCGAGGAGCATGTAGATCGGCGGGTAGGCGCGCCAGGGGCTGAACACGTCGCCCGCGAGGACGGCGAGGATCTCCTGGTAGAGCCACTCGACCCCGGGGCGGCCCCGCGGCACGCGCATGAAGACCTTGCGGAAGGCGGGGCGGTACCACGCGTAGATGAACGTGCGGAACACCTCGAGCGCGGTCCTGGCGCGGCGCTCGTAGGCCCGGAAGTCGCGCCGACGGGGGCGGCGTCCCGGTCGCGCGAGCGCTCGCAGGGCGTCCGCGGCGGCGGTCCGGGCGCTCGACATCGCGAGGTGCACCCCGGAGCTGAACACGGGGTCGAGGAACGCGGCCGAGTCGCCGACCAGGACCCACCCCGGGCCCGCGTAGCGGCGGCACTGGAACGAGAAGTTCGCCAGGGAGTCCACGTCGCCGACGCGGGTGGCGTTCGCGAGTCGGGACCGGAGGCCCGGGGTCTCCTCGATGATCGCCTCGAGCAGCGTCGTGGGGGAGCTGCCCTTGATGCGCGCGGCGAAGACGCGGTTGTCGATCACGGCGCCGACGGAGACGCGGTCGCCGCGGAAGGGGATGAGCCACACCCAGCCCCAGTCGGTCGCGAGGATGCACAGGGTGCCTTCGTCGTCGCCGGAAGACCGGATCGCCCCGTCCCAGTGGCCGACGAGCCCGACCTTGTTGAGGAACCGGTCCGGTACGCGCAGGCCCAGCTCGGTGCCCAGCAGCGCCCGTCGACCCGCGCAGTCCGCCACGAGGCGCGCGGACACGTCGCGCTCCCCGCCGTCCGCCGTCCGGATCCGGACCCCGGTCACGGCGTCCGCGTCCCGGTGCCACTCCACGACCTCCGTGTCGGCCTCGCAGCGCGCTCCTTGCTCGGCCGCCGCTTCCCACAGGATGCGATCGAACTCGGCCCGCTCCACCTCGTAGGCGTGGTCGTGGCTGCGCCGAGCGGCCTCGGGGAAGTGGTAGTACTCGGGGTCCTCGCAGGCGCCGAAGTCGAAGTAGGCGCCGTACTTGCGCACGAACGTCGTATCGAGGCGCTCCAGCAGCCCCAGCTCCTCCCAGATCGCCATCGTCTTCGGCAGCAGGCTCTCTCCGACGGAGAAGCGGGGGTGGCGAGCCTTCTCCACCACGAGCACGTCGGCCCCTCCGCGCGTCAAGTAGTTCGCGAGGGTCGTGCCCGCCGGGCCGCCTCCGACCACGACGACATCGTAGGCGTCGCGGAGGGGCTCGGACGTGGGGGGCGGGGCGGGCATCGCGCGGATGATACGCGAGGTCCGATCGGCTTTCGTCCCGCGAGCGCGGTTCGCTCTTGGCCGCGGCAGCAGGCAGAATGTCCGGTGCCCTCGACCGGCGCGATGCATGGGTGCGTCGCGGGCGAGGGAGGAGACTGACCCGGGTGATCGGCGACCCCGAACACTATCTGGCGGACGGGGACTACCTGAACGCCGCGCGGTCGTTCGAGCGTTCTTCGCGCTGGAACGAGGCCGTGGACGCGTACGCTCGCGCGGGTCAGTACAACGAAGCCGGGCGCCTGCTCGAGTCGATGAGCCGCTTTCGCGACGCGGGCCGGATGCTGCTGAGGTACCTCCCGGCGGACCCGACGCCGGTGCGGAGGCTCTCGGCGCAGGCGAAGCGGGAGGCGATGAAGGCCGCGCTGAACTTCGCCCGGGGGGGCGCGCGCAACGAGGCCGTGGGCCTGCTGATGAACCTCGGCGAGCACACCCGCGCGGCCGGGCTGCTGCGCATGGCCGGGCTCCGCGATCACGCCGTGCTGGCGATGCGCGGAAAGCCGATCCCGGGGTCGCCCTGGCCCGCGGGGATCCTCTTCGCGCTGGACGCTCCCGCCCCCACCGCCAAGGTCCCCACCGGCCCCGCGCCGTTCACTCCCATGGCGGACGTGAGCTTCGGGGAGCCCCCGTCGGCCCGAGTCCCTTCGGGCCGCGACCGGGCCCCGTCGGGCCGCAGCCGGGCCCCGTCCGGGAGCGCGCGCGTGCCGTCCGGCAGCTCCCGACGCCGATCCAGCCCGGGGGGACGCATCCCGAGCCCGCCCCCCGCGCGTCGGGCTCCCCCGGAAGTCGGCAGCGGCACGTTCGAGGATCTCCGTCCGTCGCTGGGGCGACCCTCGCTCGGCCGCGAGATGCCCGAGCCGGACGCCCCGCTGGGGCAGACGGCCGCCCCGGCCTGGAGCGCGGGCCGGACCTTCGGGTCCCCGGGGGACGGGGGGCGGATGCCCGCGGGGATGCGTCATGCGCCGCCGCCCCACGCGGCCGACGAAGACGATCTGTCGGCCCGCCCGTCGATGCGGCTCACGCCGCCTCCCGGGCGCGCGACCTCCGGCGGCCTCGCCGCGGTGGGATCGGCCGATCCCCTGGCGCGGACGCCGAGCGCGCCCGGGGGCGCGACCCCGACGCCGAGCGGGCTCTCCATGCCCGACATGGCGGGCGTGGGCGCGGACATCCGCGAAGGGACCGTGCTCGCCGATCGGTATCGCCTCGAGGAGCTGATCGGGGCGGGCGGGATGGCGCGCGTATACCGGACGCTCGACATGGAACTGGAGGAGGAGATCGCCCTCAAGATCTTCCTCCAGATCATCTACGACGAGGACGAAGAGGGCCTCAAGCGGTTCCGCCAGGAGATGAAGCTCAGCCGCAAGCTCATCCACCCGAACATCGTCCGCATCTACGAGTTCGGCGCCTGGCGCGGCGCCCGGTTCATCACGATGGAGCTGCTCGCGGGCAAGGACCTCGAGGGCTGGCTGGACATGCACGGGGGGATCCTCCCCCCCGACGAGGTGCTTCGCCTGATGATCCAGGCCTGCGCGGGGCTCCACGCGGCTCACACCGCGGGGGTGATCCACCGCGACGTGAAGCCCTCCAACTTCTTCATCATCGACGAAGGCAAGCGCCTCAAGCTCATGGACTTCGGGGTCGCCAAGGTGAAGGGCGCGGGGCAGTCCCTGTCGTCGGTGGACGCTCGGATCGGCACGCCTCGGTACATGAGCCCGGAGCAGATCCAGGGGGGCGTCGAGGTCGGGCCGCCCGCGGATCTCTACGCGCTGGGGGCCGTCATGTACGAGATCCTCACGGGCCGGCGGGTCTTCGAGGAGGACGACCTCGTGCCTCTGCTCCTGAGCCACCTGAGCGAGCCGCCCACGCCGCTGCGCAAGCACGCCCCGCACGTGCCGCCGGACATCGAGGCGATCGTCATGCGGCTGCTCCAGAAGGAGCCGTCTCGTCGGTTCCCCGACTGCAACGAGCTCCGCAAGGCCCTGCTGACCGCGTACGTGAACGTGCAGCGGAGCGGCTGATCCCGAGCGATCCGTGACCGTCGACCGAATCGAAGCCGAGGCGCTCCCCCAGGTCGTCTCGGGGCATCGTCTGGACTCGATCCTCGAGGACCTCCCCACCGAGCGCCGCTTCGCGGGCGTCTCGCCCCAGGGGCACCCGATCGAGCTGCGAGCCTTCCGGGGTCCCCGGGCGTCGGATCCCGTGGTCGGGGAGGCCCTCGAACGAACCCTCGCCCAGGCCGCGCTGCTGCGGCACCGCGCGGTCGTCGGGGTGTCGGCCTGGGGCCGCGTCGACGGGGCGCTGTGGGTCGCGGGAGACCCGACGGACGGCGTGACCGTGGAGGAGCTCCTGGCGCAGGTCGGGGCGCTGCCCGCGCGCGCCGCGGTCGAGGTGGCCCTGGAGGTCGCGGGAGCCCTGGACCACGCCTTCGCCGTCTCGCACCAGGTCCCCGGTCCGCCGCTCCACCACGGCGCCCTCGACGAGTCGCGGGTCGAGATCACGGCCGCGGGGCGCGTCCGCGTGCGGGACTTCGGTCTCTCCCCCCTGTGGGAGCCGCCGCGCGCCGTCACGCCCCCCCGGGTCCCCCCGGAGGTGCGGGCCGGACGTCCCTTCGACATCCGCGGGGACCTCTTCAGCCTCGGCGTGCTCCTGGGGCTCCTCACGACCGGGTCGCCGGTGCTCCCCACGGGGGACGCCGGGGCAGCGGCCAAGGCCCTGCGCGCTCTCCACTCCGGCGGCTTCGAGGCGAGCCTCGAGCGTCGTGGGCGCGGCCTCGGCAAGCTCGCCGTGCGCCTCCTGGCGGAGTCCCCCGCGGACCGCTACGAGACGCCCGCGGACGCCGAGGCGGCCCTCCTCTCCCTGCGCGGAGCCCTGCTCCCGGACCGGCGTCTGGACGAGCTGGTGCACGAGGTCGTGGGCGCAGTCGGTGGTCGCCGGCCCGCGAAGAGGGTCCGCGCACCCGTGATCCGACTCCCCGAGGACACGCTCGTCACCGACGGGCCTCCGGACCTGCAGCTGGCGCCCACCGCCCGCCTCGAGGCCCCGCCCGCGGCCCCCGTGGACCCCACGGAGCTGACGACCGCCGGGGGCAAGGCCCCGTCGAGCGAACTCACCACCGCCCCGCCCGAGGCCGGCGACCCCCCGGCGGACGGGGGGCTCGGGTCCGCCCCGACGGTCGAGGAGAGGGCGCCGATCGAGGTCGACGAGCCCGGCGCGGCGCCCGAGCCGGCGCCCGTGCCCAGTCCGGGGGCCGCGCACCCCGAGGCCGCTCCGCCGATGTACTCGATGAAGGACTTCGTATCGGACCGCCCGGCCCCGAAGCCCGCCCCTCGGGTTCCTCCCCCGCCGCCCCCGGCCCCGGGCGCCGCCCCGCCGCCGCCGCCCCCGCCTCCGCCGCCGAGTCCCCCGGCCGCGCCCCCGCTCGCTCCCCCGAAGGAGCGATCCCCGAGCGCTCCCACGCCGCCTCCCCCCGACGAGGCCGGGCCGATGCCGCGGCGGGGAGTGCTCATCGCCGCGGGCGCCCTCGTCTTCGGCGCCCTCGCCCTGGTGCTCCTCGTGCCCGGGGATGAGGAGCCCGCCCCCGAGCCGACCGTCGAGGCCGCCGCGGCGAGCCCCGACGACGCCTTCGCGGTCCCCGCTCCGGAGCCCCCTCCGGACGATCCCGACACCCCCGATCCGTCCCCCGAGACGCCCCCGGAGCCCTCGCCCGCGACGACCCGGTCGCCGACGCCGCCCCCGTCGACCGTCGCCGAGTCACCGCGGCCCCCAGCGATCGAGCGTCCCGCGCCGACTCCCACGCCGCCGACCGGGCCGGTCACGCTCGCGGTCCGCCACCGCCCGGTCGCGAGCGGGGCGGCCGGTGCCTCGGAGCTGGTCTCGGTGCGGGTGGACGGCCCCGCGGATACGGAGGTCGTGCTGCACTTCGGCCCCCCCGGGGGCCCCCACCAGTCCCGCGCCCTGGGCGCCAAGAGCGGGGGCCGCTGGGAGGGCTGGCTGCCGCTGCCCGCGGACGGGTCCGGGCTCGAGTACTGGGTCTCCGCCCGGCACCCGGCGGCTCCGTCCGCGGCCGGATCGGGCTCGGCCGGTGCCCCCCACAAGGTCGACGTCCAGTGATCAAAGCCGCGGCGGACCAGCGGACGCGCGACGCCTACTTCCTGATGATCGACACGATCGTCCCCCGCCCGATCGCCTGGGTGGCGACGCGCTCCCCGGACGGGGTCGCCAACCTCGCGCCCTTCTCCTTCTTCACGGGGGTGACCGCCGCGCCCCCGACGGTCGTCGTGAACATCGCCCCGCGCGTGATCCGCGGCGACGCCGGTCGGGTCGTCCGGGACAAGGACACGCTGGCGAACCTCCGGGCGACCGGGGAGTTCGTGCTGCACGTCACGCCTCGGGCGCGGCGCGAGGAGGTCGTGCTCACGGCCCGCGACCACGGTCCCGAGGTGGACGAGATCGCCCTCGCGGGGTTCGAGACCGTGCCCGGGACCTGGGTCGACGCGCCCCGCATCCCCGACCTCCCCATCGCGATGGAGTGCCGCGTCTCGCGGCTGATCGAGGTGGGCCGCCTGCCCGCGACGATGGTCCTCGGGGAGGTCCTGGGCTGGCACATCGACGACGCGCTCGTGGATCCGGACGGTCGCGTCCCGAGCGCGGCGTGGGGGCCGCTCGGGCGGCTCGGTGTCGAGGGCTACCAGGGCTGACTCAGACCGGGAGCGCGAACTCCTGGGAGAAGTCGTTGTCGGCGTCCAGCACGAGGCAGAACCCGCCGCTGCAGGCCTTCAGCTTCGCGCCCCGGGCCTCGGACACGATGTGGGACCGCCCCTCGGTGAGGTCGCGCACGGCCTCCGCGGGGCCGAGCCCCTGGAACGGACCCAGGGCGACGGAGCGGAAGCGGAGCTCCGAGTCCCTCACGCCCCACACCCAGGTCGTCGGGAACCCCGCCGACTCGAGGGTCCAGGCGCCGATCCGGACGGTGCGCGGGGGGTCGGCGTAGAGGTCCCCGGCTTCGACCCGGACCACGTACGCCGAGCCCGCGAGGACGTCGCGGACCTGGGGCCGGTCGAGCTGCCATGCGAGCTCGTCGCAGCCCGGGCAGTTGTCCGCGGAGACGACGAGGATCAGGCAGTCGCGGCTGTATTCACGGGCCCGCCGCGCGTTCTCGGTCACGAGATCGGTGAGGTCGAGGACGCTCATCCGGCCCCTCGGATCCAGGCGTCGACCAGCCCGGGCAGCGCGATCTCCGAGCCCTCGGCCAGCACGCGGTGGAACGGGCCGCCGCTGGGCGCGGGGTTCACCTCGAGGCAGTACGCCCCCCCGGCCCGAGCCCGGGCCGCGAGGCCGGCGGCCGGGTAGACCACGCCGGACGTGCCCACCGATACGAACGTCGTGCAGTGCGCAACGGCGGCCCCGATCTCGCCCATGGAGTAGGGCATCTCGCCGAACCACACGATGTCGGGTCGCAGCGCTCCCCCGCACGCCGAGCAGGCCGCGTCGGGGTCCTGCTCGCCGCGGACGGGGACCCGGGGGTGGGCGTCCGAGGCCTCGCACCGCAGCGTGTGGAGGCTGCCGTGCATCTCGATCACGGACGCTGCCCCGGCGGCCGTCAGCAGGCCGTCGATGTTCTGGGTGACGAGCACGACGCGATCCGCCCCCCACCCCTGCTGGAGCCGAGCGAGCGCGAGGTGTCCGGGGTTGGCGTCCACCCGCGCGCAGGCGAGGCGTCGCTCGTCGTAGAAGCGCCGCACGGTCGCCCGGCTCCGGAACCAGGCCCGGGGCGTGGCGACCTCCTCGACCTTGTGCCCCTCCCACAGGCCGTCCGCGTCGCGGAAGGTGGGGATCCCGGAGGCCGCGGACAGCCCCGCGCCCGAGAGGATCACCACCCGACTGAGGTCCATCTCCAGCATGCGCCGAAGCTACCACCGGGCGGCCCCTCCCGGCGCGTGGCAGCATCGGGCCGTGCCGCTGTTCCCCGAGCGACTGACGCGTCTCCCGTTCCTCGGCCTGGGCATCTCCACCGAGTACGGCGCCCACGACGCCCCCGACGCGTTGGAGCCCGCCGCGCTGCACGCGGCCGCGCCCGGGCTTGCGGCGTTCCTGGAGGTCGGCGTGGAGGTCTCGAAGGGCCTCGATGCTCACGCGTCCGCCTGGGCCGACGCTGGTCGGCCCACCACGTACCACTTCCTCGACGTGAACCTCGACGAGCGCGAGGACCTCGACCCCGAGTGGCTCGACGCGGTCCACCGACTCACCGATCGCGTCGCCCCGGCCTGGCTGTGCGGCGACGCCGGGCTCTGGCACTTCGGGCCCCGTGAGCCCGCCCACATGCTCCTGCTGCCCCCGATCCTCACGGACGACGCGGCCTCGGAGCTCGCCGAGGGGATCGTCGCGCTTCGGCAGGCCACCGGGCTCGAGGTGATCCCGGAGAACCCGCCCGGCTCGGTGTACGTCGGCGACCTCCACCTGCTCGACTTCTTCGCCCGGCTCTGCGAGCGCGCGG
The DNA here is from genome assembly GCA_964512225.1 of uncultured Rickettsiales bacterium. Taxonomy (GTDB): domain Bacteria; phylum Myxococcota_A; class UBA796; order UBA9615; family UBA9615; genus CAZEKB01. The sequence goes on along the minus strand of CAZEKB010000041.1, from coordinate 36,237 downwards.
ACACGGGGCTCCTCCTCGACTGCGCGCACCTCGCCATCTACCAGCGCCACGCGGGGCACGGCCCGCTCGACGGGTTGGACGGGTTCCCCCTCGACCGAATCGTCGAGATGCACGTCGCGGGCGGGGTCGTCCGGGAGCACGACGGGTACCCGTTCGTGGACGACACCCACGGCCTCCACGTGCTGCCGGAGACCTGGGCCGTGGTGGACGCCGTGGCCCCCCGCGCGACCGAGCTCCGGGCCGTCGTCTTCGAGGCCGAGCGCAACCCGGTGGACGGGGTCCTCGCCGGGCTGGGCCGGATCGCCGAGCACCTGGCCGAGACCCCGTTCGGCCGACGGCGGGCGTCGTGACCGCGAGGGCCCTCCAGCGCGTCGTCGTACGGCTCCACCACGACCCGGCGTTCGTCGCCGCGGTCTACGCGGACCCGGACGCGGCGCTCCAAGGCGTGGATCTCACGGCCGCGGAGCGAAGGCTCCTGGTGCGCCCGGACCGTCGCTCCTGGGGCGTCGACCCGGCCCGTCGCGACCGGGTCTTCGAGGCGATTCGCCGCGAGTACCCGGTCACGTGCGCGCTCGCCGAGACGGCCGTCGGGCGGCCCCCGCTCCTGGGCTTCTTCTCGTCCCTGGACTTCCACGGAGCGATCCAGCGTCGCGAGAGCGTCACGCCGGCGTTCGGGACCTGGATCGCTGCGGCCGCCCGGGGGGGACGCCTCGGCCGCAAGCCCACCGCCGAGGCGGCGGTCCTGGAGCACGCCTGCGTGTCGGCGCGTCGGGGGCGGCCGGTCCCGTCCGGCGATCGTTGGCTCCTGTCGCCCCGGGTGCGGATCGTCGACGTGGCTACGGGGACCCTCGACCTCTACCGCGTCGTGTTCGCGAGCCTCCGCGGGACCTCGACCGTCCCCCGGGAGCGTCCCCGGCTCGGCCGGGCCGTCGAGCCGGTCGTGGTGGAGCGCACCCCCGCCGACGACGTGACCCTGGGGGGCCTGCCCGTCGCCCTCGCGACGCTCCTTCGTCGGGCGACCGCCCCCGTCGCCACCGCCGTGCTCGTCGAGGCCGCGGGCGAGCTGGGCGTGGAGCCGGGGGAGGAGGAAGCGGTCCTCGAGTCGCTCGTCGCCGACCGGCTCCTGGTCCGCACGCTCTAAGCTGTCGCCATGACTCGCACCGTCGACTTCTACTTCGACTACTCGTGTCCCTACGCCTACATCGCTTCCACGCGGATCGAGGGCGTCGCGGCGCGGTCGGGCGCCCGCCTGAACCTCCGGCCGGTGTTGCTCGGCGGCATCCTCAAGGAGCTCAACGGGGCCACGAACCCGATCGACGAGATGTCGCCGCCCAAGGCGCGGCACAACGTCCTCGACATGCACCGCTGGGCGGCGGTCCGACACGTGCCGTTCAGCTACCACCCGCGGCACCCCCTGCGGACGCTCAGGGCCCTGCGGGCGACCCTCGCCGCGGGCGAGCCGTTCGGGCCGCTGATGCATGCCTTCTTCAAGGCGTACTGGGTGGACAATCGCGACCTCGACGACCGGGAGGTGGTGGCCGAGATCCTCCGCGAGCGGCGGCTGGACGCGAGGGCGGTGCTGGCCCGGGCCGAGAGCGCCGACATCAAGTCCGACCTGCGGGCGCGCACCGACGAGGCGATCGAGAAGGGGCTCTTCGGCGTGCCCGCGATGATCGTCGAGGGGAACCTGTACTGGGGCCAGGACCGCCTGGACGAAGTGGAGGAGGCGCTCGGCGAGGACGAGTCCACCGTGCTCATGCCGGGGCTGCAGCTCTCGTCCGAAGAGCGAGCGGTCGACCTCTGGTTCGACTACAGCTCGCCGTACTCGTACATCGCCGCCGTCCGCGCCCCCCGGGTCTTCCGAAGCTCGCTGCGATGGCGCCCGATGCTGCTGGGAGCCGTCTTCAAGGCGCTCGGCGGCCCGATGATCCCGCTCCACGCCATGAGCGCGAGCAAGCGCCGCTACGCCGAGCGCGACATGCGACGCCAGGCCATCGAGGGCGGGGTTCGCCTGAACTGGCCCAGCCGCTTCCCCCTCAACACCGTCACGTCGCTGCGGGTCACCCTCGCCGTCGCCGCCGATCCCGCCCTGGCCGACCGGCTCACGCCGCTGATTCAGCGGTTCTACCGGGCGATGTGGGTCGAAGACCGCGATCCCCAGGACGCCGACACGGTCCGCGCGGTCTGCTCCGACGTGGGACTCGACGGCTTCGATCTCCTCGAGCGCGCGAGCTCTCCCGAGGGCAAGCAGGCCCTGCGCGACGCCACCGACGAGGCGGTCCGGCTCGGCGTCTTCGGGGCCCCGACTTGGGCCGTCCACTCCACCGGGCGGCCGCCCGGTCTGTTCTGGGGCAACGATCGGCTCGAGCTCGCCATGCGCGCGTCCGGCGGGGACGATCGGGTCCTGGACGCCGGCCGCGAGACCTGATCGTCGGCATACTCCCGACGCGCCCCCAGGCTCGGGGCCGAGAATCGCAGCTGGAGACCCGATGCGCCGCTTCACCGTCCGCCCGCCCGCACTCCTCGGCGGCCTCCTCGCCGCCCTGTGCCCCGCGCTGCTCACGGGCTGTCCCCCCGACGAGCCCTGCATCGAGACCACGCTCTCCGCCCTCCAGGACGAAGTGTTCACCGGGAGCTGCGCCACGTCCTCTTGCCACGGCGGGGCGGCCCCCAGCCGGAACCTGGACATGAACCCCGGCGCCACCCACGCCGCCACCGTGGACGTCGAGGCCGTGGAGCCGGGCTTCACGCGCGTGGTCCCCGGCGATCCCGAGAACAGCCTGCTCTACCAGGTGCTGCTCGACGGCGTCGGCAATACCCGCCGCATGCCTCCCGGGTTCTCCCTTGCGGGGTGCGAGGTCTCCTCGGTGCGGGTGTGGATCGAAGAGGGCGCCCAGGACGACTGACGGAGGCCGATCCATGCGCGTGCGCGGCCCCCTCGTGGCGCTCGTCCTGCTCGGCTGCGGTCGCGGCCCGGCGCAAGCTTCGCCGTCCCCGGACGCGCCCTTGCCCGCCGCGGCGGCGGAGCGGATCGCGGGCGTCGTCGGCGACTGCGCTCCCGCCACCGGCACGGACGTCACGCTGTTCGAGGTCGCCCGCGGCCTCGACAAGCCGGTCCACGCGCTCGCCCCCGCCGGCGACGCGCGCCTCTTCATCGTCGAGCAGGCGGGCCGCATCCGCGTCCTGAAGGACGGGAAGGTCCGACCGGACCCGTTCCTGGACATCCGTGATCGGGTCCACGACCGGGGAGGGGAGCAGGGACTCCTCGGGCTGGCGTTCCACCCCGGCTACGCGGACAACGGGCGCTTCTTCGTGCAGTACACCGGGGCGAGGGGGGCGACGTTCGTCGCGGAGCATCGTGTCGACCCCGCGGACCCCGATCGCGCCTCGACGGAGGGACGTGTCCTCCTCACGGTCAACCAGCCGTACTCGAACCACAACGCGGGCGAGATCGCGTTCTCCCCTCTGGACGGCTACCTCTACATCGGCCTGGGCGACGGCGGGGCGGGGGGCGACCCCCACAAACACGGGCGCAACCCCCGGACGCTGCTCGGCTCGCTGCTGCGCGTCGACGTGGACGGTCCCAAGGCCCCGGGCAAGGAGTACGGGATCCCCGCCGACAACCCCTGGGCGAGCGGGGGACGCGGCCTGCCCGAGATCTGGGCGATCGGGCTCCGAAACCCGTGGAGGTTCGCGTTCGACGAGGACGGATCGCTGTACATCGCGGACGTCGGACAGAACGCCTTCGAGGAGGTGGACCACCTGCCCGCGGGCGTCGCGGGGGCGGACTTCGGCTGGCCGACCGTGGAGGGGGACGGCCACTGCTACGGCGCTACGTCGTGCGATCAGGCGGGGCTCGTGCGGCCGGTGCTCGAGTACGCGCGGACCGGCTTCTGCGACTCGATCACGGGGGGCTTCGTCTACCGCGGGAGCTGCATCCCCGACCTCCGAGGCACGTACCTGTACGCCGACTACTGCGACGACTTCGTCCGCTCGTTCGTCCTCGAGGGCGGCGAGGCCGTGGAGCAGCGCGACCTGACGAAGGTGCTCGACCCCGACGGCCGCCGCGTGAGGAACGTATCCAGCTTCGGCCGGGACGGTGCGGGCGAGCTGTACGTGATCGCGCACCGCGACGGTCGCGTCTTCAAGATCGTCCACCGCTCGGTAACGACTCCGTAAACCCCCGCCGCGCAGGGAACTTCACGGGCCGGTCGGGGTCCTGGGGCACACGAACCCCACCCCGGAGTACCCCGTGACCCCTCGATTCATCGTCTCTGCCGCTGCCGTGGCCGCCGCCTGCACCCTGGCCTTCGGAGGCGTATCGGCCTCGGAGCGGTCCAGCTCCTCCTACCGCGGCCCGATGATCGCGAGCCGCGCCGCTCCGGTCACCGGCCCGAGCACCACCTCCGCCGCGACGCAGGATCCCGCCGAAGCGCGGCGCATGGGCATCGAGTGGCTGATCAAGAGGCAGGCGAAGGACGGCGGCTGGGGGGCCGGGAACTGGGGCACCGACGACCTGAGCGCCCCCAGCGACGTGGCCACGACCGTGGTCTCGATCATGGCGCTGCTCCGCGACGCGGGAGCCGGCGACAAGCACGCGGACGCCATCGAGCGCGCGTCGCTGTTCGTCGTATCGGCCATCGAGACCGCGCCGGACGGCCCGCGCCTCGACACCCCCACAAACACCCAGCCCCAGCACAAGCTCGGGACGCTCGTGGACACCCACCTCGCGGCGATGATCCTGGGCGACCTCGCCCCCCGCTTCTCCGGCGAGACCAAGGCGCGGCTGAACCGCGGCTGGGACAAGGTCCTGGGCAAGGTCCAGCAGGCCCAGGCCGCGGACGGCAGCTTCGCCAACGACGGATGGGCGCCGGTGCTCAGCGGCTCGTACGCTGCCCAGAGCCTGATCAAGGCGAAGGAGGCCGGGCGCACCGTCGTGGACGACGACGTGCTCGAGAAGGCGGAGCGCTACCAGGTGGCCCAGGTCTCCGAGGAGGGTGACTTCGCCACCGGCAAGGCCGCGGGAGTCGCGCTCTACTCCGTCGCGGGCACGATGAAGGCCAACAAGGACGTGGCCCGCCGCGGCGCGGCGTCCGACGCGGCCCCGGAGGCCGAGCGAGCGGTCGAACAGGCTCGGTCCCGCGTCTCCGCCGACGTCAGCGGCGCCCTGATGGCGGGCTTCGGCTCGGTGGGCGGCGAGGAGATGCTCGCCTACACGATGATCAGCGATACGCTGGCGGAAGACGGGGGAGATACGTGGGACGGCTGGGAGAAGAAGATCAACGGCTACCTCACCGGGATCCAGAACGCCGACGGCTCCTGGTCGGGGCACCACTGCATCACGTCCACGACCTTCGTCACCGCGACGGCGCTGATGACCCTCGGCGCCGCGGACCACGCGAAGCTCACGGCCGCCCGGGCCTCCGACTCGCCGACCAAGCTCTGAACGAGCCCCCGCCGTCGCGGCGCTCCTTCCTTCGGGCAGGGGCCGCGACGTGCGTGGTTCTGGCCGCCGGGTGCGCGCGCTCGAAGCTCCCCAGGGGCCTCCGGCGGCGCGTGCGTGAGGCGCGTGAGCGAGGTGCTGCGGTCCTGTGGGCCATGCAGAACCCCGACGGCGCGTTCCGGAGCTCCCGCTACGGCCTGATGCGATCGGGGCACTCGCTCACGGGGTTCGCCCTGACCTGCCTCGCCCCCCGAGGGACGCCCGCTCGGCCCCCGCCGGGCTGGCACACGGCCCTCGACTGGCTCGCCGCGTCCCTGGACGACGAAGGCGCGGTGGGTCGGCCCGGGGACGTCACCGACTACCCCGTGTACGCGACCGCCCTCGCGATCCGGGCCTGGAGCACCGGGGGCCGGGACATCCCCCCGGCCGCCGGCCGGTGGCTGGCCTCGCGTCAGCTCGTCGACGACGGGTGGCGTGAGGGCCCCGCGTTCGGAGGTTTCGACATGGGTCACCGGGTGCGCCCCCGGCCCCCCGATCCCGGGCACGTGGACCTCTCCATGACGCGCCGAGCGCTCGAGGCCCTGGTCCTGTGCGGCACGGGTCCGGGATCGCCGACGATGAACGCGGGCCGGATCTTCGTGGAGCGGTGCGCCGCCCCGGACGGCGGCTTCGTCTACAGCCCGGTGGAGCCCGTCCTCAACAAGGCGGGCTGCGATCCGGAGTGCCGCGGGTACGGCAGCGCGACGGCGGACGGGTTGCTCGCCCTCGCCGCGATCGGCGGCACGGCCGCGCCCCGCGACCGGCTCTTCGCCCCCGCCCTGAGCCGGCTCCGCGCACTGCACCGGCTCGATCGGAACCCCGGGCTGGAGGGAGGCCCCATGGAGGCCTTCGGCCCCGCGATGCGCGGGTACTACCGAGCGGCGTCGGCCGAGGTGTTTCGTCGCTTCGGGGGGCCCGAGGGTTGGCGTGCCGCCCTGGTGGAGGCGGTGCTTGCCGAGCAGCGCGCGGACGGCAGCTGGGCGTCGGACTCTCCGCTCCAGAAGGAGGACGAGCCGATCGTCGCCACGGGCTTCGCTCTGGCGGCCCTGGCGCAGGCGGACTGAGGAACTGCGCGCGGGAGCGGCGGGGCTCCCCGTCCGTGGTTACACTCCCGCGATGGACGCCACTTCTCCTTCTGCGGCCGATCTCTACGCGTGGTTCGGTGTCGACGACACCGTCCTCGCCCGGGTCCTCGCCGCGGCCCTCGCGCGCGGCGCCGAGTACGCGGATCTCTACTTCGAGCACGCCTCCGGTCACTCGGTCACCCTCGAGGACGGCATCATCAGCCGCGCGTCGTCGTCGGTGGACCGCGGGGTCGGGATCCGAGCGGTCGTGGGCGACCAGACGGGCTACGCGTACAGCGAAGACCTCGACGTCCGGTCCATGGTGGAAGCCGCCAGGACCGCGGCCTCCATCGCCCGGGGCTCCAGCGCCGTCGCTCCCGTCGGGTTCGAGCCCCGGACGCACGCGGACCTCTACGCGATCCCCCGCCCCTGGGAGTCCATCGGCATCGTCGAGAAGCTGCCCCTGCTCCAGAAGGTCGAGGCCACGACGCGGGCGCTGAACCCCGCGGTGGAGAAGGTCTCGGTGTCCTGGGGCGACGCCGACGACCGCGTCCTCGTGGTCACCAGCGAGGGCACGGCCTGGTCCGACCGCCGCCCAATGGCCCGGATCGCCGTCTCCGTCACGGCGGTGAAGGACGGCGAGGTGCAGAGCGGCAGCGCCAACCTCGCGGGCCGGCACGGCATGGAGTGGTTCGACGAGCAGCGCCTCGCGGACATGTGCTCGGACGCAGTCGACCGCACGATGATCCTGTTCGAGGCCCGCCGTCCCCCCGCCGGAGAGATGCCCGTCGTCCTCGCGGCGGGGCCCTCGGGGATCCTCCTGCACGAGGCCGTGGGACACGGCATGGAGGCCGACTTCAACCGCAAGGGGACGTCGATCTACAGCACCCTGCTCGGCAAGCAGGTCGCCCCGGAGTTCGTGACCGTCGTCGACTCGGCGATCCACCCCGGCGAGCGCGGCAGCCTCAACGTCGACGACGAGGGGAGCCCCACCGAGCGCACCGTGCTGGTCGAGGGGGGCGTCATGGCGTCGTATCTGCACGACCGGATCTCCGCCAAGCACTACGGCGTGGAGCCCACGGGGTCCGGGCGGCGGGAGTCGTTCCGTCACATGCCCATGCCGCGCATGCGCTGCACCTACATGGAGAACGGACCGCATACGAAGGAGGAGATCATCGCGTCGGTCAAAAACGGGATCGTCGCCGAGACCTTCACGAACGGGCAGGTGCAGATCGGGGCCGGCGACTTCACCTTCTTCATCAAGAACGGGTGGCTGATCGAGGACGGGAAGATCACCGCCCCGATCAAGGACACCAACATCATCGGCAACGGGCCCGAGGCGCTCCGGGACGTCACGATGGTCGCCGACGACATGAAGCTGGACACGGGCGGCTGGACCTGCGGCAAGGAGGGCCAGAGAGTCCCCGTGAGTCAGGGCATGCCGACCGTCCTCGTGAGTCGACTCACTGTCGGAGGAGAGAGCCGATGAGCGCCCGCAGCGACGAGCTCCTCGCTCAGGCGACGTTCGCCGTCGAAGCCGCCGTGTCCGCGGGCGCGGGGGACGCCGTGGCGTCGGCCTCCTGGGGTCGATCCCTCGACTTCTCGTGGCGCGAGGGGAAGCTGGAGAAGGTCCAGGAGAGCACCAGCCGGTCCCTCGGGGTCGCGCTGTATGTCGACGGGCGGTACTCCACTCACGGAACCAACGACCTGGACCGGGGGCGCCTCGCGGCGTTCATCCGCGAGGCCGTCGCCCTCACCCGCGCGCTGGAGCCCGACCCCTTCCGCATCATCCCCGACCCCGCGCTCTACGAGGGCCGGTCCGACGTCGACCTGGACCTCGTGGACCCGTCCCTCGTGGACCTGTCCCGGGAGGAGCGCCTCGCGATCTGCGCGCGCCTCGAGGAGCGGGCGAGCGCCCACGACGACGTGATCAGCGCGACGAGCGGGATCGCCGACGGCCACGGGATCTCGGCCCGCGTGAGCAGCAACGGATTCTCGGGCTCACGCGAGCGGACGAGCCTCTGGTATGGCGCCGAGGTCACGATGCGCGAGGGGGAGACGAAGCGCCCGGAGGCTCACCGATGGGTGGGAGGCCTCCACCGCGACGGGCTGCCTACGCCGGACGAGGTGGGCGCCGAGGCGCTGCGCCGCTGCGTGACGCGGATCGGCGCGGGGAAGGTCCCCAGCGTGCGCACGACGATGGTCATCGACCGGGAAGCTGCCTCCGGGTTCATCGGGCGGATCTTCGGGGCCATGAGCGCTCGCGCGATCCAACAGAAGCGGTCCTTCCTGGCCGACAAGCTCGGTCGACGCATCGCCTCGGACGTGCTCACCCTGCGGGACGACCCCTTCGTGACGCGGGGGATGGGCTCGCGGCACTACGACGGTGAGGGGATCGCCGCGAAGCCGCGGACGGTCGTCCGGAACGGCGTGCTCGAGTCCTACTACGTGGACACCTACTACGGTCGAAAGCTCGGGTGGGAGCCGACGTCCGGCAGCGCGTCGAACATCCTGTTCGAGTACGGCGACCAGAGCCGGGACGCCCTCGTGGCGGCGGCGCAGAGCGGCATCTACGTGGAGTCCTGGCTGGGGGGCAACGCGAACCCCACCACCGGCGACTTCTCGTTCGGGGTGAGGGGCCGGCTGATCGAGGGTGGCGAGCTCGGCGCGCCGGTGTCCGAGATGAACGTCACGGGCAACTACCTCGAGATCCTCCAGCACCTCGCCGCGGTCGGAGACGACCCCGTCCCGTGGTCCGCGTTCCGGTCCCCGACGCTCGTCTTCGAGGACGTCCAGTTCAGCGGCACGTGAGCGCCGTGAGCGACGTCGGGGTCCGCACCGAGCGGTCGGATCGAGTCCTCACGGTGATCCTCGATCGGCCGTCGCGGCGCAACGCGGTCGACCGGCCCACGGCCGAAGCCCTGGAGCGCGCCTTCGCGGCCTTCGACCTGGACGAGAGCCTCGACGTCGCGGTCCTGTGGGGTGCGGGGGGCACGTTCTGCGCGGGCGCGGACCTCAAGGAGATCGCGGCCGGTCGCCCCAATCGCCTCGACCCCGAGGGCCCCGGCCCGATGGGGCCCTCTCGCATGCGCCTGAGCAAGCCCGTCATCGCCGCGGTCGCGGGCCACGCGGTGGCGGGGGGGCTCGAGCTCGCCCTGTGGTGCGACCTCCGGGTGGTGGAGGAGGACGCGGTGCTGGGCGTCTTCTGCCGACGCTGGGGCGTGCCGCTCATCGACGGCGGCACCGTCCGCCTCCCCCGGATCGTCGGGCTGAGCCGGGCCCTGGACCTGATCCTCACCGGTCGCGCCGTCGGAGCCGAGGAGGCGCGGGGCGTGGGGCTCGCGGATCGGGTGGTGCCGCCGGGCACTTCGAGAGCCGCCGCCGAGGCGCTGGCTCGCGAGATCGCCTCGTTCCCGCAGGCCTGCATGCGCGCCGACCGCGCCTCCGCGTTCGAGGCGTTCGACGGGCCGGAAGCGGAGGCCCTCCGGCGCGAGTTCGATCGCGGCGTGCAGCTCGTGCTCGAAGGCGTGAAGGGCGCCGCGCGCTTCGCCGGCGGGGCCGGGCGGGGCGGCTCCTGGAACCCCGAGGACCGCGGGGACTAGCCGTCCAGGACGACCTCGTCCGCGGGCTCGCGGAGGTTGTAGCTCGAGGCCATGGCCCGGCCGTAGGCGCCGACGTGATCGATGAGGAGCACGTCCCCCGGCTCCGTGACCGGCAGGAGCCGGTCGCGACCGAGGACGTCGCCGGTCTCGCAGATCGGGCCCACGACGTGGGCGTAGCCGTCCGGCGGCTCGTGCAGGCGCGAGAGGTTGTGGATGCCGTGCCAGGCCCCGTACAGCGCGGGACGAATGAGCGAGTTCATGCCGGTCGCCACCCCCACGAATCGGACCTCGCCCTTCGCCCGGACCTGCGTCACCGGCGCCAGGAGAACCCCCGCTTCGGCCACCAGGAACCGCCCCGGCTCCATCCTCAGCTCGAGGCCCGTCCAGCGCTCCCGGAGGTCCGCCAGCGACTCGTTCACCGCGGCGAGATCGAGGGGGACCTGCCCCGGCCGCTCGTCGACGCCGAGGCCGCCCCCCAGGTCGAGCCAGCGGACCTCGGGGAAGAAGGCGCGCGCTCGGTCCAGCGCCTGCGCCGTGGCCACCCACCCGTCGGGGTCGAGGATCCCGCTCCCCGCGTGAGCGTGCAGGCCGACGATCGTCGCGTCCGAGGCGGCCGCCGCTTCCACCACGTCCGCGAGGCCCGACGGCGGGTGCCCGAACTTGGCGTGAGCGCCCGCGGTGCGGACCTTCTCGTGATGTCCGAGCCCCTCCCCGGGGTCCACCCGCAGGCCCACCTCCACCCCCGCGAAGGTGGCCGGGGCGGCGGCGAGCAGGTGGGGTCCGTCGAGGGTGACCTCGGCCCCGGCCCCCAGGGCCTCCGCGTACTCCCGGACGGGGCAGAAGTTGGGGGTGAAGAGGATCGGCACCCCGCCCCCGAGGACCTCGCGTACACGACGCACCTCGGCCGCCGACACGCACTCCATCCCCAGGCCCTCGGCGGCGAGCACCTCCAGGATGCGGGGGTGGGGGTTGGCCTTCATGGCGAAGTAGAAGCGGTCGACGCGCGGCACGCGGTCTCGAAGGGAGCGGGCTCGATCCCGCACCGTCTCCAGGTCGTAGGCGTAGCGGGCTTCGCCGTCCGAGCAGAGCGCCTCGAGCTCGCCTCCGCGACGGCTCCACCAGCGCCTGTCGACGCGGGCGTGAGCGGCGTGAGTCGCATCGGTCGAGGCATCCGACCCCGACGAACCGGCCCGGAGCAGCTCCCAGCTCGGACCGAACAGCGCGCCCGCCCCCTGGGCGGCGAACAAGCGCTCGTGGAGCTTGACCAGCAGCGGCCCCGCGGCGTCTTCGTCCACGACGAAGCTGATGTTGAGGTCCTCGCTGCTCTCGCTCACGAGGTGAACCCGATGCTCGCGGAACGCCGCCATCGCGGGGCCGAGCTCGTGCAGGACGGTGCGGATGCGGCGGCCCACGATCGAGACGACGGCGCAGGGGTGCACCACCTCGACCTCGCCGAGCGCGCCGAGGCGGTCGAGGAGGGCGCGGAACGGCGCTCCGTCCAGGCCCCCGGGGATGCGGTCCAACGTCACGCTCACGGCGGACTGGGACGTCGCCACCAGGTCGACGGAGATCCCGAGCTCGTCGAAGGGGCGGAAGGCCTGGGCCAGGAACCCCGAGGCGCCCCACATCGCCAGGGTCGAGATCGTCAACAGGGTCACGCCGCGGCGCTGGACCACCGCCAGCATCGCGGGATCGTCGTCCTCGTCCGGGACCGCGCCGATCCAGGTGCCGTCGGAGTCCGGATCCTCGGTGTTGCGGATCGCGATCGGCACGCTCGCCCAGGCGGCGGGTCCCAGGCACCGGGGGTGGAGCACCTTGGCGCCCATCGCCGCCAGCTCCTGAGCCACTCGGTACCCGGTCCGCCGGATCAGGCGCGCGGTGGGCAGGCTGCGGGGGTCCGTCGTGAACAGCCCGTGCACGTCGGTCCAGATCTCCAGCCTCGCGGCGCCCAGCAGGGCGGCGAACAGGGCGGCGGACGTATCGGACCCACCGCGGCCGAGCAGGCAGGTCTCGCGGCGGTCCTCGCGGGCGGTGCGAGCGATGAACCCCTGGGTGATCACCACCTCCGCCCCTCGGGCCGCCGCGGACGCGCCCCCCGGATCGCGGCGGGGCTGCACGTGGGCCTCGAGGAAGCGGTCGGCGTCGACGGCCCGGGGGACGTCTTCGGCCACCAGCAGCTCGCGCGCGTCCACGCGGCGGGCGGTGATGCCGTGGTGAGCGAGGGCCGCGACGCCCAGGTGGGTGGAGGCGAGCTCTCCGAACGACATCACCCGCGCCCGGAGCCGGGGGGACGCCTCGCGGGTCAGCCGGATGCCCTCGAGCAGCCGGTCCAGCTGGTCGAGCAGCTCCAGCACCGGGGCGACGGCCTCTTCGTCCAGCCCGATGCCCGCCGCCAGCTCGCGGTGCCTCGCCCGGATCCAGTCCCGGGACTCCGGCGGCTCGTCGGCGACCGCCTCCTCCACCGCCCGCTCGAGCCGATTGCTCACCTGCGACAGCGCCGAGGCGACGATCCAGACCCGGTGGTTCGGCTGCAGCTCGCGGGTCCGGCGAGCGATCAGGGCCCACTTCGACGGCGTCGCGACCGACGTCCCGCCGAACTTGAGCACGACCCAGCGGCGGTGAGCGGGCAGGGCAGGGGACTCCATCGAACCTCCGGGGACGGACGGAAGAGGAGCCTAGTGCACCGGGCGGGATCCCGGGCGTCCCAGGCGCGCTCGATGCCTTCCTGGCATCTTGGAGGCATGGGTGAACAGAACATCGCGCGGGGGTCCGAGGCGCGACTGCGGGAATTCACGCGGGCGCTGCTTGATGACGTGGAGGCCCTCGGGCGCCTCCTGGAGACAGACCTCGTCGAGCGGGACGTCCGCCGCATCGGGGCCGAGCAGGAGATGTTCCTCGTGGACTCGTCCTGGGGGCCGTCCCCGCGGGGGCCCGAGGTGTTGGCGGGGCTGACGGACCCTCGCTTCACCGGCGAGCTGGGTCGATTCAACCTCGAGGCGAACCTGCTGCCCATGGAGTTCGGCGGGGACTGCCTGCGCCGGATGGAGGACGAGATCCTCGAGCTGCTGGGGCTCGCTCACGAGGCCGCGGGGCGCCACGGCGCGAACGTCCTCCTCGTGGGGATCCTGCCCACCCTCGACCGGTCGCACCTCGGCCTCGACTGGATGACGCCGAAGCCCCGGTACTACGAGCTCAACCGCACGCTCAAGCGCTTGCGCGGGGGCGAGTTCCGGGCCGCGATCGAGGGGCGTGACTCCCTCAAGCTCACCCACAACAACATCATGCTGGAGGCCTGCAATACGAGCTTCCAGCTCCACTTCCAGGTCGGGCCCGGGGAGTTCTCGGAGCTGTACAACCTGGCCCAGGTCGTCACGGCGCCGGTGCTCGCCGGAGCCGTGAACTCGCCCCTGCTGTTGAACCACCGGCTGTGGCACGAGACCCGAATCGCGCTGTTCCAGCAGTCCGTGGACGTGCGCAGCAAGGCGCACGAGGCGCGGGGGCAGCCGATGCGGGTGAGCTTCGGCGACCGCTGGGTGGACGACTCGATCCTGGAGATCTTCCGCGAAGACATCGCCCGGTTCCGGGTGGTGATCGCGACGGAGCTCGGGGAGTCGTCGAGCGACCAGCTCGCCCGGGGGGTGCCGCCGGACCTCAAGGCCCTGTGCCTGCACAACGGGACCGTCTACCGCTGGAACCGGCCGTGCTACGGCGTGAAGGACGGCATCGCCCACCTCCGCATCGAGAACCGGGTCCTGCCCGCGGGCCCGACGGTCATCGACGAGGTCGCCAACGCCGCGTTCTACTTCGGCCTCATGGCGGGGCTGTCCCGCGTGGTCTCGGACGTGCGGGACAAGGTCACGTTCGCCAAGGCGCGGGAGAACTTCATGGCCGCGGCGCGCACCGGACTGCAGGCGCGCTTCCACTGGCTCGACGGCTCCATGGCTTCGGCCGACGACCTGATCGTCGAGCACCTCGTCCCCGTCGCTCGCGAGGGGCTGCAGGCCCACGACGTGGACGACGCCGACATCGACCGCTACCTGGGCGTGATCGAGGAGCGCGCCCGGGCGGGCCGCACGGGGGCGCGCTGGATGCTGGACTCCCTGGAGGGGATGGAGGACGGGACGCCCGACGAGCAGGTCCGGGCCATCACCGCCGCGATCGGCGTGAACCAGGCCACCGACCGGCCCGTGCACACGTGGGGGCACGCCGAGCTGGAGATCACGCCGAAGTGGGAGGACTCGTGGCGGTTCGTCTCCCAGATCATGCACACGGAGCTGGTGACCGTGTCGCCGGACGACATCGTCGAGCTCGCCGCGAGCATGATGGACTGGGAGAAGATCCGGCACCTGCCGGTGGAGGACAGCGAAGGTCGGCTCGTCGGGATCGTCACCCACCGCGTGATGGTCCGGCTCCTCGCGAAGCGCGATCGTGCGGCCAAGGAGATCACGGTGCGGGAGGTGATGACCCCCAACCCGATCTCCGTCGGGCCGGAGTGCACGACGCTGCGCGCCATCGACGTGATGCGAGAGCACAAGGTCGGGTGCCTCCCCATCCTGCGCGACGGGCGCCTGGCCGGGATCGTGACCGAGCGCGACTTCCTGCGCATCGCGGGCAAGCTCATGGCCGAGAAGCTCCGGGGGTCGTGAGTGTCGTGAGCGAGGGCTTGCAGGCCATTCGCTGGTTCGGAGATCGACTCGAGCTGCTCGACCAACGCGCCCTGCCGAGCCGGACGGAGCACGTGGTCTGCCGGACGTCTCACGACGTCGCCGACGCGATCGCGAGCATGGTCGTGCGCGGCGCTCCGGCCATCGCGATCACGGCGGCGTACGGCATGGCCCTCGCGGCGGGAGCGCAAGAAGACCTCGCAGCAGCACGCTCACGCCTCGCTCACGCGCGTCCCACGGCGGTCAATCTGCGCTGGGCTCTGGAGCGACTCGACGCGTGCGTGGGCGGCGACGACGCGGCCTCGGCCCTCGCCCGGGAGGCGGTGGCGCTGCACGCCGAGGATCGGGACATCAACCGCCGCCTGGGCGACCACGGGGCGCCCCTGCTGCACGGCGCCGTCCTCACGATCTGCAACACCGGCGCGCTCGCCACGGGGGGCCACGGGACGGCGCTCGGGATGGTCCGCTCCGCGCGGTCCGCCGGTCGGGCGATCCGCGTCTACGCCTGCGAGACGCGGCCGTACGACCAGGGGGCGCGGTTGACCACGTACGAGTGCGCGGTGGACCGGATCCCCTGCACGCTGATCGCCGACTCCATGGCGGGCGCGCTGCTGGCCCGGGGCGGCGTGGGGGCGGTTGTGGTCGGGGCGGATCGGGTCGCCGCGAACGGCGACACCGCGAACAAGATCGGCACCTATGCGCTCGCCGTCCTCGCCCGGCACCACGACGTCCCGTTCTACGTCGCGGTGCCCCGGTCCACCCTGGACCCGAGGTGCCCGGGCGGGCACGCGATCCCCATCGAGGAGCGGCCGCCCGACGAGCTGTTCGCCGGGCTCGACGGCGTGGACGTGTGGAACCCGGCCTTCGACGTCACGCCCGCCGCCCTCATCACCGGCTGGGTCACGGAGGAGGGCGTCGCGCTCAGCCCTTCGGAGCTTCCCTTTCCAGCATCACGGTGAAGGGGCCGTCGTTGACCAGGGCGACCTTCATGTCGGCCGCGAAGACCCCCGACGCCGTCGTCACCCCTGCGGCCTCCACGGCGCCTCGAAAGACCTCGATGAGGGCCACGGCCTCGTCCGGGGGCCCCGCGCGCACGAACGACGGACGGTTCCCCTTGCGCGTATTCCCGTACAGGGTGAACTGAGACACCACGAGGACGGCGCCGCCGATGTCCCGGACGGAGAGGTTGGTCCTGCCGTCGGCGTCGGGGAACAGGCGCATGGCGGCGGTCCGCTCCCCGAGCCGTCGCGCGATGCTCTCGTCGTCCCCGCGCGTGGTCCCCACGAACGCGACCAAGCCGCGATCGATCGCGCCGACCACCCGACCGTCGACGGTGACGGAGGCCGCGAGGCTTCGCTGCAGGAGGACGCGCACCGATCAGTGCCTGTCGATGAAGACCGACTCGTCGATGACCTCGGCCACTCCGAGGTCGTCGATGAAGTCCGCGACGCGCCGGAGAACCGCCTCGACGACTCCGGCGTCGGGCCCGACCGTCGCGAAGCCGAGCGTGATGAGGTTCAAGACGTCCTGATCGTCCACCTCGGAGGCGGCGATCTTGAATCGGCTCCGCACACGGTCCGTGATCATCCGGCGGGGGCTGCGCTTCTGCTTGAGCGACTGCACGTCGTGCAGGCGCAGCGTGACTCGGAGGCTGCCCACGATCATCGGGCCGGAGCCTATCAACCGCTCCGGGCCGCGGATACGCTCGGGTCGTGGTCGCCCGCGTCCTCAACCGTCCGACGCTCCTGGACCCCCGCGGGGGGGTGGGCCTGCGTCCGCCCGAGATCCGGGCCCGGGAGCGACTGCTGGACGCCTACGAGGCGGGGCTGGCGGCGGTCGACGCCGAGGAGGCGGTGCGACGAGCGCTGGCCGAGCTGCCCGGGGACGTGGAGGGGCGGGTCGTCGTCTTGGCTTTCGGCAAGGCCGCCCGGGGCATGGCGCGGGCGGCGCTCGCGCTGCTCCCGGTGGCCGACGGATTCGTGATCGACTCGTCGGGCGAGGATCTGGGGGCGCTCCGAGGACGCCCGGGCGGCCACCCGGTGCCGCATCCGGACGCCGCGGCAGTCGGCGCGGAGGTCCTCGACTTCGCGCGCTCGCTGGGTGCGGCGGACACCGCGCTCTGCCTCGTGAGCGGGGGCGGGTCGGCCATGCTGGAGCTCCCCGCGCGGGGGCACACCCTCGACGAGCTGACCAGCGAGACCGAGCGGCTCCTCCGCGCGGGGGTCGACATCGGGGTGATCAACGCCCGCCGCGCGCAGCTGTCTCGGCTCAAAGGGGGAGGGCTCGCCCGCGCCATGGGCCCGGCGACGGTGATCAACCTCGTCCTCTCCGACGTGGCGCCGCTCGGTCCCGAGGTCGTCGCGTCGGGACCGACCGTGGCGCCCGGCGCCGTCACGCGCCTGGTCGGAGACGGGCTCACGGCCGCGCAGGCCGCCGCTCACGCGCTCGGAGCGGAGGTCTGCACGACACCCCTGAGGGGGGAGGCGCGTAGGCTCGGAGCCGCCCTGATCGACGGGAACGACCGGGTCTGGTTCGGGGAGCCGCACGTGACGGTGCGGGGATCGGGGCGAGGCGGTCGTTGCCGTGAGCTGGCGCTGGGGGCGATCGGCGACCTCCGAGGGGGCGCGCTCCTCGCGGCGGGCACGGACGGAGTCGACGGTCCCGGCGGAGGCGCGGGCGCGATCGTCGACGCTGCCGTCCTGCGCGCGGCGGCGGAGCTGGGCCTGGACGCCGACGAGGCGCTCGCCGACAACGACTCCGGCTCCTTCTTCGACGCGGTGGGCGCGACCGTGACGACCGGCCCCACCGGGACCAACGTCGCCGACCTCGTCCTCTACCTGAGCAGCAGCGCGACGGCCACGTCCC
The DNA here is from genome assembly GCA_964512225.1 of uncultured Rickettsiales bacterium. GTDB lineage: Bacteria > Myxococcota_A > UBA796 > UBA9615 > UBA9615 > CAZEKB01. Next base: position 18,560 of record CAZEKB010000041.1, on the reverse strand, counting down.
CGAGGTGACGGGCGACGCCCTCGTCCACGTCCGTCGCCACCGTGAACGGCTTCACGGCCCGGTCCGCCGAGACCGCGTAGCGAGTGACGAGGTGACTGAGCGACAGCAGCGCCATGGGGTCCACCTCGGCGGAGACGTTCATCGCCTGGAGCAGTTCCCGGGCCCGGTCGAAGCCCTCCGAAGCCTGGCGCTCACGCAGGTGCTCGGGGAGAGCGCCCTCCTTCAACGTCGTGCGCAGGAGCAGGCGCAGGGCGCCCCGGCGGCTGCGCGCGAAGTGATAGAAGGCCGCCACCACCACCCGGATGCGGCGCTCGGGATCGGCGGGAAGATCCGAGGGAGCCTGGAACGACGCCAGATCCTCGTGAGCCGCGTCGAGCACGGCGTGGTGCAGCGCCTCCTTGCCCCCGAAGTGGTAGTTCAGTGTGGCGACGTTGACCTTCGCCAGGCGCGCCACCGTCCGCGTGGTCGTGGCCGCATACCCCTCCCGGGAGAAGCAGAAGGACGCCGCGTCGAGGATCTTGAGGCGGGTCGCGCCCGCTCGTCCCGCGGCCCTCATCCCACCAGCCCCTGAAGGCGGTGGTAGATGGGCGTAGCGGTCGCCTCGCTCTTCGGGTGGAACGGCCCGGTGATGAACGGCAGGTACATGTTCCGCCGCCGCGAGGCGTCTCCCTCGGCGGTCGCCTGGGCGGTCCGGTGCCAGAGCCGCCCGTCGTGGATCGTGAGGTCCCCCTTGCGCGCGGTGACGGCGATCTCGGCGGGGTCCGGCCGGTTGTCGAAGAAGTGGAGCTTCTTGAACAGCATCGGCAGCACGCCCTGCTTGTGGGTCCCGGGGATGACCCGCAGCCCGCCCTTCTCGGGTCCCGAGTCGTCCAGGTAGATGCCGACGTTCAACATCGGACCCGGGACCCGGAGGTGGGCGAGGTCCCGGAGCCCGTCCGTGTGCCAGCCCAGCCTTCGGTAGCGAGAGCCGTCGTGGTTGATCCAGTGATTGACGACCACCCCGTCCGCCTCGATCTCGCCGATCCGGGCGTCGTCGGCGATCAGCCGCTTGATCGGCTCGAACCGGGGCAGGGAGACGAACTCGTGGAACGCGGGGGCGTAGTGGGACGTGAACGCGAACCGCTGAATGAACGGTCGCCCGTCGGGCCGCCTGCCGTACTTGAGGGGGGTCCCCATCACCTTCTCGCGCTCCTCCGCCACGAACCGGGCCTCGAGGGCGTCGAGCGCCTCGATGAGTCGATCGATCTCGGCGATGGAGGCGAACCGCCGGAATCGGATGAAGCCGTGCTCGTCGAAGAACGCCAGCTGCTCGTCGGTGATCTTCTCGCCCAGGGTGAAGTCGGGTACGTGCACGGCTCGTCGCTCCCTTGATGTTCAAGCGATTGATTGATTATCGATGAACGCCAGGATTTGTCAATCAAACGATTGGTTGCCTATTCGGTCTCCTCTCGGTCCTGCACCCAGCGATCGACCGCAGTCCACTGTTCACCCAGCCAGACGAGGGCTTCGTCATCGTCTCTGGGGACCTCGTGCGCGGGGATGCGTCGGAAGTCCACGTGGATGGTTCGACCGATCAGCCCGCCCGTCCAGAGGCGGGTCCGAGTGGTCGCCCACTCGAACCCGACGTTGCCCGTGATCACCACGTCGGCGTCCGGCGCGGCCTGCAGGACCGCCAGGCTCCCCCCCTTTCTGGGCGGGAGCACCCGCTTCAGGTTCTCCGCCCGCGCGAGCGCGGCGGCGTCCCCCGACGCACGGAGCTTCTCGATCACCCGCGCCCGCTTCGCCGCCGTGAACCGCGTCCCCTCGGGGTAGAGGATGACCCCCTCCTCGGGCCTCATCGCCCCCACGAGGGCGTGGATCGCGTCCAGCTGGGCCCGCGTGTCGGTGCCGTCGCGCTTCACGAACACGTTGGGGAAGCGGTTCCCCACGATGTCGAGGCACGGGTCCCACAGCAGCTCCTCCTTGACGATGTATCGCAGCGCGCGGCCGTACACCGTCGAGATCACGGCCGGGGAGACGAGCGTGTCGGCGACGCCCGCGTGACGCATGAGGAAGAGGAGCTTGCCGGGACGCAGGAGCTGCTCGGCGCCGGTGATGCGGACTTCCAGGGAGTAGAGCCGCACGATCCACCGGAAGAGCGCGCTGCCCCACCAGTAGGTCAGGCGCATGTTCCAGGCCTCGTAGACGTCGCGCGGGGGCCGGAGCACCCGACCGGCGGTCCAGATCGCGCCCGCGGCGAGCACGCCGGCGATCTCGTAGACCGCGAGAACCCACAGGGCCAGGAACGCCCGGGTCTTGGCCAGGCGGTTCGACTGCAGGACGTCGACCCCGATCAGCACGGGGACGGCGACGGGGAGGAGGAACGATGAGATGAGGACGGCCACGGTCGCGCCGCCCACGCTGAGGAGTCGTCGCGGGACGGGGCCGGGGATCGCCATCTAGAGGAGCGCGACCGTGCGTTCGGCGTTGCCCTTCGCTCTCACGTTTCGGGCATAGGACGCGACGTTGCCGTCCCCATCGATCACGACCGTGGTGCGGATCACGCCCATGCGCTTCTTGCCGTACATCGTCTTCTCGCCGTAGGCGTCGTACGCCTTGTGGACGTCGAGGCCCGGGTCCGACAGCAATGGGAAGTTGAGGTCGTACTTGGCGATGAAGTTGCCGTGGCTCTTGAGCGAGTCCTTCGAGACGCCCAGCACGACGGCTCCCTTGGCCTCGAGCTCGCCCTTGCGGTCGCGGAAGTCGCACGCCTGCGTGGTGCACCCGGGTGTGCTGTCCTTCGGATAGAAGTAGAGGATCACGGTCGATCCGCGCAGCGCGGCGAGGGAGACGTCGCCGCCGTCGCTGGAGGGGAGGGTGAAATCGGGGGCGGGGTCGCCGACCTGGAGGGGCATGCTGCGGGCTCCGGGGCTGGGGGTCGTCGCGGGGTCCGGTGGTCCGTGGCGCCGGAGGCTATCATGTACGTGTGAAGGCTCCCGTGCTCGACATGGACCGTCTGGACGGCGTGCCCTTTCCGGTCACGACCCGCGCCGAGCTTCGCCGCCGCGGGATGGTCTCCGCCGAGGCCCTGGGTCGGAAGCTGATCGTCCTCTGGAACGGGGGCCGACCCCGCGTCTACGAGGACTCCTGCCCCCATCTGGGCCTGCCGCTCAGCCTCGGGACGGTCCGGAAGGACCGGGTGGAGTGCCGCTACCACGGCTGGGCCTTCTCGACCGACGGCGGCGAGGTGGTCGAGCAGCCCACGCTGCGCAAGCCCCAGGCGTGCCGACTGCGGCGCTGGGGTGCGCTCACGGCGGGGCGACTGGTGTTCGCCTGGCGGGGGGACCCGGACGCCGGCGAGGCCGCGCGGGCCCGGCTCCCCGAGGACATCCCCGAGGACGTCTCCATCCACCGAGTCGTGATGGACTGCCCCTTCTACCTCGCGCTCTTCAACGCGGTGGACTACGCCCACTTCGCCTTCCACAAGATGTACAGCCCGGTCTACGCCGCCTACCGGCGAGTGCGGAAGGACAGCCACGTCCCCGGGCGTCCGTTCACCTGGAAGGTCACGAGCGAGGACGACCGCGCGGTGTCGATCCGGCTTCAGGAGGCCTCGCGCGACCTCAAGATGTACGTCACCTGCGCCGAGTTCGTGGACGAGGGCGGCGTGAACCAGTTCCAGACGTTCGTCACCCCCCTGGGGCCCGCGAAGACCCTCTACTGGGAGGTCTATCGCGCCCGCACCGACAACCCCGTCGTGCGGTTGGCGGCTCACGCTGCCTTCCGCGCCGTCGTCGTGCCCCTCCTGGACGGGGAGGACCGGGAGTGGACCGGCCGCTCCACGCCCGCCTTCCTCCGGGGCGAGAACATCCACCTGAGCGCGACCGACGTCCCCCTGGGCGCTCACCTGCGCAAGTTCATCCTGCCCGTCATGCAGGGAGCCCGATCATGAGAATGCCCCCCCTCGACCTCGACGCGCTCCACGACATCCCGTTCCCCGTGGCCCACGTCCCCGAGCTGCGTCGGAAGGGCAGGACCACGATCCAGGCGATGGGCCGCTCCCTGCTCGTCCTGTGGAACGCGGGCGATCCGCGCGTCTACGACGACGCGTGCCCCCACCTCGGGCTCCCGCTGTCGATGGGGCACCTCCGCCGCAGCGGGGAGGAGGTCGAGTGTCGGTACCACGGCTGGCGGTTCTCCTCGGCCACCGGCCGCGTGGTCGATCAGCCCACCCTGCGCAAGGAGCTGCCCTGCACGCTGCGGCGTCGGGGCGTGCTCATGCTCGGAGACCTCGTCTTCTCCTGGATGGGGGACCCCGACGCCGTGGAGCACGCGCGGTCGCTGCTGCCGGACCCCGTCATCTCCGGCTTCTCGCTCTTCCGGGTGGTGTTCGACTCGCCCTTCTACATGTCCCTGTTCAGCTCCGTCGACTACGCGCACTTCCCGTATCACACGGGCTACCGGCCCCTGTACAAGATCTACGGCGCGCTCGGGCGGACCAACGACCACCAGCCGGGGACGGCGTTCCCGAGCAAGGTCGTGAAGGAGGACGACCGCCGCGTCACCCTCCGCATCGAGAGCGCCGAGCGCACGATCCACATGTACGCCACCGCGTCGGAGATGGACGACTCGGGCATCAACTACTTCCAGACGTACGTGACGCCGATCACGCCGATGCAGACGCTCTACTGGGAGTGCTACAAGCCGCGATCCGAGTCGCTCATCATGCGGACGCTCGCCCGCTCCGCGTTCCGGCTCGTCACGACGCGCCTGCTGCGCCACGAAGACGACCGCTGGACCCGGCACGCGGCCCCCAACTTCGTGGGCGGGGACAACATCCACCTCACCGAGAACGACGCGCCGATGGGCGCTCACCTGCGCAAGTTCGTGCTCCCTCGCCTCCGCAAGGCCGAGGCGACGTCGGAGCCCGACGCGGGGTCGGTCGTCGCGTAACCTCCAAGGGGTCATGACGGACCCCATTCCCCTCGGCGACTTCGACCTGATCGAGCCCCTCGGGCGGGGGGGCATGGCCGAGGTGTGGGAGGCCGTGCACAGGCCTCACGGGGCGCGCGTCGCCGTCAAGGTGGTGACCGAGGAGTTGGCGCGCGATCCGGGGGCGGTGGCGGCGTTTCGCGAGGAGGTGCGAGCGGTCGCGCGCCTCGACCACCCCGGGGTCGTGCTGGTGCTCGACTGCGGGGAGGTGACGCCGGAGGCCGAGGCCGCGTCCGCTGGTCGCCTCGTCGCCGGCAGCCCCTTCCTCGCCATGGAGGTGCTCCGGGGCGGCACGCTCTCCGACCGCGCCGAGGGCCTGCGTTGGTCGGGGGTCAAGGCGATCCTCCGCAGCCTCCTGGAGGCCCTCGCTCACGCTCACGCGCGGGGAGTCCTGCATCGGGACATCAAACCGACGAACGTCCTGTTCGCGGGGCGCGGCGCCCGGCGACCGGGGCTGCGGCTCACGGACTTCGGGCTCGCGCGAGCGTTCGCGGGGGAGGGGATCGACGCGGCCGCGGCCCTGCGCGCGTCGCCCGGGATCGACGCCGACGACGCGGAGGACGTGGCGGGGTCTCCGTACTACATGGCGCCGGAGGCCCTCGCGGGACGGACGTGGGAGGAGGGACCGTGGACGGACCTCTACGCCCTCGGGTGTGTGGCCTACGAGCTGATCTGCGGTCGCCGACCCTTCGCCGGCGACGACGTGACCAGCGTCGTGTTCGCTCACCTGCAGCGGCCGCCGCGCCCCCTCGAGCCGCGGTTTCAGGCGCCCGACGGGCTGGCGCGGTGGGTGGCCGTGCTCCTCGCCAAGGACCCGGCGCGCCGACCCCCCACCGCCGCTCACGCGCTGCACTCGCTCGACGCGCTGGGTCGACCGCCGACGCGACCGACGCTCCCGGTGGAGTGGCGCCTCGAGGAGCGGCGGCACCCCCCTTCGCTGAGGCTCATCGGCGCCGGCCTCGGCCTCTTCGGCTTCCGTCGCCCCACCCTCGTGGGCCGTGATCGGGAGCGGGACGCCCTGTGGCGCGCGCTGCGGGGGGTCGCCGACGGGGCGCCGCGGATGGTCCTCCTGGAGGGCGAGGCCGGCGTGGGGAAGACCCGGCTCGCGGGCTGGGTCGCCGATCGGGGCGTCGAGCTGGCGGGGGCCGACCGCTGGTGGTTGAGCGGTCGGGACCCCACGGCCGCGAGCGACTTCCCCGAGCTGCTCCGGCGGGTCCTCGGCCTCGAGGGGCTCGACGACGCAGCGACGATGGATCGGCTCGACGGCCTGGAAGAGCTCGATCTCGAGGATCGTGCCTCCGTCGGGGCGCTGCTGGGGCTCGCCCCCGCCGACTCGCCCCCGGTCCGTTTGGCGGGGCCGGCGGAGCGATGCGCGGTGGTGCGTCGGCTGATCGCGCGGCGGGCGCGGCGCCGACTCGTCGTCGTGGTGCTCGAGGACCTCCACCGCGGGGGCGACGCTGCCCACCTCTTCGAGCACTTCGCGCGGGCGGCCCCCGGGGCGGTGGGATCGGTGCTGATCGTCGGTACCGTGCGCCCCGAGGCGCTCGCCGCCGCGTCGCCGGGGCTGCTCGACAGCGCCCGCGGCACCCGCCGGGTCCGGTTCGTCTCGCTCGGCCCCATGCCCCGACCCGACCTCGTCCGGCTGCTTCGTGAGCTGCCGGCGCTGGAGCAGAAGACCGCCGACCTGGTGGCGACCCGCGCGGGGGGGAACCCGATGTTCGCGGTCTCCCTGGTGAGGTCCTGGATCGAATCGGGGTCGCTGCGGCCGGCGCGCGGCGGGTTCCGCCTGAGCGCCGCCACCGTCGAGCGGATCCCCGACGACGTGCACGCCGTGTGGCTCGAGCGGCTCGAGAGGTTGCTCGCACCGGACCCCGACGGCGCGCGCCTCCGCACGCTGGAGGTCGCGGCGGCCCTCGGTGTCCGCGTCGACGCGTTCGAGTGGAGCGACGCCTGCCGCCGCGCGGGCTTGCGGGCGGACCCCGGCCTCATCGACCTGCTCGCGGCCCGGGGATCGGTCGTGCTCACGGAGGCCGGCTGGGCCTTTCGCGGCGACATGCTCCGTCGCAGCCTGCGTCGCTCGGCGGTGGACGGGGGCCGCGACCGAGCGGTGCACGCGGCCGCCGCGGCCTGCCTCCGGGCCCGCTCCTCGCCCCACGACCGCGGCGCGCCCCGGCGGATCGGCGTGCTCGAGGTGCGCGCGGGCGAGTTCGGCCGGGCCGAAGCCCACCTCGCCCGGGCCATGGCGTACGAGACGCTTCGGTCCGAGCACCGGGCCGTCCTCGAGCTCGCCGCCCTGCGCAAGCGCGCGCTCGACGGTCTGGAGTGTCCCCCCGACGACCCGCGGCGGCGTGAGGCCCTGCTCGCCCAGGCTCGCTCCCACCTCGCGCTCGGCCGCCTCGACGACGCCACCCGAGCCGCCGACCGGCTGCGCGCCCTGGCCGAGTCCGACGCCCGCATGCTCGCGTCGGCCCTCGGCGTGCAGGCCGAGGTGCACCGGCTTCGAGGCGAGGCGGAGGCCTGCGCGACGCTCGTCGAGGAAGCCCTCGATCGATGCCCCGACGGCGCCCCCCGGGAGCGTGCCGGGCTGCTCCGGCTCCTCGCCGTGCATCACCGCCGGCGGGGGGAAGCGTCCCTCGCGGACAGCCTCCTGGGTGAAGCGCGCAGGCTGTTCGAGGCGCTCGGGGACGCCGACAAGGTCCTCGATGTGCGACTCGCGAGCGCGCTCGTTGCCGAGTCGGACGGTCGCGTGGAGGCGGCGGGCGCGGAGTTCCAGGCGCTCCTCGCCGCCTACGTGGCCCGGGGCGACCGAAACCGCGCCGCCACGTGCCTCGGGGGCTTGGGGGCGGTGGCCTACGCGGCGGAGCGATGGGCAGAGGCCGAGGACGCCTTCCGCGCGTCGTGGCGGCTCGGAGACGCGGCGGGGCTGCCGGTCGCCCCGTTGGCGGGGCTGAACGTGGCGCTCACGATGATCCGCCGGGGGAACTACGAGGACCTGCCCGGGGTGGTCGCCGCGGTCGGACGCTCGATGTCGCCTCGGACCCACCGTCCCTGGCTCGCGCTCCTCGAGGTCTATCGACTGGTCGTGGCGGCCGCCGCGGGGGACGACGAGGGCTGGGACCGGACGATCGCCGCGACCCGGGCCGAGCTGGGCGTCCTCGTGGGCTCGCCCGAGGACCCGGCGGTGGCGGCCGAGGCGGCCGCGGAGCTGGCGGCGGCCCGGGGGAGGGGTGAGCGGGCGGCCGACGCCCTCGACCTGGCGGCGGATCTCTACGGTCGCGTGGGCAACGCGGGGGTCCGACGAGCCGACCGGGCGCGGGCGCGAGCGGAGGAGCTGCGGGGGGTCAACTCCGTCGGTTGAGGTCGGCGAGCTCTTTCTGAATCGCGGCGAGCTTCTCGCCCAGGTCCTCGAGGCGAGCGCCGAGCGCCTGGTCGTCCGCCGCGCGAGCCGCTTCCCGCACCTGCGCCGCCATCTCCTCCTTGGCCTCGTCCATCCCGTTCATGATCACGCCGATGAAGAGGTTGAGGATGATCATGGTGGCGATGAGGACGAAGGAGCTGAAGAACGCCGCCGCCCACCATCCGAACGCGGTGGAGGCGGTGCAGAGCGCTTCGTTGCCGTCGTAGCCGTAGTTCTCGCAGCCGTACATGTTGATGTACATCACGTCGGTCCAGTCCTCGAGCGTGGCGACGCGGAACATGCTGAGGAGCGACGTCTGCAGATCCGGGAAGTGGACCGGGTCGTTGGGACCGAAGGTGAACACCGCCAGGATCGCGTACAGGTAGAAGAGCATGAAGAGCAGGATCGAGATGTAGAACATCGACGGGATCGACTTCAGCAGCGCGGTCACGATCACCTGCAGCTCGGGCAGCGCGCGAACCAGCTTGAGCACCCGCAGGAGTCGCGCCAGACGCAGCACTGCGACCATGCTCCCCCCGAAGGGCATGAAGCAGACCGCGACGATCACGAAGTCGAAGACGTTCCAGGGGTCGTAGAAGTACCGCCAGGGCCGTCGCCCCTCCGCGCCCATCTTGATGACCACCTCGACCACGAAGATCCACAGGATCGTCGAGTCCAGGAAGTGCAGCAGCACGGCGTGTCGGGCGGTGAATTCCGCGTACGTCTGGATCCCCACCACGACGCCCGCTGCGAGGATCACGCCGATGATGAAGTTCTGGAACCACGCCGCGTCCGCGATGGACCGTAGGAAGTCGCTCATCTCTCCTCCTCCGCGGGCCGACTAAACCCCAGCCGCGCAGGCCGCGCAAACGCGGCCGGGGACGCTCGGGGCCGCCTCCGGCGCTGGTAGAGTCCGCCGCCATGACCGCTCAATCCGTGTTCCGTCCCGACCTGTTCGTCGGCAAGGTCGCCCTCATCACCGGCGGCGGCTCCGGCATCGGCAAGGCGATCGCCCGGGAGCTCGTCCAGCTCGGGGCGAACGTCGTCATCGCCGCCCGCAAGCTGCCCCGCCTGGAGGCGGCGGCCGCCGAGCTCAACGCGCTGGGGGGCGGGCGCGCCCACGCCGTGGTCTGCAACGTCCGCGACGAGGAGTCGGTGCGGTCCGCGGTGGCCGAGGCCGTGTCCACGTTCGGCCGCCTCGACTTCCTCGTGAACAACGCCGGGGGTCAGTTCCCGGGTCCCGCCGCCGCCATTCGAACCAAGGGGTGGAACGCGGTCGTGGAGACAAACCTCACCGGCCCGTTCCTGTGCGCGCGCGAGGCGTTCAACGCCTGGATGCGCGACCACGGCGGGAGCATCGTCAACATCATCGCGGACATGTGGCGCGGCTTCCCCGGTATGGCCCACACCGGCGCCGCTCGGGCCGGAGTCGACAACCTCACGAAGACGCTCGCCGTCGAGTGGGCTCCCAGCGGCGTCCGCGTCAACGCCGTCGCCCCGGGCATCATCATGTCGTCGGGGTACGACACCTACGACCCCTTCTTCCAGAAGGCCTTCATCGAGATGGGCACGAACACCCCCGCCCGCCGCCTCGGTACGGAGGAGGAGGTCGCGTCGTGTGTGCTCTGGCTGCTCTCGCCGGGGGCCTCCTACACGACCGGGACCACCGTCCGCGTCGACGGCGGCTCGAGCATCTACCAGCTGGCCTGGGAGGTCCCGGATCACCCGGGCTTCCCGGTGTACGGCGGACGTCCGGCCGAGGACGAGGGGTGATTCGGCGAAGCGCACTCGGCCTCCTCCTGGGGGCGCTGCTGCTGCCCGGGGCCGCCTCCGCCCACCAGTCGGAGCTGTTCGCGCCGTCGGTGGCCTCTCTGGGGCGCGCGGCGGCGGGCTCCGCGCTGGACGACGGGGCCGCGTCGCTCTTCTGGAACCCGGCCGCGCTGGGTCTCGTCCCCCACGACCGGCTCGGCCTGTCCTACTACGGAGGCACGATCCGCCTCCTGGAAGTGGAAGGCGTCACGCGCCTCGAGCTCGAGGGCGACGAGGCCGAAGACCGCACGCCGGAGCAGGCGATCCCGCCTCACCGCGTGGGGATCGAGTTCGTGAAGGCGTTCGGCGACTGGGTGCGCCTGGGCGCGTTCGCCACGGTCCCGTTCCCCTACCTGTATTACGTCGACACGCGCGACCCCTGGACCCCCGTGAGCCTCCGCTGGCGAAACCGGGTCGCCCAGGTCTACGGCGGCGCGGGGCTGTCGGTGCGACTGCCGATCCGGGGCATCCCCGGCAAGAACGGCGTGACGGAGGCCTCCGCGACCGAGGGCGGGCTGTGGCTGTCCTTCGCGATCGATCTGCGCCCACGGGCCACCATCAAGGTCGATCTCGGCCTGGTGGGGCTCGCGGCCGAGGAGGGGGGGGAGCCCGCCGTCGACGTCGTGCTCGACGACCTCGACCTGGTGGCCCTCACTCGGATCCGGCCTACGTTCGGGCTCCTCTTCGACTTCGGGGCGATCACGCCCGCCCTGGAGGGCCTCCGCTTCGGAGCCTCCTACAAGAAGGAGAGTCGGGTCGATCTCGATCCCGTCCGGCTCGCCGTCGACGTCACCGAGCTCGGCGAGCTGCACCCGCTCTTCAGCGCCGTGGACCGCCTCCGCGCGGTGGTCTGGCTGGCAATCGTCGACTACTTCGACCCCCACCAGGTGCGGCTCTCGCTGGCCTTCGACCGCCCCCGCTTCGCCCTCGCCGCGGACGTCACGTTCTCGCGCTGGTCCCGACTCATCCCCCCCGCCACCGACGTGGGGTCGGGCCCCGACGGCGAGGAGGGTTTCCTGGTGATCCAGCTCGACTTCCAGGACACCCAGGCCCCGGTCGTGGGACGTCGCACGGTGGACACGTCCGTGTTCAAGGACACCGTGGACATCTCGTTCGGGGGCGAAGCCCGGCCACCCGGGATCACGCCCCCCGGGGCCGACGCGCCGGTGGAGCTGCGCATCCGTGCGGGGTACCGGTTCCAGCCCCCCATCGTCGAGCCGTCGGACGGGCCCTACGCGATCCTCGACGGCGCGATCCACACCGCGTCGGTGGGCACGTCCGTGCGCCTCCCCAACCTCGGCGAGCTGCCGGGCAACTTCGTGATCGACTGGGCGATCTCCTACCAACGGCTCGCGCCGATGGACCTCCCCAAGACCGCGTCCGGTCTGACCGGGGTGGAGAGGCTCCCGGTCGCATATGGTGAGGGGGCCCGCTGGCCCGGTGGGTGGGCGCTCGTCTCCGGGCTGTCCGTCGCGATCGATCTCTGACCCCCACGCTGGAGTCCACGTGTTCGCTCGAATCCTCGTCCTCGCGCTCCTCGCGCTCCTCGCCGCCCTCGCCGTCCCCTCCACCGCCCTCGCGGGGGAGTGCGAGGTCGTCCGCTTCAAGACCTCCGACGACGTGGAGCTCGAGGCGGACTGGTGCGCGGGCCCCGCCGACGCGCCGCTCCTCGTCCTCATGCACATGATCCCGCCCCACCACAGCCGGGCGAACTACCCCGAGTCGGTGCGCAAGGCGTGGGTCGACGCGGGCTTCTCGGTGCTGAACGTCGACCGTCGCGGCGGAGGCGAGAGCGGGGGCCTGGCGAAGGAGGCCTACAAGGGACCGAAGGGCAAACTCGACGTCCAGGCGGCGCTGGGGTTCGCCGCGTCGCGGGGCGCCGATACGACGACATGGGCCTGCATCGGCGCCAGCAACGGCACGACCAGCTGCCTCGACTTCGCCGCCCACGCCGCCTCCGACGAGGCGATCGCGGGTCCCTCCGCGCTCGTCTTCATGACCGGTGGGACCTACACCGAGGCCCAGACCGCGCTCAAGGGGTCTGCAGCCGCGTCGTTGCCCGCTCTCTTCACCTTCAACGAGAAGGAGAAGAAATGGTCGGAAAGTATGCGAAAAGGCGGAGAAAAGTGGGAGTGGAAGTCCTACGCTCCGGGGGGCCACGGCACCCTCATCTTCGGGCCGAATCCAGAGGCCGGGACCGACATCGCCAACTTCTTGAAGAAACACCTGAAGTAACGCGCTGAACATGGCGTCGTGAAAGAGCAAACGCCGAATCGCCATTGGCTACCGGCGGGGATCGGGACCGCGATCTTCGGGGTCGCGGTGGCGTGGCTCATCGCGCACCGCACGGCGCTCACCATGGACGAACGCCACACCTTGTTGGTCGCCCAGGCCATCGCCGGGGGCGACTGGGTGTCGTTCTACGTCGGCTCCGTCACCCGGTACGAGGGCGGGTCGTGGCTCATCGCCTGGCCCGTCGCGCTCCTGCTGAAGGCGGGCGCGAGCGGGATCGCCGCGACCTCCTGGACCGCGGCGGGGGTCGCGATCCTCGCGGTCGGCTCGGGGTCCCTGTGGCTGGGTCGAGTCGCGGGTCCCGGGGCCGCGTTGTTGCTCGGGCCGGTCTGCGCTGCCGCTTTCCCCGAGGGCATGCACTACTCCTACCGGGCGTGGGGGAGCATCTGCGAAGCGTTGGTCATGCTCCCGATCCTCGGGCTCCTGCACCATCGTTGGGCGTCGCGGGGCCGACCGCGCCGCGGGGCTGTCCCGCTCGCCGCGGCCCTCGCCTTCTCCTGGGTCCTGTCGTACTTCCACTTCGTCACGGCCCTGGCTTTCGTCGCGCTCGAGGCGCTCGAGGCCCGAGCGGAGCGGAGGCCCGTGGGCGCCGCGCTCGCAGCCTCGGGAGCGGTCGTCTCGGCCGCAGCCGTCGCCTTCCTGACTTGGGTGCTCCTCGCCAACCCGCACCCGGCCGAGGCCTGGGTGGTGCGGGACGGTCGCAGCCTCGCGTCCACCGTCGTCGACCTCCTCCTGCCTCGGCTGGACCTCGTGATCGCCGGGCTGCCGGGCGCGATCCTGGGAGAGATCACGGACGCCCTGCCGCTCCGCCGAGTGGCGGCGCTCGGCATCGCGGGCGTCTCCGTGGCGGCCGGCGTCGTGGTGTGGCGTCGGGGCGGGCCGCCGCGGCGGGTGGTCGTGTTCGCCCTCCTCTTCTTGCCCGCGCTGGGCGTGGGCCACGCGCTGGTGGATCCGCCCGAGGTCTACCGCTACTACCTTCCGCTCCTCGCCGCGGCCGCCGCCCTCATCGCCGCCGCGGGCCGGTGGACGGCGGGGATCGCGATCGTGTGTGGAGCCGCCTTCTGGCTGCCCTCCGGGCTGGCGATGCCGTACCAGAACCCCGCGTTCACGATGCTGGAGCTCGGGGGCAACGCGATGCACCGGTACGCGCCCGATCCGCACGTGAAGTTCAAGCTCTTCCGGCCGCACATCCCCGAGTACCAGCGTCGCTGGTTCGCGTTCGGCTACGGCGTGGACTCCGGGCGGCGCTGCTCGCCGACGCGGGCCGGGGGGGCCGCCGCCGTCGCGGCCGATCCCTCGTCCTCCGGGTCGCCGCTGCTCGCCCTCCGGTCCGCCGAGTCCTGGGTGGCCCTGTGGGATGCCGCGGGGGGCGCGCAGGAGCGAGCCGACTACTTCTTCGGCATGGGGGTCGGCTTCGCGGCCGACGCGGAGATCGACCGCTGGGAGCTCGAGGTCATGGACGCCGCCCCGGACATGGATCGGGCGGAGGTATTGCTGGGCGTGGGGGCCGCCATCACCCGGAGCCTCGAGGCGTCCGACGCGGCCGCGGTTCGCGTCCTGGGGAGCAGCCTGCCGACGGCGGAGGAGAACGACCTGGAGATCGTGGGTCGGGGGATGGCGGCGGTGGCGGCCGCGGGGCGGCCCGACGGCGTCGAGACGATAGGCCTGACGGGACCGGGCCTGGCCGCGCTCGAGCGCGGACTCGGCGGGGCGGTGAACCGGGCTCGACGGGCGATGGTCCGCGTCCGCACCGTCCCCACGCCGCACCCCCTGCCGGAGGTCGAGGCGGGGTCCTAGTCGTCGAGCCGGCGGACGGAGTCGGGTCCGATGTCGAAGGTCATCCCCTCCATCGCGGCGAGGATGGGTCCCCGCGTCATCTCGGCCTGGGCGAAGCGCTCGGCCTCGGCCGCGATGTGATCCAGCTGCTCGTCGGTGCGTCCGGGGTCGTGGTGGAAGAGCAGCTGACAGAGCGGGGCGGCCTCGCGGCCGAGCTGGAGCACCTGCGGCACGGTGGAGTGGCCCCAGCCCCGCTTGGCGGGCAGGTCCTCGGGGAGGTACTGCGCGTCCGCGATCAGGAGCCCGGTCCCGCGCGCGAACTCGGCCTGCTCGGCCGGGGTGGTGGCGGGCGCTCCCGGCGGGTCGAGCTCGTTGTCCGTCAAGTAGGTGAACGACGATCCGTCGGCGTCGTCGATGCGGAACCCCTGGGCGCCGCCCGGGTGGTTGAGCTTGATGCGACGAACGCGGGCGCTCCCGATCTCCCAGGGCGCGTCGTCGCCGAAGTGCTGGTGGGAGAACGTGGCCCCGAGCTGGTCCAGGTGCAGCGGGGTCTGGATCCCGTCGAAGATGTCGGCCCGGGGCCGACGTCGCTCCATCGCCTCGTTCATCAGCGGATAGATGCGGATCTCGGTCTTCGGCGAGTAGATCGGCGCGAAGAAGGGCAGTCCGATGATGTGGTCGTAGTGGCGGTGGCTCAGGAGGAAGTGGACGGGTCCCGTGAAGCCCGCCGCGACCATAACTTCGCCCAGGACCCGCAGGCCGGTGCCCGCGTCCAGAAACAGCTGGGAGCCGTCGGCGAGGACGAGGCCGACGCACACGGTGTTGCCGCCGTACCGGACCGTCGACGGCCCGGGGACCGGGATCGAGCCGCGTACGCCGTAGATGGTGGCCTTCATGCGGGAGGTCGGCTCAGCCCGCCTGGGACGGCGTGAGCGTCTTCAGCGCGTCCACCGCGTGGACAGGGGCGTCGTCACCGGCCATCAGATCCTTGATGGCTCGGTAGACCATCCGCTGTTTCTTGAGGCTGTTGAGCCCCTCGAAAGCGTCGGAGACCACCTCGATCGTGAAGTGTCCGCCGCCCCCCGCGGCCTCGACGCGGCATCCGGGGATCGCAGCCACGACGCGGCTCTTGATCGCCGCCACCGTGTCCTCTGCGCTCATGGATGTGTGATGCGCCCCCATTTGGACTCCTCCGCCCCGTATTGCACCAGAATCGGTCCGTTTCGTCCACAGGGCGCCCCCCGCGCCCGTCAGCGCGCCAACAGCCCCTCGACCGTCTCCGCCGCGCGACGAACTCCGCTGACGCTCGTCGCCCAACTGACGACGCGGTCCTCGGCGTCGACCACCACGATGGTGGGGAGCTTCTTGACCTCGTAGTCCAGCTTGAAGCTGCGATCGGCGTCGTGCACCACCGGGAAGGTGGTCGTGGACTTGGTGAGGTACGCCTCGATCACGGGGCGCTCTTCGGAGCTGATGGCCAGCACCTCGGCGCGGTCCCCCGAGGCGTCGTGGATGGACTGCACCATCGGCGCGGTCGTTCGGCACGGACCGCACCAGGTGGCCCAGAAGTACAGGACGCGGACCTTCCCCGCCGAGGCGTCGCTGGACACCTTCTTCCCGGCGGGGCGAACCAGGTCCCCGGCGTAGGGGAGCATCTCCGTGCCCTTCCAGTGCTCCACCTTCCAACGGTGGAGGTCGCGCGGCTTCTCGATCATGGTCAGGGAGACGTCGATCTCTTCGCCGTCGCGGAGGACCCGGAGCGGCAGGCTCTCGCCCACCTCCACCTT
Source organism: uncultured Rickettsiales bacterium (assembly GCA_964512225.1). GTDB lineage: Bacteria > Myxococcota_A > UBA796 > UBA9615 > UBA9615 > CAZEKB01. The sequence goes on along the minus strand of CAZEKB010000041.1, from coordinate 2,528 downwards.
CCGGGCCTCCGCCATGTAGTCCTGGTACTTGATGACGTCGCGTCCCGCCGCCCTCAACAGCACGTCGCCCCGCCGCAGGCCCGCAGTGTGCGCCGGGCCACCCCGAAACGCCCGATTGACGACTCCCCGGCGGTCGGGAGGAGCGCCGGGGATGGGATCCCCCATGTTCGCCACGGAGAGGCCCAGCCAGCGGTTCTTCTTCTTCGTCGGCTTGCCGCCGGGCGTTGTCGACGATCCGACCGGGACGTCCTTCACCTGCACGGCGGGGCGCGGCGTGGGGGCGGGGGTCGCGGCCGGGGGGCTCTCGGGGGCCGGCGTCGCGTCCTCACCGCCCCCGCATGCCACGAGCAGCAGGGTGACGAGGGCCACGAGGGCCGAGGGGGCGGAGCGGAGCATGGGCGGGTTCCGTCCGAAGGGTGGAGATGCCGCGGCGTGGGCGCAAGGGCCCCCGGTTGATGGCCCCCCGCCGGCCGCCTATCCTCGGCGCCGCCGGAGGACCCCCATGGGACACAGCCACGACCCCACGATGCCCCGCAACTTCGAGATCACCATTCGGTCGCGGGACGGCGCTCGAGTGACGGCCGAGGTGCACCTGCGGGAGACGATCCCGGCGGGCGGCATCCGCCTGGAAGTGGTGTACGACCTGGACGCGCACGCGGTCGTCTCCGTGATCCCCTGGCGGAAGATGGGCCGGCACGTCCTGGACGCGATCGCCCACGCCGCGCACTGATCGATCGCTTTGCGAGGCCGCTCCGTAACGTAGGGGAGACCTCGCAGTCTCATCCCCCCGTGGGCCGACGGACGGCTCACGCACGGAGACGCCCATGCGATCGATCCTCCCTCTCTTCGCGGTCACGATCACCCTCATCGCGTGCGCGGCGGCAGGCACGGCGGAGTCCGACCCGGGCCCCGGCGAGGCCGTCCCCGCGGTGTCCGAGAGTGGCCTCGCGGCCTCCTACGCGCCGTCCGCGACGGACGGGGAGCACGGCGTGGCGATCTTCGCCGGAGGCTGCTTCTGGTGCGTCGAGTCCGAGTACGACGACCTCGAGGGCGTCGTGGCGGCCATCTCGGGGTACATCGGAGGGCCCGAGAAGCCCCCGGCGTACAAGCAGGTGGCGTCCGGCGGCACCGGCCATACCGAGGCCGTTCGCGTCGTATTCGATCCGAGCGTGGTCACCTACGAGCAGCTGCTGAACCGCTTCTGGCGCAACCACGACCCCTTCCGCGCGGACGCTCAGTTCTGCGACCGCGGCAAGCAGTACCGCCCCGGGATCTTCCCCCTGAGCGCCGACCAGAGGGAAGCCGCGCACCGTACGAAGGCCGAGGTCGCCCAGCGATTCGGGCGGGACGTCGTCACCGAAGTGACCGACGCGGGCGTGTTCTGGACCGCTGAGGAGTACCACCAGGACTTCCACCACAAGCACCCGGCGCACTACCTGCGCTACCGCATGGGCTGCGGGCGGGACAAGCGGCTCGCCGAGATCTGGGCGGAGGTGGAGTAGGCCGGCGCCCCCCGCTCAGTCGGCGCAGGGCCCCTCTACCGGGTAGCTCACGTAGACCGAGGCCGCTCCGGGGGGGAGACCGTCGTCGAGGATCTCGACCGTGTTGTCCGCCTCCGAGTAGGCCCAGTGCGGGGTCGCCGCGCCGTCGACGACGACCTCGATCTCCGCCGCGTCCGCCGGGACTTCGGTGAGCTCGAAGACCGCCGGGACCCCCGTGCTCTCGAGGCCCAGGGCCTCCATGGCGGGCTGGTAGTCGCAGTCGCAGACGCTCGCGAACACGCCCGGGAAGGCCTCCTGGACGTCGATGTAGGTGTCGCCGGGGTCGGCGTTGGAGTCCCGGGCGCCGCACGAGTCGACGCATCCCGTGGCCCGGTCGCCGACCACCGTGGAGACGCTGATCCGCTCCGGATCGGCCTTGAGCCCGTTCAGGAACTCGATGTAGTGAGCCGAGCTCCGGCCCGACTGCTCCGGTTCGTCCGACAGGATGATCACGGACAGGAACGCATCGTCCCGATAGAAGGCCCCGTTGTCGCCGCTGCGGAGCGGCTCCGAGAGGGCCAGCTCCAAGGCCGCCAGGCCGGACTCGTCACCCATGTCGTCCTCGCCGACGCTCACGGCGTCCGCGAGGCGCGCCTCGGGTTCGGTGGTCTCGGCGGTGATGACGGCGCCCTGGAGGCGTCCGGAGTGGGTGGGGTCGACGATGTCGGTGGTGATCACCCCCATGTGGAAGTCCAGGTCCAGGTCCACGAACCAGCCGAAGAAGTCGGCGATGTTCGCGGCGACGTTCTCCTGCTTCGGTCGCATGGAGCCGGAGTTGTCGATCACGAAGAGGACGTCGACTGCGCGGCCGTGGGTCGCGAAGTCGTCCGTGCGTATGCGGCGGCCGTTGTCGCCGTCGCCTTCGAGGGGAACGTCCGCGGTGGGTCGAGCGGGATCGTTGGAGAGGAGCTCGAGCGTCCCCGCGCGGGCGCCTAGGGCGGACGCCGTGAACCGAACGGTGAGGAGCACGCTCTCGCTCGCACCCAG
>CAZEKB010000040.1:0-54889 GCA_964512225.1 uncultured Rickettsiales bacterium | reverse complement strand
GTTCGAAGGGTCGGAAAACCCACGGACGTTGAGCAATCGGCAACAGACTCCTAGCTCGCGCGCCGTCGCCGACGGATCACCGCGAGGCCCGGGAGCCGGGCGACGAGACCGACCGCCGCGGGCGACGCCATGCTCGCGGTGCAGGCGCAGTCGGGCGACCCCGCCGATGGCCACGCACGCCGCGCGGCTCCCGCACGAAGCGGCCGCGCAGGGGTCGATCATGTCCTTGGCGAGGGCGGCGAGGACGGAGAGACGGACCCAGGACATGACGACTCCTACGGGGACGAGTGTCTCCGAGCGGGCCCTTCTTCTACGTAACCCGCGCCGCCCAGTACACTCCGTCGATGCCCGCCTGGAGCCCCGCATTCCCCCTCGGCGACCTGCCCGTGGGGGGCGTGAAGGTCCACCGCGCCGGGGCCGACAAGATCGCGGTCTTCCGCCTCGAGGACGGGCTCTACGCGATCGACGATCGGTGCCCGCACGAGGGCTGGCCCCTGGCCCAGGGCGGCGTCAAGGGGACGGTCGTCACCTGCGCCTGGCACAACTACAAGTTCGACCTCCGCGACGGCCGCTGCGTGCTCGGCGAGGAGCGGGCGCGGACCTTCCCCGTGCGGGTGACGGACGGGGTGGTCGAGATCGACCTCACGCCCCCGGATCCCGCGACCCTCGTGCCCGCGCTCCGGGCGAGCCTCGACCAGGGACTGGAGGAGGGCCGGACGGGCCGGGCGGTCCGCGACGTCGTGCGTCTGCTCCAGGCCGGGGTGGACCCTCGCGAGATCGCCCTGCACGTCGCCCGTCACGACGCGCGCCGCGGCGAGTACGGACCCACCCACGGCTTCGCGGTGGCGGCCGACGTGGGCCGGTACCTGCGGTGGTTCGACGGTCTCCGCGCGGCCGTGCCGATCGCCCAGGCCGTGGACATCGTGGCCGACGGGACCAAGCGGCGACCCCCGCGTCCGCGTCCGGCTGCCATCGCCCCGGAGGGCCCGCCCGAGGACGTCGAGGCGAGGATCGAAGCGCTCGTGGAGGCCGAAGAGGCCGACGAGGCAGAGGCGCTGCTCCGCGGGCTGATCGCCGCGGGACGGCCGCTCGACGCCCTCCAGCGGCTGTTCCTGCGGCTGTGCGCGGCCCACTTCCTGAGCTTCGGGCACCGCCTCATCTACACGATCAAGGCGTTCGATCTGCTCGCCGACGCGGGCCCGGAGGCGGTCGACGACGTGCTGCCCGCGTTGCTGCACGGGATCGTGACGGCCACCCGGGAGGACACGCTGCCCCGGTGGCGCAAGGCTCGGGAGACGCTCGCCTCCATCGACGGCGATCTCGACCTGATCCATGCCCACTGCCGCGACCAGGCCGTGTCCATGGATCCGCGGTGGCGCAAGCGGCTCGACGAGGCCCTGGCCGACGCCCCGGAGGAGCGCGCTCTCTACATGCTGGAGCACACGCTGCGCGCCGGCGTGCCGCTCGGGGAGGTCGTCGACGCGCTGAGCGCCGCGGCCGCCCAGCGCCTGCTTCGGTTCGACCCCGCCCGGGACCACGACGACGGCGTGCAGGACGACTGGCTCTCCGTCACCCACGCCCAGACCAGCGTGCACGGGCTCCGCGCGGCGGTGGAGCGCCTCCCCGAGCCGGCCCTGCTGCCGATGATCGTGCTCACCGCTCGGTTCGTACACCGGACGAAGGTCCTGGACCTCCCGGTGGACGCGCGGTGGACGCCCCCCGACGAGCCCCCGGGCGGGGGGGTGGAGGCCGTCCTCGCGGCCGTGGCGGACTCGGACCCGAGCGGCGCCCTCGACGCGGCCTGGTTCGTCCTCCGCGACGCCGACGGCCGCGAGCGCCTGCGCGAGGCCATGCACCGCTGGGCCCTCTCCGACGCGCTGACCGCGCCGATCGTGGTGGCGCACGCGATCAAGAACGTCGTGGCGGCCTGGGACGAGTACGACGCGACGGGAGACCCCGCGCACGTGCTGGGCGTCCTGCGCTTCGCGGCGTGCGCGCCGCGGCAGCGGTGGGTCGCCCGCCGGACCGCCGAGGCGATCGAGTTCGTCTCCGAGGGCCGGATCCCGCGCACGTTGGCGCAGTAGTCAGCTCCGGATCCGCTCCAGCCAGAGGCCCGCGGGCAGCGTGACCGAGAGCACCGCCCCGAACCACGCGACGGCCGTCCCCGCGGCGGCCCCCAGGGCGGGGAGGGACCACGCCGCGAGGCAGGCGTGCACGCCCACCGCGGCCGAGCCGAGCATCATCGGCCCCACGGCGCCGCCGGGCACGGCCTCACCCTGGGCGAGCCAGAGCGCGACCATGGTCGTCGTGAAGATCGCGGGGAACGCCGAGGCGATGCCCGCCGCCGTGCCCCCCCCGTAGGCGGCGATCGCGACGGCCACGCCGATCGCGGTCGCGGCGAGGGCGCCGCGCATCAGCAGCGTGGGCACCCCGACGCGGTGGGTCCCCCGCGGCGCGGGCGGGTTGGACCGGCACGCGAGCACGCCGAAGACGACCATCGCCGCGGTGCCGCCCCAGCCCGCCGCCTCCAGGGCGCGGGGGCCCCGGGTGGAGACGAAGGCCAGCGCGTGCACCAGCGCCCAGGCCCCCACGAACCAGCACGCGAGCGATCCGGCGGTCATGGCCGCGAGCCGGCCGCGCAGGGACCACGCCGGGAGCCGCGGGGGCAGCGCGCGCCAGAGCCACAGGAACCCGACGTTGATCAGCATCGCGCCGGGGACCGCGTAGAGCGCGGCGCGGGTCTCGTCGACGGTGGGTGCGGCCACGGCGATCCCGATCGAGGCGGGGACGATCGTCGTCGGGAGGGTCGCCAGCAGGCCCCCGATGCGGCCCCCGAGGCGCTCGATCGCGACCGTCGCGCCGATCGCGACGAGGCCCGCGAACCCGGCGGGGAGCAGCACGGCGAGGGGGGTGAGCTCTCCCACGGGCTCGCAGCATGACCGATCGCCGAGCGGGTCGCGCGGGGGCGCCGGGCCACGGGACCCCGTAGGATCGTCCTTCGTGTGGACCCGTCGCCTGCTCCTGATCGCGGCCGCCCCGATCCTGTGGGTCCTGGGCGACCTGTACTTCCGGGTGAACCTGCCCGGGGCCGCCACCCTGCAGCACCTCGCCTTCCGCGCCGCCGCGTGGCTGCCCCAGTGGCTGCCGGGGGGCGAGTTCCGCACGCGGAACCTCGTGATCGGGATCGTCGTGGTGCTCGCGGTGACGGCGGCGGCCGGGGCCCGGGGCGCGCCGGTGTGGCGCGTCGTCGCGCTGGGAGCCGCGGGCGCGGAGCTGATGGCCGGCGTCGTGGCGCTGCTGATGGAGCGGGCGATCGGCGGCGGCATCGTCGTGGGCGCGATCGTGGCCCTCGCGGCGACGCGCGGGGCGCCCGAGCCGCCGGAGGAGAACTCGGCCGATCGCGGTCGGGTGGTCGTCGCCGTCGGCGTGGGGTTGCTGGTCGGGGTCCCCGCCGTGCTCTACGTCCACGGGCTGTTCGCCGCCGACTCCGACGGCTACCTCACCCTCGACTGGGTCCGCTGGGCCGCCCGGACCCGCGGCGGGCTGGAGGCCGGCGTCCTCGCGATCGCCGTCCTGCTGGGGGGGGGCGCGGCTGCCATGACCGCTCGACGCCCCGCCGCCCGGCGTCCGCTCGCATGGGGCGTGGTCGCCGCGACGGTCGCTGCGGGCGTGCTGGCCCTCCTCTTCGAGCGGAGCACCGGGGCGCTCGCGATCCTCGTCGTCGCGCCCGCGGGCGTCGCGCTCGTCCTCACGCGGCCCGCGCCCCTGCTCCGGCCCTTCGCCCGCGGCGACATGCTGGCCGTGCCGATCCGACTGCTCCCGGTCGTCTGCGTGGCGGTCCTGCTGGTGGCGCACACGTACGCCGCTCGCGTGTTCGGCTGCCCGGACGACGAGGACCTGCCGCCGGGGGTCGAGCGCCTCGCCGACGCCGGGGAGGTCTTCCAGATCGCGGCGGGCGACGGGGGTCGGGTGCTCGCCATGACCCACCGCAGCGAGCGGCGCATCGGGCGCCTACCGGTGCGGCCCACGGTGGGCGAGCTCGGCGCGGTCGATCCCGCCGACATCATCCCCGCGCCCGGGCAGGAGGGGATGCACCCCGTCGAGGAGCGCCCGCTGGAGACGTTCCTGCCCGGCGAGACGTACGCGCGCCCCGAGGAGCTGCTCTACGCGCCCGAAGTGGGCCGCTTCTTCGGCACGGTCCTGTCGGCCGACCCGAGGTTCTACGAGAAGACGATCAGCCCGCTGAACGACGTGAACAACATGATCGTCGGCTTCGACGGCAACGCGCGCGCGGCCGTCGCCACGTGGTGGGAGAGCCGTCAGTGCTGGGTGGGGACTCTGTTCTGGGACGGCCCCCGGCGCCGCCTGCTGATGGGGTGCGAGTACGCGCCCGCCCTGCTGCAGCTCGATCCCGCGACGGGGACGTTCGCCCCCGGGATCGAGGATCAGGCCCTCGGGGACGTCGCCGGGATCGCGGTCGATACTCGCCCCGGCGGCGACGCCCACTGGGTCGTGTCCATGTGGAACAGCGCGCGCCTCACCGAGCTCGACGCCGAGCTGCAGCCGCGGCGATCCACGGTCGTGGGGAGCGGACGCTACGCGCTGGTGTTCGACCCCGAGACCGCGCGCCTCTTCACGACGGCCTACTACCGATCCCGGGTGCGGATCCTGGACGCCGACTCCCTGCGCACGGTCGGCTCGATCTCCACCGGCCTCGGAGCCCGCGCGCTGGCCGTGGACGGGAGCCGGGACCGCGTCCTCGTATCCTCGGTCTACGACGGGCTCGTCCGCGTCTGCGACCGGGGCGGGGCGCTCCTGCACGCGCTGCCGGTGGGCGGTCACGTCAAGGACATCGCGATGGACTCCGAGCATGGACTCGCCTATTTCGTAAGTCAGTGCGGGCTTTTTCGAGTCGACCTTGAAGTACTGGACAAGGGTTCGTGAGCGTCCGGGAGCGAGCGCTCGAATTTCTTCAAGCATTGCGTCAGGAATGGGGTCGATTCCTCATTGCTCCTGCGGGTGTATCGGTTGTCGTCGTCGTCATGGTGTGGAGTCGGATCGCCCGCTCGGGCATCCAGCACTACGGCCTGGACGGCGCGCCGTGGATCGAGCACGAGGCGCGCCTCCGGTGGCTCGAGACGTGGCGCCGGCGGGGCGACCTGGACCTCGCCGGTCTGATCGGCGAGGCCGACGGCTTCTTCCCGCCGGTGATGCACCTGGTGACGACCCCGCTGGTCGCGCCCTTCGGCCACACGGACCTCGCCGCCGCCTACACCGCCGTCCTGTGGCTGCTGTTGCTCGCGGCCGCCGTCGGGGTCGTCGGGTACCGACTCTCCGGGGACCGCTCCGTCGCCGCCGCGAGCGCGGTGGGCGCACTCCTCGTGCCCGCGCTGCACGCCTTCGCGACCCGCTATTACTACGACGTCCCCATGACCGCCGCCCTGTGGGTCGTGGTGGCCGCGATCCTGCTCACCTGGGACCGGCGTCCCCTGGTCGGGGGCCTGATCGTGGGGCTGCTCTGGGTGGGCGCGGACCTGATCAAGTGGACCTCGCTGGTATTCGGCGTGTTCATGGTGGCGGGGGCCTGGACCACCCGGACCGTGGACGGCAGGCGCCTGGGCCGCCGCACCGTCGCGGGGCTCATCACGGCGGCCGTGTCGGTCGTCCTGCTCGCCGGGTACCTCGAGTTGACCGGTCCCGAGGGCAGCCTGCGCGTGATGCTCGACCAGATGTGGGGCGACCTCGGCGAGCGGAGCCTCGGCACCGGGGGGCTGTCGGTGGCGGGCACGATCGAGGCCGTGACCGGCTTCGTCGAGCAGCAGGGCTGGCGGTTCGGCACGGCCCTGCCCGAGGGCAAGTGGCGCTTCTACCCCGGCGGCATGGTCACGGCGGTCCTCTCGCCGCTCCTGACGGTCCCGGTCGTGGGCCTGTGTGCCCTCTGGGCGGTGCGCAGCCGGCGGGGCCTGGGCCTCTTCGCGGTGACGATCCTGGGACACTGGCTGTTCGTGATGGGGTGGGTCCCGGTCATCGACGAACGGTTCCTGATCACGCTGGCCCCGTGCGTCGTGCTCGCGGCCGCGATCGGCTGGGGCACGCTCGAGCCGGTGAACCGTAGGCGGGTGGGGATCGCGGTGGTGGTCCTGGGCGTCTGGGTCGGCGCCGAGTTCCACTTCGGCGTGCCGCCGCTGCCGACCGGGCCCGTGGAGCTCGTGGCCGCGAAGAACAACCGGGTCCCCGCCACCGTGGCCCGAGGCCTCGGCCTCGCCGACTCGCAGGAGCAGCGCGGCTGGGTCCGCTGGGACACCGAACAGCGTGTGCCGGTGTGGGAGCGGGAACGCCTGTGGCGCTTGATGATCCACTGCGGAGCTCGAGTGATACTCGAAGGGCCCGGGGTGCGGGGGGACGAGCGCGCGCTGGGGGCGTATTGGGTCGGCTATCGGTCGATCCGCCGGGAGCAGGTCGAGGGCCTGCGCGACCGTTGGTTCAGCTTCCGGTGCCGGGACCACCGCGCCGCGGGCCTCGCCGTGACCCGCCACGCCCGCGACGAAGACCCGCAGCCGGGCCCGTGCCTGGGGGACCGCCCCTGGGCGCTGTGGACCACGGAGCCCGCCCCCGCCTCCACCGACACGCTCGCGTTCTGGACCGTCGCGGGCGAGCCGGGCGGGTGTACGACGGCGCCCCCGGGCGGCGGGTAGGATCCCGCCTGGATGCAGGCGACCGACCCCGATCCGCCCGCGGCTGCGACGTCCGAGACGGAGCCCCCTCCGCGGCCGAAGCTGCGCCCCGACCACGGGATCGCGGCCGTGGCCTTGGCGGTGCTCGTGGTGGAGCACGTCGTGCACGGGGTGCGCCGACTCCCGGCCGCCTATGGAGGCGACTACGCCACCGAGTACCTCGAGCACCTGCGCCGCATGGAGTTCTACGCGCTGCTGCGGGACCTTCCGGACGCCGAGGCGAGCCTCCAGGCGTGGCGGGCGCTCGACCGAGTGGAGTTCCCCCCCCTCCTGGTCCTCTTCCAGTACCCGCTCGACCTGCTCCTGGGACCGCACCCCGGCGTGGCGGTGGCCGCGAACCTCGGCTGGCTCGCGCTCGCGGGGGTCGCCACCTGGTCCCTGGCCCGGTCGCTCGGCCTCGAGCGCGCCGCGCCCTGGGCGGGCGTGATCCTCGTCCTGATCCCCGGGATGTGGGGCCCCGCGCGCACCTACTACTACGACGTCCCCATGATCGCGCTGATCGCAGTGGGGACGGCCGCCGCCGTGGCCGCGACCCGCCGCCCTCGAGTCCACCTCGCCTTCGTCGTCGCCGCCGCCTGGGCCTGCGCCGAGCTCGTGAAGTGGGAGGCCGTCCTGTACCTCGGGGCCGTCCTGCCCGCGCTGCTGGTGGCGGCGCTGCTCCAGCCGACGAGCTGGAAGCAGCGCGCGGGCTCGCTCGCCGTCCTCGTGGCCGGGTGCGCGGGCGCCGCGGGGGGGGTCGCGGCCTACGTATCGAGGCACCGGGGGGCGTGGGACGCGAGGTTCGGGCAGGCCGTGTCGCTGAACCAGGGCCAGGACCCGGAGGGGGGCGCGCCCGCGGTCGTCGGGGGCCTGTTCCAGCGCCTGGCGGGGGCCGGGATCGACGCCTGGGGCTTCTACCCCCAGTGGCTGACGGCCTCCTCGCTCGGGCTGATCGTGGTCCTGCTGACCGTCGTGGCGGTGGCGCGCGTCCACCGGATCCCTCGGGCCGCGGCCGCCGGGGCGGCGCTGGCGATGCTCGGGACGCTGGCGGCGGTCGTCGGGGTCTCCGACATCCAGGAGGTGCGGTTCGTCCACCCCGCGCTGCCCTGGCTCGCGGTCCTGATCGCGGGCGGCCTCGGGGCCCTGCCCGGGCGGTGGGGACGGGTGGCTCCGGCGGGCGCGGTCGTCCTCGCGACGGCGCAGCTGCTCGCGGCCGACTACGTGCGCGAGTCCGACGACTCCCCCCTGCGTCGGGGCGTCGTGGGCGTGCCCCACCTCCTGCACCCCCTCGTCGGCTCCGCCGTCTCCCCGCTGCCCCAGTCGCCCGGCAACCAGACGGGGTGGCGGCGCCCCGTCGACCACCGGGTCAACGACGCCCTCGCGCTGCGGTCGGCGATCGCGTGGATGGCCGAAGCGTCGGGCGGGCGACGGGCAACGGTCGCGCTCCATCCGCTGAACCGAAACCTGGGGCGCGCCGAGTACGCCTGGGCCTACTGGTCGCTGCACCGGGGCGGGCTCACGTTCCAGCCGGGCCGGCCCCTGGAGGACTGCGGCGTGGATCTCGCTCAGGTCGAGGCCCGGGCGCCGGACTTCCTCGTCCTCGACTTCGACCCCGCCCTGCTGGGAGGGACCCCGGAGGGCTGGTGTCGGAGCCTGGAGTGCTCGGGGGATGGGACCGTCACGGACCTCGATCCCTGCGGGGCGGTGCCGCGCCTGCTGCGCTTCGGAGTCGATCGACGATCGAGCCCGGCGATCCCGTACCGCCCGCGGTCCGGCGGCGCTCCTCGTCACCTGTGGGTGCTCGCTCGGGGTGCGATGTGACCACCGACCGCCGCCTCGGGCTCGCGTTCGACGTCCTGGCGACGGTCGCCCTGGCCCTCCTCGCGGGTCGGATCTGGGGGGCCTGTGCGCTCGGGTCCGAGGTGGCGGGGGACTCGTTCGTCGCGCTCGAGTGCGGGCGCCGGTGGGCCATCGACGGCTTCGCCCGGCCCGGTCAGCCGATCTTCGGCTGGGGCCTGTGCGCCTCGTACGCGCCGCTGTTCTGGGGCGCGGACTCGCTGTGGGAGGTGGCGTGGAGACGCTCTCAGGTCGCGGCGGCGATGGTCCCGCTCACCTACCTGTTCGTGGTCTCCGTCGTGCCCGGCTGGCTCGGTCGATCGCCGTGGGCGGCGCGCCTCGGCGGCCTCTGCGGGGCGACCGCGATCCTGATCCACGAGACCCTGGGGCGTACGACGAGCACGGGCAGCCACGGCTACTTCGCGTTCACCTGGACGGTCGTGGCCTTCCTCGGCTGGGCGTGGGCGGTTCGAGCGGAGCCGATCGGTGGCCGTCGCCTCGATCGCACGCTCCGCACCGCCGCCGCCACGCTGGGCATGGCCGCCGCCCCCATGGCCGCGATGAACCACCCCCATACGGGGTGGCTGGCCCTCTGCGGCGCTGCGCTCCTGCCGCTCCTCGTGCGGCGGGTGGGGGCCCTGGGGACCCTGGTCGCTTCGGCGGTCGGCGTCGCCCTCGCGGCCCCCCGCGTCGCGGAGCTGCGGGTGCAGATGCAGGGGGGGGTGAGCGCCCAGGACCTCGCGCACCAGCCGGGGCAGTGGTCGCTCGAAGAGGGCGAGCTCATCGGGTGGATCTTCGACGTTCGCCACCACACGATGCTCGCGGGGGTCGCGGCGGTCGTGGTGGTCGGGGCGATCGTGCTCCGCCGCGCGGATGCGGAGAGACGCTGGACCGTGGCGACGTGGCTGGCGGTCCTCGTCGTGACGGCCGCCGGGATCGTCGCCCTCGGCGACTTCGTCGGCTACCTGCAGGACTACCACGTGCTGCTTGCGTACCCGCTCGGCGCCCTGGGGATCGGCCTCGCGGCGGGCGGGCTGTTGATCGTCGTGGCGCGGCCCGATCGCTTCGGCGAGGGCGGCCCGGCGCGGGTCCGGGCGCTCGCGGGGGGCCTCGTGGTGTGCGTCGCGACGCTCGGCGTGGTCGTCCAGGTGGGGTCGACCGCGGACGAGGGTGGCAACCCCATCCACGACCCCTGGTGCGTGAGCGGGCCCCCCAACGGGGGCACGGCGGGCGGCTCGATGCGGATCGAGCGCGCGATTCGGGCCGACCTCCCCAACGTCCCCCCGGGCGTCCCCGTGCTCCTCAGCAACCTGAACCTGAACGAGGGTCGGCTCGACTCGGCGGTCCCCGCCGCCTTTGCCCTGAACATCGCCGGGATCCCCACGGAGCGGCTGATCTGCTGCCGGGAGGGGGCTCCGCCGCCGGTCTGGTACTTCATCATCGATGTCGGCGACCCGGACCTGGACTACTCCGCGTGGGGCGAGATCGACGGGGTCGACGTGCTCATGAGCCGCCCCGAGGTGAACGAGCTGACCGTCGTGGTGCGCACCGAGGCCGCGCTCGCCGCGATCGGCGAGCAGCTCTGCGACGCGATCCCCCCGGATCGGGTCGTTGCGGTCCACTACTACGACGACGTCATCGACCTGCTCGGGGCCCCGGTCCGCGAGAGCCTCCTCGACCCGCCGTCGCCGGTCCCCTCCTGCCTGCAGCGGATGCAGTGAGGCGGCCGCTCCCCGTCGCGGTGGGCGTGATCGCCTTCGTCGTGATCGTGGTCGCGCTGCGCCTGAGCGTGGACGGCGTCCAGCCCTACGGCACGGACGCCGCTCAGTACATCGAACACACCGCCCGTCTCGAGACGCTCGTCCTCTGGGAGCGGCACGCCGACCTCGGGCTGTGGGACCGGATCGTGGCCACCGACGGCGCCTTTGCCGCCGGGCTGCACCTGCTCACGTTGCCGCTCGCGGCCGGCCTCGGGAACTCGGCGGGGGTCGCGTCGGCGACCGGTGTCCTGTGGCTGCTGCTCCTGCTCGCCGCGGTCGGCGTCTGCGGCGCGGGGCTGGTGCCGGAGGACCGACCCCTCGGCGCGGCGGCGGCGGCGGCCGGGACCGCGCTGATCCCCGCGATCCACGGCAGCGCGGGGCGCTACTACTACGACCTCCCGATGATCGCGCTGCTGTGGTGCGTCGCCGCGGTCCTGCTGTGGGCCCGGGACCGACGACCGTTGCTCGCGGGCCTCGTCGCCGGGCTCCTGGGCGCGGTCGCGTGCCTGGTCAAGTGGGCGGCGATCCCCTACGGAGTGGTGCTGATCGGGGCGCTGTTCCTCGGCCGCTCGCCGCTCGCGACGCCCCGGAGCCACCTCCGACGGGCGCTCGCCGTCGCCGCCGCCCTGGCGATCCCCGCGTGGTTCGTCGCGCAGTACCTGGGCGACGTGACGGGCACGTCGTCCTTCGGACACCAAGCGCACATCATGGTGCCCGCGGCGGAGGGGACCTCGATCGAGCGCGGCGACGGCCTCCTCGCCCTCCTCCCGAGCTCTCTCGCGGACAAGACGCTCGCCGATCTCCTCTTCCACCCCCTGCGGGCCGTGGTGTCGGTGTTCTCGCCGCTGCTGTTCGCGGCCGTGGCCTGGCTCGGCCTGCGGGGCCTGAACCGGCGGCCGCTGCAGCTCCTCCCGTTCGCTCTCGTGATCGCGGGCCACGTAGCGTTCGTGGTGCTCACGCTGCCGGTCCTGGACGATCGCTTCCTCGTGCCCGCCGTGCCCGCCGCCGTCCTCCTCGCGGTCGTCGGGTGGGTCGGACTGGCCCCCGAACGTCGGCGGCGGGCCGGGCTCGCGCTGGTGGGGATCGGGGCGCTCGTGGCCGTGGACCTGCACTTCGCCCCCGCCACGGCCCTCACCTGGCCGGTCGAGCTCCTCGCCGCCCGGGAGGGGAACTCGCCCTGGACGCGCGCCCGCGGCCTGGGGGCGGCGTCCTCGGTGGAGCTGCGAGGCTGGGCCCGGCACGACGAGGCGGACCCGGCCCGGCAGGCGCTCCGAGAGGCGGTCTGGGACGTCGTGGCGGCCTGCGGGCGCGGGATCTGCCTGGCGGCGGAGCGCAACGAGGGCGCGATCGACCGCTTCGGCGACCAGGAGTGGGTGCGCTTCCGCGGTCTGCTCGAGCGTCGCCGGACCGGGCTGGAGACCTTCGTGATCACCACGTGCCCGACCCGCAACGACCGGCTCCCCCAGGAGTGCGTCGCCGATCTCGCGATCGAGCCCCTGGAGGCCGACGGGACGCCGAAGCCCCCCGGGTGCGTCGACGAGGGCGCCTGGGAGCTCCACACGACCGTCGCGGACCCCGACGGCGGGCCCGGGGTGGGCGTGTGGCGCAAGCGGGGCGCCCCCGTCTGTCCGCTCCCCGGGACCGGGTAGCATCGGGCGTGTCCGCGTCCCCGCGCCTCCGTTCGGGCCTGCTGATCGCCTTCGCCGTGGGGGCCGCCTTCGTGGTGGTGCATGTCCTCCTGGTGCTCGGGACCTTCGACGTCTACGACCTCGAGGAGACGGAGTACGGGAACGTCGCCATCGCCCTGATCGACGGTCACGTAGACCGGTCGTACGCCTCGCTCGCCACGGACTCCGAGTGGGGTGACGGTCTGATGACCGGCGCGGGCCGCCGGCGCCGCACCGTGTGGTCGCTCGAGCCCACCGTGGCGCCGTTCTTCGCGGTCCTCGGCCCCACCATGTTCGCCCTGAAGCTGTGGGCCGTCGTCTTCGCCGGCATCTGGGCCGCCCTGTGGTTCGTGCTCGCTCGCGCGGCGGCTCCTCGGGCCGGCGCTTGGGCGGCGGCCGCGTTGTTCGTCTTGCCGCTGCCGCTCGTCCAGCGGGCGGCCGTCTCGGCGACCTCGATCACCGCCCACCTCGGCTCTTCGCTGTGGCACGCCGCCGCCCTGGTGGCCCTCCTGGCCGCGGGCCGGCGGGGCGGCCTCGGCTTCGTCGCCCTGTCGGGGTTGCTCGCCGGGTTCGGGCTCTACTGCGGCTTCTCGCTGGCGCCGCTGCTGGGCGGGGTCGTGTACCTCGCGTGGGCGGTCGGGAAGACGCGGGGGCTCGCGACGTGGGCCGTGGGCACGATCCCGGGGTTGGCCCTGGCGGCCGCGTTCCGCGACCCGGGCCGGGCCGACGCCGATCTCATCACCGCCCTCACCGGGCTGCAGGAGGGGGGCACGTTCCGCGAGGCGGGCTGGACGACCGCCCTGGAGAGCCTCGGCACCGCCCTGCGGTTCGGCGCGGGCTTCGGGCGCGTCGATCCCGGGACCGGCGACCTGCAGTACTCGGCGCTCGGCGTGGTCTACACCCTCGCGGCCGCGGCGCTGGTGGTGGGGCTGGTCGTGGTCGGCCGCCGCCCCCGGCCGACTGCCGCGGAGCCTCCCACGGTCGCGCTGCGCATCGCCCTCGCGATCTCCTTCGCGGGCTTCGTCGCGGGCCTCGCCGTCACGGGCTTCAAGCTGGAGACGACCTTCTTCGACGGCCTCCGCTACCTGCTCCCGCTCGCGCCGCTGCCCGCGCTGCTGGCGGTCCTCGCGGCCGATGCGGCGGCTCGAGGGGGTGCCGACGTCCGCCGCGCGACGCTCTTGTTCGCGGCCCCGCTCGTCCTCGCTCACGCCGTCGGGTTCGCCGGCCATTTTCGGGCCGACGTCTTCCCGGCGCCGTGGTGGGACGTGCCCGGCTACGAGCCCTGGGTCATGAAGAACTACTTCCATGAGTCACTGGAAGTAGCGAAAATCAAAGAAGAAAGACGATCAAGGTGGGCGATCTGGTCGGGCCTCTCCGAGGCCCGCAGGGCGGACGCCGTCGAGCTCGAGCGCTGGGGGCCGGCGGGGGGGCCCGTCCCGCTCCCGACGGGGGCTCCCCCGGAGGTGGTCGCGGAGTTCCTGAGGGGCGTGGGCATGGGGTTGGTCCTGCGGGCCGACCGCGCGTCGCCCCAATCGCTGCCGGAGCTGCCGGCGGGGGCTCCTCGGGACGCGACCCTGCGCATGATCGAGGGGATCGGCATGGGCCACGCGCACGTCGGGTGCAGCGACGGCGTGCGGGCCGCCCTCCTCCGGGCCCACCCCGGCCCGGAAGCGCGAGCTGCGGCGTGGTACGGCTTCGGCCGCGCGGACCTCTACTGCGCCGCCTTCTCCGGCGGGCTGCCGCCGGGGGCGGACGGGGAGGCCTATCGGCGGGGCCTGGCGGACGCGGTGGCGCGCGACTACGGGCCCGCCATCCGGTTCCTGCGCGTCTACTGAGGGACGATGCGGTAGATGCCGCAGTCCGTGGGGACGATGACGCGGCCCTCGTCGTCCGCCGCAATGTCGCGCGTCTGACCGCAGAGCCCGTAGGCGGTCCGTCGGTACGGCGGCTTCGCCTCGATCGACCACAGCCGTCCCGTGTACGCGGCGGCCGCCCACACCCGGTCGTGGACCGGCTCGTACATGAGCGCCCGCAGGCCGAACGACAACGGGACCCGATCGCGCACCGCGAGCGAGTCGGGGTCGAGGACCAGGATCGCCCCCTCGACGAACCGCGGGACCCACAGCGAGCCCCCGCCGTCGTCGGGCACGAACTCGACGTCCCAGTTGAAGGCGCCGAGGACCCGCGCACGCCGGGGCTTCACCCAGGGCCAGGTCCAGGATCGGATGTAGGGATCGCGCCACAACGCGACGCCGTACAGCTGCTCGCCCGAGGCGTCGAAGGTCCCGCCCTCGAGTCGGCTGCCGATGTTCACCTTCCGGTCGATGCGCCGCGCCGCCGGCCGCAGGAGGCGCGCGCCGGGCCGGTCCTCGCACCCGATCAGCACGTCGCCGGGCTCTCCCTCGGCGCCCGCGTCGTCGGGCGCGTCGGGCGGGACCTCGATCCACGACGCCGCCCAACACGACGGGAGAGGGACGCCCGGCGGTCGACCGAGGCCGACCCGGTCGGCGGCGACGTTGCGGGGGATGTCGGGATCGACTCCTCCGAGCGCCTGGTTCAGCGTCCTCGGCCCGGCGGCGCCCTCCACGGCGAGCAGGACGAGGTTCGCGTCGCCCGTGTAGGCGGCGATGGCGGCCCAGAGCGTTCCGTCCGTGGGCTCCCCCAGCTCCTCCACCCCGTGCGCGCCGTGGTTCTGGAGGTTCCAGCGGGTGACCGCGCCGTCCGGAGCGATGCGCCCGAGCTCGATGCTGCATCGGTCGGTGTAGTAGACGGCGTCGTCTTCGGGGTTCCAGGCGATGCCGAAGACGCAGGCGGGCTCGCCGATCCGCTCCACGCCCGCCGGCAGGCCCGCGGGCGCCGTCCACATCTGGACCGTGAGGCCGCGCCCGAGGCAGAACGCGGCGAACAGGAAGAACGGGGCCAGGGCCACCAACGCTCCCCGCGGATCGAGGACGGTGAGGGGGGACCGGGGCGCGGGACGCCGCCCCGCCCACCACGCGCCGATGCCGCCCGCAAGGACGAGGCCCCCCGCCGCGGAGACGACCGTCGCCACGCGCAGCGAGCCCGACGGGGTGTACAGCGCCTCGATCGCGAGCACGAGCGTCCCCGCCGCCGCCGCCGCCCCCAGGGCTCTGCGGTCGAGCTCGCCGCCGAACCGCTTCCGACGAAGCGCCGCGATCACGAGCCCCGCGAGCCCCCCGACGAGGCCGACGGCGAGCCACACCCCGCCGCTGTGCAGGGCGCCCCGCCCCGGCCCGCTCAGCCACCGCGCGGCGGGGCGGAAGACCGGGTTGGTGTACGTCGCCCCCTCCCACAGGCTGGTCACCGCGTAGAAGGCGACCCCCGCGGCCCCGACGGCCATCGCCGCTCGGGGGAGGATGTTGCTCTTCGCGCGCCACCCACCCGGCTCGTCGGACGGGGGACGATCGGGGCTCAGGGCGCGGGCGAGGAGGGCGGCCACGACGACGCCGCCCCAGAACAGGGGACGGTCGAGCGCCACCGCGACCGCCGCGAGCGACAGCGCCGCGATGCCGCCGAGCAGCGCGGGCACGCACTCCACCAGGTCGATCGGGAGCTGGAGCAGCCGCGGGAGGAATCGGTCCAGGGCGAGCACCACGCCGACGGCCGCCGCCCCGCCGAGGAGGAGGAGAGGCTCGCGCGGGTCGATGAGGGCCTCGTCGGCGACCCAGGCGGAGCGGACCTCCCAGGTCTCGAAGCGGAGGAGCAGCTCCAGGAGCAGGTCGAGGGCGTAGTGCTGCTGCCAGGCGCCCGCGGTCGTCCACATGCCGAACCCCGCCGCGAGGATCGAGGGGGCGAGCGCGATGAGGACACACCCCAGCAAGACGCGGCGCAGGCGCACGTCGGGATGGTAGCAAGCCGAAGCCTGCCGCTTGCGCCGCCGGCCTCGGGAGTCGACGATGCCACCGTGGCCGACCGCCGCCGATCCCTGCTCCTGTCGGCCGCCCTCGTGGCGGCGTTCGTCGCGATCCGTTGGTCGGCCGCGCGCCACCAGGCGATCCCGCTCACCGAACCCGAGGAGATCCTGAACCTCCGGTTCGCGCGACAGGTCCTCGGCGGACACACGATCGGCCCGCTCGGTCAGTACTGGTACACCGGCGTCGGCGGGCCCGGAGGCGCGGGCACGCTCGTCCTCTCGATCCTCTACCTGCCGATCGTCGCCCTCGTGGGTCCCGGCGTGTGGGCGATCCGCGTCATGGGGATCCTCTGGGCGGTCGCGGGCGCCTTGCTCACCGCGGGGCTCGCGCGCCGGATCTTCGGGCCGCCGGGGTTCGTCGCCGGCTTGCTCGCCGCCCTCGCGATGCCGCCCGCCTGGGTGGGCTTCACCGTCATGGCCAAGGGCAACTACGTGGAGGCGGCCGTGATGACGCTCGCGGCCGCCTATGCCCTCGTCCTCGCCGCCGAGGCGGACGGGCCGCGGGGGCTCGCTGGGGGCGCCCTCGCCGGAGCCGTGGCCGCATTCTCCGTGTGGTTCTGGCCGAGCGCCGCTCCGCCGACCGTTCTCCTGGGGCTCGCCGCGCTCGTCGCGGCCGGGGTCGCGCGCCGGCCGGGGCTGGTCGTGGCCGTGGCCGTGGGCGCCGTGGTCGGAGCGAGCCCCTCGTTCTTCGGCATCGCCCCCACGCAGGTCGTCGCCTCGCAGGTGGGGACCACGGAGGTGACGGACGTCGCTCGGGGCGTCCTCGGCAGCCCGGGGCTCTGGCCCGCGATCGTGCACGGGAGCCTCGCGGGCCAGCCCCTGCTGTCGCTGCCGACCGCGCCCGCCTGGGAGTGGGCGGCGGCGTGGCAAGTCGGCACGGAGAACGCGCTTCGCGGTCTCTTGTGGGGGCTCTGCGCGATCGCTCCGGCGGCGGCCGCCTTCCGGGGCGTGGGCCGGCGTCTGCTCCCGGACTCCCCGGATTCGCCGCCGGCGCGACTCGTCCTCGCCGCCCTCACTCTGTCGGCCCTGGGGCTGCCGGTCCTCCTGGGCGCGATGGGTGTGGGGCCGTCCTACCTGCCCGTCGAGTCGGTCTACTTCTTCGATCCGCGGCGCGCCGCGCTCGTCTACCCCGTGTGGGCCCTCGCCACCGCGGGCGGGCTGGTCGCCGTCTGGAGCCTCCGCGGACGGGCTCGGACCGTGGGCGTCGTGCTCGCGGGCGCCTTCCTCCTCCTGCAGGTGGCGTCGGCGGTCGCGTTCTCCCGAGCCGGTCACCCCCCGCGGGGCGGGTTCCACCCCGAGCGCTGGCTGATCTGTCCGGCCGAGACGCCCGCCCAGGAGGTAGCGGTGTGCGTCGGGACCGTGGACCACCACGACGTGCCCGTCCTCGAGGCCCTGACGGCGGATCCCCGACTCGCCGACCCCCGCCTCCGTCGCGCCGCGCTGCAGGGCTACGGCGCGGTCGAGCGGGAGGACATGGACTGCGCCGTCGCTCCGGGCACCCTGCCCTCCGAGTCGCCGCCCGACGCGGGCGACGAAGCCGCGTGGATGTGGGAGGGGCTGGGCATCGCGGCTCGGGGCGCCTGCCCGTACGACCGGGTCGAGCCGATCTGCGCCGAGCCGACGGAGGCCCGACTCCGGGACGCGTGCCTGCGCGGCGCGGCGTGGCGGGTCTCCTTCCGAGGGGCGCGGTGACCCCCATCGCGCCCGGCGATCTGCCCGACGCGTTGCGAAGGGCCGCGCCGGGGGCCGAGCTGGTCCTCGCGCCGGGCGTGCACCGCGGCCCGCTCCAGCTCTCGTCGCCGGTCCGCCTCGTCGCGGGGGGCCCGATCGGGAGCGTCCTGCTCCGGGGCAACCGGCGCGGGCCGGTGGTGAGGGTCGGCGTCGGCACCGAGGACGAGGTCCTGCTCGAGGGTCTGCGCATCCTCCACGGCGTCGCCGTCGAAGGGGGAGGGGTGCAGATCCTGGCGGGGGCCGCCGTGCTCTCCCGGTGCATCGTCGAGCGAAACCGGGCGGTGCACTTCGGCGGCGGGGTGTTCAGCGCCTTCGGTCCTCGCCTCGAGGTGAGGGACTGCCTGTTTCGGCGCAACTTCGCCCTCGGCGGCGGGGGGCTCTACGGCGGCCCGGGCGCGCGGGTGGAGGTCACCGGCGGGCGCTTCGTCCGGAACCGGGCCCGCTGCGGGGGCGGGGCGGGGCTGGACGGCTCCGAGGGACGCTTTCGGGGGTGCCTGTTCGCGGACAACCTCGCCACGCTGCACGGCTCGGCGGTCGCTGTGCGCCGGGGGGGGCGGCTCGACCTCGACCGCGCGGTGCTCGCGAGCAACCACTTTCGACCCGCCGTGGAGCTCGAGGACACCGCATCCTCCGCCGTGACGGGGACGCTCCTCAGGGGCGTCCGGGACCTGCGCCGCACCCGGGGCCTGCTCGGCCGGCCGGTGGGCGCGCCCGCGGTGGTCGGGGAGGGGACCGAGGCCGCGCAGCTCCTGGGCTGGAGCGGCCTGGTGCCCGGCTGATCGCGGCTACTCGCTCGCGGCGTCCGCGGCCTTCGCCGCCTCCTCCATCGCCTCGGCCGCTGCTCCCAGCGTCTTCGCCGCCTCTTCCAGGGCCGCGCCGACCGCGGCCCCCGCCTCCTCGGCGGCTTCGGCGGCGTCCTCGAGCGCCCTCTGCCCCGCGGTCTTGGCCTTCTCGACCTCTTCGGCTCGTGCTTCCACGACCGGCTTCAGGTTGGCCAGCCCCTCCTCGAAGTCGGCGCCCACCCACTTGTCCATCTGCGTGCCGAGCCAGCCCCCCATGAGCCCGGGCAGCGCCCCCTTCATCGACCAGCTGATCTTCGTGCCGTCGCCATCGGGCGCGAAGGCCCAGGCGCCGTTGCTCACGCCCATCTCACCGAAGTCGATCTCCGTCTCCAATCGGTGGGGCGCCTCGCTCTTGACGATCTTCATGCTCCCGCCGCCGTCCTTGCCGGTCCAGGAGTAGTTGCCGCCCACGCCCTCGGTCTGGTCGCCGTAGGTGAGCACCATCGTGGGGTCCCGCTCCTTCCAGGGCGACCACGCCTCCCAGCCGCGCAGGTCGTTGATCTCCGCGAACGCGACCTCCGGGGGGGCGTCGACCACGATCTCCCGCTCGACGTGGAAGTCCTTGGGGAGCACCGCACCGCCGATGACGAACACCAGGGCGATCGCAGCCACCAAACCACCGAAAATCTTGAGCAATTTCATACGTTCCTCCAGTGCTCGTTCAAGCCTCGCGTTCGCCCGGGATCCCCCTCCGGGACCGCGGACGGCGACCGCGTCGACGCTTCCTTATAGTCCGCAGCCGCGCCCGCCGGGGGAAGACCCGACCGACGCCGAGGCTCGGACGGGGCTCGGCGCCGCCGGTGAAGTAGGCTGTCGCCGCGTGCTCTTCGGCGGGACTCCCGAGGAGGTCGCCAAGCGGACGGAGGCCACCGTGATGGTCGTGAAGCCCTACGAGCGCGTGAAAGCCGCCATCGCCCGAGTGATGGCTGCATGAGGCGGGCGGTCTTCGCCGTCGCCGCGCTGCTCGCGTCGGCCTGCGCCGCTCCCGTCGCCCCGGTCGCGCCTCCTCCGCCGCCGCCCGAGCGGGTCCCGGTCCCCCTGTACGTCGAGGTCGACGGCGAGCGAGCGGGCGCGTCCGACGAGCTCGTGGCCCTGTCGCTGCGGTTCACCCTCACGAATCGCGGCGCCCACCCCATCGTGGTCCCGGGCACGTGGTTCGACGTCGGCGGTGTGGAGACGCTGTCCCAGGAGCTGGGCAAGTCCGCGTTCGCCGACGTCGCCCACAGCGCATGGGACTACGACGCGACCCCGCGCACTCGGTTCACCAGCCACGATCGCCCGGTGATCGCGACGGTCGGGCGGATCCTGAACGACCTCCCCGGGGGGTATCGGCTCCAGCCCGGCGATGACCTCGATCGCACGGTCGTGGTCCAGCTCCCGGTCCGCTTCAACGAGGCGATCGTGACCGCGGGGGCCTACTCCTGGTACGGCGACGCCCCCATCGTCTTGTGCTGGAAGACGCTCGAGGACGGGTCCGGTCTGCCCCTGCCCTGGGTGCTCGACGAGTCCGCGGGGACGACCGCGGCCGAGCTCGACCCCGACGCGCGCGTCCGGGCCTGTCGCGAGTACGAGAAGCGCGCCGCGGAGCGCGCCGGGGCGCGGCCCGAACGGGAAGGCGGCGCGCCGCCGGCGTCCGAGGACAAGATGGTGCCCTTCCTCGCCGACACGCACCCGGCGATCCAGGCCGCGCACGCGCCCGTCGTCGCGTACGACCGAGCGGAGGTGTCCCTCTGGGCGGTGGACGACTGATGCGCCGGCTCGCGTCGGCAGCGGTCGTGGCCGCGATCTGGGCGGGCTGTCCCACGAGCCCGGACTCCGCGGAGAACCTCCCGCCCACGGCCCCGGACGTCGCGATCTTCCCCGCCGAGCCCGTCGCCACCGACTGGCTGGACGCCGTGATCCTCGGCGAGTCCGTCGATCCCGAGGGGGCGGCGGTGACCTATCGCTATCGGTGGGCCCTGGGCGGCGTCCCCGCGGCCTTCCTCGACGATCTGACGGCCGTGTGGCCCGAGGAGACCGCCTCCGGGCATCGCTGGGAGGTCGCGGTCACGGCGCTCGACCCCGACGGCCTCGAGGGGCCTGCGGGCACGGCCTCGGTCCTGGTCCGCGGGTCTCCGCCGTCGATCCGGGGGGCGGCGCTGGGCCCGCTCGGGGCCACCGTCGAGGACACGCTCGCGGTCGAAGGCCTGGAGTGGGAGGACCCCGACGGCGACGAGCCCGCGTACCTGTACGAGTGGTGGAAGGACGGGCGGCGGCTGGATGAGGACAGCCCGACGCTCGGGCCCGAGGCGTTCACGGAAGGGGAGAGCCTGTTCGTCGCGCTGACGCCCGTCGACGACGAGTTCACCGGCTCGCCCGTGGACTCGAACACGCTCGTGATCCGCGGCCTCGACGGCTGCGTCGCGCTGTCCCTGGACGGCGTCGACGACCACGTCGTGGTGGGGGGGGAGCCGCTCCCCGACCTCGACTCGTTCGCCATCGAGGCCTGGGTGCAGCCGCGATCCGCCGGGGCGATCGCCTCGACCCTCACCGCGCCGGGCGCAGGCTATCGGGGCTGGGAGCTGGGGGTGGCGGCCGGACGGGGGCTCCGCCTCCAGGTGCGGGACGCGGTCGTCCTCTCCGACGCGTCGATCCCGGACGACGGGGCCTTGCACCACGTGGCCGCGACCCGCAACGAGCTCGACGGCTCCGTCACCCTCTTCCTGGACGGCGAGCCGGTGGCCCTGGGGGTGACCCCCGACCCCGGCGAAGGCGGGCCGCTGCTGCTCGGCAGGCGCTCGCACGAAGAGGCGGGGTTCCTCGGGGGCGACCTCGACGACGTGCGCCTGTCCCTGGTGCCGCGCTACCGCGACGGGTTCGAGCCGTCGTCGTACTGGCCCGCGGACCCGTCCACGCTCGCGGTGTGGCACTGGGACGAGGGCGAGGGCTCGACGTCGGGCGATTCGGCGGGGGAGCGCGAGGCGACGCTGGTGGGGGCTCAGTGGTCCACGGAGCGCACCGCCTGCGGGCGATAGGGGGCCGGCGGGCGGCTCAGGGGGCGGCGTCGCTCCCGGCGTCCCAACCCACGCGGAAGACCTCCTGCGCGCCCACGATCTCGTCGAACGGGTCGTTCCGGTCCTCGTCCATGCAGCAGGTCTGGAAGCCGCTCACGTGGAACGGTTCGTCGACCTTCAGCACGTCGGGGATCGCCGTGAGGGGGAAGCTGAGATCGAGGGGGTTGCCCCGGAAGAAACAACTCTCGACGGCCTTCTCCACGATCGGCTCGGCGGTGGTGCTGAGCTCGCAGGGGTTGCCTCGGGTGCCGAGCTTCACCTCGACCGTGACGAGCGGCGTCTCGGCCTGCTCGAGCCAGAAGCGGATCTCCGCCGCCGGGTCTTCGGGGAGCTTGTCGCGCAGCGCGAGCCGGACGTACATGCGGGTCTTGTCGATGACCGCGTGCGCCGAGCGGAGGTCCGTCGACGGCTCCTTGCCCTTCTGGTCGTTCGGCGCGTCCTCCAGCACCGGATCGAACCCGCCCAGGTTGTAGACCATGTCCTCCGACTTCTCGGGAGCGCCGACCACCGTGGGGGCTGCGACCGGAGCGGGCGTGGAGGCCACGGCCACCGGGGCGGGGGTGGCCGCGGGCAGGATCACGGGCGCCTGGGTGGGAGCCTCGTCCCGGGGCGCCGGGGGGCAGCCGATCATGGCGATCACGGCGAGCGCGACGCCGGCGGCGAAGAGGGGGCGGCGGAGCAGCAGCATGGGCGGAGTATACGGAGCGATGAATCCGCGGGAACACCCGTGGGCCCAAACCGCTCGACGGGGGGGCGTGCTGAGGGTACAACGCGGTCCGCTCTGCGCCCCCCCTTGGGGGGCGGGGCGACGAGGAGGCAGCGAATGAGCGACGACGGCAGTCGATCCCCCCGGGGGACGGCGGGCTCCCCCGGGTGGTGGCGAGGCGACGACGCGCGCCCCGAAGCCGGGATCTCGGCGCTTCGCGCGGCCCTCGCGAACATCGCGGCGCCGGTGTACATCGTGCGTCGGGGCGAACGGGACGCGGTCGTATCCTCGGGCGAGACCGGCTTCGGTCGGGGGCCCGAAGGCTCGCTCCCGCTGCGGGCCGCGGTCCCTCCCATCCACCCCGGCGCCCTCGGGGCCCCGTCGTTCCTGGCGACCTACGGCGTGAGACACGCCTACGTCGCGGGCGCGATGGCCAACGGCATCTCCTCCGAGGAGCTGGTCGAGGCGATGGCGCGGGCGGGGATGCTCGCGTTCTTCGGCGCGGCGGGCCGCTCGCTCGAGCGGGTGGAGCAGGCCGTGGACCGGCTCCAGGCCTCCGTCGGCGACCTCCCCTACGGCTTCAACCTCATCCACAGCCCCGCCGAGCCCGAGCTCGAGGCGGGCATCGTCGACCTCTACATCCGCCGCGGCGTGAGGACCGTGAGTGCCTCCGCGTACCTCGATCTGACGCTCCCCGTGGTCCGCTATCGCACCGCCGGCATCCGCCGCGGGCCCGACGGCGCGGTGGTCGTCCCCAACCGCATCCTCGCCAAGGTGTCCCGGGTGGAGACGGCCCGACGCTTCCTGTCGCCGCCCCCGGCCCGGCTGATCGACCGGCTCCTGGCCGACGGACACCTAACCGTGGAGCAGGCCCTCCTCGCGGCCGAGATCCCCATGGCCGACGACATCACCGCCGAGGCCGACTCGGGCGGCCACACCGACAACCGGCCGCTGGTGGTGCTGCTGCCGCGCCTGCAGGCGCTGCGGGACGAGATCCACGCGGAGCACGGGTACGCCGCGCCGCCGCGGGTCGGTGCCGCCGGGGGGATCGGGACGCCCGAGGCGGTCGCCGCCGCGTTCGCGCTCGGCGCCGCGTACGTCGTGACCGGGTCGATCAACCAGGCGGCCGTCGAGTCCGGATCGTCGGACCGCGTGCGGACGATGCTCGCCGCGGCGGGCCCCACGGACGTGACCATGGCCCCGGCCGCGGACATGTTCGAGATGGGGGTCGAGGTCCAGGTCCTGGGCCGCGGGACCATGTTCCCGATGCGGGCGCGCCGCCTGCACGACCTGTACCGCCGCCACACCTCGCTGGACGAGCTCTCGGACGACGACCGCCGGTTCGTGGAGGAGACGTGCCTCCGCGCCCCGATCGCGGACGCGTGGGCCGACTGCGCGGCCTTCTGGGGCACGAGGGACCCCGCCCAGGTCACGCGAGCGGACGCCGACCCGCACCACAAGATGGCGCTGCTGTTCCGCATGTACCTGGGGCTCGCGAGTCGCTGGGCCAACGCCGGAGAGGAGTCCCGGAGCGTGGACTTCCAGGTGTGGTGCGGTCCTTCGATGGGCGCGTTCAACGCGTGGGCGAAGGGCACGCGCTTCGAGTCGCCGTCCGACCGACGCGTGGCCGCCATGGCGGAGAATCTGCTCGTGGGGGCCGCGATCCTCGCTCGCGCCGGCGCTCTGCGCGCCCAGGGCGTGCCGGTCCCGCGCGAGGCGACCCGGTTCGGCGGGCTCCCCGACGCGACGATCGGCCGCCTGCTGAACCCCGAGCCGCTCCCCGCGGTCCCGGCCGCCCCCGCGGAGCCGACCGTGGAGGTCGTGGGGGAACGCGACCCGACCCGGACCCCCATCGCCATCGTCGGCCTCGCGGCGCTCTTCCCGGGGGCGCCGGACGCGAAGGCCTTCTGGCGGAATCTGCGCACCGGGTTCGACGCCGTCGGGCCCATCCCCGAGAGTCACTGGTCGCTGGGCGACTACCACGACCCCGACCCGAAGGCCCCGGACCGCACCTACGCCCGCCGCGGCGCCTTCCTCGACCCCGTGGGCTTCGACCCCACCGAGTTCGGGATCCCGCCCACGATCCTGGAGGCAACGGACACGTCTCAGCTCCTCGGGCTCTGGGTGGCGGCCCGCGCGCTCGAGGACGCGGGCTACGGCGCGAACGTCGCCTGGGATCGGTCGCGAGCGAGCGTGATCCTCGGCGTGACCGGCACGCAGGAGCTGGTGATCTCCCTGGGCGCGCGCCTCGGGCACCCGCACTGGCGCCGGGCCCTCGACGAGGCCGGGGTGGACGCGGAGACGGCCGAAGACGTCGTGGACCGGATCTCCCGGGCGTACGTGGGCTGGCAGGAGAACTCCTTCCCGGGCCTGCTCGGCAACGTGGTCGCCGGGCGGATCGCCAATCGGCTCGACCTCGGGGGCACCAACTGCGTGATCGACGCCGCGTGCGCCAGCTCGCTGGGAGCCCTCGAGATGGGGGTCATGCAGCTGCGGACCGGCCGCTCGGATCTCGTCCTCGCCGGGGGCGTCGACACGCTCAACGACATCTTCATGCACATGTGCTTCTCCAAGACGCCGGCGCTCTCCCCCACGGGGGACGTGCGGCCGTTCGCGGCGGACGGCGACGGCACCGTGCTGGGCGAGGGCATCGGCATCCTGGTGCTCAAGCGTCTGGAGGACGCAGAGCGGGCGGGGGACCGGATCCGCGCGGTCCTCACGGGCATCGGGTCGGCGAGCGATGGACGCGCCAAGTCGATCTACGCGCCGCTGGAAGACGGCCAGGAGCGGGCGCTGCAGGCGGCCTACCGGGACGCAGACGTGCGCCCGGCGGACGTGCAGCTCGTGGAAGGTCACGGCACGGGCACCCGCGCCGGCGACGCGTGCGAGCTCCGAGCCCTGCGGTCGGTGTACGACGGCGTGAGCCCCGGCTCCGTCGCCCTGGGCTCCGTCAAGTCGATGATCGGGCACACCAAGGCCGCCGCCGGCGCCGCGGGCCTGATCAAGGTCGCCATGGCGCTCGAGAACAAGGTCCTGCCGCCCACGATCAAGGTCGACGCGCCCAACCCCGCGCTCGACGCCGATGCCCCCTTCCACCTCCCCACGGCGGCGCGTCCGTGGGTGGCGGGGAGCGGCAAGCGGCGCGGCGCAGTCTCCTCGTTCGGCTTCGGCGGGTCCAACTTCCACGCGGTGCTCGAGGAGTACCGGGGAACCCGGGCGGCCCCCTCCTGGGACGGGGCGGTCGAGCTGTTCGCTGCCTCCGGGCCCGATCGCTCGGGCCTCGCGGAGCGCCTCCGGGACGCCGCCGAGGCGGTCCGGGGTGAGGACGGCGCCGCGGCGCTGCGGGGAGCTCGAGAGCGCTTCGACGCCGCCGGGACCCACCGCGTGGCCGTCGTGCTCCCGTCGGCCGATGCCGACGACCGGGCCCGTCGCCTGCAGTCGGCGGCGAGCCGGATCGAGGCGTCTCCGGGGGCCTTCACGCTGCCCACCGGGATCGCCTACGGAGTCGGACCGATCGACGGCGGCACGGCCTTCCTGTTCCCGGGACAGGGGTCGCAGTACGTCGGAATGTTGGGCGAGCTCGCCTGCGTCTTCCCCCAGGTCTCCGAGGCGCTGGACGCCGACCCGGAGGTCGCGGGCTGGATCCACCCCGCCCCCGCGGCGGGGAGCGACCCCGGGGCGGACGACGTGCGCCTGCGGGCCACCGAGCGCGCCCAACCGGCCCTCGGTCTCGTGGAGGCGGGCGCGCTCTCCCTCCTGCGGACGTTCGGCGTGGAGCCCGACGCCGTGGCCGGTCACTCGTACGGGGAGCTGGCCGCGCTCCACGCCGCGGGCGCCCTGGACGCCGCCGCCTTCCGCCGCGCCTCCCGAGCTCGGGGGGAGGCGCTCGCCGCCGCCGCGGACGGGGCGGGCGCGGGGGACCGAGGGTCGATGCTGGCCGTCCTCGCGCCCGTGGCGGACGTGGAGGCCATGCTCACGGACGAGGGCCTCGACCTCGTCCTGGCGAACCGCAACGCTCCGGCCCAGTCCGTCCTGTCCGGCGCGACGGAGTCGATCGCGTCGGCCGAAGCGGCGTGCGCCCGGCGCGGCCTGCGGGCCGTCCGTCCCGCCGTAGGCGCGGCGTTCCACAGCCCGCTCGTGGCGGAGGCCTCCGCGCGCCTCGCCGACGCGCTGACCGACATCGATGTGGGGGCTCCGCGCATCCCCGTGGTGGCCAATACCACCGGGGACACGTACCCCCCCCCCGCCGCGGCGGTCGTCGGGCGCCTAACTACCCACCCCCGCCACCCCCTGCGCAGGGTTCGGTAGAAAGAGACCCAGTACACGTCCGGCATCCGCACCTTCGTGGAGGTGGGCCCGAAGGCGACGCTCACCACCCTCACGGGGCGAATCCTCGGGGATCGGCCGCACCGCGCGGTCGCCCTGGACGCGTCCGCCGGGCGCGGCTCGGGCCTGCAGGACCTCGCGAGCCTCGTGGCCGTCCTCGCCGCCGCCGGCCTCCCCGTGCGGCTCGACCGCTGGGAGCGCGGCGTCCCTCCGCGCCGGCCCACGCCGCTCCGGCGTCGCCGCATGAACGTGCCCCTCACGGGCGTCAACCATCGCTCTCCCCAGGCCCCCGAGCCGCGTCGCGCCGTCGCGCCGCCGCGCGGGGCCGTCCGCAAGACCCCCGAGGTCCCGATGTCCTCTCCCCCCCGTCCCCCCGCGTCCGCGGACCTGCTCGCGCAGGCGCTCGCCGCCAACGAAGAGCACCTTCGAGCCCTCCAGGCCATGCAGGAGCAGACGGCGGCCCTGCACCGCACCTTCCTCGAGGGTCAGCTGGCCGCGCAGGCGAGCTTTCAGAGCCTCCTGGCCGGGAGGCAGCGGATCGTGGAGCAGTCCCTCGGGTTGCCGGTGAGCGCCGCGCCGGTTCAGGCGCCCGCGCCCGTCGTCCCCGCCTTCACCGCTTCGGCCCCGACCGGCCCGGCCTCCGGGCCCACGGTCGCGCCCCCGGCGCCACCCGTCGTCGCGCCGGTCCCGATCGCGGCGCCCGTGCCGTCCGTCGCGCGCGCCCTCCCGGTCGCACCGACGGCCGCCGGCGTCTCGACGATCGGGGCGCTGCTCGCCGTCGTCGCGGAGGCCACGGGCTACCCCGAGGACATGCTCGAGCTGGACATGGACCTCGAGTCGGACCTGGGCATCGACTCGATCAAGCGGGTCGAGATCCTCTCGCTGCTCTCCGAGCGGCTGCCGCACGCGCCGGTCGTCGAGCCCGAGAACCTCGGCGGGCTGCGCACGCTGCGCGCGGTGGCGGAGTTCGTCGGCGAGGCCCCCTCTTCCGCGGCCGGCGCCGCCCCCGCGGCCGCCTCGACGCCGGCGGTCGCCCCCGCTCCCCCGAGCGCCGCCCCGACCGTGGACGCTCACGCCGCGCTCCTCGCGGTCGTGGCCGAGTCCACGGGCTACCCCGAGGACATGCTCGAGCTGGACATGGACCTCGAGTCGGACCTGGGCATCGACTCGATCAAGCGGGTCGAGATCCTCTCGCTGCTCTCCGAGCGGCTGCCGGACGCGCCGGTCGTGGAGCCGGAGCAGCTGGGCGGTCTCCGAACGCTGCGCGAGGTCCTCGCCTTCGTGGCCTCCGGCGCCCGCGCCGGCACCGACGTGGAGCGCGTCGAGACATCGGTCCGCTCTTTATCCCGCCCGCCATCAGCGGCGAGCGAGACTCCCTGGCGCACCGCGTCGCGCCCCGAGCTGCGCGCGGTCGTCCCCGTCGCCGCTCCCGCTCCGCCCTCGGAGGGGCTCGCCGCGGTCCGCGGCCACGTGGCCGTCGTGGACATGGATGAGCTCTCGGAGCCCCTGCTTCGGGCCCTGGCCGATCGCGGGTTCCGGGCCGAGGCGGTGGACCCTCGGGCCCCCGGCCCCGCGTGGGCCGACGTCGGGGGATTGATCCTCGGCGGGTCGGATCCCCTCCGGTCCTTCGCGGCGCTGCGGGCCGCGGGCCCGGCCTTGCTCGACGGCGCCGGTGCGTTCGTGGTCTCGGTGGCTCGGGGCGACGGGGTGTTCGGTCTGCGCGGAGGCGCCCTGGGGGCCGCCGGGGCGCTGGCGGGGCTCGTCAAGTCTGCGGCCCGTGAGTGGCCCGACGTGCGCTGTCTCGCGCTCGACGTGGAGGCATCTCTGCAGCCCGCGGCGGCCGCCGACGCGGTGCTCGCCGAGATCGCGCGCCCGGGTCCCGTGGAGCGGGGCATCGGCCGCGAGAGGGTCTCCCTGACCGCGGCCCTCGACTCGAGCCCGGCTCCCCCTTGGGCCGCGTCGGCCGACAGGATCCGGTCCCGGCTCGGCGACGGCTGCGTCGTGGTGACCGGAGGCGCCCGCGGAGTCACGGCCGAGTGCGCGGTGGCGTTGGCCGACGCCGGCGTCGGGGGGCTCCTGCTCCTGGGCCGGTCGGCCGAGCCCGGTCCCGAAGATGCCTCGCTCAGCGGCGCGAACACCGACGCCGAGATCAAGCGCGCCCTGTTGGCCTCGGGCCGGTTCGAGGGCAAGCCCTCGCCGCGCGAGCTCGGCCGCGCCGCCGCCCGAGTGGCCGGCGATCGGGAGATCCGGACGACGATGGCCCGGATCGAAGGCGTCGGAGGCCGGGCGCTCTACCGGTCCGTGGACGCGCGCGATCCCGCCGCCGTCGCCGCGGCGATCGCCGACGCGCGCCGAGAGCTCGGCCCCGTGCGAGGGGTGGTGCACGGCGCCGGAGTGCTGCGCGACAAGAAGATTCTCGACAAGTCCGACGACGACTTCCGCCTGGTGCTCGACACCAAGGTCGCCGCCCTCGAGGCGCTGCTGCGGGCCGTCGCCGACGACGACCTCCGCCTGCTGGCCCTCTTCTCGTCCGTGAGCGGGCGGTTCGGCCGCGTGGGCCAGAGCGACTACGCGGCGGCCAACCAGGTGCTCGACGCCCACGCCACGGCCGAGGCGGCGGCGCGGGCCGAGTGCCGGGTCGTGTCCTTCGCCTGGGGCCCATGGGACGGGGGCATGGTCACCGAGAGCCTGAAGAAGCAGTTCGCGCGCGAGGGGGTCCCGCTGATCGACCGCGCCGCGGGCGCGCGGGTGTTCGTGGACGAGTGCGCCGCCGCTCCCGCCGACCGCCCGGTGCTGCTGGTGGTGGGGTCGGGCCTGGACGAAGGGGCGACGGGCCCCGCCGCGATCGAGGAGCCCGTGGAGGTCGAGGTGGCCGTCGATCCCACGACGGACCCGTACCTGGACGATCACCGCCTCGACGGCCTCCCCGTCCTGCCCCTGGCGATGTCGATGGAGCTGCTCGCGACCGCGGCGGTGAACGCCGTCGGCGGGGTGTTCCGGGGCCTCGACGACGTGCGCGTGCTCAAGGGCGTCGTCTTCGGCGGGGGGACGCTGCGCCTGACGACCCGCGTCGGGCCCACGCGGCCTCCCGACGAGGACGGGGCGGTTCGCGCCCCGGTGGAGCTCCGAGGGGCCGACGGCACGGTGCACGTGCGCGCCGTCGCGACGCTCCGGACCGCCGACTCGCCGGCGCCGCGTACGCCGCTCACGCCGCTCACGCCGCCGTCGTTGGAGGGCTGGGGGGGCGCTCCCGCGGATGCCTACGCGAGGGACCTCTTCCACGGCCCGTCGTTCCACTGCATCACCGCCATCGACGGGTCGAGCGAGGAGGGCATGCGCCTCCGGCTCGCGCCGACGCCTCCCCCGTCCGTCTGGCGCCCCGCGTCGGGCGCCACGGCGTGGACGACGGGGCCGCTGCCCGTCGACGGCGTGTTCCAGGCTCTGATCCTGTGGTGCCGTCGTCACCACGGGGCTCCGTCGCTGCCCTCGCGGGTCACGGCCTACCACCAGCTCGCGCCGTTCCCGGACGGCGAGCTGGAGGCGGTGATCCGAGTCCGTCGATCGACCCCCCGGTCGGTGCTCAGCGACGTCGACCTGATCGCCTCCGACGGCACGCTCGTAGCCCGGCTGGAGGGCTTCGCCTGCACCGTGTCCGCCAAGCTCGATCGCGCCTTCGGGCGGTCCGAGGCGCGGGCCGAGACCCCGGTGAGCCCCTGATCCCGTGACCTCCCCCGCCCCCATCGCTGTCGTCGGAGCCGCCGGGCTGTTCCCCGGAGCGGCCGATCTCGACGCGTTCTGGGGTCTGATCACGGAGGCCCGCAGCGCGGCCGCCGCGATCCCCCCCGAGCGGGCCGACGCGGAGATCGCGGGCCTGCTCGCCGACGCGCACGGGGTGCCCGACCGGATGGTATCGCCGCGGGCCTGTCTGCTCCCGGACTTCGACGTCGCGGACCTCGCCGAGCGCATTCAGGGCGCGGGCATGTCCCCGTCTCGTATCGACCGACTCGACCCGCTGTACCGGCTGGTCCTGCGCGTGGGGGCGGACGCCTGGGACGACGCCCGCGGGTCGCGCCCGGCCCCCGAGCGAGTGGGTGTGGTGCTCGCGAACATCGCGCTCCCCACGGACGGGGCGTCCGCGATCGCCCGCGCGGTTCTGGGGCGGTCCCTCGAGGGGCGCGTGCTCGGTCGGTCCGCCCCCGCGGCCTGGGACGAGGGCCTCGGGGCCGACCCCCTCGACCGCTTCGTCACGGGCCTGCCCGCCGCGCTGCTCGCCCGGGTCCTCGGCTTCGGGGGCGGCTCCTACACGCTGGACGCGGCCTGCGCCTCGTCGCTGTACGCGGTGCACCTCGCTTGCGAGGAGCTGCGCGCCGGGCGCCTGGACGCGGCCCTCGCGGGCGGAGCGTCCCGGCCGGACTGCCTCTACACGCAGATCGGCTTCAGCCAACTGCGCGCGCTGTCTCCGTCGGGCGTGTGCTCGCCGTTCGACGCCCGCGCGGACGGGCTCGTCGTGGGCGAGGGGGCGGGCGTGTTCGTGCTGAAGCGGCTCGACCGGGCCCTGGAAGACGGCGACCGCGTCCGCGCCGTGCTCCGGGGCACCGGGCTGTCCAACGACGTGGGCGGCAGCCTGCTGTCCCCCGAGAGCGAGGGGCAGGTCCGGGCCATGCGCGCGGCGTACGCGGGGCTCGACCTCACGCCGGAGGACGTCGACCTGGTGGAGTGCCACGGCACGGGGACCCTGCGGGGCGACGCGGTGGAGCTCGGCTCCCTGAGAGCTCTGTTCGGCGACGGTGACCGCGACGTGGTCATCGGCTCCGTGAAGTCGAACGTCGGGCACCTGCTCACGGGCGCGGGCGCGGCCGGGCTCATGAAGGTCCTCCTGGCCCTCGAGGCGGGCGCGCTGCCCCCGTCGGCGGGCTTCGAGGCAGGCTCGGCGCACCCCGATCTGGGAGGCTCGCGGTTCTCCGTGCTGTCGGCCCCGCGGGCCTGGTCGCGTCGGGATGAGGGCACCCCTCGCACGGCGGCCGTCTCCGCGTTCGGGTTCGGGGGGATCAACGCGCACCTCGTGCTGCAGGAGTGGATCGAGTCGCCCGCGCGCGAGCCGCTCCACACCACGTCCGCCGGCCCCGAGCCCGTCGCCATCGTCGGAATGGGGGCGCGCGTCGGCCGTCTGGAGGACCTCGACGCGGTCCGGGAGGCGGGTCTGCGGGGCGAGGCCGTGCTGGACCCCCGGCCGCGGGATCGCTGGCGCGGCATCGAGGAGTCGGCCTGGCTCCGCGGCGTCGCGGGAGACCTCGCGCGGGCCATGCCCGGGGCATGGATCGAGCACCTCGACCTCCCCCTGGGGCGGTTCCGGCTGCCCCCCGCGGAGATGACGTCGGTGCTCCCCCAGCACCTGCTGATGATGCAGGTGGTGGACGCCGCCGTGCGCGACGCCGCGGACGCGTGGCCGGACGCGGGGCCGGCGGGGGCCCGGACGTCGGTCGGGTGCGTCGTGGGGATCGGCCTCGACCTCGAGACCACCGGGTTCCACGTGGGCTGGCTCCTGGAGGCGCAGGCGCGGGCGTGGGCGCAGCAGCTCGGCGTGAAGCTCGATCCCGAGGCCGAGGCCGCATGGACCGAGGCCCTCCGCGAGGCTCTCGGCCCCGCCCTCGACGCCCCGCGGGTGCAGGGGGCGCTCGGGGGCATGATCGCGAGCCGGATCGCGCGTGAGCTGCGCCTGGGGGGGCCTTGTTTCGCCGTGTCGGACGAGGACGGATCGGGGGTCCGCGCCCTCGAGGTCGGGAGCCGGATGCTCCAGCGGGGCGAGGTGACGACCGCCGTCGTGGGCGGCGTGGACCTCGCGGGCGACGTGCGCGCGGCCCTCGCCGACGACGCGCTCAGACCCTGGTCGCGCGCCGGCCGGGCGCGACCGTTCGAGGCCGGGGCCGACGGGCCGGTGGTCGGCGAGGGGGCCGCCGCCCTGGTGCTGAAGCCGATCGGCGCCGCGCGCCGCGACGGGGACCGGATCCACGCCGTGATTCGAGGCCTGGGCGCGGCCGCGGGGGGAGGCATCGACCGCCCCGGCACGGCCCCCGCGTACACCCGCGCCGTCACCGCGGCCTGGACCGAGGCGGGTCTGGAGCGTCGACGCGCGGGCCTGATCGAGGCGCACGCCTCCGGCTCCCCGGTCGAGGACGCGATCGAGGCCGAGGCGCTCGCCGGCCTCTTCCCCGGCGAGGCCGCCACCACCGCCGTGGCCGCGACCAAGGGCGTGTTCGGCCACACCGGGGCCGCCGCGCCCCTGCTCGGCGTCGTCCGGGCCGCGCTGGCTCTGCGCGGCCGGGTCCTGCCGCCGAACCCCGACTTCGAGCGCCCGGCCGCGGACGCCTGGGAGGGGAGCTCGCTCCACCTGCCCCGCCTCCCCCAGCCCTGGCACCACGATCGTCTCGCTGGTCCTCGCACGGCGGGCGTGAGCGCCGTGTCCGTGGGCGGCACGTGTCTGCACGTCGTGCTCGCCGAGCCTCCGCGGAGCGACCGCTCGGACCCGGGCCTGGACCGGCCGCTCGGGGACCGCGGGGCCGCTCTGTTCCTCCTCCCCGCGGCCGACTCGGCCACGTTGGGCCGCTCCGTGGCGCGGCTCCGCACGATGATCGGCGCGGCCGACTCGGTCGAGACGATCGCGGCCGCCTGGCATCGTGCGTCGAGGGGCTCGAGCGGCCCCGTGCGGGCGGTCACCGCGGGCTCGCCCCGGGAGCTCGCGTCGCGGCTCACGCGCCTCACGCCGTCGGATCCGGGGAGTCGGGATCTCGCGTCCCGGGGGCGCCTCGCCTGGATCTTCCCCGGGTCCGGCAACCACTTCGTGGGCATGGGTCGCGACCTCGCGTTGACGATGCCCCGCGTGTTCCGGGGGATCGACGAGGAGACGGAGCTCCTGCGGTCCCAGCTGATGCCCGCCTACTACGGCCCCTGGCGCCGGGAGTGGTCGTCGGGCTGGGAGCACGCGGCGGCGGCGGCGCTGGCGGAGGACCCCCGCCGCATGATCTTCGGGCAGGTGGCTCACGGCGTGTCCGTTGCGCGGGCACTGGAGGCCCTCGGCGTGCGCCCGGCGGCGGCCATCGGGTACTCGCTCGGAGAGTCGGCGGCCCTGTTCGCGACCCGCGCGTGGACGGACCGGGACTCGATGTTCCGCCGCACGATGGAGTCGAGCCTCTTCACCACCGAGCTGTCGGGCCCCAACACCGTCGCCGCGGCGGCCTGGGGAGGCCCGGGCGACTGGTGGCCCGCGGTGCTCTCCCGGCCCGCGGACGTGGTGTGCGCCGCGCTCGCCGACCTGGGAGGAGACGAAGCCACCACGGCGAGGCTCCTGATCGTGAACGCCCCCGACGAGTGCGTGGTCGGCGGACGTCGGCCCGACGTCGAGCGGGTGGCCGACGCGCTGGGGGTGACCCCGCGCCCCCTCGAGGGCGTGCCCACGGTGCACTGCGACGTCATGGCCCCGGTCGCCAGGCGGTACCGGGATCTGCACGTGCTGCCGACCCGACCGCCCGCCGGCGTGCGCTTCTACAGCGGCTGTTGGGCCCGGGGCTTCGACCTGACCGAAGCGTCGGCGGCCGACTCCATCATCGCGAACGCGATGCACGGGCTCGACTACCCGGCGACGATCGAGCGCGCGTACGCCGACGGCGTGAGGATCTTCGTGGAGGCCGGCCCCCAGGGGTCGTGCGCGAGGATGGTGGGCGCGATCCTCGGCGACCGCCCGCACCTCGCCGTGAGCGCCTGCCGCAAGGGCCGCACCGGGCTCCGCAACCTGCTCGAGGCCGTGGGGGCCTGCGCCGAGGTGGGGGTCCCGGTGGACCTCGACGTCCTGTACGGCGATCGGGGCGGCATCCCCGCGGCGGACGAAGCCCCGGCGCTGCGCACCGTCCGCGTCGGCCTGGGTCGGTCGCCGCGACCGGTCCCCGCGGTGCCGTCCACGCCCACCCCGGCCCGTCCCGCCGTCCTCCCGACGTCCGGGCCGACGCCCGCTCATCGGCCTCCTGCGGTCCCGGCGCCCCCGGTCCCGCGCGTCGACCTCCCTGCGCGCGGCTCCGACCTAGTCGGATTCACGGCCTCGCCGCTCGAGGCCATCACGGCGACGTCCACCGCTCACGCGACGTTTCTGCAGGTGTCCCGGGGCGCGTCGGCGGCCCACGCGTCGGCCCTCGCCCTGCAGCAGCTGCTCCTCGACGCGGCGATGACGGGCGGGCTCCCCGCTCCGACCACGACGCCCGCGTCCGTCCCCACGCCCCCGCTCGTCGGCCCCGACGGCGTCCCCCGCTCCCTCGACCGGGCGCGGTGCATGGAGTTCGCCGTCGGCTCGATCGCCGCCGTGCTGGGGCCCCGGTTCGCCGCGGTCGATGGCCACCCCACGCGCGTGCGGCTCCCCGACGAGCCCCTGATGTTCGTGGACAGGATCACGACGATCGAGGGCGAACCCGGCAGCCTCGGATCCGGGCGCTGCGTCACCGAGCACGACGTGCTCCCGGGGGCCTGGTACCTCGACGGTGGGCGCGTCCCCGTGTGCGTGAGCGTCGAGGCGGGGCAAGCCGACCTCTTCCTCTCCGCGTTCCTCGGGATCGACGAGCGCACCCTCGGGCTTCGGGTGTACCGGCTGCTCGACGCCCAGGTGGTCTTCCACCGGGACCTCCCCGCCGTGGGCGACGTGATCCGGTACGACATCCACATCGACCGGTTCATCAAGCAGGGGTCGACCTACCTCTTCTTCTTCCGCTTCGAGGGCTGGATCGGGGACTCCCACCTCATCTCGATGCGCGACGGCTGCGCGGGCTTCTTCACCGCCCGGCAGCTCGCCGACGGGCGCGGGATCGTCGACCCGTCGGCGGCCCCCCCGGCGCGGCGGCGCAGCGGCGCCGACGGATCCCCCGCGACCGGGTTCCGGGACCTGGTGCCCGAAGCCGTCCCCCCGCGCCTCGACGAGGTCGCCGTGAGCGCGCTGCGTCGGGGCGATCTCGCGGCCGCGTTCGGGCCCGCGTTCGCAGGCCGCGGGCTGCACCACGGCCTCCACCTGCCCGCGGGGCGGATGACGCTCATCCACCGCGTGTCCGAACTCGATCCGGCGGGGGGCGCGTTCGGGTTGGGCACGGTGAGCACGGAGTTCGACGTCGACCCGGAGGGGTGGTACCTGACGTGTCACTTCGTCGACGACCAGGTCATGCCCGGCACGTTCATGTACGAGGGGTGTCTCCACACCCTGCGGGTCCTCCTGCTGCGCATGGGCTGGATCGCGCCCGAGAGCGAGCGGGACCTGCACTACGCGCCGATCCCGGGGATCCCCAGCCGCCTCCGCTGCCGGGGGCAGGTCACGTCGGACACGCGGAGCCTCGTATACCGCCTGGACATCAAGGAGGTCGGCTACGACCCCGAGCCGTACGTGCTGGCCGACGCGCTGATGTACGGCGACGGCCGCTGCATCGTGCAGTTCGAGAACGTCTCCTACCGGCTCTCGGGGATCACCCGCGAGGAGATCGAAGCGCTGTGGTCGGACTCGCGTGAGTCCAGTACTCACGCATACTTGACTCCAGTCGACGGGTCGCCGTTCGGGCCCCCGAGGGCGGGGAAGCCGGCCCGCTACGACGCGGAGTCGATCCTCGCGTTCGCGGTGGGGCGACCTTCCGTCGCGTTCGGCGAGCCCTACCTCCCGTTCGACGAGGAGCGGCGCATCGCCCGGCTGCCGGGCCCGCCGCTGTGCTTCCTGGACCGCGTGACGGAGCTGGAGCCCGCGCCCTGGGTGCTCGAGCCCGGCGGGTGGATCGAGGCCGAGTACGACGTCCCCGCCGACGCCTGGTACTTCGCCGCGAACCGGCAGGCGTCGATGCCCTTCGCGGTCATCCTCGAGACGGCGCTGCAGCCCTGCGGCTGGCTCGCCGCGTACCTGGGCTCGGCGCTCCGCTCCGAGCAGGACCTGCGGTTCCGCAACCTGTCGGGCACCGCCACCCTCCACGGGGAGCTGTTCGCGGACGTCGGCACGGTCACGACGCGGGTCCGCCTGACGGGTGTCTCCGAGGCGGCGTCGATGATCCTCCAGGAGTTCGACTTCCAGCTCTGGGCGGGCGGCCGGATCCTCTACGAGGGCGTGACCCGGTTCGGCTTCTTCCCCGCGAAGGCGCTCGCGGATCAGGTGGGCGTGCGCGGCGCGTCGGCTCGCGCCTGGAGCCCCTCGGCGCCCGCCCCGCGGCGCGCCGTAGAGGTCCGAGAACCGCTGCGCCCGAGCGACGTCCCCCCCGGCGCGACGGCCGAGAGCCCCGGGCTTCACCTGCCCGCTCGGGCGATGTCGATGCTGGACCACGTGGAGTACCACCCCGCCGGAGGCGCGGCCGGGCTCGGGTGGATCCGCGGGTCGAAGGCGGTCGTGGCCGAGGACTGGTTCTTCGCCGCGCACTTCTTCCAGGACCCTGTGATCCCGGGGTCGTTGGGGCTGGAGGCGTTCCTGCAGCTCCTCAAGGTCGTGGCGATCGAGGTCTTCGGGGACCGCGTGAGCACCCACCGCTTCCAGCCCATCGCGGTGGGGCGCGAGCACACGTGGCTGTACCGGGGGCAGGTCGTCCCCAGCGACGCCGAGGAGGCGGTGGAGGCGTCGATCACCTCGATCGAGGACGGGACCGCCCCCGTGATCACCGCGGACGGCTTCCTGCGGGTCGACGGGCGGATCATCTACGAGATGACCGGCTTCGCCCTGCGCCTGGTGCCCGGAGACGCCCCGTGAGGTGGGAGCGCGTGTGCGTCGAAGCCATCGCCTACGAGCTGCCCGACCAGCGGGTGGCGAGCCGCACCCTCGAAGCGCGGCTCGCCCCGCTGTACGAGCGCTTTCACCTGGGGCAGGGCCAGCTCGAGGCGCTCACGGGGATTCGGGAGCGTCGCGTGTGGGACGACGAGCCCCGGCTGGCGAACCGGGCCGCGACGGCCGCGCGCAAGGCGATGGGCGCGGCGGGCATCGAGCCCGGGGACGTCGGGGCGCTGATCTACGGGAGCGTGAACCGGGAGAACCTGGAGCCCGCCACGGCCTGCCCCGTAGCCGACGAGCTCGGGATCCGGGGCGACGCGCTCGTGCTGGACGTCGCCAACGCCTGCTTGGGCGTGCTCAACGGGATGGCGATCGTGGCGGACATGATCGAGCTCGGCCGCATCCGCGCCGGGGTGGTGGTGGCCGCCGAGACCTCCCGGGAGATCGTGGACGACACCATCGCCCGCATGCTCGCCGAGGAGTCGATGGACACCTTTCGACTCTGCATCGCCAGCCTCACGGGCGGCTCGGGCGCGGTGGCGGTGGTCCTCACGGACTCACGCGACTCGCTCACGGGCCGTCGACTGGTGGGCGGGGCCTCGCTCTCCGCGCCCGAGCACCACCGGATCGCGCGGTGGGGTCCGTCGCACGGCCTGCTGGGCCGGTCCCCCTGGGTCATGGAGACGGACGCGACGGCCGTGCTCACGCACGGGGTCGCCCTCGGGCGGCGCACCTTCGACAAGCTCCTCCGGAGCCTCGATTGGACCATCGACGACGTCGACAAGACGATCTGCCACCAGGTGGGATCGGGCCACCGCGACCAGGTGCTGCCCGCCATGGGCATCCCCCCTCACAAGGACTTCTGCACGTACGAGACGCTGGGCAACATCGGCCCGGTCTCGCTCCCGCTCACGGCCGCCGTGGCCGACGAGCAGGGGTTCTTCGATCCCGGCGATCGGGTCGGATTCCTCGGCATCGGGACCGGCTTGAACTGCTTCATGATGGGCCTCGAATGGTAGCCGCGAGTACATCTGTGACCTTCGACATCACCCCCCACCGCGACGAGTACCCCTGGCAAGGCCGGCGGTTCGCCGTGGCGGGCGGGTCCATGCACTACCTCGACGTGGGGGAGGGCGAGCCCGTGTTGCTGTTGCACGGGAACCCGACGTGGTCGTTCTACTGGCGACGCCTCGTGCAGGCCCTCGCGCCCGGGCGGCGGTGCATCGTCCCCGACCACCTGGGCATGGGCCTGTCGGACAAGCCGAGCGACGACGAGTACGCCTACACGCTCGACCGCCGCGTGGACGACGTGGAGGCCCTGGTGGACTCGCTCGGCATCACCGAGGGGATCACGGTCATCGCTCACGACTGGGGCGGGATGATCGGTCTCGCCTTCGCCGAGCGTCGACCCGACCGCATCGCCCGGCTCGTCCTCATGAACACGTCGGGGTTCCCCCTGCCCGCGGGGTCCTCGCTGCCCTGGCAGCTGCAGCTCGTGAAGCGCCTGCCGTTCGCGATCCCGGTGAGGGGCATGAACCTCTTCGTCCAGGGGGCCGCGAGCACGTGCACCGTGCGGCCGGGGAGCATGCCCCCCCACGTCCGCAAGGCGTACGTCGCCCCCTACGACTCGTGGGCGAACCGCATCGCGATCCATCGGTTCGTGCAGGACATCCCGCTGGGCCCGAAGGACCCCGCCTGGGCCACCGTGAGCCGCGTGAGCGAGCGACTCACGGAGCTCGCGGGGCGGCCGACGATGATCGTGTGGGGGGAGAGGGACTTCGTCTTCACGACCGCCTTCCTGGCGGAGTGGCGGCGGCGGCTCCCGGACGTGGAGTACCTGACCTTCGCGGACGCGGGCCACTACGTGCTCGAGGATGCGCCGGACGAGGTGATCCCCGCCGTGGTCGACTTCCTCGATCGGCACCCCCCGGGGGCGGCGTGAGCGTCGTCAACATCGCCCAGGAGCTGGCCCAGCGCGCGGCCGCCACGCCCGACCGCGACGCCGTGGTGGTCGCGACGGGCAAGCGCGATCCGGACGGGTCCGCTCACTACGACATCTACGACTTCGCCGAGCTGAGCGACCGGGCGGGGCGGTACGCGGCGGGGCTCCAGCGCGTCGGCATCACCCGGGGGACCCGGACGGTGTTGATGGTGAAGCCCGGCCGGGAGTTCTTCGCGCTGGTCTTCGCGCTGTTCCGGGTGGGCGCGGTCCTGGTCCTGATCGACCCCGGCATCGAGAAGAAGGCCCTCAAGGAGTGCCTGCGCGAGGTCGAGGCGGAGGCCTTCGTGGGGGTCCCCCTGGCCCACGTCGCCCGCATCGTCTTCGGCTCGGCGCTCGCCTCGGTGAAGACCCTCGTGACCGTGGGCAAGCCCCTGTTCTGGGGGGGCTCCACGCTCGACCAGCTCCTGGACGCGGAGCCGCTCCCGATGGTGCCCACGACGGAGGACGAGGTCGCGGCGATCCTGTTCACGTCGGGGTCGACCGGCGTGCCGAAGGGGGCCGTGTACACCCACGGGACCTTCAGCCACCAGGTCCGCATGCTGCGGGCGATCTACGGCTTCGAGCCCGACGAGGTGGACCTGTCCACGTTCCCGATGTTCGCCCTCTTCATGGCGGCGCTGGGGTTCACGTCGGTCATCCCGGACATGGACGCCCGCAAGCCCGGCAGCGCGGACCCCGTGAAGCTGATCGAGGCGATCACGGACCACGGCTGCACGAACATGTTCGGGTCCCCCGCGCTGCTGGAGCGGCTGTCCGGCCACGGTCGCCTGCACGGCACGAAGCTGCCCACGCTGCGACGGGTCCTCTCCGCGGGCGCGCCCGTCCGTCACGACATCCTCACGGCCGTGCGCGACATGCTCGACGGGGCCCAGATCTTCACGCCCTACGGCGCGACCGAGGCCCTGCCGGTGGCCAACGTCGGCAGCGACGAGGTGCTCGCGGAGACTCACGCGCTCACGGCGGCCGGGCAGGGGATCTGCGTCGGTCGCCCCGTGGACGAGATGACCGTCCGCCTGATCCGCATCACGGACGAGGCCATCGCCGAGTGGTCCGACGACCTGCTCGTCCCCACCGGGGAGATCGGCGAGATCACGGTGCGCGGGCCCGTCGTGACCAAGGAGTACTACCGTCGACCCCGGCGCACGGCCCTGGCGAAGATCGCGGACGGCGGCGCAGTCGTGCATCGGATGGGCGACCTGGGGCGCTTCGACGACGCGGGGAGGCTCTGGATGTGCGGCCGCAAGGCCCACCGCGTGACGACCGCCGCGGGCGACGTGTTCACCGTGCCCGTGGAGATGGTCTTCAACGGCCTCCCGGGCATCCGTCGCACCGCGCTGGTGGGGGTGCCGGACGGAGCCCACCGCCGCCCGGTGCTGGTCGTGGAGCCGACGCCCGCCTCGCGGACCGGCGACGCCGCCCTGGCCGCCCACGTCCGATCGGTCGCCGCCGATCATCCCGTCGCGGGGGTGGTGACCGACGTCCTGGTCCACAGAGCTCCGTTCCCCGTGGACATCCGACACAACGCCAAGATCCGGCGCTCCAAGCTGTCCGCCTGGGCGTCGCAGAGGCTCGCCTGATGCTCGCGCTGGTCACCGGAGGGGGCGGCTTCCTCGGGTCGGCGCTGACCGCGCGCCTCCTGCGCGACGGCCACGACGTCCGCGTATTCGCCCGCGGCGACTACCCGGCGCTGCGCGAGGCGGGGGCGGAGACGGTGCAGGGCGACCTGCGCGACGCCGAGGCGATCGGGGCGGCGGCCGCGGGGGTGGACGTCCTCTTCCACGTCGCGGCGAAGGCGGGGTACTTCGGCGACCCGGCCGAATACGAGGCCACCAACGTGCAGGGCACCCGCAACGTCGTCTCCGCGTGCCGGGGGCAGGGCGTGGGCCGGCTCGTATTCACGTCCACGCCCAGTGTCGTCGCGCACGGGGGGGCCCTGGAGGGGGTCGACGAGTCGCAGCCCTATCCGGAGCGGCACGTCGCCGACTACCCCCGGACCAAGGCCGCTGCCGAGGCGCTGGTCATGGCCGCCGACGACCCCGAGGTCGGCCTGCGCACCACGTCCCTGCGGCCCCGGGGGATCTGGGGGCCGGGGGATACGCAGCTGTTCCCGCGCCTGGTTCAGTGGACCCGCGAGGGCCGGCTGGCGCGCCTCGGCAAGGGGGATCCCCTGCAGGACTTCGCGTTCGTGGAGAACGTCGTGGACGCCCACCTGCTGGCCGCAGAGAAGCTGGCCGTCGCGCCGGACGTGGTCGGCGGCAAGGCGTACTTCATCACCGACGGGGCGCCGATCGGCTGCTGGACCATGGTGGGCAAGTGCTTGGCGACCGCGGGCCTGCGGGGCCCCGAGAAGGTCGTGCCGCTCGGGCTCGCCCGGTTCCTCGGGGCGCTCATCGAGACGATCTGGCGTGTATTCCGGATCGACTCGGAGCCGCGGCTGAACCGCTACAAGGTCACGGCCCTCACGGAGCCGTGCCACTTCGACATCTCCGCCGCCCGCCGCGACCTCGGGTACGAGCCCGCCGTGGGGCTCGCCGACGGGCTCGTGAAGCTCCGGAACTGGGTGGAGGAGGGGGGCCTCGACGCGGTCCTCGGCGGCACCCGGTGATGCGCTCACGGGTCGTCGCGGTCGCCGTCGCGGCCCTCGCCGTCGCGGGCTGCGGGGCCGGTCCGACGGAGGCCCCTGCGCCCGCCCCCGACGCCGAGGCGCCCCGGGAGTGGACGGCGGAGCTCCGCAGCAACGAGGCGGGCGCCACCAAGCGGGCCTTCTTCGACGCCCTGGCCGCGGGGGCGGTGGCAGGGGTCGCCGACGGGTTCCTCGGGGACGATCTCGTCGCCCGGCGGGGCGCGCGCACCGAGGT
This sequence comes from uncultured Rickettsiales bacterium, assembly GCA_964512225.1. Taxonomy (GTDB): domain Bacteria; phylum Myxococcota_A; class UBA796; order UBA9615; family UBA9615; genus CAZEKB01. The sequence goes on along the minus strand of CAZEKB010000040.1, from coordinate 12,702 downwards.
CGCCGCGGGGGGCACCCGCACGGTGTGGTCGGGGCCGTCGAGCCCGGTCGACGCCGCCGGCTTCGGGGAGGCCGCCGCCCGCTGGCGCGCGGGCTGGAGCACGATCGAGGGGCGCGACACCCACACCTGGGAGGTCGGCCTCGGAGACGGCGGCCGGGGGCTGACCACCCTCGAGCACGTGCGGTTCTTCGGCACCGCGCCCGGGGATCGTCGCCGGGAGGACCGCGTGCACCTGGAGCTGGGGTGGACGCGCGCGGCCGACGGGTGGGCGGTGAGCCGCGCGATCGTCCGGGAGGCATGGACGCTGACGGCGCCAGTGGGTGCGTTCGTGGACGTCACCGACCGGGTGCTGCCGCCCGGCTACGACCAGGCCGGGGCCGCGATGTACACCGACGCGGGTCCCGCGTTGGCGGACGCCGACGGAGACGGAGACATCGACCTCTTCCTCCCGCGGATGCACGCGCCCGCGAGGCTCTACCTCAACGACGGCGGCTACTTCGAGGACGCGACCGAGCCCTCCGGGCTCGCCCTCGCGGCCCTGTCCGAGGGCACGAACACGGGCCTGTTCATCGATCACGACGCCGACGGCGACCTCGATCTCGTCGTCGGCGATCGGGACGCCGGGGTGCACCTCCTGCTCCGGGACGGGGCGCGATACCGACCCCATCCGGCGAGCCCGTTCGGCGGGCCGGGGCCCTGGGAGTCGCTCGCGGCGGCGGACTACGACGGCGACGGGGCCGTCGACGTGTTCGTGTGTGGGTACGGGGTGATCGACGCGGACCGGCAGCCGGAGAGCTACGTGGACGCGCGCGACGGCCACCCGAACCTGCTCCTGCGCAACGTCGGGGACGCGGGGTTCCGGGACGCGACGGAGGCGGCGGGACTGACGGCACACGCGCGCCGCTGGAGCTACGCGGCGGCCTGGGCCGACTACGACCGGGACGGCGACCCCGACCTGTACGTCGCCGACGATTACGGCCCGAACCTCCTGCTCCGCAACGACGGCGGGCGCTTCACGGACGTCGCCACGGCGGCCGGCGCCGAGGACCGGGGGAACGGCATGTCGGTGGCGTGGTTCGACGCGGACGGCGACGGGACCCTCGATCTGTACGTCTCGAACATGCAGTCCTTCGCGGGCAACCGCCTCACGCGCAGCCGCGACTTCCCCGGCTCCCCCGAGCAGGTCGCCCTGTACTCGCGCTTCGCTCAGGGCAACACCCTGCTGCGCGGGCGCGGAGACGGGACCTTCGAGGACGTCACCGTCGCGTCGGGCGCCAAGCCCGCCTACTGGGCCTGGGGGGCCGTCCCGTTCGACCACGACGCGGACGGCGACCAGGACCTCCTGTGCGTGACCGGGATGTACACCGGGCCCACCAGCGGCGACACCTGAAGCGTGTTCTGGCGCCGGGTTCTGGCGTCCGAGAGCGACGGCGACGAAGAGGCCCGGGCGGGCGGGCACAAGGAGCACTTCCGCCTGCTCGCTGAAGAGGGGCGGTCCTGGAGCGGCCGCGAGCCCGACGTGATGTTCGACAACCGCGACGGTTCGTTCGTGGACGTGGGGTCGGTCCTCGGGCTGCACTCGCTGCTGGACGGCCGGGGCGCCGCGGCCGCCGATCTGGACGACGACGGGGACCTCGACCTCGTGGTCGTGAGCCGGAACAGCCCCACCGTGCGCGTGTATCGCAACGACGTCCGCTCGACGGGCGACGTCCTCCTCGTCGATCTGGAGCCCACCGCCGGCGCCTCGTCGATCGGCCTCGAGATCGAGGCGGAGTGCGGCGCGCGCCGCTTCTTGAGGCTGGTCTCGGCGGGGAGCGGGTTCCTGTCCCAGTCGCCGTACCGAGCGCACTTCGGGCTGGGGGAGTGCGACTCCGTCTGCCTCCGCGTTCGGCGCGGTGGGGCGGTCACGGAGGTGGACGGGCCGATCGAGCCGAACCACCGGGTGGTCCTCGCCGGGGCCGAGATCGTGGCGTCGACGCCGCTCCGCCCACGGGAGACGGGGCAGGCCGCCGCGGCCGCCCCCGGGGCGCTCTCGATCCCGGCTCCGCCGCTGGCCCTCGGGGGGGTCGCGGGCGGCGCGGCGCCGGACTTCGCGGCCCTGGCGAAAGGCACGGTCGTCGTGAACTTCTGGGCGACCTGGTGCACCGCGTGCGCCGCGGAGCACGAAGCGCTGCTCGGAGCGGCCGCCGCCCCCGAGTTCGCCGGCGTCTCGTTCCTCGCCGTGGCCCGGGACGCCCCGGATACGAACCGTCCGAACGCCGCCGACCTGGACGCCTGGGGCGACCGGTTCCTGCACGGCTCCACGGACGAGGCGGGGCAGGCGCCCTACGGCGCCGCCGCGAACCTCGCGGGCGACGCCGTGCCCGTGACGGCGATCGTGCACGAGGGCGTGCTCCGCTGGGCTCACCCGGGGGCCGTGACCGCGGCGCGTCTGGAGGCCGCCCTCCGCGCCGTTCGCTGACCCTCTGTTCGGGCCCCTCCGGTCCCATAGGGTGACGCGCGAGGGGTACGTGGTGAGAGCGGCGATCCTGGTTTTGGTTCTGGTGCTGACGGCGTGTGGGAGCGAACCCCACGAGCCCGAGCCGCCGTCGACCCCGACGGTGGACTGGCGCCCCCATCGGCTCCTCACGGTGGGCGCCGCCCACTGGAGGCAGGGCCACGTCGACGGCGCGACGACCGCGTTCCGCACCCTGCGCGACGTGGCCCCGGACGAGCCCGCCGCGATCGTGGGCCTGGCGGTGCTGGCTCTCGAGGCGGGGGACCTGGACCGCGCGAGCCTGCTCGTGGACCGGGGCCGTCGGATGACGTCCCGGCGGGGGAACGTCCCCGAGCTCCACCTCGTCGCCCACCACCTGGGCCGCTCCGAAGGCCTGAGAGGCGCCGCCCTGGGGGCCCTCGAGACTGCGGCCGAGGCGGCGGCGGACGATCCGTACCTGGCGCTGGCCGCGGCGGAGGCCGCGGTCGGTTGGCGGAAGGCGATGACCCGACGCCAGATGCGGCGCGCCCTCCGGCTTGCCGACGGCGACCCCGGCGTCGAAGTCGCGTACGCCCGCTGGGCGTGTGATCGGCGGGACGAGTACTTCGCCGACTGTCTCCCCCGGATCTACGAGCTGATGCGGATCCTCGATCCGATCGAGGGGCCCGAGGCGTTCGGCCGGGCCGCGCGCGACATGGCGGACCGCGCCGCCGGCGACCCCCTTCCGGAGACGGTCGAGCTCCTGCTCGAGTCGCTCGAGACCACGCCCGAGCGCGCCCGCACCCGCGAGCGGGTGGCCGAAGCCTCGCGGCTGCGCGTGCCCTCCCGCCTCTATCGCGCGCGAACGCGCCGGAGGGCCGCCCCCGACGAGCTCGGGCCCCCCATCACCTTCACCTACGAACCCGTCCGCTCGATCGAGGGGGGACCGATCGATGCCCTGATCCGCGTGGAGCACGGGGCGGCCCCGGGCGGGGAGCCGCCGCCGTCCGGGTACCTGCTCAGGAGCGGGGAGTGGCTGCTGTTCGCCCGCGGTCCGCTGCCCTGCGAGCCGACCTTCGTGACCGCGGTCGGGGCGGGCGCCTCCGTCACCGTCGCGGACGTGGACGGAGACCCGGAGTCCGAAGTGCTCGTGCTCGACGACGAGGGCGTCCGCGTCTTCCACTGGGAGCGGGGCGAGTTCGTGGCCGGCGAGGCCCTGGGGGACGTGGAGCCGGGCGAGCTGGTGGTGCACGACTACGACGGCGACGGAGACCACGACCTGCTCCGGACTCGGCCCCGACGCCCCGCGGTCCTCCTGGAGAACCGGCGCGGGTTCCGCCGGCCCACGGGCGAGGTCCGCGCGCGCCCCCTGGGGCCGCCGCAAGCCCCGCGGTTCGCCCGGGGGATCGCCGCGGTCGACTTCGACGGGGACGCGGCCGTCGACCTCGCGTACGTCACCGGCGGGGGCATCACGTTCGCCCGATCGATCGGCGGCGGGCGGTACGAGGTCTTGCCCCGCGCGTCCCGAACCAGCCCCTCCGGCCCGCCGACGGGCCCGCCGCTCTCGGTCCGAAGCCCCCGGGCGGGCCGGCGGGACGTGCTCGTGCCCTCCGACGGGCGCCTGGAGGTCTACACCGCGTCGGCGAGGAACGAGTACGGGATCCGAGGGACGCCGTCGTTTCGAGGGACGGGCCTCGAGCGCGCGGCCGGGGCGGTCACCGCGGACATCGACCTCGACGGATACGAGGAGGTGGTCCTGTGGGGCGATCGGTCGGACTCGACCGTCGGGACCACGCGGTTCGGGGTGTGGACCCCCGGTTCCTTCCGGGGTCGGTACGAGGACGGGGCCTTCTACGCGATGACCTTCCGGTCGGACGGGGCCGTCGAGGGCCTCCTGCCCGTGGATGTCGACGACGACGGGGACCTGGACCTCCTCGGCTGGACCCGGGCGGCCGGGGCCACGGCCGCCGACCTCTTCGTCCTGCGCAACGAGGGCGCCGAGGACCAGGGTCGGTCGCGGATCTCCCTGCACGGTGCACCCGGGGGCGCGGGGGACGGTCGCGGGGTTCGCATCGACGTGTTTCGGGGGGGGCGAGTGGAGACGTCGACCGCGCGGGGACCCCGGATCACGGTGGGCTGGGGCGACGAGCGTCCCTACCTCGTGCGCGCCACCTGGACCGACGGGGCGACGGCCGAGATCGTCGAGCCGGGCCCCGGACCGCTGGCCCTGGTGCACCCCTGACTCAGAACAGCGAGCGCTGCCGCTCCTTCTTCACGACCACGCCCTCGTGCGCCAGCAGCGCGCGCTTGAGCGCGAGCCCCCCGGCGTAGCCGTGCAGGGAGCCGTCGGTCCCCACGACCCGGTGGCAGGGCACGACCACCGCGACGGGGTTCGCTCCGTTCGCGGCGCCGACGGCCCGCAGGGCGGTGGGCCGGCCGATCGCGGCGGCGACGTCGGCGTACGTGCGCGTCTCCCCCACGGGGATCCGCCCCAGCTCGACCCAGACCGATCGCTGGAACTCCGTCCCCGCGAGGTCGAGGGGCAAGCCCCGGAGCGCGTCGAGCTCGCCCCCGAAGTACCGACGCAGGGCGGGCGCGACGTCGTGAGGATCGCCCTCCGCTTCGTCCCAGGCGCCGAACCTCCGTCGCAGGGACTTCGCCACGCGATCCCCGGACTCGGCGGCGACGGCGCAGAGGCCGAAGTCGGTCGACCAGAGCCTCCAGGTCCCGAAGCGGGAGGGCACGTCGGCGGTCCACAACTTCATCCACGTACTAGAGCACTGCTTGAGGCGATGCACACCGATCTCATCGGGGTTCGAATCAACTTGAAGGGCCGGATCTCGCCCGGTATAAGGCTGCGCCGCGAGCGTCCAATGGGGAGGACCGCCCGATGGGTGAACCCGCGGTGGGAGAGACCGAGACCGCATGCGTGTACTGATCGTCGCCACGAACCGAGAACGGGCTCCGCTCCCGGTCGTCCCCATCGGTGCGTCGATCATCGCGTCGGTCACGAAGGCGGCGGGGCACGACGTGCGCTTCCTGGATCTCATGTTCCACCGTCGGCCCAAGAAGGCGCTGCAGGACGCGGTCGCCGAGTTCCGGCCCGAAGTGATCGGCCTGTCGATCCGCAACCTCGACTCGACGTCGTGGCTGAAGTCCACCTTCTATCTGGACGACGCCCGGGAGTACGTCCGCATCGCCAAGACCGCGGGGGTGCCGGTGATCGTCGGGGGGGCGTGCCTGGGCGTGCACCCGGCGGGCATCACGGAGTACGTGCGCGCCGACGCGGGCGTCTGGGGCGACGGCGAGGCCTCGTTCGTGGAGGTCCTCCGGCGCATCGCGGCGGGCGAGTCCTACGACGACGTGCCGGGCGTCGTGACGTGCCCCGACGCCGCCGCCCCGCGGGTCAACCCCCAGTACCGGATCGAGGACCTGGGCGAGATGGCTCGGCCGAGGGTCTGGCAGTGGACCAACTTCCGCCACTACGCCGACCGAACGGGCCCGCTGCCGATCCAGACCCGGCGCGGGTGCGTCTTCAACTGCTCCTACTGCACGTACAAGTTCATCGAGGGCGACCGCTACCGGAGCAAGCCCGTCGAAGCGGTGGTGGACGAGCTGCGGGAGATGAAGGAGGCGTTCCCCGGGGCGCCGGTCGAGTTCGTCGACTCCACCTTCAACGTCCCGCTGCCCTACACGATCGAGATGTGCGACGCGATCGCGAAGGCCGACCTGGGCCTGCACCTGCATACGTCGGGGTTCAACCCCGCGGCGGTCAACGAGCGGCTCATCGACTCGATGACCGCGGCCGGCTTCAGCCAGGTCGGTATCACGCCCGAGACCGCGTCGGACCGGATGCTGCGTTCGCTCCAGAAGGGCTTCACGGTCCGGTCGCTGCGCAAGTGCGCCCAGCTCCGCAAGCGCGCGCCGTGGTCGGTCCTGTGGGTCTTCCTGCTGGGGGGGCCCGGGGAAGACGAAGAGACGCTGGCAGAGACGTTCCGCTTTCTCGAAGAAGAGGTACCGTCGGAAGACATGGTCTTCCTGCAGCCCGGCCTCCGCGTCTACCCGAACACCAAGCTCCACCGGGACGCGGTGGCCGAGGGCCTCCTGTCCCCCGACGAGCCCCTGATTCGCCCCTTCTATTACCTCTCTCCGCGGGTGCCGGAGATGCGGTACCGCGAGATCCTCGTCGAGGAGATCGCCAAGCACCCGAACTACACGACGATCAAGGATGTTCTCCACCCGTTCTTCCCGCTGTACCTCCGCATCGCCGGCGGTCTGCGGGTGGCCGCCCCGATCTCTCGGGCGGCGGGTGGACTGTCCAAGCTCGCGTCTCTCGGGCTTCGCCGCCCGGGCGCGAGCGTGTGAGGATGCAGCTGTGAGCCGACCCTTCAAGGTTCTGTTGGTCGCCCCCATCTCCGAAGGATTTCAGGGGCGCAACCACGTGTTTTCATTGCCGTTCTTGTCGCTTCCGACGCTCGCGGCGTACATGCCCGAGGGCACGGACGTGGAGATCGTCCACGAGAAGCACGGCACCGTGAACTACGACGGCGGCTACGACATGGTGGGCATCACCGTGATGACGCCGTGCGCCCCCCGCGGCTACGAGATCGCGGACAAGTTCCGCGCCCAGGGCGTCCCCGTGGTGCTGGGCGGCGTCCACGTCACGGTCCTGCCGGACGAAGCGAAGCAGCACGCGGACGCGATCTGCATCGGCGAGGGCGAGACGATCTGGCCCCGCATCGTCGAGGACTGCCGCGACGGCAAGCTCCAGGAGGTCTATACGAACCCCCAGATGGGGTCGAAGGACTTCAGCCTGCGCACGCCGCGGCGGAGCCTCACGCCGGTGGGGCAGTACTACAGCGGCACCGTGCAGGCCCACTTCATGGAGACGACGCGGGGCTGCCCGTACGACTGCGACTTCTGCGCGGTCACCACGTTCTTCGGGCAGCGGTACCGCACGCGGACGGTGGACGAGATCGAGGCGGAGCTGAACGAGTGCGGCGTGCCGAAGCTGAAGCCCGGCCAGAAGCGCGGCTTCATGAAGCACATCATCGCGTTCACCGACGACAACTTCTTCGGGGCCGTGAAGCACGCCGCCGCCGTGCTCGAGATGCTGAAGAACTACGACTGCCGCTGGTTCGGGCAGACGACCCTGCGCATGACCGACAAGCCCGAGCTGCTGAAGCTCTGCAAGGCGTCGGGCTGCCTCGGGTTCGAGATCGGCTTCGAGAGCCTCGCTCCGAAGAAGTACCGCAAGACGGGCTGGGACCGGGACTCGGGTCTCGACCAGCGGCAGTACTTCATCGAGCGCTGCCGGATGCTCCACGACCACGGGATCGGCATCAACGGGTCGATGATCTTCGGCAACGACGAGGACGACATCGACGTCTTCCAGCGGTACGTGGACTTCATCCAGGAGGCGCGGATCAATACGCCGTACCTCACGATCCGCACGCCCTACCCGGGCACGCCGCTGTACTACGAGTTCGAAGAGGACGGGCGCTTGCTGCACCGCGAGTGGGAGAAGTACGACACCGCCCACTGCGTGTTCGAGCCCACGAACATGACGCCGGAGCAGCTCGAGTCCGGCTACCGCTGGGCGTGGCGTCAGGTCACCGCGCACCACCGCGCGCTCGCCCGCAACCTGTTCGCCGGCGGCCTCTTCGGCGGCCCGCTGTTCCGGTTCTGGGGGGCCGCCGCGCTCGGCTTCCGGCTCTCGACCCGGGCCGAGCACGGCGACATGGAGCGTCGCCACCCGAGCAAGCTGCCGGGCCGCGAGAGCAAGCTGCTCCCGCCCCCGCGCGAGCACGATCCGATCATGCCGGACCACATCCTCGACCTCCGCGCCATGTCCTCGAACCTGCGCGAGCGCGTCGAGGCGAAGCAGGAGCGGGCGAAGCAGCGGCGGCAGGAGCTCGAGAAGCAGGCCGGCGCCTCGGACGACGACGCGGGGCCCACGCTCGTTCAGATCCGGGGCGGCAAGACGTCGTCGAGCGAGTCCGCTCCGCTGTGATCCTGTCCCGCGCGGCCGTGCTCTCCGGGGCGATCGCGGCGGCGGTCCTCCTGGGGGCGTCGGCCGCGCCCGAGCAGATCACCTTCCCCGAGCGGTGGACCCCCGAGGTCGGCGCGCGATGGTCCGAGGACCAGAGCCGGCACATGACCGGTCATACGAAGATCCACGCCGGGCCCGCCAAGCTGCGCGACAAGCAGGACGACGACGGTGTCGAGTGGTCGGCGGCGGTGGAGGTCACCGACGTGGACGAGGGGAAGCTCTCGGGCTTCGAGCTGGTGTTCTCGAGGGCCCTGCGCCGCGAAGGCACCGAGCCGGTCGACGTGGGTCTGCAGGGCGTGGGCGTGAGCGGCGTCGGCACTGCGAAGCGTCGGTGGCGGACGACCGAGGGCAAGCGGCTGCGCAAGAAGGCCCGGGACTTCCTCGATGAGCAGTTCCCACGGGACTCGTCGGTCGATCCCGTCGGCATCCTCGTGCCGGACCGCCCGGTCGCGGTCGGGGATCGCTGGGACGTCGACATGGACCAGGTGCTCGAGTGGCTGGGCCGAGACAAGCTCACCCTCGACGCGGAGCAGACCCACGGGCGCTGCACGCTCGAGTCGATCGAGGAGCGTCGCGGCGTTCGCTACGGCCGCATCGGCTTCGAAATCGCGGTCGTCGCCGAGACGATCACCAACGGCGGCTTCGACGAGGCGAAGATGGTGGTCGGCGGCGCGGTCGAGCTCCCGCTGCAGGCTCACCCCGGGATCGTCATCGAGTTCGACTGGAAGACCCGGTTCGACGGCTGGGTGAAGCGGCGGGGCGTGAAGGCGCGCATCGACCTCGACCACCACACCGTCGGGCGTCAGGAGCGACGATGAGTTCTCTACTGCGGCTCGCCGCCCTCCTTCTCACCCTCGTGCTCCTGATCGGCTCGTTCGGCGGGGGCTGCGTCCGTGGGAGTCGCGGCGGCGGCGGCGGTGGCGGCGGTGGTGGTGACGACGACGACTCGGGCGTGGACGGCGACGACGACGACGATCTGGACGACGACGACGCCGGGGACGACGACGACGCCGGGGACGACGACGACTCGAGCTGGGGTGACGACGACGACGCCTGGGGCGACGACGACGACTCCGGCTGGTGGGACGACGACGACGCCGGGGACGACGACGACTCCGGCTGGTGGGACGACGACGACGCCTGGGGCGACGACGACGACTCCGGCTGGTGGGACGACGACGACGCCTGGGACGACGACGACTCGGCCGACTGATCGGGCTCAGCCCAGCAGGGTCTGGTGCTCCTTGGGAGCCTTGCGCGGGGTGGCGGCCTCCACGACCTCCGCGCAGCGCAGCAGCAGGTGCTCCTCCCACGGGCGAGCGTGCATCTGCATGCCGATCGGCAGGCCGCCCGAGTCGTAGCCCACGGGCACCGAGACCGCCGGGAACCCGTGGTGGTTGGCCGGGAAGGCGAACCGCATGATGTCGCCGAGGGTGCTGAGATCGCTCTCGTCGCCCTTCAGCGCGTCCGGCTTGAGCGGGGGCGCCGTGATCCCCGTGCTCGGGGTGACGATGAGGTCGACGTCTTCCATGACCTTCGACCAGGTGTCGACGATCAGCGTGCGGACGCGCTGCGCCTTGACGTAGTCGCGGCCCGTGAACTTCCGGGCCAGCGCGAGGTTCACGCGGATCCCGAGGCCGAACTCCGCGCGGTGCTTCGCGTACTCCGCCTCGAGGGAGTGGGCCATCTCGCAGGTGATCGTGATGCTGTGGGCGATCCGACAGAGCTCGAGGTGGGGCAGCTCCACGTCGTGCACGGTCGCCCCGGCGGCCGTGAGCGCCGCGACGCCCGCGTCGCAGCCGGCCACGATCTCCTCGGCGGCGTCCTGGTACCAGGGCCGGTAGATCCCCACGCGGACGCCCGTCAGGTCGCGATCACCGAGGCCCGCGAGGGTCGGAGCGGCCTGGTGGACGGAGTGGGGGTCGCCCTCGTGGGGTCCCGCCATCACGGCGTACGCGAGCGCGAGGTCCCGGGCCGTCGCCGCGATCGGGCCCACGTGCCCGACGCTCCAGCACAGCGGATAGGCCCCGGTCTCGGGGATGCGGCCGTGCGTGGCCTTGATGCCGAAGACGCCGCACAGCGCCGATGGGATCCGGATCGATCCGCCGCCGTCGGCCCCCACCGCGATGGGGCACAGCCCCGCGGCCACCGCCGCGGCCGGGCCGCTGGACGATCCGCCGGTGGCGCGGGAGGTGTCGTAGGGGTTCTTCGGCGTCCCGGTGCGTACGTTCAGGCCGCTGACGCCGAGCCCGATCTCCACCATCCGGGCCTTGCCGATCATGAGCGCGCCCGCCGCGCGGAGCCGCGCCACGACCTCGGAGTCGGTCGTCGCGGACTCGCGCCCGAGGAAGGTCGTGCCCACCCCGGTCGGGTACCCGGCCTGGTCGAGCTCGTCCTTCACGGCGACGGGCACGCCGTCCAGCGGTCCCAGCGGCTCCGAAGCGGCCCAGCGCGCCGTCGACGCGGCCGCCTGGTCGAGGACGTCCTTGTCGTTCCAGGCGAGCATGCTGTGGACCGTCCCGTCCGACGCCGCCATCGCGTCGAGGACCCGCTGGGCGACCTCGGTGGGCGTCGTCCGGCCCTCGCGGTAGGCGTCGGTGAAGTCGGCCGCGCACTCGAACCGGAACCCCTGGGCGGGGCGCGAGTCCCCGGCGGCGGCCGCGAGGTCGATCGGCTCGGACGTACCCTCCCAGGTCGACGGGCGGGGCAGGGCCGGCGCCACGCTGGGGACGGCGTCCACGGGCGCGTTCCGCCACGCGGTGATGCCCGCGTCGGCGAACAGCTTGCCGAGCAGCAGCCCCTGCAGCGGCGACTCGATCGCGAGCGTGAAGGCCTTCAGGGCGCCGCCCGCAAGGCGCGGCGCCTTCAGGCGCGCCAGGTCGTAGGTCATCGTTCTCCTCCTCGACCGAGGTCGCGACGCGCGTCGGACCCCGTCAGTCGGCCCATCGTTGCACGAACGACCCCATGCGCTCGACCGTGTCGGCCTGAAGCTCGCCCCCGTCGAACATGTCGGTGCCGTGCTCGGTCCCGTCCCGGTGGAAGGTCCAGTCGGGGGGCGCCCCCGCGGTCCACTGATCGCTGTACGGCTCGTCTTCGGGGTAGAGCCAGAGCATCGGCAGCGCGTCCAGCGTCTCGCGGTTGTCGAGGACCCGGTTGTTGTCCTCGGTGTAGGTGCCGGGAGACATCCAGATCAGGCCCGAGGGGTGCGGCAGCTCGCCGGCGTGATCCACGACGTAGTCCATCACCGAGGTCGTGCCGTTGCTCGCGCCCACGAGGACGAAGTGGGTCGAGTCCACGGGGCACACCCGGTCGGCGCGCGTGAGGAACCCCGTCGCGGCCTCCATGTCCCACCGGGCCATCGCCCCCTGGGTCGCGTCGCCCGGGTTGCCGCCGGAGTCCCCCGCCCCCCGCCGGTCGACGTTCAGGACGTTGAAGCCGTCGCCCAGGGTCGCGCGCACGGCCGGGGGGAAGCCGCTGCGATCGTTGCTCGGCGGCGCCATGTGGAAGAGCACGACGGCGCCCGCGTTCGGGTCCTCGGCGGGCAGGTAGTCCGCGACCAGGTCCACGCCGTCCGCCGCCGGGAACGTCACCACCACCTCCTCGGACCCGCACTCGATGTCCTCGGGGTCCGCGAACTCGGGGGTGGGACAGGCGGTGAGCGCGAGCGCGGCGAGGGCCGCGAGGGCCCGCCTCACGGGACGGTGATGGGGAAGGTCTGGGAGGGGAGGAGCGGGCTCAGATCGACCTGCAGCGTGTACGACCCCGACGGCAGGGGGTCGTTCGGGGCGAGGTTGTACTCCGCGGCGACGACGTCGGAGTCCGTCACGGGCGCGTCGCCGCAGGTGAACGTGTGGGTGGTCAGGGCGGGATTGCAGATGCGGCCGCCGCCCACGGCCAGGCCGTTCGCGTCGAAGACGCCGTGGGTGAAGAGGCACGGCGAGCCGTAGGACTGGGTCACCGGGATCGAGCCCAGGTTCTCGATCGCGACGGACACGGTGAGGGGAGAGCCGATGGCGAAGGACGTGGTCGGGTTGCCCACGGGGTCCGTGAGCGACACCGTCGCCACCGCACCCAACGCCGGATCCGTGCAGGGCTCGGCCGGGCCCGAGTCGTCGTCGTCGGTCGCGTCGTCGTCGTCCACCGCGTCGTCGTCGTCGGTCGCGTCGTCGTCGTCCACCGCGTCGTCGTCGTCGGT
>CAZEKB010000039.1:0-57737 GCA_964512225.1 uncultured Rickettsiales bacterium | reverse complement strand
GGACGACGACGACGCGGTGGACGACGACGACGCGGTGGACGACGACGACGCGGGCGAGACGTTCGACTGCGCGACCGCGCCGACCACGGCCGTCTCGCGGACGATCCTGAACGGGCCGCGCGGCTACCACGGCCTCGCCATCGACTCGGCGGGGCTGATCGTGGGCTCCGACGGCAACTCCCTCGTGCAGTCGGACTACGCGGGCAACGCCTCCGTGTTCGTGCCGGGGCAGCCGCAGTTCCAGCAGATGGAGTACCTCGCGAGCGGCGACCTGGTCGCCAACGACGACTTCGGGGGCATCAAGCGGTTCACGCCCCAGGGGGGCATCTCGGTGCTCGCCCAGAGCGTCCGCGCCTACGGGCTCCGCGTGGGCCCGGACGGGATGATCTATACGACCGGAGCGGGGGGCGTGCAGCGCGTGAACCCGGGCACGGGCGGGGTCGAGACCGTCGCGAACTGGGACAACTGGGACGAGCCCCACAGCTTCGACTGGAGCCCGGACTACAGCCGCATGTACATCGGCGCCATCGGCGGCGGCGACCTCTACTACGTGGACCTCGACATAAACCTGCTCGCCACGACCAACCCCCAGGTCTTCGCCTCCGGGGTGGGGGAGGGATGGCACGACGGCGTCGCCGTGGACGCGTGCGGCTCGATGTACGTGCCGGACTACTGGAGCTCGCGGCTGTACCGGGTCACCGCCGCCGGGGCCGTGAACGTCTTCTACGACTGGGGCGCCGTCGACGACTGGGAGTACGGCCACGGCGCCATCTTCGGGACGGGCGTCGGCGGCTGGCGCATGGACGCGATCTACGCCCCCATGCCCTACGACAACAACCGCGTGCAGGAGGTCGTCGTGGGAGTCCCGTCACGGTTCTGGAGCGGGACGGTGGTCAACGGACCCTGACCCTCTAGGATTCCGGCCCATGTCCGACTCGACTCCTGGGAGCCCCGCCTCCGACTTCGTCCGCGCCGTCGTGCGGCAGGACCTCGACGCGGGGCTGCACACGCACATCCGCACGCGGTTCCCGCCCGAGCCCAACGGCTACCTGCACATCGGTCACGCGAAGTCGATCTGCCTCAACTTCGGCGTCGCCCGGGACTTCGGCGGCGCCTGTCACCTGCGGTTCGACGATACGAACCCGGCGAAGGAGGACCCCGAGTTCGTCCGGTCGATCCAGGACGACGTGCGCTGGCTGGGCTTCGACTGGGGCGACGACCTCTACTTCGCCTCGGACTACTTCGAGCAGCTGTACGCCTACGCCGAGCAGCTGATCGAGTCGGGCAGGGCCTACGTGTGCAGCCAGACCGAGGCGGAGATGCGGGCCGCGCGGGGCACCGTCACGACCCCCGGCACGCCCAGCCCGTGGCGAGACCGCTCGGTCGCCGACAACCTCGACCTCCTGCGGCGGATGCGCGCGGGCGAGTTCCCCGACGGCGCCCACGTGGTGCGGGCGAAGATCGACATGGCCGACCCGAACATGAAGATGCGGGACCCGCCCTTCTACCGGATCCGCCACGTCCACCACGACCGTACCGGCGACGCGTGGTGCATCTACCCGCTGTACGACTACGCCCACTGCCTCTCGGACGCGATCGAGGGCATCACCCACTCGGTCTGCACCCTCGAGTTCGAGAACAACCGCGAGCTGTACGACTGGTTCATCGACGCGCTCGACCTCCCCGAGCCCCGCCCGAAGCAGTACGAGTTCGCCCGCCTCGCGCTCACCTACAACCTCATGAGCAAGCGCAAGCTCCTGCGGCTCGTGGAGGAGGACCACGTCGACGGCTGGGACGACCCGCGCATGCCCACCGTCTCGGGCATGCGTCGGCTCGGTTACACGCCCGAAGCGGTGCGCGCCTTCTGCGAGCGCATCGGGGTGGCGAAGGCCAACTCGACGGTGGACATCGCGCTCCTCGAGCACGCCGTGCGGGACGACCTCAACCGCCGCGTCCCCCGCGCCATGGGCGTCCTGAACCCGCTGCGGGTCGTCGTGGAGGGCTACGAGGGCAGCGAGGCGTTCGACGTGCCCGCGTCGCCCCCCGGGGCCGATCCGGCGACGACCCGGTCGGTGCCGTTCTCGGGCGAGCTGTACATCGATCGGGACGACTTCGCCCAGGCCCCGCCCCCGGGGTTCCGCCGCCTCGCCCCCGGGCGCGAGGTGCGCCTGCGCGGCGCCTACTTCGTGACCTGCACCGGCGTGGACACGGACGCGTCGGGGGACGTCGTGGCCGTGCGTTGCTCCTACGACCCGGCCACGCGGGGGGGCGACGCCCCGGACGGTCGCAAGCCCGCGGGCACGCTGCACTGGGTCGACGCGGCCACGTCCGTCCCGGCGACCGTCCGCGCCTACGACCGCCTGTTCTCCAGCCCGACCCCCGAGGAGGGCCCCGAGGGCACCACGTTCCTCGACCGGCTCAACCCCGACTCGCTGCGCACGCTCTCGGGGCGGGTCGAGGCGTCCGTCGCGGGCGCGGTCGTGGGCGACCGCTTCCAGCTCGAGCGGGTCGGCTACTTCCGGGTCGACGAGGAGTCCGCGCCCGGGGCGCTCGTCCTCAACCGCACGATCACCCTGCGCGACACCTGGGCCAGGGCGGCGCCGAAGCCCGCCCCGCGGGAGCGCAAGGCCGCGGCGCCGAAGGTCCCCGCGTCGACCGAGGGTACGACGGCGACGGACGCGGTCGACGCGGACGAGAGCCTCGCGGCCCTGCGCGACGCGGCGGTCCGGGCGGGCGCGGATCGTGCGACGGCGACCAAGTTCGTGGCCAACGACGTGCGCCGCGAGCTCGGCGATCGGGACCCCGGCGCGACCTCGCTCCGGGGGGACGGCCTCGCGCGGCTCCTCGGGCTGCAGGCCGACGGCGTGGTGTCCGGCAAGGCGACCCGAGCCGTCCTGCGCGTGCTCCTCGACGAGGGCGGCGACCCGGCGGCGATCGTGGATCGCCTCGGCCTCCGGCAGGTCAGCGACGCGTCGGCTCTGGGCCCGATCGTCGCCGACGTGCTCGCGGCGCACCCGGGCGAAGTCGCTCGCTACCGCGCGGGCGAGAAGAAGCTGCTCGGCTTCCTCATGGGGCGCGTGATGCGCGCCTCGCGGGGCAAGGCCGATCCCAAGGCGGCGTCCGCGATGCTGCGAGACCGACTGCGGTGAGCCCGTCGGCCTCGGGGACCGCGCGTGTCGGCGCGTTGGACCTGGCGTGGGACTCGTTCGGCGACCCCACGCACCCGCCGATGCTCCTCGTGATGGGCCTGGCCGTCGATCGGGGCTACTGGCGGGACCCCTTCTGCGAGGCCCTGGCCGCGCGGGGCCGCTGGGTCGTCCGGTTCGACAACCGCGACATCGGCGCCTCGACCCGCCTCGAGCACCTCGGCGTCCCGAGCGCCGCGAAGCTCGTCCTCGCCCGCCGGTTCGGGCGCCGCACCCCGGTGCCCTACCACCTGGAGGACATGGCGGACGACCTCGTCGGGCTGCTGGACGCCCTCGACATCGAGCGCGCGGACCTCGTCGGCAGCTCGATGGGAGGGATGATCGTGCAGGAGGCGGCCATCCGGAGCCCCGCCCGGGTGAGCTCGATCACGTCGATCATGTCCACCACGGGCGACCCCCGGCTCCCGTGGCCCCGCCTCCGCGCTCTGTACTGGCTGGCCCGTCGGTCGCCCGCGGATCTCGAGGCGCGGGTCCGGCACTTCCGGAAGCTGCGGGAGCGCATCGACGGGGGGCACTACCGGCCGCCCGACGCCGAGCGCGAGGAGCAGTGCCGCGCGGACATCGCGCGCCTCGGCTTCGACGACCGAGGGGCCGCGCGCCAGTTCGCGGCGGTGACGATGCAGCGCGATCGCACCGAGGACCTCGCGCGCCTCGAGGTCCCCGCCCTGGTGGTGCACGGACGTCGCGACCCGGTCGTACGCCCGGCCTGCGGCGAAGCCACGGCGGCCGCGATCCCGGGCGCCCGGGCGGCGTGGTTCGACCGCATGGGGCACGTGATCCCCCGCGAGCTCCACGACCCCATCGCGGACGCGATCCGCGACAACGCGCGACGCGCGGACTGCCGGCGGTTCTTGGTCAGCCGCCGCCGGGGATGGGCGGCGCGGGCGTGACCGTGGTCCGGGTCGGTCGGCGACGCTCGGTGCCCAGGAAGTCGAACAGCTGCACGGCGGGGCCGCCCTCGCGCCGCTCCGCGACCACCTGGGCGACGGCGTTGAGCATGTCCGTCCGGCCGGTGGCGATGCGCTCGGCGATCGAGTTCGAGGAGAAGTCCACGGCGTCGAAGGGCTCCACGTCCACCGACTCCCGGTAGACGAGGTGGGCCACGCTCACGGGTCCGCCCCCCGGGGTGACGGTCACGTCCGGGTCGCCCCCCGTGGGGCCGCGCAGCGCGGCGTCCAGCGAGTTCATGAGCGCGCTGATCTTCGACTGGTAGGTCACCTGGTACTCGCGCCACGTCACCTGGTTCATCGTGAGCGGGCGCTTCCCCTCCGCCGACCAGAGGTCCACGACCACAAGCAGCTTCGGCCGCGGGTCCGCCGGGGTGCCCAGCAGCGCCGCGAGCGGCTCGTTGGCGCCGACGCCGCCGTCCCAATACCAGCCGTCGCCGACCTGCACCGCCGCCGATCCCGGCGGGAGCGCCGCGGACGCGCGCAGGTGGTCGATCCCCATCGGCTCGCCGTCGGAGTGGAAGAACTCGAGCATCCCCGTCTCGACGTTCGTCACCCCCAGCGAGAGCGCCATGGGATCGGCCCGCTCGCGGTCGTTGAGGTACTCGAGGTCGACGAAGCGCTTGAGGTTCCGGGCGAGGGGGGCGTCCGTGTAGTACGAGACCGCGGCGTCCGTGCCCGGCAGCGCCATGTAGTAGGGGATCGCCCGCATCCGGTAGAAGTTCCGGTGCCCGAACATGCCCACCGTCGACTCGGTGTAGGCCGCGACGTACTTCCAGTACGTACCCATCGGGCCCTTCATGAGGTTGGTCCAGTCGAACGGCGTGGCGATCGACGCCCAGAAGCCCCGCAGCTTGTCGTGCCTCAGGGGCGCGGGGTTGCCCGCGAGCACGGCGGCGTTGAGCGATCCCATGGAGATCCCGACCACCCAGTCGGGCTCCTTGCCCAGCTCGGCCAGCGCGTCGTACACGCCCACCTGGTAGGCCGCCCGGGCGCCGCCCCCCTGCAGCAGCAGGTAGACCGCGTACCCGTCCAGGTCTCCTCGTTTCGGTTCGGTCATCGCTCCCTCCCTCCCGCCAGGGTACTCCCCCGCGCAGCGCATGAAAACGTCGCCCGGGGCTCGGCTGATCGAACGATCAGCTTTAGACTGCGAGCCTCGCCACGACCCCCGGAGCCCCATGCACACGCGCCTCTGCGATCTGCTCGACATCCAGTACCCCATCGTGGGCTTCACCCCCTCCCCGAAGGTCGCCGCCGCCATCAGCCGCGCGGGCGGGCTGGGGATGCTGGGCGCGATCCGCTACACGAAGGAGGAGGAGCTCGCCGAGGCCCTCGACTTCATGGACGAGGCCACCGAGGGCAAGCCGTACGGGCTCGACATCGTCATGCCCAACAAGGTCGTGGGGGGCCGGGTCCCGGACCTCGACTCGATGATCCCGCCGAAGCACCGCGCCTTCGTCGACGACATCCTGCGGCGCTTCGACGTGCCCGAGCTGCCCGACGGGGCGAAGGGGCCCGCCGCCATCACCGGGTGGATGCACGACTTCGGAAAGCGGCAGGTGGAGATCGCGCTGCAGCACCCCATCAAGCTGCTCGCCAACGCGCTCGGGTCGCCCCCCCCGGAGGTGATCGGCCAGGCCCACGACGCGGGGATGCTCGTGGCGGCGCTGGCGGGCAAGCCGAAGCACGCGGCCGCTCACCGGGCGGCGGGCGTGGACATCATCGTGGCCCAGGGACACGAGGCGGGCGGGCACACCGGGGAGGTCACCACGATGGTGTTGGTGCCCGAGGTCGTGGACGCAGTCGACGGAGCCCCGGTCATGGCCGCCGGCGGCATCGGCACCGGACGGCAGATCGCGGCGTCGCTGGCGCTCGGCGCCGAGGGTGCCTGGATGGGCTCCCTGTGGCTGACGTCGGCCGAGTACCAGCTGGAGCCCCAGCAGGCGTCCGGGTACTCGATCACCCAGGAGAAGCTGCTCGCCGCCACGTCGTCGGACACGGTCCGTTCGCGGGTGATCTCGGGCAAGCCCGCGCGCATGCTCAAGACGCCCTGGACCGAGGCCTGGGCCGCCGAGAACTCCCCGGGGACCCTGCCGATGCCGCTCCAGGGCCTGCTCGTCGCCGAGGCCGAGGCGCGCATCCGTCACCACCAGAGCCGCGCCCTGCTGGGCGTCCCCGTGGGGCAGATCGTGGGGAAGATGAACTCGGTGCGCCCCGTCGCCGAGATCTTCGAGGACCTGCTCGCGGAGTTCCACGAGTCGGTCGCGCGCATCCGGTCCGCGGCGGGCTGAACCCGGCGGTAGCATCCGTCGATGCCCAAGACCGTCGTCATCGCGCTCGCCACCACCGACTTCGACCCCACCGAGGCCGCCGTCCCGCACCGGGTCTTGACCGAGGCGGGCCACCGGGTCCTCTTCGCCACGGCCGACGGCGAGCCCGGGGCCTGCGATCCCCTGATGCTCGAGGGCGGCGCCTTCTTCGGGACGATCAAGGCCACGCCCGAGAACGCCGACGCCTACCGGGCGATGGCGGCGACCGAGGAGTTCGGGAGCCCGCTGCGCTACGCCGACATCGACCCCGACGCGCACGACCTGCTCGTCCTGCCGGGCGGCCACGCCCCCGGCATGCGTCAGTACCTCGAGGACGAGGTGCTCCAGGCCGCCGTCGCCGCCTTCCTCGCTCGGGACGCCCCGCTGGGGAGCATCTGCCACGGCGCCGTGGTCCTGGCCCGCGCCGGCACCCCGGACGGGCCCGCGATCGCCGGGCGCCGCATCACCGGGCTGCCCAAGTCGATGGAGCTCGGCGCGTGGATGCTCACGGCCCCGACGATGGGGAGCTACTTCCGCACCTATCCGGAGACCGTTCAGGACGAGGTGAAGCGCGCCCTGGGGCCGGACGGCGAGTTCCTCACCGGCCCGCTGATCCCCGCCTACGGCAACCCGTTCGTGGTGCGTGACGGCAACCTCGTCACCGCCCGCTGGCCCGGCGACGCCCAGGCGTTCGCCGAGGCCCTCCGCGACCTGCTCGCGACCGGCTGAGAGGCCCCGGGGGCGTCAGTCGCCCGGCTTCGGGCCGTCGTCGCCCTCGCCCTGGTTCGTCTTCTCGGGGTCGCCGAAGTCGCCTTCGCCGAGGTTGCCCGAGCGGTCCGTGTCGGGCTGGTCCAGCTCCCAGTCCTCCTCCGGCGGCGGATCGTCGACCTGCGTGGGGGTGCCGACGTCCACGTCGCCGACGTTCCCCGAGCGGTCCTCCGCCTCCGGATCGCCGAGGGCGTCGGGCGACACCGGGGGGGCTTCGGGCTCGCCCGGCGGGGCATCGGACGGGGCCTCCCCCCCCGGGATCGGGGCGTCGACGTGCCCCACCGACGGCACCGAGTCGTCGGGCGCGGGGGCGACCTGCCGCTCCGTCGGCACCGGATCGTTCGGCGCGGCGTCGATGTGCCCCACCGACGGCACCGAGTCGTCCGGTTCGCCGAAGTCGCCCTCGCCGAGGTTCCCGGCCTTGAGGTCCCGCGGGTCCGGGGTCGCGCGCTCGAGGTCGTCGACGAGGGTGGGGGGCAGCGGCCGCTTCGGGCCGGGCTTCGGCGCCTTCAGCAGGGCCAGGAACTCGGTCGCCGTCGGGTCCGCGGGCCGCTCCGGAGGGATGGTCCTCACGCCGGGCACGTCCAGGAGGGCCTTCGCCACCGCGGCCCCGGCCACGCGGTGGCCCGCCGCGTTGAGGTGGATGTTGTCGAGGAACAGGTCGGAGCCGGGCACGCCCCCCCCGGCGGCGGCCGCCAGCGCGGCGGGCAGATCGATGCAGGGGACGCCCTGGGCGCGGGCCGTGCGCTCGACGGCGTCGAGCAGCGCGCTCGGCGCTCGGTGGTCCGGCGCGTGGGCCGGAGAGAGGTCCCGCGCCCTCGCGAACGAGGCCGGGGCGGCGGCCGGATCGACGTGCAGCAAGCAGGTCCCCCGGACGAAGTGCAGGTCCGCCCAGGAGTCCGAGATCGTCTCGGCTTCGTCGAGCAGCGGCAGGGCGATGGCGCAGGCCGCCTCCGCCGCGGGCGCCCCGAGGGGCAGGGGGTCGTCCACGAAGGCCACGCGGGCGCGCCGCAGGGTGTCCCGGGCGAGCTTGACCAGCGCCCGGAACCGCTTGCCGCGGCGTCGCGAGACGGTGTCCGGCGCGAGGTGCACGCTCACCGCGGGGGCGAAGCTCCGGAGGTTCGCCGCGGGCTTGACGAGCACGACCTCCGTGCCCTGGTCGTGCGCGTTGCGGACGAGCGCGGACAGCGACTGCTCGAACATCATCGTGAGCAGCCGCTGGTGCTCGGCGACGTACGCGGCGTACGTCGGCGCGGTGTACTCGTTGTGCCACGGGCCGCCGATGAGGAAGACCGACTCGGACAGGGACGGCACGCTCCGCGGCACCTCCACCCCCAGCTGCGAGCTGTCGCGCTCGGGCCCGAACAGCCCCCGGTCCGCCGTCGGCCCGGCCCGGGACTCGCGGAGCCGTCGGAGCAGGTCGTAGGTCGCCGACGCCTCGGCGATCCGTCGCGTCGTGCGCCGGCGGGCGATCGACGCGTCGAGCAGCGCCTCGTGGAAGCCGAGCCCCCCCGCGTCGTTGTGGGCGGTGTGGATCACGAGCACGTCCGGCCGCAGGGGCCCGAGCTGCGCCGCGATGCGACCGAGCTGACGCGTATTCGCCGGTCCGCTGCCCAGGTTCAGGACGTCGACCCTCCGCCCGGGCACCGCCGCCTCGATCGCCGCCCCCGCCCGGGCCGCGAACGTCTCGGCCGGGGCGAACCCCACCGCCTGCAGCGAGCTCCCCCCGAGGAAGGCGACGCGCACACCCTCGGGGCCGCGCTGCGCGGGGAACTCCTGTGGCTGGGCCCAGGGCGGATCGGCCCGGAGCAGGCGGGGGGACGTGCGGAACACCCCGTCCTCCTCGTCGACCACGAAGATCGCCTCCACGGCCCGCGGCATCGCGAAGAAGAAGGGCCGCGTGTCGGGATCGTCCTCGATGGGGGGGACCGACGCGGCGCCGAGCGTGACCCGCAGCAGCAGGTCCACCCCGACGAGGACGCCGAGGACGATCCCCGCGCGCTTCACCCATCGCGTCGGCGCCCAGCTCATGGGGCCGTTCTACCCCGAACCGCGCGGGGGGATCGGGGCCGCGGTATACCGGGGCGATGCTGGAGGAGCGCAGGATCGACCGCGCCGCCCTGGGGCTCGCCGGGGTCCTGGTGTTCGTCTCCGCGGCGGTCCTCGCGCGCCCCTACGACGGCGCCTTGTTCCGGAGCGCGTCGTCCGGGACGGCGTGGACCGAGCACCTCGTCCGCGTCCGCGCCGCCCTCGCCCGAGCCGAGGGCGACGGGCTGCTCGGCTGGATGACGGCCGCCGACTACGAGTACCCGCCCCTGATCCACTGGCTCGCCATCCCCCTGGGCGACGTCTTCGGACGCGACCCCGGCGTCGTGGAGCGGTTCGGGCTGGTCTGGCTCGTCGTGCTCGCCCTCGCCACGGCCGGTCTGGCCCGCGGCCTCACCGGCGATCGGGGCACGGCGGCCCTGGCCGGGGCCCTCGTCGCGCTCATCCCCGCGGTGCACGGGACGGCGCTCGGCTACTTCTACGACCTGCCCATGTCCGCCTGGCTGTGGGCCGCGGCGGCGGTCGTGGCCGCGCTCGCGCCGACCCGCCCCGTGGTCGCGGGCGTGGCGGGGGGGCTCGCGTTCGTCCTCGCGTGCCTGGGCAAGTGGACCGCGCTCGTGCTCGCGCCGCCCCTCGTGATCGGCGTGCTCCTCTGCGTCGCCGACCGCCGCCGCGCCCTCGTGGCGACCGGGATCGCCGGCGTCACCGCGGGCATCGGGGTGGCGGTGGTGCTCGCGGCGTCGTCGACCTCCCTCCTCCTGCAGCTGCGCACCAGCTACGGCGTCGAGGCCGACGACGGCGGGTTCGCCCTCGGGTCCGCGATCCGGACGGTCGTCGGCGCGGGGGGCGGCTCCTTCTCGGAGACGCTGACGTTCCTGTCGGTGCGGCTCGTCGTCGGCGCCCTGGGCCCGCTCTTCGCGGTCGTCCTGCTCGGCGCCGCGGCGGCGTGGCTGCTCCGCTCGCGGGTGGGCCTCGGGCTCGTGATCGCGGTGCTGGTGGGGGACGTCGTCCTCATCGCGGTGCTCTTCCCGGCCCTCAACGACCGCTGGTTGGTCTCGATGGTCCCGGCGCTGGCGATCGTCGCCGCGATCGGGCTGCGCGAGCTGCCCCCGCGGGCGCGGACGCCGGCCACGGTCCTGGCGGTGCTCGTGGGGCTCGCGACCACGTGGGAGTTCCACCACGGCGAGGCCCACGCGCGCGCCGCGGTGCGGACGCGCGTGGAGGCCGACTGGAACGACCTGCGGGGGTGGGGCGCGGCGTCGTCGTCCGAGCCGCAGTTCGGCTGGGCGCGCGGCGACTACCTCCAGCGGACCTTCCTGGAGAACCGCGAGTGGCTCTGGGCGCAGATCGTCGCCTGCGGCGCCCGCGACGTGCTCCTGGAGGACCCCGGGGTGGTCGACAACGAGGACGATCCCTGGTGGCAGTTCCGGGACACGCTGCACCGCCTCGACACCGCCGACGGCCTCCACCACATCGCCACGCTCGACGGCCGCCAGCTCACCTTCCCGGAGCGGCGCGGCGACCGGGTGACCGTCGCCCTGCTGATCGCCGATCGCGACCCCGAGGCTCCGTCGCCCGCCGCGCTCGTCCCGGGGTGGGAGCGGCGGCTGGTCGTGGAGGGCTGGGCCGACTCGCCCGCCGTGGCCTTCTGGACGCCCCCGGAGAGCACGCTGTGCCGCGCTCAGCCGAGGTCCGCGAGCCCCTGAAGGAAGAGGAAGGCGGCCCCGGCGCCGGCCACGTAGGCGAGGGGACGCGCGGGGTCCCGCCGCAGGATCCGCAAGGCGACGAGCGCCGACGCCGCGAACAGCAGCTGGCCTGCCTCGACGCCGAGGTTGAACCCCAGCAGGGCCCGCCCCTCGGCGCCCCGAGGGAGGCCGGACGCGGCGAGCGCGCCCGCGAACCCGAAGCCGTGCAGGAGGCCGAACAGGCCCGCCGCGATCGCCGGACGTCGACCGATCAGACCCCGGCCCTCCGGGGGCCGGAGGACCTCGGCGGCGGCGAACACCACCGACGCCGCGATGAGGGCCTCGACCGGGGCGCGGGCGGGCGCGGGGCCGCCCAATGCGCCCACCGCCAGCGTGAGGCTGTGGCCGATCGTGAACGCGGTGACCGTTGCCGCCGAGGCGCGCGGATCGGCCCCCACGAGGACGAGGAGGAGGGCCACGAACAGGAGGTGGTCCACCCCGGCGAGGATGTGCTCCATCCCGAGCCGTGCGTGGGGCACGAAGACCGCGTCGGCCGTCCCCGCCGCCCAGGCCTCGCGTCCGTCGCGCAACAGGCGCGTCGTCGCGCGGGGCCCCGTCCCCACCACGAACACGGTCTCCAGGCCGCGCTCCGCCGCGCCCACGAGTCGCCCCTCCGCGTCCGCCGCGCCCGCCTCGCCGCAGTCCCACCGGGCGCGCACGCGGACGACCGCGCCGTCGGCTTCCCGCGTCCCGTCGCGCTCGACGCAGGCCCCCGTCGGGACCACGTCCACCGCTCCTCCGGGCGCGCCCAGGGCCAGGTCGAAGCGGACGTCCACGGCCCCGTCGAGGCCGTCGGCGACCCGGAGCGTCGCCATGTCGAGCGGGTGCGCGACGGCGGCGGCCGGGCACAGGAGGACCGCCGCGACGACGAGCGCCCTCACGGCGCCTCCCTCACCTCGTAGCGGGCCACGAGCGCGGCCGTCCGCTCCCGCTGGAGCGCGTCGCGTCGCTGCTCCGTCCAGCGTCGGGTCAGGGCCTCGCGGTGGGTCTCGACGGTCCCCGCCGCGGCCGCCGCTCGTCGCTCCAGACGCACGACGTGGTGGCCGAACCGGCTCCGCACCGGCCCCGCCCAGCGGCCCGTCGGCGCGTCGTCGAGGGCCGCCGCGAACCCGGGGCCGAATCGGCCGTCGACCCCCGCGGCGTCGTCGTCGATCGAGCGCCCGTGGATGAACGGCTCGCCCGGATCGTCGGTGCCGACGGCGGCCTCGGCCTCCTGCCGCGTGCGGAACATCCGGTGCTCGAAGCGGAGCCGCCCCGGCGCGGCGAACGCGCCCGGGGTCGCGTCCAGGACGGCCTGGAGATCGGCGTCGGTGGGGGCCGGAGGGTCGGCCTCGCTGCGCAGGAGGAAGCCCATCTTCTGGGCGAGCCGTCGCTCGACCACGAGGTCCCCGCGATCGAGCCCGAGGGCCCGGGCCTCCCGGCGGAGCACCTCGCCCTCGACCCAGGCGTCGGCGGCCGCCCGCAGCTCGGCCTCCGTCGGCGGCGCCCCCTCCCGTCGCTCGTGATCGGCGGCGAGCCGCGCCCGCACGCCCGCGTCCACCACGACCGTGCCGGGGCGCTCCACCATCGCTCGGCCCCCCAGGGCGGCGTGGAGGCCGAACACCGCCGCGCCCAGCAGGAGGAAGTGGACGAGGGGCTCGCGGAGGAGGGCGGGGACCACGGCCGCATGCTGCCAGGGGTAACGTCGGGGCGTGCACGACCTCGACTGGGCGATCGTCGGCTCCGGGTTCGGCGGCTCCGTCGCGGCCCTTCGACTCGCGCAGAAGGGCTGGCGCGTCCGCGTGTTCGAGGCCGGGCGGCGCTTCTCCGACGACGCCCTCCCCCGCAGCGCGAACAACCCCTTCCGCTACCTGTGGGCGCCGTCGCTCGGCATGCGCGGACCCCAGCGCGTCGACTTCCTCCGCCACGCGACGGTGCTGAGCGGGGTCGGCGTGGGGGGCGGCAGCCTCGTCTACGGCAACACCCTCTACACGCCCGGGGCCTCCTTCTTCGACGCCCCCGAGATGCAGCCCCTGGGCGGCCGCGCGGGCCTCGAGCCGTACTACGACCTCGCCCGCCGGATGATGGGGGTCGTCCCCAACCCGCTCGTCACCCCCACCGACGAGCTGGCTCGCGCCGTCGCCGCCGACCTCGGCCGCGAGGATACGTTCGCGCCCAGCCCCGTCGGCGTGTACTTCGGCGAGCCCGGGGTGCCGAGCCCCGACCCGTACTACGACGGCGAGGGCCCCGAGCGGGTGGGCTGCACCGGGTGCGGCGCGTGCAACCTCGGCTGCCCCGTCGGCGCCAAGAACACGCTGCCGCGGACCTACCTCGGCCTCGCCGAGGCCCTCGGCGCGGAGGTCGAGGCGGAGGCGCCGGTGGAGCGGATCATCGCCGCGCCCGAGGGGTTCACGCTCGTCGTGCGCGGCCGTCGCGTGCGGGCCCGGCGGGTCGTCGTGGCGGCGGGCGTGCTCGGGACCCTGCGCCTGTTGCTGGAGAGCCGCCGGCGGGGGGACCTGCCGGAGCTGTCGGACGCGGTCGGGCACGGGGTGCGGACGAACTCGGAGACGGTCCTGGCCGTGCGGGATCGCGACCGGCGAGCCGATCGTGGGTTCGGGATCGCGGCGTCGACGTCGTTCTGGGTCGACGCGTCCACCCAGGTCCAGATCGATCGCCAGCCGCCCGGCAGCGACTCGACCGCGGGGTTGCTCACGCTCCTGCCCGACGGAGGCGGCCGGCTGCCGCGGTGGGTGCGCTGGCTCGGCGCGCTCGCCCGCTCGCCGCTCGACGCGCTGCGCCACCTCGATCCCCGCGGGTTCGCGCGCCAGACCGCCTTCCTCGTGGTGATGCAGGACCACGGGGGAGGCCTGATCGTGGACCGCTGCCGGCGGTGGTGGGCCCCGTGGACGTTCGCGCTGCGCTCCCGGCCGGGGCCCGAGGGGGCGTCGCCCACGTGGATCCCCGAGGGCAACGACGTGGCCCGCCGGATGGCCGCCAAGATGGACGGGATCCCCCTCGCGTGGGTCACCGAGGCGCTCCTCGATCGCCCCGTGACGGCCCACATCCTGGGCGGCTGCCCCCTCGCCGAGGGACCGGGTCGCGGCGTCGTGGATCGCGACCATCGCGCCTTCGGCCACCCGGATCTGCTCGTATGCGACGGGTCCGTCGTGCCCCGCAACCTCGGCGTGAACCCGGCCCTCACGATCCTCGCCCTCACCGAGCGGGCGATGGCTCGCGTGCCCGTCAAGCCGGGGGCGCGACACCGCCCGCTCGCCGTCGAACGAACGTGGGGCGTGGACGGGGTCCTTCGGGGAACCTGAGCGCGCCGGGCGTGTCAGGGTTCGGGAACGCCGCGCAGAAGATGGTTGCGCGGCGTCGCGGGACGTCTAAGCTCAGCGGCGGGCCGAGAATCCACCAACCGCGAGAGACGATGCGCAAGCACACGACCAACTTCCAGACCGATTGGAGCGACCTTCCTGGTCGCCCGGAGGGCGTGTGCGTGAGCTGATTTTCGGCTGAACCGAACACCACAACGCCCCCGCCGGTCGACGCACCCGCGGGGGCGTCGACGTTCTGGGGAGACGGTGGTCGGAGTGGCCGCCGGGCCCGGACGACGGGGGAGAGGAGAGAACGATGGGTGCCACGCAGATTCGACGACGACGACTGACGGCCTGGCTGCGACGCCAGGGCCCGACCACGGTAGGGGCCGCCGCGGCCCGATTCGAGGTCTCCGAGCGAACGATCTTCCGCGACCTGGCGGGGCTGCGCGCCCGGGGCGTGCAGGTCGAGGGCGACCCGGGCCGCGGCGGCGGGATCATGCTCCGCCGACGGCGCAAGACCACGCTGGTCCGCGCCGTCACCACGGAGGGCGCCGATCTCGTCTCGGCCTCGACCCGAGAACTCGTCAACCCCCAGCCCGTGACGGGGACGCCCTCGCGGCGTTCTCGTCACGGGCGCATTCGGGGTCGCGCGACGCTCGCCAGGCGGGCCGCATGAGCGGCCCCCGTGCCGGTGCTACTTCGCGTTGAGCGCGTCCCGTAGCACCCGCATCGCGATCGGACCGGCGGTGGCGACTCCCGCCCCGCCGTGTTCGATCAGCGCGACCACGGCCACCTCCGGCGCGTCCGCGGGGGCGAACGCGATGAACCAGGAGTGGTCCGTCGCGTCCTGGACCTCGGCCGTCCCCGTCTTCGCGGCCACCGCCACGGGCCGCGCGGGCTTCCTCTCGAGCGTCCACCGCTCCCCCTGACGCCCCAGCCGCAGGCGCAGGTTCGCGGGCGACGACGTGCCCGTCCGATACGACTCCACCATCCCGTCCCGCACGATCGCGGCGATCTCCGTGGACACGACCCGCTCCTGGTCGAGGCTCGCGATCGCGAGCGGACAGTCGCCCTCGCCGCAGCGGCCGTCGACGCGCTCGAGCAGCCGCAGCGTCGGGCGCCGACCGCCGTTCGCGATCGTCGCCGCCACCTCCAGCATCTGCAGGGGGGTCGCCTCCACGACGGTCTGTCCGAACGCCGCCCGCGACGTGAGGCGCGGGTTCCGCGCGATCCAGCCGTCCGAGACGAACTCCAGCCCGGCTCCCCCCGACGCGCCCGAGCACTCCTGGGGCAGCGGCCCCGATCCCGCCACGGCCCGACAGGTCAGCAGGTGGCTCGGGCGGGCCGTGAGCTGGGCCTCCTCCGCCCACGGCACGAGCGATCGGCCGTCCCCGAAGCCCATGCGCTCGCCCATGTCCCGCAGGTCCGGCCCCAGCGCGACGCCGGTGCGCGCGAAGAAGATGTTGCAGGACTTGCCCAGGGCGGTCGTGAGGTCCACGCGGCCGTGCTTCACGCCCCCGGCGTCCCGCACCGAGAGGGTCGTGTCGCGGCCCCGGCAGGTCGCCTGCTTACCGTCCAGCACGGCCGCGCCGACCTCGACCGCGCCCCGCAGCCGGGCCTGCTCGGCGGCGGCGGCGGCGGTCACGACCTTCATCGTCGAGCCGGGCGGGTAGCGCTTGCGCAGGGCGCGGTGGGCGCGCAGCTCGAGGTCGGCGTCGCGGAAGGCGGCGTCGAGGCCCCCCGAAGCGAGGAGGGCGTCGGGATCGATCGTCGGCATCGACGCGAGCACGAGCAGGCCCCCGGTCTGCAGATCGACGGCCACCGCCGCGCCGCGGCGGCCCTCCATCGCGGCCATGGCGTTGCGCTGCGCCCGCCGGTCGATCGTGGCGGTGACGGTCCAGGGGGCCCGCGGCCGCTCCGCCTTCAGCTCGCCCTCGAAGAGGCGCACGGTCCGGGCCCGCACGCGGTCGGGGTGCAGGGCGGCGTCGCGCCGGAGCAGGGCGTCGAGGGCGGCGGCCGTGTCCTCCTCCAGGAACGACGCCGACCCCGGCGACCGGTGGCCCACCACGGGGAAGGTCGCCGCCCCGTGCGGATGGACCCGCTTGCCCTTCTTCGTCACCGCGAGGGTGCGGCCCGCGCGGTCCACGAGGCGGAAGGGCTCGTTGCTGCGTCGCCGGGGGTTGCGGATCGAGAAGGACGAGCCGTCCACGTTCACCCGCCCGTCGAGGACCCGCAGCGACCGCGCCAGGGCGTCGAGGGAGCGGCCGTCCACGGTCTTTCGCGTCGTGGAGACGCGGCGTCGCAGCTCCGGCCGCAGCCCCTCCGCGGCCGCCCCGAACCGCTTCGGCGCCGCCTTCACGCGCCTCCCGTCGACGACGAGCGCGCCCCCGTCCACCAGGTGCCGCACGAGGTCGACCTTGTCCGAGTCGACGTACGCGCGGTCGCGGTCCTCGGCGGGCCGCCCCACCATGAACCAGGCGGCGGCGGCCCAGCATACGAACAGCGTCCCCAGCGCGAGCCCCGCGGTGGCCCGGAGCCGCACGAGCACCGTCCGCCACCCCGGGTAGTCCCGCAGCGTCTCGCCCGCCCGCGGGACCCGCCCCGCCGACACCTGGGCGAGCACCCCGAGCAGGGCCGAGTGCACGACGAGGCTCGCGCCGCCCCGGGAGACGAGTGGGTAGGGCACCCCGGTGGCGGGCAGCAGCCCGAGCGTGCCCGCCGTGATGACGGCCGCCTGGGCGAAGATCGCGAGCGTGGCGGCGGTCGCGAGGTGCTTGCGCAGCGGCTCCTCCTCCCGGGCCGCGATGAGCAGGCCGCGGTGGACGAGGGCGCCGGTCGCGAGCAGGACGAGGGTGATGCCGGCGAGCCCGAGCTCCTCGCCGACGGCGGCCAGGATGAAGTCGGAGTCGACGTTGGGGACGGCGTGCGGTCGCCCCGAGCCGAGGCCGGTGCCGAGCAGCCCGCCCTCGGCCAGCGCCCAGCGCACCCCGGCGAGCGTCTCCGACCGCTCGAACGGCGACAGCAGGGCGGCCACGCGGCTGTACACGTAGGCCGGGCGGTGGGACAGCAGGACGAGCCCGATCGCCGCCAGGCCCCCCGCCGTGGCGCCGCCGAGGAGGAGCGTCGAGCCCGTCGCGGCGACCCCCGCCAGCAGGGGGATGGCGCCCGCGAGCAGGCCGGTGCCCAGGTCCCCGGTGGCCACGACGGCGACGCTCCCCGCGAGCACCATCGAGACGGCCGCCTTCGCCACGCGCGGGTCCTGCAGGCCCGTCCGGATCGCGCGCCCCCCGGGGCCCGAGTCGTGCTCGTGGTCCGCCAGGAAGAAGGCCGCGTGCAGCACGAGCAGCACCTTCGCCGCCTCCACGACCTGCACCGCCGCGCCCCCCACCGAGAGGGAGAGGGTGGCCCCGAACGCCGCCCGGCCGAGGAGCCCGGTCACGACGAAGAGGCCGCAGGCCGCGACGAGGAGGAGGTCGTAGACCCGGAGGGGGAGGCGGGCTTCGACGGCCGGCGCGCGCTCCAGCAGGGGCGGGACGAGGGGGCGTCGCATCCACCGCTGCCCCCAGTCGAAGCGCTCGGCGATGCCCGCGGCCAGGGCCGCGAGGGGCACGGCGAGGGCGGCGAGCAGCGCGGCGTTCGCCTGGCGAGCGGGCCACGCCAGGGCCGACGGGAACCGCGCGCTCGTGGCCGACGGCACGTCGACGGCCAGGCGGGACAGCACGATCACGGAGATGCCCACCGGCAGGAGCCACAGGACGGGGAGGGCCTTGTCCCAGCGGACGGCGCCCGGCGCGCGGGGCCGCCCCGCGTCGATCCAGGACCCGAGCTGCAGGAGGATGAAGATGAAGGCGGCGGCGGCGACCGGCTTCGCGATCAGGGTGAACGCGGACTCGGCGCGGAGGTGGGCGCCGAGGTCGCGCCGGACGGTCTCGCCGCCCCGCTCCTTGGCCACGAGGACGCGGGTGGGGGTGGCGGCCCGCGTCTCGGTGGCGGGCGCGGCGGGCTTCACGTCCACGTCGTAGCCCCGACGCTCGTAGGCGGCGACGCGCGTGGGGGCGTCGAGGTCCTCGAGGAGGCCCTGCGCGCCGAGCATCTGCGCCGCCGTGAGCAGGCCCGCGACGAGGAGGAGGAGCCGCCACCAGCCCCCCGACGGGAGCGCCCCGCGCAGCGACCGCACGTGGTCTCCGAAGGAGCGCTTCGGGGTCCGGCTGCGGACCGTCGCGACGGGCTCGAGCTCGCTCATCGGTCGAGGAAGACCAGGGTGGCGGGGCCCTCGAGGCGGAGGACGCGCAGGGCGATCTCGGAGAGGACGACGGGGCGGCCCACGCGCACGTCGGGGACCTCCCACAGGGTCGTCGTGCCTCGCACCAGCGTGAGGCGGCCCCGGCGCGCTCCGGGGCGGGCGCGGCGGAGCTCGAGGCGGGGGCGGCCCCCGGGCTCGACCGTCAGATCGGTGTACGTCGACCCCCCGAAGCCCTCCCTGTCCTCGGGCGCGCGGACGACCCGGAGGCCGTCGTCGAGCTCGAACTCCAGGAGGACGACCCCCTTCTCGTCCTCGGGCAGAGCGGGGAAGCAGTGCTCCTCCCCGCCGGTGTCGAGCACCAGCGCCAGGGCCCCCCCGTCACGCCAGGCCGCCCACGCCGTCCACGCCGCGGCGCCGAGCAGCGCCGTGACCACGAAGCCCTGCCCGAACGACAGCGCGGTCCCCAGCGGGATGAGGAGGATCGCGACCCCGAAGACGAAGAGGACGATGCAGAGGAAGATGCAGCCGACCACGCCGGGAACCTACCCCCGAGGCGCCGGGGCATTTCCAACTCAGGGCGAATAGACCGCGTGCTCGACCGCGGCGGCGACGACGTCCTCCACGTAGAAGCGGATCGGCGATGCCTCGTTGGCCAGCCAGAGCATCGCCTGGTCGGCGAAGAACGGGCTGTTCGGGTCGGCCGTCTGCCCCCCGGGGATGACGTTCACGCCGGTCATGCCCGCCGGGTCGAGCTCCACGACCATGCGCATGACGGGCCCGCTCGTGTAGCCGAAGTCGGTGCGGCTCAGGCCGCCCGCGGCGTCGATCCCGCTCGCGTCGCCCGGACGAGGGAAGCCCGGCAGCGCGCGGCGCGGGTCGCCGAAGCCCGGCTCGGGGTCGGCGAAGGGGAACCCCTCGGGCGTGATCTCCATGTCCCGGAAGATCGTCCCGAGGGTGTCGTCGCCGACCTCGCTCGCTACGAAGCTCTCGAACTTCACGAAGTGCTTCAGGCCCCACAGCCACTGGTCCTGGTCGTCGGTGTCGAAGCCGCCGACCCGGCCGTCGCCGTAGGGGGAGGCCAGGTACTCGAGCGCGGCCACGAGCTCCCGGATCGCCAGCTCGCCGGACGACTCGACGATGTCCTCGGTGCGGGTGTCGTCGAAGAAGACGGACTCGCCCGTGTCGGGGTCGTGGGACGCGGGCGGCTCGCCGTCGGGGCCGACGCCCGCGAGGAGGACGGACAGCGTGCGCAGGCGGCCGTACATGCCGTAGGGGCGGAAGAGCCCGGGCATGCCGCTCTCGTCGTCGAACACGGCGCCGACCCAGCGACCGATGAACGCGTTCCAGATCATCGTCGCGACGGCGTCCTGCCGGTCCTCGTCGGAGGGGTCGTCCCACACGGTCTCGACGCCCGACGCGGCGTGCCGCCCCCGCTCGTTCCAGGCCGTCAGCCGGGCGCGCGCCTCGTCTATCGGCTCCTGGTGTTCGGTGTACATCGCCAGGATCCGCTCCTCCGGCGACCCTTCCTCGGGGGGCGGGCCGTCGTCCGCCGCGAGCGCCACCGCGGCGTCGAGCGCGTCGAGGAGCACCCGCTCCAGGAACTCGGTCCCCAGGCGCGAGATGTGGTCGCCCTGGATCCCCGCCATCGTCTCCACGGTGTGGCCGCCGGGGTTCGCCTCGATCAGCTCGGCGACGCGCGACGCCCGGTAGGTGCCCGCCCAGGGCCCCCCGAGGTAGTGGGGGTCGTTCCAGAGGTCGTTGTCGTGCGTCCCCGCCCAGGGCGCGTTGTTCGTATTGACGAGCCACCCCTGGTCGGGGTTCTTGGCGCTCGGGTACTCGTCCGGCGTGAGCGTGCAGCGGAGCTCGTCGTCCTTGGCGGCGGCGATGAGGTCGCCGTCGTAGCCGACGGAGAACGACGGGTGCTCCGTGCCGTCGATGAGGAGCTGCGGGTCGGCCCCCGCGACGGGCCTGCCGTCGGCCTCCCGGGGGAGGTAGCCCCGGCAGGGCATGCCCTGGAACCCCGAGTAGAGGATGTTCCCGCTGCTGTCGCCGACGACGAAGTGCTGGCTGTACGACGTCATCCCGTGGTGGTGCGCGGCCCACTCGTCGACGTTCGCGGCCTTCGCCCAGCCGCGCACGTGCTCGAACATGTGGCGCTCCTCGAAGTGGGACGCGGCGCCCGTGATGGCCGTGATCACGCCGTCGCCGTCGGCGTCGCCGGGCACGATCCAGTCGCCGAAGATGTTGACCGCGGCGGGCTCGTCGGGCCCGTCGACGCGCGTCCCCTCCAGCGAGAAGAACGGCCGCCCCTGGCCGGTCCGCCAGCGCGACACCGTGACGTCCCGCTCCACCGAGCCCAGCACCGGGGCCACGCGGTACGTCTCCACGATCTCCTCCACGGGGATCTCTTCCCCGCGGAAGATCGTGGCGGCGGGGCGCCCGTCGGCGGCCAGGACGACCTCGTCGCGGTAGTAGTCGTTGATGTCGGACGTCTGGGACGTGTGGCTCCAGGCCACGTCGCCGTTCGTCCCCAGCCCGATGGCGGGCGTGCCCGCGACGGTGAGCCCGATCATGTGCAGGTCCCCGCCGCCGAGCAGCCGGGTGTCGAGGTGGGTGTGGAACAGGAACGACGGCGACGTGAGGGCGAGGTGGCCGTCGCCCGCGACGATGCTGTTGCCGCTCGCGCTCATGGACGGGCCCACCGCCCAGGTGTTGCTGCCCCAGGGCTCGGGGTGCTGCCCGCCCCTGGGGGCGGCCGCGCGCCGGCCCCGGCGCGCGCGCGCCCGCGCCAGGGGCGCCGCCCCGCGGGGGGGCCCCCCCCGGGGCGCCCCCGGGGTCGCCGTGCGCGCGCTCGCGAGGAAGCCCGCGCTCGACTCGATGGCGTGGGCGGGGGCGACGAGGTTCGCGATGTCGTGGAGCGCCCCCGCGCGCCGAAGCTCGGTCTTGGGCAGGTCCTCCGCGAATCCGGCGATCTGGTCCATCCTCCCCTGCCAGGAGATGTCGGTGGTCTCGAAGCCGGAGACGAAGTTCACGGTCGCCGCGACCCCCGCGACCGACAGCGGCGACCACTCCGCGAGCATCTCGCCCGGCGTGTCGAAGCCCAGGAGCGTGAAGACCGCCGAGACCTCCGCCGGCGGCACCGACGTCCCGGCGCGCACCGCGGCGATGTAGGCGTTCACGCCGTCGGCGTAGGCCTGGAAGATGGCGGAGAGCTCGGGGTCCGCGGCGGCGACCATCTGCTCGGCGATGCGGAGGCTCTCGCGGTTGCGGGCCTCGATGTCGTTGCCGAGTCCGTCGTCGCCCAGGAGCTCGGAGAGTCGGCCGGTGCCGAACCTCGAGATGATGTCCATCTGGAAGAAGCGCTCGCGGGCCGTCACGAAGCCTTGCGCGCACGCCACGTCCGCCTCGTTCGCGCCGTAGATGTGGGGGACGTTGTGCTCGGTGCGCAGGACGTGAACGGGAGCCGACAGGCACGGCAGCGTCGCCTCTTCCGTGACGGCGACGGCGTCGAGCGGGGTGGGCGTGGGCCCCGGGGTGTCGTCTTCGACGCAGGCGGGGAGCAGGAGCGCGGTCAGGAGGAGCAGGCGGGTCCGAGACATCCGCGCACCTTACGGGACCACCTCCCACGCGACGTAGTGGATCGCCTCGGTGCTCGTATTGAACCGCGCCGTCCACTGCGTGGGCGTGATCTCGCGGTGGCGGACCCAGGACGCGCCGCTGTTGTTGGTGTCGTGGATCGTGGCGACGATGCTGGGGGCGGACGTGAACACGCCCGCGGGGAGCGCCATCTGGCAGTTGCTGAAGCCGCCGGTGCAGCTGTTGTTGAGCGTGATCACCCCCGCGTTGAAGTGATATCGGCCGTGGTTGTACTCGCCGGGCGTGAACGCGATCCAGTGCACGGCGTCCGACGCGCTGTTCAGGTAGACCTCGAACCCCCCGGTGGTCACGTTGTTGATCAGCCGGGTGTACACGCCGCCGTTGTCGTCCCCGGACTCGTCGATCGTGAGCAGGACGACGGGGGGCTGGGTGAAGAACGCGTTGAAGAAGACGGCCGTCCCCGACGCGACCGTCCCCCCCGCGACGCTCAGCTCCCCCGCCTCGACGACGTTGCCGTCGATCGTGTGCACGCCGGGCTCCATCGCGAGGTAGTGGATCGCGTCCGCCCGGGCGTTGCACCGCAGCCCCACGCGGTTGGGGTGCTCCTGGCGGATCCGGACCCAATCCGCCCCGGAGTTGTCGAGGCTCTCGTCGATCGAGGCGACGAGGATCGGGGACGTCGCGAAGGGCGAGGGGAACTCGATCCACCCGCCGTGCGTCGCGTTCAGGTGCCGGCAGCCGAGCTGCTCCAGCTCCATGAACGCGAGGGGGCTGGACGCGTAGCCGATCGGCTGGTTGCCGAGGGTGGCGGAGCCGGTGACCGTCAGGTCGCCCGCGATGGTCGTATTGCCCGCGATCGTGCCCCCCGTGAGCCCGCCGACGGACGTCACGGTCGGGGGCGCCGCCGTGCAGACGAGGTCGCCGTTCGCGTCCACGCCCACCGCGAGGTCGGTCCCCGGGCAGGCCTGGTCGGCCACCGCGAAGTCCGCCCCGGAGTAGGAGGCCTCGGCCGCGCAGATGATGTCGCCCGCGACGTTGATCCCGAGCACGAAGGCGCCCGCCCCGCAGCTCTGCCCGGCGACGGCGAAGTCGGCTCCGGAGTACAGGGTGTCCTGATCGACCACGCACAGCGGCGCGCCCGCGGCGTCGATCCCCTCCACGACCTCGCCGGGCGCGCAGACCCGGTCCGACAGGGCGAAGTCGGCGCCGGTGTAGACGGGGTTCGGCGAGCAGACAACGTCCCCCTGGGCGTCGAGGCCCACGACGACGTCCCCGGGGTTGCACGCCTGGTCGCCCGTGACGAGGTCCTCGGGCACGTTCAGGGCGTACTGCGCGACCGCCGCGAAGGCGACCGAGCCGAGCTCGACGCGGGGCATCTCTTCGTCGTCCTCGACGGTGATGCCGAGCCAGAGGACCTGGTTGTCGCGGAAGAGCGCCGGATCGAGCTCCGCTTCGTCGCCCAGGTACGCCGTGAACAGCCCGTCGACGACGTCCACGGACTGGGTCTCGGACCACACGGCCGTGGGCTCGCCCGACGACGTGTAGAGGGCGAAGCCGATGGCCGTCCGTCCGTCGACCACCGCCCCGTCGCCGTCGGTGAGGACGCCCTGGACGGGGAACAGGCCGGGCGTGTCGGCGGCGGCGGGGGCGGCGAGCGACGCGAGCGCGACGACGGCGGCGGCGGAGAGGGCGCGGAAGCTCATCGGGGGGTCTCCGGGAGGGCGGCCGCGCGCAGGGCGCCGGGGCCGAGGCGGACCTGGTACGCGGACGTCGAGGCCGCGCCCACGGGCTCGGTGGGCATGACGAACAGCTCCAGGCGGTAGCGGTCGGTGGCCAGCACGGCCCCCCCGCTCACGGCGCTGTGGAACGGGG
This sequence comes from uncultured Rickettsiales bacterium, assembly GCA_964512225.1. Classification (GTDB taxonomy): domain Bacteria; phylum Myxococcota_A; class UBA796; order UBA9615; family UBA9615; genus CAZEKB01. The sequence continues at coordinate 33,705 of CAZEKB010000039.1, read as the reverse complement.
CGTGGGCGTCGACGGGGGCCGCGTCGTCGTCGTCGACCGCGTCGTCGTCCCCGATCGCGACGTCGTCGTCGTCCACGGGCGAGGGGTTCGTATCGGGGCAGCCCGCGGCGAGCGCGAACGAGAAGACCACGACGGCGGCGGCGAACACCCTCATGTCTTCAGCGTCCGCCGCCCCGGGGGGCTTGTCAATGGTCTCCGCGGGCCCGACCGGCGTGCGAGACTCGGCCCGTGGCCGCTCCCGGACCCCTCGTCGCCCACGGCATCCGGCGGCGGCTGAACGATCGTGTGCTCTTCGACGACCTCTCGTTCACGCTCGAGCCCGGGCGGATCCTGGGCGTCGTGGGCCCGTCGGGCTGCGGGAAGACGACCCTGCTCCGCGCGCTGGCGTGGCTGGATCCGCTGGACGCGGGCACCGTCACCCTCGCGGGGCGCGACCCTCGGCAGTGGGGCGTGCCCGCGTACCGCGGTCGGGTGACGTACGTGCCCCAGGCGCCCGTCGTCTACCTGGGGACGCCCGCGGACCACGTCGACGAGGTGAAGACGTACCGGGGTCGCCGCGGCGCGTGGACCGACCCCCGGGGCATCGCGTCGGGGTGGGGCCTGCCGATCGACTCCTGGGATCGGCGCTGGGACGAGCTCTCCGGAGGCGAGCGGCAGCGGGCGGCGCTGGCGATCGCGCTGGCCGGGGACCCCGACGTGCTCCTGCTCGACGAGCCGACGTCCGCCCTCGACGAAGCGGCGACGGCGGCGGTGGAGGACGACCTGCGCGGGCGGTCGTGCGTGTGGGTCTCGCACGACCCCGCCCGGCTCGCCCGGCTGGCGGACCGCGTGATCGAGCCTGCGCCGTGAACGGCCCCATCGAGCTCACGACGCTCGATCTCGTCTTCGCGGCGAGCCTGATCCTGCTCAACGCGACCCTGTCCTTCGCGCTGGGGCTGGGCCTCGGCCGCAAGCTCCTGATCGCGGCGACGCGCACGGTCGTCCAGCTCACCGCCCTCGGCTGGGTGCTGATCCCCGTCTTCAACCTGCGCAGCCCCTGGCCGATCGCGGCGATGGCGCTCGCGATGATCTTCCTGGCCGCGCGGGCGGCGATCGGGCGCTCGTCGCGCACCTACCGGGGGGCGACCCGGGTCGGGTTCACGGCGCTGCTCACGTCCTGCGGCCTCACGGCGGTGGTCGGGTGCGTGGGGATCGTCGGCGTGGAGCCCTGGTGGGAGCCGCGCTACACGATCCCCCTGCTGGGGATGATGCTCGGCAACGGGCTCACGGGCATCTCGCTGGGGCTGGACCGGGCCCTGGCCGAGCTCGACGCGGGCCGGGCGCGGGTGGAGGGACGGCTCGCGCTGGGCGCGTCGACCTGGGAGGCGGCGCGGCCGGTGGCGCGGGAGGCGGTCCGCGCGGGGATGATCCCGATCCTCAACTCGATGACGGTCGTCGGCCTCGTATCGATCCCGGGGATGATGACGGGGCAGCTGCTGGGGGGCACCGAGCCGGGCCTGGCCGCCCGCTACCAGATCGTCATCATGTTCATGATCGCGTGCGCGACGGCCGGGGGCACGGCGATCTCGGTCCTGCTGACGCTCCGGGGCATGTTCGACGCCGACGGCCGGCTGCGCGTGGACCGGATCAGGCGGCGCGATGAGTCACGTAGTGCCAGATCGCGACGACCCGGGGGAGCTTCGGATCGGCCTCCTGGCCGCGGCCGAGGCGCTTGATCTGGGCCTGGTACCAGCCCCCCTGGATCATGGGGTCGATCAGCTTCCAGCCCGTCGACAGCTTCACCGGCCGCGCCGCCTCCGCCTCGCCCGAGAGCAGGCGGGCGGGCAGGTCCGGATCGAAGGCCAGGGGACGGGCCATGCCCACGAGGTCCGTGGCGCCGGAGACGAGGGCGTCGTCCATGCCCGCGCGCGTGCGGAAGCCGCCGGTGACGAGGACGGGGACGCTCGTGAGGGCGCGGACGCGGGCGGCGTAGTCGGCGAAGAAGGCCTCGCGGCGGGCGCTGGAGTCCTTCGTGGGGACGGTCTCTTCGAACATGACGGCCTTCTCGTAGGTCCCTCCCGAGACCTCGAGGAGGTCGATGCCCTCCGCCTCCAGCGCCGCGACCACGGCCATCGACGCGTCCTCGGTGAACCCGCCCTTCTGGAAGTCCGCGGAGTTGAGCTTCACGCCCACGGGGAAGTCGGGCCCCACGGCGGCGCGGACGGCCCGCACGACCTCGACGAGGAACCGTCGTCGTCGGGCGTCGTCACCGCCCCAGGCGTCGTCCCGCAGGTTGGTCCGGGGCGACAGGAACTGGCTCACGAGGTAGCCGTGGGCGGCGTGGATCTGCACGCCGTCGAACCCCGCCTCCCGGGCCAGGGAGGCGGTGACGGCGAAGCGCTGGATGATGTCGAGGATCTCCGCGGGCTCGAGCTCGCGCGGGGTGATGAAGGTCCCCGGGATCTCGACGGGGACGGCCGACGGGGCGACCGGCGCGCGGTTCACGAACCTCGGGGACTGGCGGCCGGGGTGGTTGATCTGCATCCACAGCTGCGCGTCGGTGCCCTCGGTGGAGGCCGCCCAGGCGCGGAACGCGTCGAGGTGCGCGTCGTCCTCGAGGGCGACGTTGCCGGTCTCGCCGAGGTGGCGGGAGTCGACCATGACGTTGCCGGTGACGAGCAGCCCGGCGCCTCCTGCGGCCCAGCGCCGGTACAGGCGGACGTGGGCCTCGGTGGGGGCGAGGTCGCGGTCGCCGAGCCGCTCGGACATGGCGGACTTGACGATGCGGTTGGGCAGGGCGGCCCCGCGGGGGAGGGCGAGGGGAGTGGCGAGGGTCATGACTTGGGCTCCGGGGAGGGCGCGCAGATGCGCGCGGCGAGGTTTCGGGCCGCGTCGACGGCGGCCCGGCGATCGGTGACGGTGAGGTCGCCCACGTTGGCCCGACCGCTGTTGGCGAGGGATACGAGGCCGTGGAGGGCGGCGTGGAGGAGGAGGCCGTCGCGGCGGGGACCCGTGGATCCGGCGGCGGCGAGGCGGTCGACGACGCGCCCCCACAGGGCGAGGCCCGGGGCGCCCTCGAAGGCGCCCGCGGCGCGCAGGTCGTCCCACGGCCAGGGGCGCTCGAACATCAGCCGATAGAGGACGGGGCGGTCGAGGCCGAAGGCGATGAACGCCTCGGCGATGTCCGGCAGGGCCGGGCCCGCGGCGAGGAGGACCTCGGTGAGGAGGAGGTAGCCGTCCTGGGACACGTCGAAGAGGAAGCGGTCGAGGGAGCCCCAGTGGTGGTACAGGACCGACGTGGTCTTGCCGAGGCGGGCGCCGATGCGCCGCGCCGTGAGATCGGACTCGGTGAGCTCGCCGGCGGCCAGGGCGTCTCGGATGTATCGAACTGCGTCGTCCACGGGTGCTCCGTAACAGTGTTACGTCCCCGAGCATAACGCTGTTACGGACGCTCACAACCCCTTTTCTGCGTCGCGCCCCTCCTCACCGTCCCGGGGCGGGCGCGGACGGACCCGGTCGGCGGGAACGCGCCTTGGAGTGTCGAGGGGACATGACCCGCATCCGCATCCGCGCCATCGCCGCCCGCGCGCTCGTCGTCCTCGTGGCGGCCGCGTCCATCGCCACCTCGGAGAGGCAGGAGATGCTCGGCCCGATCGAGGCGGCCGAGTCGGCCCGAGTGGAGCTGGGGCTGCTGAGCCTGGAGCCCGGGGCCGACCCGCTCACGTTCCGGGGCGAGCTGGTGATCGACGACCCCGACGGGCAGCTGATCGGCGCGACGGCCCAGGCGGCCTACGCGTCGATGACCGCGCAGCCGCTGCCGGGCGAGCTCGTCCTGCGGTGGGGCTTCTCGGGCGGGACGGCGGACACGGTGAGGGACGACCCCCGCGGGGACCGCCTGAACTTCCAGGACCTCGTGTCGGCGGGCGGCCTGGACGGGGGGCGCTTCGACGTGGGCTGCACGACCGCGGCGCCGGACGAGCCGTGCATCATCGAGTTCGAAGTCGAGGTCGAGTTCGAGGCGGTCGACGCGGGGGCCCCCGCCGAGATCCTGCTCGACCTCTTCTTCCGCATCGACTTCTTCGTGGAGGAGGGTCTGTCGCGGCCCACCGTCACCGCCGAGCTCGACGACGGAGGCTTCGAGCACGCATGAGCCGCGCCGTCGCGGGCGAGGGGCTACTGCACCCGGTCGCGCTCGCGGCCGTGGGGCTGCTCGTGGTGAACGACCACGTCCTGAAGGGGGCGTGGGGGGGCCTGGTCACCGGCAAGCTCAGCGACTTCGCGGGCCTCGTCTTCTTCCCGCTGTTCCTGCAGGCCCTGGTCGAGATCGTGGGCCCGAGGGACGACCGCCGCGTACTCCTCGGGGCGGTGGCCGCCACGATCGTCGTCTTCGGAGCGGTCCAGCTGCTGCCGGCCGCGGCCGACGCGTACCGATGGGGGCTCGGCGCGCTCCAGTGGCCGGTCCACGCGCTGCTCGACGGGCTCTCGGCCCCCCTCCGCCCCGTCGCGGTGACGCCGGACCCCACCGACCTCGTCGCCCTGCCCGCGGCGGGCGTGGGGCTCCTGCTGAAGCGGCGGCTCTGAGCTGGGCGGGCGCGGTCAGTCCGCCCAGACCACCGGCTTGCCCTGGTCGTACCAGCTCTGGGCGACCGGGCCGTACTCCGTCTCGATCGCGGCTCGCTTGAGCTTCATCGTGGGCGTGAGCATCCCGTTCTCGATCGTCCACGGGCGCGTGATCACGCTGATCACCGCCAGCTGCTCGTGGTGGTCGAGCTCGGCGTTGACCGCCTTGCGGTGCTCGTCGAGCGACGCCTCGATCTCGGTGCGGAACCCCGCGTCCCCCATCTTCGGGCGGATCCCCTCGTCCAGCACCACCATCGCGTAGGGCTGCGGCTTGTGGTCGCCGGACACGCACGCCATCTCCAGCGCGTCGTGCAGCAGCAGCTTGTTCTCGATCGGCGCGGGCGCGACGTACTTGCCCTTGCTCGTCTTGAACAGCTCCTTCGTCCGCCCCGTGATCTTCAGCCGACCCTGGTCGTCGATCTCGCCCCGGTCGCCCGTCTTCAGGAACCCGTCCTCCGTGAACGTCGCCTTCGTCTTCTCGGGCTCCTTGTAGTACCCCATCATCGAGCCCGGGCTCTTGACCTGGATCTCGCCCTCCTCGCTGATGCGGTGCTCCACGGTCGGGTAGGTGCTCCCCACGTAGCCGACGCGCACCTTGCCCGGCTCGGTGCAGTGCGAGTAGTTGAAGTTCTCCGTCATCCCGTAGCCCTCGAGCAGCTCGAGGCCCAGGTCCCGGTACCACTGGATCAGCTCCTTCGGGATCGGCGCGGAGCCCGAGCCCGCGAACCGCACGGCGTCGAGCCCGAGGCCCCCGAGGACCTTCTTGCGGATGATCCCGCGCACGATCGGGATGCTCAGGAGCAGCTTCAGCTTCTTGGGCGGCATCTTGGCGCTGACGCCGAGCTGGAACTTCTGCCAGAGGCGGGGCACCGAGACGAACAGCGTCGGCCGGGCCCGCTTGAGGTCGGTCACGAACGTGGTGATGGACTCGGCGAAGAACAGCTGCCCGCCGTTCCACATCACGCCCGTCTCCGCCAGCCAGCGCTCGAAGCCGTGCGCCAGCGGCAGGTAGCTGAGCATCCGCTCGTCCGGCTGGATGTCCACCCGCTTGCTCACGCCGTCGATCGCGACCGCCATCGCGCGGAAGCTGTGCATCACGCCCTTGGGCACGCCCGTCGAGCCCGACGTGTAGATGATCGTCGCCAGCTCGTCGGGGTCGCGCGTGGGCGAGTCCTCGATCGGCGCGACGTCCTTCACCAGGTCGTCCCACTTGTCGAAGCCGGTGTTCGGCGCCAGCGGCATCTCGATCGCGGGCAGGCCCTCCGGGATCCCGTCCTTCATGCCGTCGTACCCGTCGAGCTTGCCGACGAAGATCAGCTTGCTCTCCGAGTGCTCGAGGATCTGCCGGATCGTCTCCGGGGTGAGCGTCGGGTACAGCGGGACGCTGACGTGGCCCGCCATCCAGATCGCGATGTCCGCGAAGATCCACCACGCGCTGTTCTTGCTGAAGATGGCGACGTGGGACTTCTCCGGAAGCTCGCGGGAGCGCAGGTGGGCCGCCATCCGGCGCGCCTCGGCCATGCCCTCTCGCCACGTCCAGGTCTTGAGCTCACCGCCGCCGACGGGCTGCGTGAACCAGAGCGTATCGCCCTTGGTCTTCTCCCACTTGTAGGCACGGTCCAGCGCGATCTCGGTCATCTTCGGTCCCTCCGGTGCGCCGCGGAGGGTACACCAGGGGTCGGTCAGCGCGGAGGTGTGAAGGCGAGCCGGAAGCCCGTCGTCGTGCGGAGCTGGTCCGGCGCGCGCAGGCGGCGACCCGCGAGCCGACACGTCGGCGGCAGGCTCATCCACGCGCCCCCGCGGATCACCCGACGCGCGGTGCCCCCCGCCTCCTCCTCGTCGCTGCACCACTCCGACGCGCCCCCCGCCGCGTCGAGGATCCCGTACACCGAGCGGTCCGTCGGATACGAGCCCACCTCGGCGACCTGCGGGCGGCCCTCGGCGCGCCGACCGTTCGCGCACAGCACCGCGTCCCAGCGCTCGCCCCAGGGGAACGGCCGGCCGTCGGCTCCGCGCGCGGCCTTCTCCCACTCCCACTCCGTCGGCAGCCGATACGGCCGGCCGTCGCGGGCGGACCGCCAGGCCACGTAGGCGTCCGCGTCGTGCGCCGAGACCGCCATCACCGGCCACCGCGCCGTCCAGGGGTCCCCGTCCCGGTCCATCGTCGGCAGCTCGTACACCTCGCCCGCCGCGGGGCGCTGCCAGTAGGGGTAGCGCGTGCCGTCCGACGGCGAGATCTGGCGGGGCAGCCGGGCCCAGGCCTCGTCGGGCGCGCGCTCGTGCAGGTCCCGGATGAACTCCAGGTATTCGCCCGCGGTCACGAGGTTCTCGGCCATCACCACCGTGTCCACGAACACGTCCCGGCGGGGGGGCGCGTTCTCGGCCTCCGCGTCTCCGCCTGCCGTGAACGCGCCCGCGCAGATGCGGCGGAACCCGGGCGGGGTCGCGCCCCGACGCGGGAGGTGCACGCACCCCGCGTCCCAGCGTCGCGCGCGGGTGATGTGGACGGGCACCAATACGTCCTCCCGTCCGGGCGAGCGCAGCGTCACGAGGTACGAGCCCATCGGCAGCGCGCGGGCGAGCAGGGGGGTCGGTCCCAGGCTCTCGGGGCGACCGGGGCGGTGGATGAGCCCGGAGGTGTCGACGCGCTGGAGCAGGGCGGCGGCCCCCGGCGGATCGCTCCGCAGCGTGAGGGTGCCGTCGCCGTCCAGGGCCGCGGCGTGAGTGCCGTCGTCGTAGTGACGCACGCGGCGCTCGTAGAACCGCGCCTCGACGCGATCCCCCGCCGTGTCCGCCTCGTCGAGGCGCATGCGGTACGCGTCGGCCAGCATACGGCGGGCCTCGGGGTTGGAGGGATCGTGGGACAGCGCCCGCTCCCCGGATCCCACGAGCGCCTCGAAGGCCTCCGCCCGCGCGAGGTCGATCGCCGCGATGCGCTCCTGGACCGCGTGCAGCTCCGTCTTCTCGGCCAGCGACGCCCAGGGAGCCAGGTCCCGCTCCAGCTCGGCGCGCCGCTCCGCGTGCCGACGGCGCTCGGCCGCGAGGCCCTGGTAGCGCGCCGCCTCTTCGATGCCCACCTCGAGCCGGGCCGCGGCCGCCTCCCGACGGGACCGCCCCGTGAGGAAGTCGCGCAGATCGAGCGCGAGGTCGGCCGCGGTGGGGTGGCGGTCGTCGGGATCGCGCGCCAGGGCGCGCATGCAGATCGCCTCCAGCTCCTCGGAGATGCGCCGGTGCGGCGCGGCGTCGCGGGGCGCCAGGGGGACGCGGCGCAGCGTGGCCACGAGCACGTCCCGGGCCGTCTTGCCCAGGTACGCGGGTCGCAGCGTGAGCAGCTCGTACAGCGTCGCCCCCAGGGCGAAGACGTCGGACCGGGGATCGAGGCGGGAGGGAGCCGCCATCACCTGCTCCGGACTCATGTACCCGGGCGTGCCGATCGCCACGCCGTCCCGGGTCCGCGCGGGGCCGACGCGATCGAGGGAGACGAGCCCCGTGCGCCCCGCCCGCTCGCCGTCTTCCCCGGTGTCGCCGATGACGCGCGCGAGCCCCCAGTCCATCACCAGGACCTCGCCGAACTCCCCGATCATGATGTTGTCGGGCTTCAGATCCCGGTGCAGCACGCCCCGGTCGTGGGCGTAGGCCATGGCGTTGCACACGGCGATGAAGTCCTGGATCAGCCGGGGCAGCTCGAATGTGGCGACGACCGTCGGGTCGGCCTTGCGGAGCCCGTCGATCACCTCCCGCAGCGAGCGCCCCTCGACCCGCTTCATCACGAAGTACAGCAGGCCCTCGTCGGTGATCCCCATGTCGTGCACGGGGACGATGTTCGGGTGCTCGAGCTGCGACGTGATGCGCGCCTCGCAGACGAACCGCGCGAGCTGGGCCCGGCTCATCTTCTCGGGATCGAGGACGACCTTGATCGCCACGCGTCGCCGCAGCTCGGCGTCCCTCGCCTCGAGGATGCGCCCCATGCCGCCCCGGCCCAGCTCCCGCGCGATCGAGTAGCGGGTCCCGTCTCGGCCCAAGGCGACCTCGGGCCCGTCCGCGGGGAGCAGCGTATTGGCGGCGGGGTCCCAGGCGAGCGTGCCCGCGACCTCCACCTCCGCCTCCGCCAGGGCCGCGTCGACGTTGACTGTCCCCTGGCGCTCGCGGACCCGTCGGACGGCGTCGACGAACGACGCGATCGGATCGCCGGGGTCGTCCGCCGTGGACGTCACGATCGCGCTCAGCCGGGGCGTGGGGCTCTCCACCGCACTCCCATCGGTCGGCGGAGGGGGCGACTTGAGGGTCATGTCCGGAGGCAGGAGGACGAGGTTTCGGCGAAGGTCGTCGTGCTCGCCGCCTGCGTCGACAGCGCGGTGGCCCGGGAGTCGCCTCGCTCCCGGCGCGCGATGCTCCTGCGGTCCGACGCCCCGCCCCGCACGTCGCCGTCCGCCCCGGCCTCCTGGTCCACCGTCGCCACGACGATGGAGCCGGCCGTCGGCCTGGACTTCTGATCGCCCGGGCTCGGGGCCTGGATCTTGCGAGACCGGGGAGCATGAGCGACCGCCCCCGATCGGTCCGTTCCGTCGCCGCCGCGGCCTTCGCCGTGGGCCTGGCGGGCGCTTCGCCCTGCTTCGCCAACAACATCCACGTCGCCTTCCCCGCGCTGCCGGAGGCGGACGCGATGGTGGGCCCCGTTCGCCTCGAGGTCCGCGACGTGCGCTTCGGGCCCGAGCCCCTGCCGAGCGCGCCCAGCGCCAACGATCCGCGGCCCCGCTACGTCGGCTGGCTCTGGAAGCAGGAGCCCACCCCCGCGGCCGTGGCGGGGGGCTGGGACATCGACTTCCACCTGAAGCGCTGGACCGTCGGCGACGTGGTCGGCGAGACCCTGCTGCGGGGGCTGCGCGCGGGGGGCGTGTACGCGATGACGCTCGGGGCTCCGGCGACCCCCATCCTTCGCGCCGACATCGAGCGGTTCTGGTGCTCCGCCCCGGAGACGCCCGAGGGGGTCTGCGCCGCCCGGATCGTGCTCTCGGCGCGGGCGACGGAGGACGCTGCGCCGGGGTGGGGAGCGGCGATCGAGGCGTCCGTCGGGGCCCGCGAGCACGCTCTGCAGGAGGACGACATGGTCGCGGACCTCCTCGAGCGCGTGGCCCGGCAGGCCCGGGGGCTCGCCCCCGCGCTCGTCCCCGGGCTCCCGTCCGCGAGCCCGCCCACGACGACCCCGCACCACCCCGAGGCGCTCGTGCTCGTGGACCGGAAGACCCGCGATCCGATCGAGCGCCGGGAGGACCTGCCCCCGGAGGACCGCGCCGGGCGGCTGGAGGTCGTGCGCGCGGCCCGGCCGTTCACCCCGCTGTCGAGGCTCTACCTGCTCGCGCTCCTCGACGAGCCGCTTCTCTCCGAGCGGTTCTGGACGCAGCACTCCGATGAGGCGGCGGACCGTCCGACGGAGGGGGGCGACGAGCTCGTGGTCGCGGGGTGGGGGCTCACGGGCGGCGCCATCACCGCGGCGGCCCTCCTGCCCGCCTCCGTGGGCGCCTCCGTCGACTGGTGCTGGGGGGCCGAGTCTGCGTGCGGCCCCCCGCCGATGGTCGTCCCGGCCCTCATCGCCGGAGGCCTGGCGGCGAGCGGGATCCCGATGGTCGTGGACGGGGCGATCCGCCAGAGGAACAAGCGGCAGTCGCTCGAAGAGCCGCGCGTGGACCTGGGCTCGATCGTCCTGGTGCCGAGGCTCTGGGACGCCGTGCAGGCCTACAACGCCCGGCTCACGGCGGAGTAGCCGCGATCACTCCTCGGGGCGATGGATCGCGCGCTCGATGGCGACCTGGCAGAGCGCCGTCTGGGCCGCGACGCGCATCCGCGTCGCCTGGCTCTTGCCCACGTGGTAGCCGATGGCCCCCGCGCCGGCACCGAGCAGGACGCCCCCGACGACGCCCCCGAGCATGCCCGCCTCGAGGCCCATGCCGGTGCCCAGGCCCACCACGAGGCCGATGAGACCGGCCGCGTACGCCGTCAGGAAGGGGGCCTTGTCGGCCTAGGCGTACAGATCGTCGGCGTGGTCTTGGATGATCTTGGGGTCGTAGGTGGGCAAGGTCTCCTCCGTGCGCACCACGGTAACAGCAACCGCGCTCGCCCTCCTCGCCGGGGCCGGGTGCGGGACCGCGCAGCCCGAGCTGCCGGAGCCGCTCGTCTTCGACACCGGGCCCACGGCCCGCTTCGTGACGATCGGGGACTCCGGGATCGTCGGGACGACCGTCGGGGACTGCGATCCCGCCACCGTGGAGTCCCTGATCCCCCCCGCCTGTCGCGACGCCCTGTGGGCCTCGATCCGCGACGAGCAGCCCGACATCGTGTTCGCCCTCGGCGACCTCGTCTACGACTTCGGACCCACCTGCCCCGACGGCCTCGACGACGAGACCCGCCTGCGCCTCGACGAGCTCGTAGGCGACCTCCAGGTCGCCGTCGACGCGCCCCTGGTGCTCGCGATCGGCAACCACGACGTGGGGGGCAGCACCACCGGCCGGGAGGCCGCCGAGCGCTGCTATCGGGACTACGCCGCCGAGCGGCCCGGGGTCTTCTTCCCCGAGCGCAACTTCATCGTGCGGACGGGCCCCGCGACCGTCGCCGTCCTGGATACGAACCGCACCCTCGGTTCGGCCCTCGCGGCCGAGATCGCGGCCGCCGTCGACGCGGAGGAGGCCCCGTGGACCTTCTTCGCGGCCCACCACGTGTGGAAGACGTACGACGACAAGGTGGGGGAGGACCACGGGCCGCGCTGGGCCGAGGCGATCGGCGTCGTCCCCGAGGTGTGGCTCAACGGGCACGCCCACCTGCTGCAGCAGGGGACGTACGACGGCGTCCTGGCGGTGACCTCGGGGGCGTCCGCGAAGCTCCGCGCCACGACCGCCTGCGGGGGCACCGGCGACGCCGCGCCGTGCGACCGCGAGGGCCTCGAGTTCACGATCCAGCGCTACGGGTACGCCGTGGTCGACGTGCGGGCCGCGGCCCTGAGCGTCGTCTTCCGGGACGTGACGGGGGCGACCCTCTCCTCCACCGACCGGGATCGGTGAGCCTCACCGCCGGGGCTTCGCGCGGTTCGTGGGGGTCGCGCTCGCGGGGTCGTCCGGCCAGGGGTGCTTGGGGTAGCGGCCGCGCAGCTCTTTGCGCACGTCCGGGTAGGAGCGCTCCCAGAAGCCCCCGAGGTCCTGCGTGATCTGCGCGGGCCGGCCGTTGGGCGCGAGCAGGTGCAGCATCACCGGGACCCGGCCGCCGCCGACCGTGGGCGTCTCCGTGGCCCCGAAGAACTGCTGGATCCGGCCCGCGAGCACCGGCGGCCCCTCCGCGGCGTAGTCCACGAGCAGCCGGGACCCGCTGGGCACGCGCAGCCGCTCGGGCGCGAGGCGGTCGAGGGCCGCCCGCTGCTTCCAGGTCAGGCGCTCGAGGAGGGCGGCCGCGAGGTCCGCGCGCCGCAGCTCGGCGAACGAGCGGCGGGTCGCGCACAGGTCGGGCAGGAGGTCCGTCCACGCCTCGGGAGAGCCGTCGAGGGCGTCGGTGAGGCCCGCGGCGAAGCGCAGGCGGGCGAGGGCGCGCGCGGCCTCGGGGGACGGCGACAGCGCGCGGTCCGCAGCGGCTCGGGCGGCGGTCTCCAGGACCGGGGCGGCGTCGATCGCGGGGGGGCGTCGGGAGCTCTGGACGTCGCGCAGGACCAGCGCGCCGATGCGGGTGACGCGGCGCAGGACGACCGACTCGGTCCCCGGGTCGAAGCGCAGCTCGTCGGTGGCGGGGAGGGTATCGAGGTCGACGTCGACGGGGTGCGCGAGCCGGATCCGGTGCTCGGCGTGGGCGCCGCGTCGGGCGGACCGCAGGTCCATCGCGAAGAGGAGGTCGGCGTGCGCGCGGCTCGCGTCGTCGAGGACGGCGCCGTGCCCCGACGCGAGCAGGTAGCGCGGAGATCCCGGCTCCCGCCGCCGCCCCAGTCGCCCCGGCAGACCCGCCAGCAGCGCGGCGACGAGCGGATCCAGGGCCGTGGCCGGGGCGGGCTCCGCGGGCAGGCTCGCCAGCCTCCGGAGCAGCTGGTCCCGCACCCGGCGCAGCTCCCGCCACCGCCGCGCGTCGGCCCCCGCGGGCGTGCGATCCCGCCACTCGGCTTCGGCGATCGCGGCGAGGCGGGGCTCCAGGTCGCCGTCGCCGGGGGCGTCCGGTGGGCCGCGGAACGGGTCGATCTCGCTCATGAGCGCGACCGCGGTGGCGGCGGCGGCCTCCACGCCGCGCGCCCGACCCGCGAGCAGGACCGCCCCGAGGCGGGGGTGGACGGGCAACGCCGCGAGCGCGTGTCCCCGGGCCGTCGGGGCCCCGTCGTCCAGGGCCCCGAGCTCGCGGAGGATGTCGCGCGCGCGGGCCAGGGCGGCGGGGGGCGGCGCCTCGAACCACGGGAGCTCCTCCGGCTCCGTCCCCCACTCGAGGACCTGGAGCACGAGCGGGGCGAGATCGGCCCGCCGGATCTCCGGCTCGTCGGCGGCCCGCCGGGACCGATGGTCGGCCTCCGTCCACAGCCGCACGCAGCGCCCCGGGCCCGTGCGCCCCGCCCGGCCCGCTCGCTGGTCCGCCGACGCCCGGGAGATCGGTCGCGTCTCCAGCCGGGTGAGCCCCACGGCCGGGTCGTACCGGGCGACGCGCGCGAGGCCGGTGTCCACGACCGCCCGGGCACCCTCGAGGGTCACGGACGTCTCGGCGATGTTGGTGGCGAGCACGACCTTGCGCCGGTCGGACGGGGCGAGGGCGGCCGCCTGGCGGTCGAGCGGCAAGCGGCCGTGGAGGAGGAGCACGTCGACGTCCGCGGCCCCCCCGTCCCGCAGGGCCCGCCCGGTGCGCTCGATCTCGGCCACGCCGGGCAGGAATACCAGGACGTGGCCGTCGCTCTCCTCCTGGAGGACGCGGCGGACCGCGGCGGCGCACCGCGCCTCGGGCCGGGCCGTGGACGCCCGGGAGAAGGCGACGTCCACCGCGAAGGTGCGCCCCGGGGCCTCCACGACGGGGCAGCCCAGGAACTCGGCCACGGGCGCGGGGTCCAGCGTCGCCGACATCACGACGACGCGCAGGTCGTCGCGGGCCGAGCGGCGGCAGTCGGCGAGGAGGGCGAGGGCGAGGTCGACGTCGACGGTCCGCTCGTGGAACTCGTCGAGCACGACGCAGCTCACGCCGTCGAGGAACGGATCCGCCTGCAGGCGGCGGACGAGCAGCCCCTCGGTGATCAGCTCCACGCGCGTCGCGGCGGACGTCCGTCGATCGAAGCGCGTCGAGTACCCGATCGTCCGGCCCGGACGCTCGCCGCGCTCGCTCGCCATGCGGCCCGCCGCCAGCCGCGCGGCCACCCGCCGCGGCTGCGTCACCAGCACCCGCCCCGGCACCTCGGACGCGATGGCGGGCGGGACCCGCGTCGTCTTGCCCGAGCCCGGCGGGGCCACGACCACGGCCGCGCCCGAGGCGCGCAGCGCCGCCAGGACGTCGGGGAGGTGGGGGTCGATGGGGAGGGGTCGCATGGACGGTGGGCCGTTCGGCGTGAAGAGGATAGGCTCCCCGCCCGCGCGGCTCCTGCGCGGCGGAGACACGACATGACGCACAAGCACGGCGGCTCGATCATCGGCGAGCTGCTCCAAGCCCACGGCGTGAGCTGCCTGTACACGCTGTGCGGCGGCCACATCAGCCCGATCCTCCAGGGCGCGAAGGACCACGGCGTGCGGATCGTGGACGTGCGCGACGAGCGCTCCGCGGCCTTCGCGGCGGACGCGGCCTCGCGCATGACGGGGGTCCCCGGCGTGTGCGCCGTGACCGCGGGCCCCGGCGTCACCAATACGATGACCGCCGTCAAGAACGCGCAGATGGCCCAGCAGCCGATGGTGATCTTCGGGGGCGCCACGGCGACGGTCCTGCGGGGCCGGGGATCGCTGCAGGACATCGACCAGATGGCGCTCATGGAGCCGGTGACGAAGTGGTGCGCCCGCATCACGAAGGTCCAGAACATCGTCCCCATGGTCACCAAGGCCTTCCGGGTCGCCGCCGAGGGCGTGCCCGGGCCGGTGTTCCTCGAGGTGCCCGTGGACCTGCTGTATCCCGAGGAGATCGTCGAGGAGTGGTTCCTCAAGGAGTCCGGCGTCGACTCGATGAAGGGCGCGGTGGGCAAGGCCGCCGAGGCGGGGCTCAAGACCTACCTCAAGCACCAGTTCCACATGCCGCACATCGGGGCCCCTCAGCGCCCCGCGGGGGCCCCCAAGCCCCCGTCGGCGGCCGCGATCGACACGGTGCGCGGGGCCCTCGCGAAGGCCCAACGGCCGGTCCTGGTGATCGGAAGCCAGGCGGTCGTCTCCCTGTCCCCCGCCGAGGCCGGGCGCCTGGCCCAGGCCGTCCGGAACCTCGGCCTGCCGACCTTCCTGGGCGGCTCCGCTCGCGGCCTGCTCGGGCGCTCGTCGGACCTGCAGTTCCGGCACAAGCGCAGCAAGGCGCTGCGGGAGGCGGACGTCGTCGTCGTGGCGGGCTTCCCGTTCGACTTCCGCATGGGGTACGGGCGCAAGATCAACCGCCACGCGAACCTCATCTCGGTCAACCTCGACCCCGTCGCCCTCAAGAAGAACCGCAAGCCGACCCACGCGTTTCGGGACCACCCCGGGCGCTTCCTGACGTCCCTCGGCGAGCTCCGCGCCGACGTCCCGGATCGCGCCACGTGGTTCGCCACGCTGCGCGAGCGGGAGGAGGCGCGGGACGCCGAGATCGCGGGCAAGGCGAACCCCGAGGGGCCCCTGGTCGACCCGATCCACCTGTTCCTGAGGATCGAAGAGAAGCTGGCCGACGACTCGATCCTGGTGGTCGACGGCGGCGACTTCGTGGCCACGGGGGCCTACATCGTGCGGCCGCGCGGGCCGCTGTCGTGGCTCGATCCGGGGGTGTTCGGCACCCTCGGCGTGGGCGGCGGGTTCGCCGTGGGGGCGGCGACGTCGCGGCCGGACGCCGAGGTCTGGCTCTTCTACGGCGACGGCTCCAGCGCCTACTCGCTCGCCGAGTTCGACACCTACGTCCGGCTCGGGCTTTCGCCGATCGCCATCATCGGGACGGACGCGTCCTGGCAGCAGATCGCCCGGGACCAGGTGGTGATCCTGGGGGACGACGTCGGGACCGTGCTGCGCAAGACCGACTACCACGACGTGGCGGAGGGCTACGGAGGCAAGGGCCTCCTGCTCACCGATCCCGCGAAGATCGACGAGGTCCTGGACGAGGCCAAGCGCCTCGCCGCCGAGGGCACCCCGGTGTGCATCAACGTGCACCTCGCCGAGAGCGACTTCCGCGAGGGCTCGATCTCGATCTGAGCGACGCGCTCAGCCGCGGGGGAGGCCGTACCGCTCGGGGATCGTCTTCGTGCCCTGGCGGATGCGGGCCCGGCGTCCGCCGAAGTCGAACTCCGCCGTCACGTACCACCGCAGGGTCGACCCCGGGGGCATGCTCAGCTCGAGCATCCGGAACCAGCCGCCGGGGCCCATCGACTTGAGCTTCGCGCGCTGCCAGGGCCCGACGGGCTTCTTGAAGTGGACGACGAGGACCGCGTCGTCGGGGGCGTCGAGGCGCGCCGTCACCATCACGCGCGCCGTCCCCCCGTCCCGCTCGGCCTGCTGCAGCACCACGCTGAGGGGCGGGGGACCCGCGTCCGGGGTGGGGTCCGCGGCGGCCGCCTCGGTCGCCGGGCGGACGGGCGCCTCCGGACTCGCCGCCCGGGGCCGGGACCGCGGTCGCGACGTAGCCGTCGGGGTCGCCGCCTCGGTCGGGGTCGCCGCCTCGGGGAGGGGGTCGGAGAGGCCCCGGGCGTCCAGGGGAGCCTCGGCCACGGGCACCGGGGAGTCCGGCGTCGTGGGGTCGCCCGGCGGGCTGCGCAGCATGGCCCACACCATCGCGGCGAGCAGGCCGCCGCCCGCGGCGATGAGGATCAGCCCCAGGGAAGAGGTCCGCTTCGGCGACGGCGGGCCCGTCGCGGCGGGCATGTTGCGCGTCTCGGGGACAAGGGTGGCCGCCGCCCGACGGGTGATCTCGGCGTCGCTCACGGCCGGGACGGGGGCGTCCGTCTCCACCTCGTCTTCGTCGCGCGCTCCCAGCGCACGGGGCCGCCCGTGGGCGTCGAAGCCGACCTGGTCGCGCCCGAGCGCGGGCGTGTCCATGCTCAGGCCCGCGGGGTCGTGGTGGCCGATCCCGAGCGCGTCCTGCGTCTCCTGGACCCACTCCCGGAGCAGGGGCGCGGGGGTGAACCCCTGGGCGACGCTCCTCAGCGCCCTCTGCACCTCGGCGCACGTCGCCCAGCGCAGCCGGGGCGCCTCGCGCAGGCAGCGGGAGACGATCGCGCCGAGGTCCGGGACGATCGCGTCGAGTCGGTCCTCGAAGTCCGCGTCCGAGATCACGTCCTCGACCCGCAGCACCGCCTGCAGCGTGGCGAGCGGCGACGTCGACGCGAAGAGCCGCTCCCGGGTCACCAGCTCGTAGAGCAGGACCCCCAGGGAGAAGATGTCGGACCGACGATCCAGGGCGTCGCCGTTCGCCTGCTCCGGCGACATGTACGCCGGGGTGCCCTTCGTCGCCCCCACCGCCGTCGTATCCACGGACAGCGCGGCGGCCTTCGCGATGCCGAAGTCCAGCACGCGGACGAGCCCGTGCCGGTCGAGGATGATGTTGCTCGGCTTGAGGTCGCGGTGGACGAGCTCCGAGCCCCCCTCCAGGTTGTGAGCGTGGTCGAGCCCGCCCGCGATCTGGATCGCCATCTCCAGGGCGACCTCGGGGGGGATCTCCAGGTCGCTCGCGAGCAATCGGTCGAGGCCGACCCCCCGGACGTACCCCATGGCGATGAAGGGCAGGCCGTCGATCACGCCGTAGTCGAGCGTCTGGACGAGGTTCGGGTGGTCGAGCAGGCCCCCGAGCCGGGCCTCGTTGAGCAGGGCGTCCCGCAGGGCGGCGCCGCGCCCCGCCACGGACCCGCGCACGATCTTCAGCGCCGTGGGCTTCTTGAAGCCGCCGGGTCCGCGCAGCTCCGCTCGGTAGACCCGGGCCATGGCCCCCTCCCCGAGCACGCCGAGCAGCATGTCCGGAATCAGTCTCGGCAAGCGCGCTCCGCGGCCCAGGGGGCTCTCCACGTGCACCTTATCCGAATCGAGAGGGGCGACGGGCCGGGGGGCGCCTCTGCGCGCGCTCGGCTCAGCGGCGGCGGCGCAGGGCGGGGACGAGGAGCAGGGCGAGCCACGCCCCGGAGTCGCCGCCGACGGACGACCCGCACCCCGAGCAGGTCGCGTCCCCGTCGACCACGGTCTGCGGCGTCCCGTCGATGCTGCCGTTGTCGTCCACCGGTTGGTCGTCGTCGTCCGCCGCGTCGTCGTCGTCCGCCGCGTCGTCGTCGTCCGCCGCGTCGTCGTCGTCGTCGTCGCCCGGGGTCCCCTGGTCGCACAGGACCGTCAGCAGGTACTCCGACTCGCCGATGTGCGGGTTGACCACGAACCAGTACCAGCCCGGCGGCAGGTCGAGCACCGATACGATCTCCGGGCCCCCGCCGTCCGCCTCGGCCGTGTCGATCGGGTCGTTGTTCGAGGCCTCGAAGAGGTACAGGTCCAGGTCGGTGCCGGCGTCCCAGCTGCTGATGATGACGCGCACCTCGCCCGTGATCGTGGTGCGCACGCGGTACCAGTCCAGATCGAGGGCCACGGCCTCGATCGTCTCGCCGCAGCTGAGCGTGGGGGCGTCGCCCGAGTCGTCGTTCTCTTCGTAGTCGTCGTCCTCGGTCGGACCCGGGTTGCCGCCTCCGCCGTAGAGGTTGCACACGCCGTTCACGTCGTCGTTGGACAGGGAGCGCTCGGCCGTGCCGCCGCTGTACCCGGGGGACATCGACGACCCGTTCTGGTTGCTGTGGTCGAGCCCCAGGCTGTGGCCGAACTCGTGGACGGCGATGGAGAGCAGGTCGGCCTGGCCCTGGGCGCTCGGGTTGCCGTCGATGAAGGTGTAGGTCTGCTCGTTGAAGCTGACGTCGGTCTCGACGTACGTGGGGCCCTGGCTGTAGCCCACGGTGATGCCGATCGTGCCCGCGGCGTTGCCGTAGGTCGACGGCCACACGGGCGCGAACCCGCTCACGTTGAAGCCGTCGCCGTTGGCCGTGGACAGGCGCGACGTGAGGCCTTGGTAGATGCTCGTGAAGTTCGCGCAGCTCGGCGCCTCCCACTGGTCGTAGGCCACCTGCAGCGTGCTCGCGACCGCGCCGATGTTCGTGTACTGGGGGGACCCGCTGCCGCCGCTGTTCGCCCACCACTCGATGGGCCCGTTCCAGGTGGCGCCGGTGGGGGTCCAGGCGTGGGCGGGCCCCGCGGCGCATACGAGCGCGAAGACCGCGGCGGCGGCGCGGCGCCTCATCGGGCGGCCTCCACCTCGGCCCGCAGGCCGCCGAGCGTGCGGGGGGTGGCCGCGGCGAGGTCGAGCTCCGAGGCGGGGACGAGCGCGCCGTCGGGGGCCCGAACCATCAGGGCGAGGCCCGCGAGGCTGCGGGCGAGGGGGGCGTCGTCGCCCTCGCCGTCGACGCGGAAGACGGACCAGCCGAGCAGGGTGCTGTGGAGCTCGCCCCCGCGACGCTCGAGGAACAGGACGTAGCGCGAGCCCGCCCGCAGCTCCATGTCGCCGTGGATCGTCTTGACGGTGTCACCGACTCGGCCGGACCCCTGCACGACCTGCAGGACCGGGTCCGGCGCGCCCTTGAGCGCCCTCGTGACCGTGACCGTGTTGACCGTGCGGATGTCGCCCTCGTGCCGCTCGCTGCGCACGTCGTCCACCCGCACCTCGACGACGTACGTCGAATGGGCGGTGAGCGTGCCCACGTCCCAGGCCAGGATCGACGCCGCCCAGGACGGCGCCGCGAGGGCCAGGAGGATGAAGAGGAGGGGGACGATCCGCCGCATGCGCGCCTCCGGGTCAACCGAGGACGCGCCGCCCCGAGCCCGGGACGGCGCATCCCTCAAGTTAGCACCGCGGCGGGGTCAGCCGCGGCGGCGACGGGCCGTGGCGGCCACGCCGAGGAGGCCGAGGACCATCCACGCGCTCGACGGGACGGCCCCGCCCGACGCGTTGCACTCCTCGCAGCCCGCGCCCGCGGCGAAGGGTCCGCCCTCGTCCGGGCCCGCGCCGGGGATGTCCTCGTCGCCGAACTTCGCCACCACGCGCACGTCGTCGAGGTTCCACCCGCCGAGCTGGAGCCCGCCGTCGGTGATCAGCTCCCACTCGACGCGCAGGGTGCCGGTGGCGTCGATGAGGTCGGTGACGTCGTAGCTGCGCAGGGCCCAGTGGAGGTCCTGGTGGTGGTCGCCCGCGTCGTCCTCGTCGTCGCTCGCGTGCTGCGTCCAGATGGTGCGGCCGTTCACGCGCACGGCGGCGGTGTCGTAGTGGCCGTCCTCGACGGTCAGCCAGCGGCGGAACTGCAGGTGCGCCTCGGTCGCGCCCGCCACGTCCACGGCGGGGGCCCGCAGGACGTTGTGGATGTTGGGCTGGTACGCGCCGTTCCAGTTCTCCTCGGGGGTGATGTCGTTGCCCCAGATCGAGTCGCCGGAGTACGCCTGGTCGGGATCGCCGGCGTCGCCGCCGGGGGTGCCCCAGGCCCAGTCGTCGGCGCCCTCGCGCTCCGAGTCGCCGGCGAGCAGCTCGTGGGTGAACCCGCCGTCGTCGCCTTCGAAGTCCGCGAAGAAGACCGTCTCGTGGGTGCCCACCCAGAGGCCGAACCAGGGGTCGGTGATCGAGCCCTGGGGCTCGCTGCCGACCACGGCGCCGTCGTTGTCGAGCACCTCGAGGCGGTACCGGACGAACGTGCCGTCGGCGGCGGGGGGCAGGGTCACGTCGTACTCGCCGCCGTCGTTCCCGGCGACGTCCACCGACTCGAACTCGTCCAGGTCGGCGTCGACGTCGAAGCTGTAGAGCACCCGGACGGTGTCGAGCTCGCCGGTGGTGCAGTCGGGGCGCGCGAGGCCCGCGGAGACCCGCAGCACGAGGTCGCGGTCCGGGGAGGCCTCGGGCGTGGTGTGGTCCAGGGCGAAGAGCGGCGCGCCGGGGGCCGCCGGACCGAGCCCGTGGCGCCCCATCTCCTCGTCGATCAGGCACTTGTTCGGCGTGCCGTTGGCGAGGTTCCCGTCGTCGTCGTCGGCGAGCAGGACCTCTTCGTACGACGTGGGGATGTCGGTCGCTCGGGACGCGACCGCGAGGAAGAACTGGTCGGCCAGGGCCACGCCCGCCGCCTCGCCGAGCTCCTGGGAGAGCGCGTAGCGGAGGTCCCACAGGGCGCCCGCGATGATGATCCCGGTGTAGTGGATCTCGCCCACGTCGTTGGGCCACACGTGGTCCGGGGCGATGTCCCGCAGGGGCCGCGTCGAGCCGCGGAAGAAGCCGCGCGCGGTGCCCGGGTCGCCGGTCATCGTGGCCGCCATGTAGTCGCCGAGGCCCTCGGACAGCGCGCCGTCGAAGGCGCCCACCCCCTCGATGATCGACCAGTGGTGAAAGCCGTGCCCGTACTCGTGATACACGACGTCGGCGACCCGCCCGGTGTTGTTGCAGTCCTGGCTCTGGCGCAGGAAGTGGATGTCGCCGTTGTAGTAGGCGTTGCAGCCGCCGTCGGCGATGTTCACCTCGGCCGTGGCGCGGCGGTTCGCCCACCCGAAGCCGGGGTCGATCTCGAGCGACTTGGCGCGCACCCGGTGCGTGGCGACGTGGGCGTCGAGCTGCGCGCGGATGCGCCGGTCCTGGGTCTCGTCGTCGGTGAGGTCCGACGGGTAGGCGACCACGAGGCCGCCGTCTTCGGTGAGCGAGGCCCGGAACTCCGCGAGCGCGCCGCCGGAGTTCTCCACGACGACCACGTTGGAGCCGGCCGTGAACGTGAGCTCGACGGGGAGGTCCGAGTCGAGCTCGAACGAGCCGTCCGCCCCCGCCCGGAGGCTGCCGTCGGCGTGGTTCAGCTCGACGCCCATCAGGGGCGCCTCGGCCAGGCCGTTGCCGGGGTAGCGATCGTCGACCTCGCCGAGGGCGGTCCCGGCGGCCCAGCGGACCGAGTCCTCCCACTGCAGGAGCTTGCCGGTGTGCGCGTCGATGTGGACCACGCGCTGCGACGGGAAGGCCGTCGAGTCGGCGCCGATGCGCCAGGCGAGGGCGTAGTCCGCGGTGAGCTCCTGGAGCAGCGGCAGCACCACGAGCGTGGGGTTCGACGTCTTGGTGTCGGCGGCGTCCCACCCCATCGCGTCGAGGGCCGCGCCCGCGACCGCGGCGGCGGGGACGGTGGGCTTCGGGGTCGCGTCGAGGTGGGCTTCGATACCGGGCATGGACTCGAACTGGCCCATGACGAAGCGGTCGTGCTTGAAGCGGAGCGACACGCGGGCGCCGTCCACGGGCAGGCCGGCGTAGAGGCGGCGGAACGACACGGTCGTGATGCCCTGGCGACGGTCGAGGGCCCAGGGCTCGAGGTCGGAGAGCTCCACGCCGGCGCCCAGCAGGGCGATCTCCTCGGCGAGGACCGAGTAGGCGAGGTCCCACACCGCCGCGTCGTCCGCGAGCGCGGCCGGGTCCACGTCCCAGCCTTCGCCGTAGAAGCGGACGGGCGTCCGCGTCGCCTCGTCCCACCGCGCGGTCCAGTCACCGCGCCGGTCCAGGAAGTCCTTCCACACGTTCTGCCGGTTCATCCGCGCCTGGATCGGGGCGTTGGCGAGCCGGATCTCGCGCGCCTCGGGGGCGTAGCGGACGGGCGCGTCGCCGGTGATCGCGGAGGCCGTCGAGAGGGGGCACAGGAGGGACAGCGCCGCCACGAGGGCGGGGTACGAGAGCGAGTGTCGAAGCCGGACGGACATGGGGACCTCCTCGGAGGTGTCGCTGTGTGTCCACAAGATAGTGAACGCCCATTCATCCGGGCATGAAGCGGCCCTTCATTCACCCAGGATTCACGCTCCGCAGACAGGCTGGACGAGCCCCGGACATCCTTGACACGGGCTTGACGCACAGCGAATAGCAACGTGTTCCGGCGTTGTATACGAACCGCTCACAATCGGCGCTTCAGCCGGTCTGCGCCCTCAGCGAGCGTCCGCCTCCGCCACCACGAGTCGGGCCTGGAAGTGGCCGAGCCCGTGCTCCGCCTCGAGCCAGTCGGCGCGCGCCTTGCGCCCGGTGACCGGGGCCCCGGCGACGACCGCGATCCACTGCTCGAGGGTCTTCCCCGTGGATGCGGGCAGGTTGCGGATCATCCCCTGCCGCTTGGCCTCGTGAGCGCTCACTCCGCGGCCTTCCCGGCGGCGGCCTTCGACCGGACCTTGGTGCCCGCGACCGTCCCCGAGCCGTCGAGGACGATCACGACGCCGGGCTGGACCTCCTTGCTGCCCTGCAGGGTCATCGGGCCCTTCATGGTGAGCCCGACCGCCACCGAGTCCTTCAGGCGCACGAAGCCCTCGATCTCCATGGTCGCCGTCATGTTCGCGCCCGCCTGGGGCTTGGTGAGGTCGAAGGTCCCCAGGATGACGGCGCACCGCTCGCCGTCCACCACCTCGACGCGGTCGAGCTTCAGGGTCCGGATCGCCATCTCGCCCTGGGCGGCGTCCATGTCGAACACGGCCTCGAGCAGCTGCTTGTCCGAGCCGAGGTCGGCCCCGATGGCCACGGGGGCGTCGCCCACCATGTCGCTGAACTTGCTGTCCGTCCCGGGCGCCTCGTACTCCTCGGCGAGCCACGCGGTCTCCTCGGCGGGGGGCGTCGAGCCGTCGGGGTTCGTGAAGACGACCGTCGCTCCCTCCGTCCACGTCGCGCGGTAGCTCTTGCCCTCGGTCACGGCCGCCGTCGTCTGGTCGATCGGCCCCTCGGGCGTGTCGCCGGTCTCCACCTCCCGGGCCTCCGTCCAGTGGATGTCCACCGCCCGGTCGGACTCGCCCCAGGCCACGATCGTCTCGGTGTACTTCTTCGTGGTCGTGCTCTTCATGGTGAAGGAGACGACGGTCGCCCCCTCGACCGACCCGTTCATCGTCATCCCGATCTCGAGCGTGTCCGAGAGCTGGTCGACCGTGCCGACGGTCGGGGCCGCGTGCTGGAACGTGACCGTCCCCGGGGGCGCGGTGGCTTCGGCGGAGGCGAAGAGGGCGGCGAGGACGAGGGCGGCGTGCATCATGGGCGAACGATACCCGCCCGGCGCCGCGGCTCGTCAGCGCGCGATCAGGCTCGCCTCTTCGACGTGCAGGCAGCCCTCGCCGCCGCCGTCCTCGGTGGCCACGAGGGTCAGGTCGCGGAAGTGCACCTCGGCGGGGCGATCGATCGAGCCGCTGCTGTGGGACAGGGTCACGACGTCGACGTCGCCGGCCGTCGCTCGGAACACCCCGAAGTCGTCCGACGCCAGATACACGCAGATGCCGTTGGCGCCGCAGTCCGGCGCGAAGGTGCCGACGTCGCCCGTCCAGCCCGCGCCGTACTCGGTGTAGAGCTCGACCGAGAAGTAGAAGGCGCTCTCTTGGCTGTGGAGGTGGAAGAAGGGGTCGGCGCCTCCGTTCCAGGACGCGTGGATCGGCGACCAGGTGGAGGAGTGGAGCGGCGGGGTGGGGACGCCGTCGGGGCCCGCGCGCTGGTCGTCTATGTCGATGCCCGGGTCGCCGCCCGGGGCGCCGCCGCCGGGGCCCCCGACGCCGCCGCCGGGGCCCTCGACGCCGCCGCCGAAGCCGTCGTCGGCGCCGCCGTCGTAGCCGCCGCCCGTCGTGTCGGGGCAGCCGGTGAAGAGGGCGAGGGAGGCGACGAGGAGGGCGATGCGGGTCATGGGGTGCTCCGTTCGGGGTTCGCCGAGGGAGAGAGCAACCGCCGTGCCGGCTCGCGTTCGAGCGATGAAGGTCCAGTAATTACAGGTGTTTGGAGCGTCGAGGCGGGGGTGGGACACCGGTCGGCCGGGAGCGGAACATCGGCCCCCGCGGGGTGGGACGCCCGCTCAGACGGCCCGCGCGGTGCCCAGGGTGGTCCACCCCACGAGCTTCGACGTGTCGGGGGCGTAGAACCGGTCCACTTCGACGATCTCGAAGCCGTGGTCGGGGAAGTTCGTATCGACCGTCCGCCGCAGGGAGCAGCCGCCGGTGAAGAGGCCCCACAGGGGGTCGAGGCGGTCCTGCCAGGACGCGACGCGCGCGTCGGGCGCCCGCCCGTGCTCGAGGAAGTGGAGCGCGCCCCCCGGCTTCAGCACGCGGCGGGCCTCCGCCAGCGCGGCCTCCGGATCGGGGATGGTGCACAGCGTCCAGGTGACGAGCACGCAGTCCGCGACCGCGTCGTCCAGCTCCAGCCGCCCGCCGTCGAGGCCCACGAACTGCACTTCGGCGGCCGCCTCCTCGATCCGCTGCGCCGCGAGCCGACGGCCGAGCGTGGCGGGGTCGACGGCCAGGACACGATCGACGTCGGACGGGAGGTGGGGGAGGTTGAGGCCGGACCCGAAGCCCAGCTCCACGACCGTCCCGTGGAGCCCCTTCACCACGCGGGCGCGCAGCCGCTCGATCACCGGCGTGCGCATGCGGGAGTTCAGGATGCGGGGGAGGACCGCGTCGCGGTACCAGCTCACGCGCCGGCGATCACTCGCAGGGGCCGACGACGGGGTAGGTCACGAAGATGTCCGATCGCCCGTCGGGGATCGCGTCGGTGTCGAAGACGACCGCGTTGGGCCCGGCGTCGTACGTCCAGTCGCCGCTCACGACGTTGTTCACGGTGACCACGATCCGGTCCACGTCCGCGGGCACGCGGCTCAGCGGGAAGGTCACGCGCACCCCCGCGCTCGTGAGCCCGACGTCCTCCATCGCGGGGCGGAGGTCGCACCCGCAGATGCTCTGGAAGACGCCCGGGAACGCCTCCTGCACGTCGATGTACTTGTCCCCCGGCTGCGCGCCGGTAGGGACGCCCCCGCACTGTCCCTGGCAGCCCGTCCCGCGGTCGCCGACGATCGCCGACACGCTGATGTCGTTGGGGTCGCCCTTGAGGTCGTTCAGGAACGCGATGTAGTGGGCAGACCCCCGCTCGGACTGCTCGGGCTCGTCCGTGAGGATGATGACGGAGAGGTGCGCGTCGTCCCGGTAGAAGCCGGCGTTGGGACCGTCCACCATCGGCGAGGTGAGCGCCAGCTCCAGGGCCGCGAGCCCCGACTCCACGCCCATGTCCTCCTCGCCGACCTCGACCGACTCGGCGAGCCGCTGGGCGGGGAACTCGGTGGCGGGGCTGATGAACTTGGGCTGCCCGCGCAGCTCCCCGCGGTGTCCCGGCTGCACGACGTCCGTGGTGATGACGCCCATGTGGTAGTCGACGCCGAGGTCCTGGAACCACTGGAAGAAGCCCGCGATGTTGTTCGCGACGTTGGCCTGCTCGGGCGCCATGGAGCTCGAGTTGTCGATGACGAAGAGGACGTCCACGGCCGACACGTCGTTCTGGACGAAGTCGTCGGTCATCATCCACTCGCCGTCCCCGGACGCGCCGAGCAGGGGCACGTTGACCTCCGGGCGGTCGACGTCGTTCGAGGCGACGAACAGGGCCGCGGAGGCCTCGCCGTCGGCGGTGGGGGTGAAGGAGACGACCGCCTCGCGGCTCTCCAGGGGGGCCAGCTCGAGCGCCTCCGCGAGGTCGATGCCGTAGTCGGCGGCCCGCTCGCCCAGGAGGACGGGGACCTCCACGTGCAGGCTCTCGTCGCCCACGTTCGAGATGCGCACGAGCGCGTCCGTCTCGCAGCCGAGGCCCACCTCGTCGAAGATCACCTCGGCGGGCTCCACGCGGATCCGGGGGCCGCCGTCCATGCCGCCCAGGGCCGGGTCGTCCCAGCCGTGCAGGCCGGACTCGCTACAGGCCACGAGGGCGAGGACGCAGACTGTGATCAGGGCGGACGGACGCATGTGACGGACCCTTCGAATACGAAGGGAGTGTCGGGTCAAGTCTCTAGGATGTCAACACTTTTGAACTGGTCACTGGAGTGTCCATGGGGGCGCGAGGGGGGTCACACCGCCTCGAGGACGGCCGCCGCGCCGAGGCCTCCCGCCGCGCAGATGCCCAGGAGCGCGGTGCCCGCGTCGCCCCGGGCGATCTGGTGGGCCGCGGTGGTGACCATGCGGGCGCCGGTGGCGGCGAAGGGGTGGCCGAGGGCCAGCGACCCGCCCAGGGGGTTGAGCTTCGCGGGGTCGACCTGGCCCACGGCGCCGTCGCGCCCCAGCCGCTCCTTCGCGAAGGCCGGAGAGCCGAGCGCCTTGAGGACGCACAGCACCTGCGCCGCGAAGGCCTCGTGCATCTCGACGATGCCCACGTCCGCCAGCTCCATCCCCGCCCGCTCCAGGGCCCGGGGCATGGCGATGGCGGGGCCGATCAGCAGCTGGTCCGCCGGGTCCACGCCCACGAACGACCAGCTGCGGAAGGCGGCCAGGGGCGTGTAGCCGAGCGCCTTGGCCCGCTCGGCGGACATCAGCAGGACCGCGCCCGCGCCGTCCGTGAGCGCGCTCGAGTTCCCCGCCGTCAGCGTCCCGGTCTTCCGATCGAACACGGGACGCAGCTTCGCGAGCTTCTCGGTGGACGTATCGGCCCGGATCAGGTCGTCCACGAAGACGGGCTCGCCCGACCCGCGCGGCACGGGGGCGATCTCGTCGTCGAAGCGGCCGTCCGCCAGGGCTCGGGCGGCGCGATGGTGGGACTGCACGGCGTACCTGTCCTGCGCTTCGCGGGTGATCCCGCTGCGCTGCGCCATGCGCTCGCAGGCCTCGCCCATGACCTCGCCCGTGGTGCGCTCGGCGATCTTCGGGCGACGAGGCAGGACCTCGCGGATCGGCGTGAGCTGCGATACCACGCCGAGCCAGTCGGTCCACGTGGACTTGCTCGACATCGCCACGGGCGCCACGGCCTGGATCAGCTTCGCGGGCAGCGGCACGACCGCGTTGGAGGTCGAGTCGCCTCCGCCCGCGATCACGACGTCCGCTTCGCCGCGCTCGATGGCGGCCGCGGCGTCGACGACCGACTGCATGCCCGTGGCGCAGGCGCGGCTCACGGTGTACGCCTCGACCTCCCGGGGCAGGCCCACGTCGAGGGCGATCTCGCGGCCCACGTTCGGCGCGGCCGGGGGCAGCACGACGCCGCCCCAGACCACGCGGTCGATCTCCGACTGGTTCAGCTCGGTGCGCTCGAGCAGGCCGCGCACGGCGGCCGCCCCGAGGTCGATCGCGTCGAGCTTCATGAGGGACCCGAACGCGCGCACGAACGGCGTGCGGTTGCCCGCGACCACGACGGCGCGGCGGGACTTCTTGACCTTGTGGGTGACGGCGTGGGGCATGGATCAGGCTCCGACGAGGCTGCCGCCGCAGACGCGGAGGACGTTTCCGGTGACGCCCCGGGCGCCGGGCGAGCACAGGAAGGTGAGGGCTTCGGCGACGTCGATGGGGAGGCCGCCCTGGGACAGGTTGCAGAGCCGTCGGGCGGCCTCGCGGGTCGCGAAGGGGATGGCCGCGGTCAGCCGCGTCTCGATGAACCCCGGGGCCACGGCGTTCACCGCGATCCCGCGGGGCGCGAGGCCCGGCGCGAGCCTTCGGACCAGCCCGGCGACGGCCGCCTTGCTGGCCGCGTAGTTGGTCTGCCCGACGTTGCCCGCGAGCCCCGCGATCGACGACAGCAGCACCACTCGGCCCCCGTCGAGCAGCGGCCCGTCGGAGCCCGCGAGCGCCGCGTGGATGCGCAGGATCGCGCCGAGGTTGACGTCCATCAGCAGGTCCCAGCCGTCCTCGGACATGCGCCCGAGCGTCTTGTCCCGGGTGATGCCCGCGTTGTGGACCACCGCGTAGGCGCCCCCGAGGCCCGTGAGCGCGGCCGCGATCCGGGTGGGAGCCTCGGGATCCGTGACGTCCACGGGCAGGGGCACGCCCGCGACCTCGTGGGCCAGCTCGGCGACGGCCCCGTCGTCTGCCGGACGGTCGAGACAGACGACCTTCGCGCCCTCGAGCGCGAGGCGGCGGGCGGTCGCGGCGCCGATCCCGCGAGCCGCGCCCGTGACCATCACGACCTTGCCGTCGAGGGGCCGTCGGGCCGCCCCGGGCGGCTCGCCCGCGACGTCGGCCGTCACGGTCCACGGCTGCCCGCTGATGTAGGTGGAGCGATCGGACAGGAGGAAGCGCAGGACGGGCTCGAGGCGGTCCTCCGCGCCCGGGGCCACGCGCACGAGGTTCGCCGTGGATCCGCGTCGCCCCAGCTCCTTGGCGAGGCTGCGGGTGAAGCCGTCCAGCGCGGCCGCCGCCGCCGCCTCCCCGTCGGTGCTCGCGTCCCCCTCGCGCCGGCCCAGGACGACGACCCGGCCGCATCGCCGCACCCCGCGGATCCGCGGGTGGAAGAAGTCGTAGAGCGCGCGGAGCCCCGCCGCGTCGGACAGGCCCGTCGCGTCGAAGACGAGCGCGTCCGACGCGACCTCTTCGGGGTCCGGCCCGGGGCGCGACCACGCCTCCGCGGCCGCGTCGTAGGGGGCCTCGTCCGCCCCCGCCGCGGCGCCGACGGAGGCGCCCGCGGCGGCGAGGATGCTCCCGAGCGTGGGGTGGAGCGCGCCGCCGGGGCCGCCGACGAGGACGGTGCGGTCGTCCAGGGGGCGGTCGGCCCAGGGCCCGCGCCCGCGCCGAAGCTGCGGAGGCACGGGGAGCCCGAGCGAGGAGATGACGGTGCGCGCGGCCTTGTTGCCGCCCAGCTGCAGGAGGAGGTCGGACATGGTGTCTCCGGGGGCTACCGGGTTCGGTAGCTGCCGATCATGTAGGCGGGGCCGCCGGGGGCGTCGCCGACGGCGATCCCGTGCACCCCCGGGCCGTGCGCGTCGTGGCCGATTAGGACGCGGGGGCGGGCGGGCAGCAGGAGGGGGCGCGTGAAGCGCACGTCGAGGGTGGTGAGTCGGCCCACGTCGCCCGCGAAGCGCCGCGCGATGAGCAGCTCGGTGGCCAGCGCCGCCTGGGCGAAGCCGTGGAGGATCGGGGATCGGAACCCCGCGGCCTTCGCGTAGGGCCGGAGCCAGTGCACGGGGTTGAAGTCGCCCGTGAGCAGCGCGAACTCCCACCCCGCGCGGGGACGGAGCTTCAGCACGCCGAGGGGGCGCCAGTCGCCGGGCACGCGGGCCTTCTCGCGGCGGGGCGGCTTCGGGGCGTCCGGGTCGCGCTTCTCGGGCAGCGGGACGACCTCGTACACGTCGGCCACGATCGCGTCCGGCTGCGACGCGGGCCCGGTGGTCACCCGTTGGTGGATCCGCGCCTTCGTATCCTCTTCGCGCACCTCGTGCAGGTCCGCGCCGACGACCAGGCGCTCACCGCGCGGGAGGGGGCCGTGGATCGAGAGCTTGAAGCCCTGGTTGAGCACCCGCTCGACGCGGTACGGGATCGGCTCGAGCGCACGCGCGAGCAGGGCGAGGGACCACTGGGGGAACAGGTGAGGCGGCACCTGCCCGCGCCACGACTTGGGGTTGCCCCCGCACCACCGCACGTAGTCGTCGATCAGCCCGCTCGCGGGCGGCGCGATCTCGGACGAGAGCACGGCCGGCTCCGGGCGCCGCCGGTCCTTGGCGAGGGCGAGCCGGCCCAGGCGGCCCAGGGCCGCGATGTTCGCGGTCTGGTGCCGGGCGTGGAGGATCGAGACCATGGCGCTCATCCCGTCAGGCGGCCTTGCCGGCCGCGGGTCCGGCGGGGGCTGCGTCGCCCTCCGCGTCGTCGTCGTCCGCGAGGTCCGCGAGCTCGTCCAGGAGGCGGTCGCCGGTGCTGCGGATGCAGTCGAGCAGCCAGCGACCCCGCGGCAGCGCGCGCTCGAGGTGCCGCTCGAGGATCCAGGCCCGGCCGGCGTCCTTGCGCACCTGCTCGTGGAGGGCGTCGGCGATGGCGGCGTCGGCGAGCAGCCGCGTGAGGCGCTCGGCGTGCAGCAGGGCGGGGGAGAAGTCGGTCTTCGGGTCCCAGTTGGACAGCGCCGCCTTCCACGCCCCGATCGAGCGGCCCGTGAGCTTGCCCTTGAGGATGCGGCGCATCAGGTCGAGCTGGGCCGCGCGGGCGTACGTCCGCAGCCGCGCCGCGCCTCGAACGAGGGGGTCGCCGGGGAGGGCGGCCAGGCGCTTGTCGTCCGCCCACGCGGTGAAGAAGGCCCCGGGCGCCCGGGTGATGGCGAGCAGCGTGTCCTTCGTGGCCATGAGGGCCTGGATCTGGCTCGTGCCCTCGTAGATCGGGAGCACCAGCGCGTCGCGCAGGAGCTTCTCGGCGCCGTACTCGCGGGTGTAGCCGCAGCCGCCGTGGATCTGCAGGGCGCGACGGCTGATCTCAACCGCCTTCTCCGCGCCCAGGAACTTGATGAGCGGCGTCGTGAGCCGGGCCGACCAGGTCATCTCCTTCACGAGCGCGTCGAGCTCCTCGCGCTCCTCGTCGGACAGGCGCGGGTCGTGGTCCCGGCGAAGGCGCGCGCGGTGGGACATCTCGCTCTCGAAGGCGGCCTTGACGCTCAGCGCGCGGATGCCGCGGATGTCGACGTTCATCTCGTCGAGGTAGTCGGCGATGATCTCGTGGCGGTCGATGGTCTTGCCCATGCTCGGGCGCTGGGCGGCGTACTCCTTGGCCATGCGGTAGGCGGCCTCGGCGATCCCGAGCGACTCGAACCCCACGGCGATCCGCGCGTTGTTCATGAGGAGCAACATCCCGCGGAAGCCCTCGCCGCGCTTGCCCACGAGGCGCGCCGGGGCGCGGTCGAAGCTCACGGCGACCGTCGGCGATCCGTGGTGACCGAGCTTCTCTTCGAGGCGCTCGAGCGTGGCGATCGAGACGTGGTTGCCGTCTTCGTCTTCCGTGTACGCGTCCACGAGGAACAGCGACATCGCGCGCAGCCCGGCGTTCGGGGCGTCGTCGTCGACCTCTTCGGTGCGCGCGATCACGAAGTGGTACCGGCCGTGGCCGGACGTCACGAAGATCTTCTGACCGGTGACGAACCAGTTGCCGTCGTCGTCCTGCTCCCCGCGGGTCACCAGGGCGGCCATGTCCGAGCCGGCGTTGGGCTCGGTGATGTCCATGCAGCCCCAGGCGTCGCCCGCGGCGATGCGGCGGATCTCGTCTTCGAACCGCGTGGAGACCAGCCGCTTGTTCTCGAGGTCGAGCTCGGTGGTGCCCTCCTCCATCGAGTAGGTGAGCATCGCCATGGCCATGCCGCCGTGGAAGCTGTGGTGGGTCATCACGGAGACGTCGCCGCGCGCGATCAGCTCCCCCGTGAGCATGTACAGCAGGATCGGGCAGTTCATGCCCCCGAGGGACTGGGGCAGGCACATGCCGTGCAACTCCAGCGCCTTGATCTGGTCGAAGATCTCGGTGAGCGCGGGGGGGAAGTGGACACGTCCGTCGCGCAGCTCGATCTCTTCGCGGTCGATGGCGGCGGCGCGCGGGGCGATCTCCTGGGCCGAGAAGCTGCCGACCAGGCTCGCGATGTCGCGCCAGAACTCGACGGCTTCATCCGTGCTCGCGAACTGGGGCTCGTCGCCCTCTTCGAGCAGGGAGACCTGGTCGTGCAGAGCCGCCCAGTCGATGCCCTTGTCGAAGTGCCAGAGGAGGTCGTCGTTGTCGTCGAGGAAGTTGGTCGAGGCCATGATCAGCTCCGGGGGAGGTAGAGGGCGGCCGCGCAGATGCGGCGAAGCTCGGCGAGGCGGCGAGACTCCCAGTCGGCGTCGTCGCCGCTTGCGTCGGCCGCGTTGCCGACCGCGAGGGTCACGGGGGCGAGGGCGAAGTGGGCGATGGCGAGGAGCACGACCTCGGTCACGTAGGCCTTGGGGTCGAGGTCTTGGTGGGCGCGGCCCTCGGTCTTGGCGCGCTCGAGGTACTCGGTCAGGAGCGACATCCAGGGCGCGAGGTGCTCTTCGACCATCGCGCGCACGGCCCACGGTCGGTCGAGGCACTCCCGGGCGAGCAGCCGGGCCCGGGACGGGTCGTCCCCGAAGAAGCGCACCACCTCCGCGAGCACGCCCGCGAACCGCGACGGCCCCGACGTGGCCGCGAGGAGGACGCGGGGGACGATCTCCTTCCAGCCCGAGAGCAGCCCCTCGAGGACGGCGTCCCGGAGCTGCTCCTTGCTGGCGAAGTGGTAGTGCAGGGACGGGGCCCGGATGCCCACCTCGTCCGCCACGGCCTGGACGGACGTGCCGTTGTAGCCGCGCTCGGCGAACAGCCGCGTGGCCGCGGCGAGGATGCGCTCGCGGTTGTTCTCGCGCGAGCGGGCGGGGGCGGGGGGAGTCACGCCCCGGAGTCTAAGGAGGGCTCGACGTTTGTCTACTGGTTATTAGGCAATTTCCGACGGTCGGGTAGAGGGACGTCGATCCGAGCCCCCAGAACGAGACGAGGCGACCCGGAAACCGGGCCGCCTCGTGGATCTCGTATGGGTCGGGCTACCAGTCGTCGCCGCCGCGACCACCGCCGCCGCCGCGGCCACCGCCGCCCCAGCCGCCGCCGCCGCCGCCGCCGCGACCACCGCGACCACCGCCGCCGCCGCCGCCGCCGCGGTTGTTGTCCCAGCCGCCGCGACCGCCGCCGCCGCCGCCGCCGCCGCGGTTGTTGTCCCAACCGCCGCCGCCGCCGCCGCCGCCGTAGCCGCCGCCGCCGCCGCCACCG
The DNA here is from genome assembly GCA_964512225.1 of uncultured Rickettsiales bacterium. GTDB lineage: Bacteria > Myxococcota_A > UBA796 > UBA9615 > UBA9615 > CAZEKB01. The sequence goes on along the minus strand of CAZEKB010000039.1, from coordinate 484 downwards.
CGGTAGCCGCCGCCGCCGCCGCCGCCGCCGCGGTAACCACCGCCGCCGCGACTGCGCTCCTGCGCCTCGTTCACTCGGATGTTGCGCCCGTCGAGGTCCGCACCGTTCATCTCTTGAATGGCCGCGTCGGCGTGCGCCGCTTCCTCGAACGTCACGAAGCCGAAGCCGCGGCTTCGACCCGTCTCGCGGTCCAGGATCACCTTCGCCTCGACCACGGGGCCGTACTGCTCGAAAGCGGCACGCAGTCCTTGGTCATCCGTGGCCCAGGCAATCCCGCCCACGAAGAGCTTCTTCGTCATTTCTTCTGTCTCTCTCTCTCGATCCGTCACTCTCGATCCCGGGAATTCGGGCGGCGCGGACGCACGGTCTAGGTGAAGCCGACCGCGCCCACAAGATCAATCCTCATTTTTTGGGCCTTTTGGGACGATTCGGGTCTCCCGTCGCTCGCCCCGATCCGTTTGTCGGCTCCCCCGGGGTGCGCTAG
>CAZEKB010000038.1:0-58813 GCA_964512225.1 uncultured Rickettsiales bacterium | reverse complement strand
GACCGACGACGACGACGCGACCGACGACGACGACGCGACCGACGACGACGACGCGACCGACGACGACGACGCGACCGACGACGACGACGCGGCGGACGACGACGACGCCGCGCCCTGCGGCGGGTCCTCGCTCGAGTTCGACGGGACCGACGACTGGGTCGAGACGGCCGGTCACCCGGACCTGACCGTGCCCTTCACGGTGGAGGCCTGGGTCTGGATCGCCGGCTCCGGAGAGCGCGTCATCGCCTCCAAGTACGTGCACGGAGGCGCCGCGGACTCGAACTTCGTCCTGCGTGTACAGCCCAGCGGCGAGGTCATCTTCGCCACCCGCGGCAACGACATCGTCACCACGACGACCCCGGTCGCCACGGGGGCCTGGGTTCACGTCGCCGCCGTCGTCGTCACGGGGACGGCGCGCCTCTACCTCGACGGGTTCGAGGTCGACAACGACACCATGTCCGCGCCCAACCCCTCCTCGCAGGTCCTCGCCGTCGGGCGGCACTCGGACTGGCTCACGGGTCGGCCGCCGGGGCACTTCGCGGGGAAGATCGACACGGTCCGGCTCTCTTCGTCCGAGCGCTACACCGCGAACTTCACCCCCGACGTCACCCTCGCGAGCGACGCGGACACCGTGTCGCTGTACCTGTTCGACGAGGGCACGGGCACGACCACCGCCGACTCCGGGCCGTCCGGCTACGGGGGCACGATCCAGGGCGCCCCGCCCACTTGGAGCACCGACAACGCCTGCCCCTGAGGCCGCCCTGGGTCGATCTACTAAGAACTTCGTAGATCAGCTTGATCTACTAAACTCATAGTACTAAGGTCTTCGCAGTTGGAGCGGAGACCGATGACACGACTCTTGACCGAAGCCGAGCTGCCCTTGATGCACGTCCTGTGGGACCGCGGCGAGGGCCGGGTGCGCGACGTCCTCGACGGCCTCTCCGACGAAGACCGGGCCCCCGCCTATACGACGGTCGCGACCCTGCTCCGCATCCTGGTGGACAAGGGGTTCGTCGAGGCGCGACGGGACGGCCGCGCCTGGGTCTACTCGCCCGCCGTCCCCCGAGACCAGTACGAGCGGCGCGGCGTGCGCCACCTGGTCTCCCGGCTGTTCGGCGGAGACCGCGTCTCGATGGTGCGCAGCCTCGTGGACGACGAGCTGAGCGCGGACGAGCTGGACGCCTTCGAGGCCCTCGTCCGCCGGGCTCGGGAGAACCGATGACCTCCTGGCTCCTCCTCCAGGTGCTCGTCGTCGTGCTCGCCTGCGTGGCGGTCGGCATGCACGTCGCCCGCGTGCGGTGGCGCGCCCGCGTCCTCGTGCTGCGCGCGGGCCTCGTCGCGCTCCCCCTCGCGATGCTCGCCCCGGCGCTGCTGCCGAGCCCGCCGGCGTGGACCCCGGCGGCGCGGATCGCCGTGGCCGTGGACGTCCCGACCGCGCACGTGGCGTCGCTCGAGGTGCCCGCCGCGCCCCCGGCCCCGACGACCCCGCCGGCCCCGTGGTGGCTGATCCCCGCCCTCGGCCTGCTCGCGCTCGGTCGAGACGTACACCGCCTGCGCGGGGACCTCGGGCGGACCCCGCTGCACCACCGGCTGGGCGGCATCGACGTCCGCCTGGGGGACGCCTCCCACGCCCTGCGGACGCTGCGTCGCGTGGTCGTGCTCGACCGCCGCGCCCCCCCGGCCGACCGCCGCGTCGCGCTGCGCCACGAGCTGCAGCACCACCGGCACCGCGATCCCGAGTGGGCGTGGGGCTGGGCCGTCCTGCGGGCGCTGTGCTGGCTCAACCCCGTCGCGCTGCTCCTCGTGCGCCACGCCCGCGCCCTCGACGAGCTCGCCTGCGACGAGGCCGTCCGCATCGATCGGCTCGACTACGCCGACGCCCTGCTCCGCGCCGCCCGCGCCTCCGTGCCCCTCCCCGCCGCCGCCCTCGGCTCCCGCCCCCTGCTGAACCGGAGAATCACCATGCTGCTGTCCCCTCCCCGCCTCCGCCGCCTCCCCGTCGCCCCCGCCGCCGCGTTCGTCGCCACCCTGCTGATCGCCACCGTGTGGACGGTCCGGCCCGCGCCCGCCGAGGACGTGGCGCCATCGGAGGTCGTGGAGGCGGATCCGCTGGTGGAGGACCGAGCGCGTCGCATGGCGACGAGCGCATGGATCACCGACGGCCTGAAGCAGGTGGAGACCATCGAATACGTGAAGGGCGCGCTCGCCGCCGCGGGGCTGCCCGCCGATCTCGCCGCAGTGCCGCTGGTCGAGTCGGGCTACCGCGACCTCGGCCCGGAGGCCAACAAGTACGTGAACACCGCGGGCATCTGGCAGTTCATCCCGCCCACGGCCCGGAAGTACGGGCTCCGGGTGTGGGACGGCGTGGATGAGCGACGCGATCTGCAGAAGAGCACCGACGCCGCCCTGCGGCTGCTCACGGACCTGCACGGCGAGTTCGACGACTGGGGCCTCGCCCTGGCCGCCTACAACGTCGGCAGCAAGAAGGTCCGCGACCAGGTGGCCCACTTCGGGACGCGCGACGTGCTCGAGCTGATCGAGCGGGGCGCCCTGCCGCACTACGCGGCGGACGTGATGGCCGCGGCGACGCTCCTGCGGACCCGGGGGATCATCGAGTAACTTGCCCGGGATGCCTCGCCCCGGGACCGACTTCACGAGCGGCCGCTACGCCAACCCGGCGGACGCGATCCGCTCGCGGGGGATGGCCCCGGGGACCCGCACGCGCACGACCTGCCCCCTGTGCGGCAACGACCGGCTCGAGCTGACCCTGCGCCTGCGCGACCGGAACCTCATGACGTGCCCCGACTGCGGGGTGAAGAGCACGGACCGGATCGGCGGCGCGCAGGAGATCGCCGACTACTACACCGAGGTCCAGGCGCACCACGGCAAGGCGGACGCCGACGCCGTCGAGGAGGGGCCCGGCCCGCTGGCCGCGATCGCGCGGGGGCAGGCCGACTGGATCGAGGCCCTGTGCGGCCCGCGGCGCTTCGGCTCGTTCCTGGAGATCGGGTGCTCGCGCGGCCACCTCCTCGAGGAGATGGAGGCGCGGGGCTGGGACGTCGCCGGGGTCGACGTCTCGCGATCGTCCACGGACGAGGCGCGCGAACGCTGCAGGGACGCGACGGTCTACTGCGGGGAGCCGGGCGATCCGGACGCTCCGTTCGCTCCCGAGTCCTTCGACCGGATGGCGATGTACGACGTGCTGGCGCACCTCGCCGACCCGGTCGACACGCTCCGCAAGGTCGCGGCGTACCTCAAGCCCGGGGGACAGCTGGTGATGTCGTCCTGCAACGAGTCCTGGAAGCTCGTGCCCTGGATGCTGCGCGCGTTCGCGATCTTCCCCCGGCGCACGGCGGACCTCCGCGACGAGATGTACGAGGGGCAGCACTACTGCTACTTCAGCACCGACAACATCGGGCGGCTGCTCAAGGAGGTGGGGCTGGAGCTCGTGCGGGTGGAGCCGCTGCAGCCGCTGTCCACCCGGTACTTCGTGCACCAGTACAGCCCGCGGCGTCGCATGGCGCTGCTGGCGATGGTGCAGCTCGACCGCCTGCTGGGGTCGAGTCGCAAGATGCTGGTGCTCGCCCGGAAGCCGGGCCCGCCGGTATCGACCTAACGGAGCTTCAGGCCCGTCTCGAAGGCTTCGGAGGCGCGCGCGAGCCAGGCGGTTCGGGCGGCGTGGGTGCCCTCGTAGGCGACGATCTTGGCGGTGACGTTGCGGCCGTCGAGCTTGAAGAGCCAGTGGCGCGTCAGGGTGCGCGACTTGCGCTCGGTGACGACGCGCGCGGGCAGCCCCGCGAGGGTGGTCTCGTGGGCGGGCTCGGGGGTGGCCGTGGCGGTCCAGAAGCGGCCCAGGTTGCCCATCACGAGATCGAACTCGGCCGTGCGGTAGGGCTCGGGCACCTCGATCATGTTGAGCTGCCCCTCCTTGGCGCCGAGCCAGATGCGCTTGTGCGGCTGGCTGTTGCCGGTGTGGTCTCCGAGGAGGTCGCAGGGCACCGTGAGGGTGAAGGCGCCCTTAAGATCGTCGTACGTGCAGTTGTCTCCGTCGCGGCGCGCCTCGCGGGCGGTGGCCTCGGTGGTGACGCCGTCGGCGACGTGACCGACGGCGCGGCCCGCGATGCTCGGAGCGCCGGTGTCGTTCGCAGGCGCGGCCTCGGCAGCAGGCTCCTCGGCCGGAGCCTCCTCGGCGGCGGGCTCCTCGGCGGGAGCCTCTTCGGCGGCGGGCTCCTCGGCGGGAGCCTCTTCGGCCTCCTCGGCCGCCGGAGCCTCCTCGGCGGGCGCGTCCTCGGCGGGCGCGTCCTCGGCGGGGGCCTCTTCGGCCGGAGCCTCCTCGGCCGGAGCCTCCTCGGCGGGGGCATCCTCTTCGGCCGGAGCCTCCTCGGCAGGGGCATCCTCTTCGCCCTCGGCGAAGGCGAGGCCGGAGATCAGGAGCAGGGACAGGATCGGGGCGAAGAAACGCATGGGGACTCCACGAAGACCGCGGGAGAGTACGGTGTCCGGCGTGACGATGTCCACGACGCAGCGAGCCGCGACGGCGATTCTGGGCGCGGCGCTCCTGATCGGGGCGTGGATGGTGCTCGGGAGGGGCCTGCTGGTGGAGCCGGTCCTGATGGACGTCCTCGGCGAGTGCCTGGAGGCCGACGGACCGTGCACGCGGGTCCGCTGCGTGTTCGAGAACCAGGGGCCGGTGCCCTCGCGAGCGCAGGTGATCGTGGACACCTGGCGAGGGGTGGAGGACGCCTACGACTACGCCGGCGTCCGTCGAATCCTGTCGGTGTCCCTGGCCCCCGGGGAGCGGGCGGACCACACCCTCGAGGTGGTCGGAGTGCCCTACGCCGGGGCCTCCACGATGGTCCGCTGCATGCCCGGCTACGTCGCGGGCGGGTACCCCCTGAAGGAGCGACCGCTGCGCTGAACCGGGCCGTTTCGCCCTGCTGCGACCCCTCAGCCGCTCGTGCAGCCGACCCAACCCTCGGCGCCGCTCGGGAGCGTCGCGCCGGGTTCGCCCTCGCAGGCCCAGCACAGCGACTCGAGCGTGATCGAGCTCCGGGCGCAGAAGACGACTTGGACGTCGTCCACGTCTTCGCAGCTGAAGGGGACGTCGCCGGGGGAGGGATCTTCGCCGGCCGGGGTCCCCTCGCGCCGGAAGGAGTAGTCCGCCCGCGCGGTCCCGTTCGCGCCCTCGAACTCGAGGGAGTAGGCGAACTCGTTGGGCACGTCGTCGGTGAAGATCCGCATCTCGGCCCCCGCTTCGTCGGCCGGGCCGCTCGCGGCGAACTCGAAGTCCCAGACCGGCCCCTCCACCTCGTCGCCGCATCCGTACGCGCCCTCGATCGGGGCGACGGGCCGGGGTTCGTCGTTGGTGGGGCAGGCCGCGAGGGCGAGGGCGAACGGGATGAGGCAGCGACGCATGGCCGGATGGTAGGGCTCAGCGGCCCAACGCGGGGGGGACGAACTCGCCCGATCCGAAGTCCGCGGAGAAGGCGACGCACCACAGCGAAATCCAGCCGACCTCGTCGAGCGTGATCCCCTCGGGCAGCGGCAGCGTGATCGGCTCGGCGTCGTGCGGCCGGCCCAGGAGGTCCTCCGAGATCGCTCGACCCGACTCGAAGTCGTCGTCGAGCGCCACGTAGAAGCGGACGTCCACCCCCTCCCCGTCGTAGGTGAAGTCGGGGATGGAGATCGTGCAGTCGTCCACGATCTCCGCCCGCCCCGAGACGTCGTGGAAGTACGTCTCCAGCTCGGCGCTCCAACCGACCTGGTCGTGGCTCGCCTCGCAATCGGTTTGCATCGGGCCCAGGTCGTCGTCGTCCCCGCCCGCACCGGGGCAGCCGACGAGGAGCACCAGGAGGACCACACGCGCGCGCACGAATCGACGATACGCGACGGGGGATCCCTGGCTCCGTCCGAGTTTCCGTGTTAAGTCCCCGACTCGCGCGCCGACACCGGCCCGCGAGGAACGTGAACCCACCCCGGAGGTGTGCAATTCGTCGCAGAAGGCGTTTCCCGCCGATTCCCACCGAGCGCGGCCCGCGCCGGAACAAGCAGATCCGCATCAGTCCCATTCGGGTGATCGGCGCGGACGGATCCCAGGTCGGGATCCTCGAGACCTACCAAGCGCTCCAGATGGCACAGGAGCAGGGCCTCGACCTCGTCGAGGTGTCCCCGGACACCCGCCCGCCCGTGTGCAAGCTCATGGACTACGGTCGCCACAAGTACGACCAGTCCCGCGCCGAGCGCGAGCGCAAGAAGAAGCAGACCGACAACACGCCCAAGGAGGTGCGGTTCCGCCCGAACACGGACACGCACGACATGGACGTGAAGATCGGGCACGCCGCCAGGTTCCTGCAGGACGGGCACAAGGTGAAGCTCACGGTCCGCTTCCGCGGGCGCGAGATGCGTCGACAGGACGTGGGTCGGGAGACCCTGCGCACCGCCACCGAACGCCTCAAGGAGGTCGGCAAGCTCGACAGCAGCATCCCCGAGATGCAGGGCCGCATGATCTCCGTGACCATGTCGCCGCTGTCCCAGAAGGGCAAGGCCCCGGCCCCGCCCAAGCCGCCCCCCAAGGTCAAGAAGTCCAAGGCCAGGCAGGCCGTCGCAGACGCCGCCGCCGAGTCCGACTCCTGAGCCCCCCGGCCGCCCCGTGACGCGGCCCTCGATCGTCTTCGCACACGGCGCGGGGCTCCCCGCGTCCCACCCGTGGATGCAGGGGTGGGCCCGGCGCCTGGCCGCCCTGGGCCACGTCACCACCTTCGACTACGACTACATGGCCCGGGGCAAGCGCGCCCCGGATCGCATGCCCCGGCTCATCGAGCGCCACCGACGCGCGCTGGACGAGTCTCGCGCGGCCCACCCCGCCGCGCCCACGATCCTCGCGGGCAAGTCCATGGGGTCGCGGGTCGGCTGCCGCCTCACGCTGCAGGACGGCGTCGCGGACGTCCGGGGGCTCGTCTGCTTCGGCTACCCGCTCGTGGGCGTCAACGGCAAGCGCCGAGACGAGACCCTCATCGCCCTGCGCACCCCGATCCTCTTCGTCCAGGGCACCCGCGATCGCCTCTGCCCCCTGGACGTGCTGGCCGACGTCCGGCCGAAGATGACCGCGCGCAACGACCTGCACGTCGTGGACGGCGGGGACCACTCCCTGAACGCACGCAAGCGCGACCTGAAGGCGGCGGGCCGGACCCAGAGCGACGTGGACGACGACATCGCCGCCGCCGTCGCCGCGTTCATCGACTCGCTGACGTGACCTCTCGGCCGGCGAGCATCCCGCACGCCGCGTGGCGGGCCTTGCCCCCGGAGTAGCGCCTCACGACGGGCACCGCGAGGGCCTGCAGCGCGTCGATGAAGGCGTCGCGCTCGGCGTCGTCCGGGGGGCGGAACCCGTCCGGCCGCACGTCGTTCACGTCGATGAGGTTCACGCGGAGCCGGAGCCCGCCGAAGTGCTCGCGGAGGGCGTCGACCTCCGCGGGCGACGTATTGACCCCCGACATGAGCACCCACGCCACCGTCGTGCGACCGCGGCTCCCGGATCCCGCCTCGTAGCGCTCCAGCGCCGCGGCGAGGTCCGCCGGGGAGAACCGCCCCGCCACCGGCAGGAGCTCCCGCCGCTTCGCCTCCAGGGCGGACGTCAGGGACACGATCAGCCGGTACTTGTGCCCCTCCTCGGCGAACCTGCGGATCGCGGGCACGAGGCCGACCGTCGAGATCGTGATGGCGCGCGCACCGATCGCCCCGCAGGCAGGCTCGGAGAGGACGCGCGCCGCCCGGATCACCGCGTCGTAGTTGTGCAGCGGCTCGCCCTGCCCCTGGAACACCGCCCCCGTGACGCGCCCCGGCGCCTCCGCCCGCACGACCCGCCAGGCGGAGACCATCTCCCACGCCTCGAGGTTGCGGGTGAGGCCCAGCCGCCCCGTCGCGCAGAACGTGCAGCCCATGGCGCACCCCACCTGGGAGGAGAGGCAGACCGTGAAGCATCCCTCCTTCAGCAGCGGGATGCGGACCGCCTCGGTGAGGGCGCCGTCGGGAGACCGCAGCAGGTACTTCACGAACCCGTCGGCGGGATCGGTGGCCCGCTCGACGACCTCCAGGTCCCGGCGCTCCGTCGTCGCCTCGATCGAGTCGAGCGCGGCGCGGGCGACGCGGGGGGGGGGCAGCGAGCGCCCGGGGGCGACGTGGTGGCGGGCGAGCACCCGCCGGGCGTGCTGCAGCGTCAGCGACCGCCCCGCTCGCGCGAGGTGGGCGACGAGGTCCTCGGGGACCATCCCGGACAGGTGCGGCTTCACGCCGGCGTCATAGCACCCCCCGGCCCCGCTATCCTCGCCCACGTGACCCGCTCGCTCCTCGCCTGCGCCCTCCTGCTCGCGGCCTGCCCGGCTGCCGAGGGCCCCTTCGAGGGCGACGACCCGGGCGAGTGCGCGGACGACGCCGACAACGATCGCGACGGGCTCTTCGACTGCGAGGACCCCGACTGCGCGGGCTCCGTCTCGTGCACGGGGGACGACGACGACGCGGTCGGGGACGACGACGACGACGACGCGAGCGACGACGACGACTTCACCACGGACGACGACGACGCGGCCGAGGGAGCGGTCATGTACGCGCACACGGCCACCGCGCTCTACGAGGTCGACGGCGACCTCGACGTGCGGCTCGTCGGCTCCTTCAACCCCCCGACGTTCTCCGCCGCGGACCTCTCGGGCGTCGCCGACATCGCCATGGACAGCGACGGGGTCATGTACGCCATCGCCTGGTGGGAGCTCTACCGGGTCGACCCGAGGACGGCCGGCCTCACCCACCTCACCGACATCGGCAGCATCGGCGACGAGTACAACGCCCTGACGGCCCTGGCCGACGGTCGCCTCGTCGCGGGCAACGGGCAACAGATCACCGTCGTCGACCCGAGCACCGGAGCCGTGGAGTCCACGGGATCGCTGGCCTCCGTCGTCTTCGCCGGGGACATGGTCGGTCTGCCCGACGGCTTGATGTACTGCCTCGTGGCCGACGACACCGAGTCGACGTCGCCGACCTCCCTCGCGATCTGGGACCCCGACACCGGGGGCACGCTGATCGTCGGGGCCACCGGGCAGGGCGCGATGTTCGGCGTGGGGTACGCGGACTCGGTCCTGTACGGGTTCAACGAGGGCGGCGACATCTTCACGATCGAACGGCTCAGCGGGGCGGCGACCGTCGCGCGCCGGCACGGCATCCCGTTCTGGGGGGCGGCCACGAACCCGGCCCGCTGGGATACGAAGATCCCCGAGTGAGCGAGGTCGACCTCCGCCCGCAGGTGTGACGGCTGCCGCATGCGGGGTATCCTCCGCGTCCCTTGAGCGCGAACCTCGACATCGTGCGTGCGGAGTGGCGACGGCGGACGCTGGCGCAATACCGCGCGGCCTCGGTCACGGCGGAGTTCCTCGGCTGGCTCATCCGGCTCGGGTTCTCGCCCCAGACCCTGGTCGCCGGACACAAGGTGCTGGGGGACAAGCTCGACCACGCCGACATGGCCTACGAGGTCTTCACGTCCCTGGGGGGCGAAGGGGATCCCCTGAGCGTCTCCGAAGGCAGCCTCGTGCTCGATCAGGGGTGGGGGAGGCCCACCTTCGAGCGGCTCGTCCTCGCGGGGCTCGATGTCTTCTGCCTCGCCGAGACGCTCGCCGCGCCCCTGTACTCGGCGATGCTGGACGGCGCCCGCAAGGCCGAGCCGAAGCAGATGCTCGACCGCGTGGTCACCGACGCCGAAGAGCACAAGAAGTTCGGGTGGACGGTCCTCGACGAGGCGATCGAGCAGGACGACAAGATGGTCCGCAAGCTCGCCAAGCACGCGCTGCCGAAGCAGCTGGCCCGGGCCGAGCGCTCCTGGGGGCTGATCCCCGACGGCTGGATCGAGCCCGTCGGCCCGCACGAGAAGCCCTACGGCCTCATCCCCCGCGCCCAGTACAAGCGCGAGTTCTATCAATCGATCGCGGAGGAGGTGCTCCCCGCGCTCGACGACCGAAACCTCGGCGGTCGAGGCGCCTGGGGCGCCCGACCCCGCTGACCCGCCGGAGCCCCGTGGCCCACCCCGTAACCCTCGATCTCCTCGACTACATCGGGGCGTCGCCGTCCCCCTACCACTGCGTCGCCGAGTCCGAGCGACGCCTGATCGAGGCGGGCTGGTCCCGGGTGGAGGAGGCCGACGCCGACTGGGATCGCTCCCCCGGCGCGCGCGGCTACGTGGTCCGCGGGGGCTCGATCGTCGCCTGGCGCATGGGCGCGGAGGCCCCCACGACGTCCGGCTTCCGCCTCCTCGGAGCCCACACCGACTCCCCGAACTTCCGCATCAAGCCCGTCCCCGACGTGACCCGCCACGGCGCGGCGCTGCTCGGCCTCGAGGTGTACGGCGGCGTGCTGCTCGGCACCTGGACGGACCGGGACCTGGGCCTCGCGGGCCGGGTGACGCTCCGGGGCGAGGGGGGCGCGTCCGGGGGCAACCACGCGCTCGACGTGCAGACCGCCCTCGTCCGCGTCGACCGACCGCTCTGCCGCATCCCCCAGCTCGCGATCCACCTGAACCGCGGGGTGAACAAGGACGGACTGAAGCTCAACCAGCAGGACCACCTGCCCGCCTTGTGGGCGCTCGCGCCGAAGGGCGAACCGACGGGCGATGCGGCCACCGAAGCGGGCGAAGCGGGCCGACTCGTGCGATTCCTCGCGGGTGAGCTGGGGGTGGACCCCGACCGCATCCTCGGCTGGGACCTCGGCCTCCACGTCGTGCACCCGCCCACCCTGTCGGGGCTCGACGACGCCTTCATCCACGCGCCCCGCCTCGACAACCAGGCGAGCTGCCACCACGCGCTCGCCGCCCTCGTCGGGACGTCGGACCCCCTTCCCGACGGGACCGCCGTCGCCGCCCTGTACGACCACGAGGAGGTCGGCTCGCGGTCGGCGGCGGGCGCGTCCGGATCGTTCGTGCGCGACGTGGTCACGCGCCTCGCCGGGGGCGGCCGCACCGCGACCGTCCGCGCCGTCGCGAGCTCGGTGCAGGCGTCGATCGACATGGCCCACGCCGTCCACCCCAACTACGGCGCCAAGCACGAGCCCCAGCACAAGCCGGTGCTGGGCGGCGGCCCCGTCATCAAGACCCACTCGTCGACCCGGTACGCCTCCGAGGCGTGGACGGCGGGCCTGATGCGGGGGCTGGCGGCGGACGTCGGCGTGCCGGTCCAGGAGTTCGTCGTGCGCACGGATCTGCCCTGCGGATCCACGATCGGACCGATCGTCGCCTCGGGCCTGGGGATCCGCACCGTCGACCTCGGCAACCCGATGCTGTCGATGCACTCGGCCCGGGAGATGGCGGGCGCGGCCGATCCGGAGCCGATGGTGCGGCTGCTGTCGACCTTCCTGCGATGGATCCCGTGACCGACCCCTACGCCGAGGAGGTCGCGTTCTGGGACGGCATGGCCCGCCGGTACGCGCGCGGCGGCGGTCTGCAGACCCCCGCGCTCATGGACGAGCTGCTCCGCGAGCCGATCGCCCCGGTGCGGTGCATGGACCTCGCCTGCGGCCCGGGGCGCACGACCGCTCGGCTCGCCGCTCGGTTTCCGGACGCGGACGTGGTCGGCGTCGACATCAGCCCGGCCATGCTCGAGTACGCCCGGCGCGAGCACCCGCACCTCCGCTTCGAGCGGGGGCGCGACTCCCGGCTCCCCGCCGAGGACGCTTCGCTCGACCTGGTCACGATCAGCCTCGGGCTGATGCTGTTCCCGGAGCCCGCCCCGGCGCTCGCCGAGATCGCCCGCGTCCTGCGCCCGGGGGGCGAGCTGCGCGTGGCTGTCTGGGGCCGCCCGGAGCATACGAACTTCCCCACGTTCGGGCTCGCCCTCGCGCGCCGCCTCGGTCACGACCTCCCCCAGCCGCCGCGCTCGAACTTCCACCTCGGCACCCCCGTGGCCCTCGCCGCGACGGCCGCGGACACGCGCCTCGAGCTCCGCTCCTCTCGGTACCATCGGCTCCTCTTCCGCTACGCCACGGGCGCCGACGCCTGCCTCGACATGGGCCTCACGGACGACGAGCCCGGCTTCCTCGAGCCGCTGCTCGGGGACGCCTGGGACGACTTCAAGCCCCTGGCCGAGGCGGAGGCCGACCGCCTGCTCGCGGCCGGCGACGGAGCCCTCGCGATGGACACCCTCGTCGGCACCTTCGCGTGACCTACTCGCTCAAGGAGGCGTACTACACCCTCCAGGGCGAGGGGGCCCGGACGGGGCGCGCGGCGGTGTTCGCGCGCTTCGCGGGCTGCAACCTGTGGTCCGGCTCGGAGAAGGACCGCGCGACCGCCCAGTGCACGTTCTGCGACACGGACTTCGTGGGGACCGACGGCCCCGGGGGCGGCAAGTTCGAGACCGCCCGGCAGCTCGCCGCCCACCTCGCCGCCACGTGGAGCGACGCCGCCTCGACCGGCGCCCCCTACGTCGTCTTCACCGGCGGGGAGCCGATGCTCCAGCTCGACGTCCCCCTGGTGGACGCCTGCCACGACGCGGGCTTCGAGGTCGCGATCGAGACCAACGGCACGATCGCGGTGCCCCCGTCGGTCGACTGGATCTGCGTGTCGCCCAAGCCGTCGTCGACGCTCGTGCAGCGCACGGGCCACGAGCTCAAGCTCGTCTTTCCTCACGAGGTCACGCCCGACTCGGTCGTCGATCTCGACTTCCAACACCGCTTCCTGCAGCCCATGGACGGACCCCGCCGGGCCGAGAACACGGCCGCCGCGGTCGACTTCTGCCGACGCGACCCCCGGTGGCGCCTCTCGCTGCAGGTCCACAAGCTCGTGGGCATCCCCTGACCGGAGTATTCGTGAAGCACCTCGCCCTCCTGTTCGCTGTCCTGCTCGTCGCTTGCGCCCCGGATCCCGAGACGATCGGAGCCCCCGCGGCCACCCCGGAGGCGCCGCCCGCCGAGGCCCCGAACGCGGGCGGCGGAGATCCCGGTCCGACCGAGCAGCCCGCCGCCGAGGCCACGCCCGACGAGCCCGGCGAGCCGGTGCCCGGGATCGACCTCTCGCAGACGCACGGGCCGGTGGACTGGGCCGCGGTCAAGGCCGCCGGGGTCGTCTTCGCGTTCGCCCGCGCCACCGAGGGCGCCCAGGTCGTGGACGCGAGCTTCGCGGGCCACTGGAGCGCCATGAAGGAGGCGGGCGTGGTGCGCGGGGCCTACGGCGTGTACCTCCCCGGCGAGGACCCGGTCGCCCAGGCGAAGCACCTGCTGGCCACGATCCGACTCGAGTCGGGGGTGCTGCCGCCCGCGGTGGACGTCGCCACGAAGGGCGCCCCCAGCGGCGAGACCGCGGGCGCGGACCTGAGGCGCTACCTCGACGTCATCGAGAAGGCCACGGGCGGCAAGCCGGTCATCCGCACGACGACGGAGTTCTGGGACGCCAACTTCGACGGCGGGTTCGGGGAGTACCCCCTGTGGATCGCCGATCCCGGCGCCGACGAGCCCCCCCTCCCGAAGGGCTGGGACGGCTGGACCTTCTGGCGACACACGGCCGAGGGCGAGACCGCGGGCGTCGGCGCGCCGGTGGCGCAGGACACCTTCGCCGAGCCGCTGTCGTCGCTGCGGGGCCTCGCCCTACCCTGATCACGGTCAGTACAGCGGCCCCAGGACGAGCCGCGGATCGGGGAAGCGACGGAGCGCGTCGGCCCGCTCGGCCCGGGCGACCACCCCCGGCAGATCGTGGGTCGACGGCGGATCCCAGGCGAGCTGGAAGTGCACGTGAGGGGGCCAACCCCCGTTCTCCCGCTCGTCGCCCAGGCGCCCGAGCACCGCGCCCGCCTCGAACCGACGACCCGGGGGCGAGTCGGCGACGGAGCCCGCGTCCAGGTGCCCGTGCAGCGCGTACAGCGCGGTCCCGTCCAGGCGGTGCTCGGTGACGACGACGTGCCCGTAGTCGCCGTCCGCGGCGTTGTAGCCGGCGTGCAGCACCACCCCCGCCGCGAACGCGTGCACCGGCGTCCCCACCGGGGCCCCGAGGTCCACGCCCACGTGCACCGTCCGCCGGTCGTCGCCGCCGAACAGGTCCTGCGTGTAGATGACGCGGTCCTCGTCGTAGCGGCCCACCGAGAACGCCGAGGACGACGGCGGCCGCCGGCTCGCGGGCACGGTGAAGTCCAGGACGTCGTACCCGGGGGGCATGCGGACGACGGGGTGAAAGCGATGGCGGGAGAAGTCGACCACGGGTCCTCGGCGGGGGCGGCGGGGACGCGTAGGATTGCGCACCGGAGACCGGATGGGCCACTACGACCTCTTCAGCAGCTTCTACGACGCATCGACCGAGAAGCACTACGTGGAGCAGCGCCCCCTCGCCGTCGCCGCGCTGGACCTCGCGCCGGGCCTCAGCGTCCTCGACCTGCCCTGCGGGACCGGGCAGGCGTTCGACGGCATCGCCCCCGCCGTGGCGCCGGGGGGCACGCTCGTGGGCGTCGACTTCAGCGGCGGCATGCTCGGCAAGGCCCGCAAGCGGGTCGCCAAGAACGGCTGGGAGCACGTCGTCCTCCTGGAGGGCGACGCGGGGGCCGTGTCGTCCGCGGATCTCGCGGCCGCGGGCGGGCCCGAGCAGGTCGACCGGCTGCACGTGTTCCTGGGCATGTCCGCCTTCCCGGACCCCGGCGCGGCGTTCACGAACCTGTGGGCGTTGCTGAAGCCGGGCGGACGGTGCGTGGTCGTGGACGTCTTCACGGAGAAGCTGTCGTTTCAGGGGCGCATGGTGAACTGGACGGCGAAGGCCGACATCACGCGCCGCTCGTGGGAGCCGCTGGAGGCCGTCGCGGAGGGCTTCGAGCGACGGGACCTGCCGAGCAAGGCGCTGCACGGCGGGACCGTCTTCCTGGCCACGGGGACGAAGCCCGCATGATGCGGCTGCTCGTCGCGGCGACGCTGGCCCTGGTGGCGTGCGGAGGCACGGACGCGCCCTCCGACGCACCACCACCCGCGGCTCCGACCGCTCCGGGCGAGGACGGCCCCACGCCCCTGCCCTCCCGCGCCGATCTGGGCCCCGACGCGGCCCGCCTCCGCCTGCACACGCTGGGGCTCGCGCACCACGACATGCGCGCCTGGGCCGAAGCCCGGGGGCCCTGGACGAAGCTCGCCGCCGGGGCGCCCGACCCCGCGATCGCCTACAACCTCGCGGTCCTCGACTTCCACCAGGCGGCCTACGAAGACGCGGCCGCGCGCCTCGACGCCGTCGACGCGGGAGACCATCGCCGCCTGGAGTCCCGGATCTCGTTCCTGCGCAGCCGGATCGCCTACGAGCGGGGGGACGTCGCGAACCAGCTGCACCACCTCATGAAGGCGTCCGCAGCCGACCGCCGCAACGTCGCCCACGCCCTCGCCGTGGCCCGCCTGGGCCAGGGCGGCGGGGCCGATCCGAAGGTCCTCGAGATCCACTTCCGGCGCGCGCTGCAGGCGGCCCCGGGCAATACCCGGGTCGAAGCCGAGTTCGCGCGGTGGGCCGTCAAGCGCCCCGAAGCCGCGCTGAAGGCCGAGGGCGAAGCCACCGTCGCGGCGCTGGCGAGGTGGGTCGAGGGCGAGGTCCCGGCGAGCACCCCGGGCCTGCTGAACGCGCTGCGAGGCTCCCGGCGGTACCGCCTCGACGCCGCCACGGTGGACGCCGCGGGCACGGTCGAGCCCGTGCGGGACCTCCCCGGGGCCGCCCCCGCCCCGCCGACGCCCCGGACGATCGAGTGGAGCCCCGAGCGGTACGACGCGCCCGGATCCGGGCCGCTGCAGGCCGCCGTCGTGGTCGACGACATGGTGGACGGCGTCGTGGCGGCCATGCCCCGCCCGGGCCTCGCGCTCCTGCGCGGCGGGTCGATCTCCTACACCCGCGAGGCGGGCAAGCCCGCCGGGCTGATCGCGCGGTTCGACGCGGCGAACCACCTGCTCGCCTTCGACGCCGACGCCGACCCGGCGATGGAGCTGCTCATCTCCGAGGCGGGCGGCATCCACGTCCTCGACCGCGACGCCGACCACGCGTGGACGGAGATCGCTCACCTCCCCCTGACCGCACCCCCGCGCGACGTCGTCGTCGTCGATCTCGAGTCGGATCACGATCACGACCTGCTCGTCGTGGACGCGACCGGCGCCGTGCGGCGCGCGCTCAACGCGGACGGCTTCGGCCCTCTGGAGCCCGCCGGCCTCCCCCTCGACGGCCTCGACGTGACGCGGATCCTCGCCTTCGACCTCGACGGCGACCAGGACCGCGACCTCATCGCCCACCACCGGGGCGGAGCGGTCGTCCTCGACAACCTGCGCCAGGGCGACTACGTGCGAGGCGGGGACGAGGACGAGGCCGCCGGGATGCTCTTCGCCGTCGCCGCCGCCCCCGGCCGGCCCCGCGCCGACTTCGACCTCGACGGGGTGGAGGATCCGCTCCCGAGCCTCCGTCACCCGGACGGGGTCGCGGTCGACATGGACGGCGACGGCGACTTCGACGTCCTCGGGCTCGGCGGCGAGGGGGAGCCGACGCTGTACCGCAACGAGCTCGCGGCGACCGTCCCGCGGCTGTCGATCTCGCTCCGACAGGCCCAGGCGAAGGGGCCGTCGGACATGCGCGGCGTGGTCGTGGACGTCGTGCACGGCACGCGCACGGACACCCGGTACCCCACGTCGCCCAACCTCGTCCTCGGGTTCGGCGCGCGCCCCACGATGGTGAAGGCCACCTGGCCCAACGGGGTGAGCCAGTACCTGCTGGACCCCGAGCCGAACGCCCACCACGACATGCTGCTGCCCACGACGCTCGAGGGGTCGTGCCCGTTCCTGTACGCCTGGGACGGCGAGGGACATCGCTTCGTCACGGACCTGCTCGGGGTGAGCCCGGTGGGCCTCGCGCTCGCGCCCGGGTTCTACGCCTCCGCGGACCCCGACGAGTACCTGCGGCTGCCCGACTGGGTGCGCCCGAACGACGGCCGGATCGACCTCCGGTTCACCGAGGAGCTGCGCGAGGTCACCTACCTCGACGCCTTCGAGCTGATCGCCGTGCGGCACCCCGTGGGCACGGTCGCCCACAGCTACGAGAAGTGGACCCTGCCCTTCGTCGAAGGGTTCGACCTCCGCGTCACGGACGCGCCGCGGGCGCCCGCGCGGGTGCTCGACGGCGGGGGCGCGGACGTGACCGACGTCGTGCGATCACTGGACCACACCTACCTCGGCGGGCCCACCGAGCGGCCGCGCTACCAGGGTGTCCTGGAGCCCTGGTCGATCACGGTCGAGCTGCCCGGGGACGTGGCCGCGGCGGACGAGCCCGTGCTGCTCCTCACGGGCTGGCTGCAGTGGGGCAATACCAGCACCAACATCGCCCGCGCCCAGGTCGGAGAGCGGCCCATGTTCCCGGTCCTCGAGGTCCCCGACGGCGACGGCTGGGCCGCCACGGACGTGAACGTCGGCCTGCCCGCGGGCAAGACGAAGCCGGTCTACGTATCCCTGGCGGGGGCGTTGAACCCGGACGACCCCCGAGTCCGGATCACGACCGACTTCGCCGTGTACTGGGACCGCGTCGCCGTCGCGACCGCCGTGAGCGCCCACACGTCGACCGAGCGGATCCCCGCCGAGGCGGCGGTGCTGCAGCCCGGCGGCTTCTCGGCGATGCACCGACCCGCCCCGAACGGCCCCCACCTCTTCGACTACGCGCGCCGCACCCCCTACCCCACGCGACCGACGCCGGACGGGGGCACGCGGCCCGTCGCGTGGACCCCGCTGCAGGGTCCGCGCACGGCCTTCGGCTCGGTCACCGGCCTGCTGTCGACCGTCGACGATCGCTCGGTCGTATTCGGGGACGGGGAGGAGATCGCGCTGCGCTTCGACGTACGGGGTCACACGGCGGAGCCCGGTACCACGACGACCTGGTTCATCCTGTCCCACGGCTGGGCGAAGGACGGCGACCCCAACGTCGCCTACTCCCAGACGAGCGAGCCCTTGGCGTGGAGCGGGATGACGCCCGACCCCTACTCCGACCCCGGTCCGCCGCCCGAGGTGATGAAGGACCTGGAGTCGTCCCTGACCCGGTTCGTCGGGCCCGACCAGCTACGGCGCCGGGTGCGCTGACCGACGCCGGAGGCCGATCGGGAGCAGCAGGGGCAACAGCGCCGCCCCCCCGCCGCAGCCGCAGCCGCCCCCGTCGCCGTCGCCGTTCGCGTCGTCGTCGTCCGCCGCGTCGTCGTCGTCCGCCGCGTCGTCGTCGTCCGCCGCGTCGTCGTCGTCCCCCGGCTCGGGGCTGCCGATCGGCCCGTGCGCCTTCAATGCGGCGGCGATCCCCGCGTCGTGGAGCGCCGCGCAGTCCCCCGTCGCGGCGGGCGCGGTCCCCGTGATCGTGCCGGTGATGACGGCGCCGGCCAGCCAGGTCCCGGCGGGCGAGGGGTGGCTCCCGTCGCCGCTGTACAGCGCGTGGAAGCAGCTGCCGGCGTCCTCCGGGCGGCCGCCGTCGGCGACGATCGCGTCGTACACCGCGCGGAAGGCGAGGCCCACGGCGGCGACGTACACCGGTCGGGCCTCGGTGCTCGCGGCCGCGGCGTAGCGCCGGTACCCCTCGGTGAGCCGCTCCTGCATCGACGAGAAGTCGGGGAGGAGATCGGGGTTCTGTGCGTCGCCGTCGCGGCGGCCCCAGGTCATGAAGAGCACCGACGTGGGGCCCCCCGGCGCGACCTCCGCGAGGTCGTCCAGCGCCACGAACGACTCGTTGCTGACGTCGTAGATCGGATCCAGGTCGTAGAAGGCGGGGATCTGCGACTGCTCCTGGAATACGACGACGTGCCAGCCGACGGCGTCCTTCGTCATCCAGGTCCGCAGGGGGCCGTCGCCGGTGGTCCCGTCGGCGTCGGCGAGGTGCTGGACGAACCGCCGCCCGCCCGGGGCGTGCGCGTTCACGCGGACGTCCGCGACGCCCTGGGCTTCGATCATCCCGCGGACGGTCCCCGCGAGGTCGTTGGAGGCGACGTAGCTGTTGCCCACGAACAACACGTCGACGTCGGAGGCGCGGGCGGGGGCGGGCCCCAGGAGGCACGCCACGACGAGCAGACGGGTCCACATGCCCGAACCATAGCCGTCCCGCGGGGGCCGGTTATGGTGGGGGTCGATGCGAGCCTTCGTCCGATTGCGCCTGCCCGACGGCACCGAGCGGAGCCTCGCCCCGGGCGATCTGGTGGGCCGGCTCGAGACGGCCGCGCTGCACCTGGACGACGCCCGCATCTCCGAGGCACACGCCCTGGTCAGCCTCCGGGGCGACGAGCTCCGGCTGCTCGGCCTGCGGGGGCGCTTCGCGGTGGAGGGCTCCCCCATCAAGGAGGTCGCCCTGCGGCCGGACCTGCGGATCGAGTTCGCCCCCGGCCTGAGCGTCGAGGTCCTCGAGGTCTCCGTGCCGGACGAGGTCCTGGCCATCGAGGCCGATGGGCTCGCTCGGCAGGTCCTGTCGGGCGTGTGCTCGATCCACCTCGATCCGGATCCCCGCATCGCCCACCGCTACGAGCTCGGGGCGGCGGCCCACGTCTGGACCTCGGGCGCGACGTGGACGATCCAGGTGGCGGGATCGGCGCCGCGCACGCTGGAGGCGGGGGACGAGTTCGAGCTGGGCGGGCGATCGTTCGCGGCCGTCCCGGTGTCGCTGCTGGAGGCCGCGAGCCCCGCCACCCGCGCCGGGGGCGTGCGTCCGCCGCTCACGATCGAGGCGCAGTTCGACTCCGTGCACATCCACCGGGACGGGATCCCGGCCCTGAGCCTCGCCGGGATCGCGGCCCGGATCGTGTCCGAGCTCGTCGCGTTCGACGGCCCCGTGAGCTGGCACGTGCTCGCGAGCGAGATCTGGAAGGACGAGACGGAGCGGATCCTCCTGCGGCGCAAGTGGGACGTGTCCCTCGCCCGCCTGCGCAAGAAGCTGCGCGGCGCGGGGCTGCCGCCGGGGCTGATCCGCGCGGACCGCACGGGCCACATCGAGCTGACGCTGGAGCTCGGCGACGAGGTCGTCGACCGCACCTGATGGACGAACCCGAGTACCCCGACGCGAGCGTCGCGGGCGTCTGGGGAGACGCCGAACCCGCGCCGACCGAGCCCCAGGACGAGTCCTTCGGCGTCGAGGAGACCGCCCGCTACGACCGCGGGGGCCTGCTCGGCGTGGGCGGGATGGGGCGCGTCGTGTCCGCGCGCGACCGGCGCCTCGACCGGGACGTCGCCCTCAAGGAGCCCCTGCCCGAGACGGGACCGGCGGGCGCGCGGCAGCTGGCGCGCGAGGCGCGGATCACGGCCCGGCTCGAGCACCCCGGGATCGTCGCGGTGCACGACGCGGGGACCGACGCGACGGGGCGACCCTGGTACACGATGCCGGTGATGCGGGGCCGGACGCTCCGCAGCGTACTCGACGGCGCCGACCCCGAGACGCGCGTCGCCACCCTGCGGCGGGTGCTCGCCGCCTGCCAGGCGGTGGCGTTCGCCCACAGCCGCCGCGTCGTGCACCGGGATCTCAAGCCCGGGAACATCCTCCTGGGCGAGTTCGGGGAGACGCTCGTCGCGGACTGGGGCCTCGCGCTGCCGCTGGACGAAGACGACGACCTCAGCGGCTCCTCGGTGGGCACGCCGATGTGGATGAGCCCCGAGCAGGAGCGCGGCGAGCGCGCCACCACGCGGTCCGACGTGTGGTCGCTGGGGGCGATCCTCGGCGCGGTGCTCGCCGCCGGGGAGGCCCCCGAAGCGGCGGCGATCGTGCGTCGGGCGACGGCCGACGATCCCCGCGACCGGTACTCCGACGCGGGCGAGCTGGCCGACGACCTCGCGCGGTACCTCGACGGCCGCCGCGTGAGGGCCCACGAATACACGGCCGGACAGCTGCTCTCCCGCCTCGTGCGGCTGTGGCGCGCCCCCCTCATCGTGGCGGCGCTCGCGGGCCTGCTGATCGCGGCCGCGGTGGGGGTCGGGATCCAGCGCGAAGGGGAGCAGCGCGACCGGGCCCAGGCCAACCTGGCGCAGGCCTTGATCCAGCAGGCCCGCACGGCCGAGAAGGAAGACCGCCGCGCCGAGGCCGAGGTGCTCGCGGCCGAGGCGCTCGCCATCCGCGACTCCCCCCAGGCCCGGGGGGTGCTGGTCGGATACAGCGGCTTCCCCCGGCCCCGGAGGGAAGCGTTGCCGGGCCTCCCTGCGGACTGCGACGGGCGCTGGGTCCTGCCCGACGGACTGCGGATCTGTCGACGAGGGACGCTCCTGGAAGCGCATCGCGCGGGTCGCGAAGCCCCGCTGTGGAGTCGCGAAGCGAACCGCGCCCACGTGGTCGTCACGGCCGAGGGCGACGCCCTGCTCGGGTCGGACCTGACCACGACCCTCCTCGATCCGGAGTCTGGGGCCGACCGCCGGCTGATCTCCGATGCCTTCTACGGTCAGTACGCCGCGCGGGGACGCGACGGCCTGGTCGCGATCTGGCGGGGCCCGGACTTCATGCTCCTCGACCTCGAGACCGGAGCCCGCTCCACGACCTCCGGCTGCGCGGGCACGGTGATCGGAGCCGCGTTCCGCGGGGAGGTCCTCTCCGTGCTCTGCGCGAACCTCGACATGATCCACCGCGCGGCGACCGTCGCGGAGGAGTACGAGCCCCTCGGCGTGATCCCGTTGACCCTCCCCGGAGGTGCGATCGCGTTCACCCGACTGGACGACCGACGCGTCCTCGTCGGCGGCACCGCGGGGACGATCTCCGTCCTCGCCGCGGACACGGGCGAGCTCCTCGCGTCGCGCCGGGTCGCGGACCACCCCATCCCCGAGGTCCTGGTCGAGCCGGAAGGCGATCGCATCGCGGTGCGCACGGAGCAGGGCCAGGTCGTCGTCTGGGACGCCGACGGCCTCGCGGTGGTGCGCCTCCCGGTGCACGGGGTCCAGGACATCGCCTGGAGCCCCGACGGAGCGCTCCTGCTCGCCGGCCCCCGGGCCGAGACCTGGCACCTCGACGACGACCGGGATCCGCGCCGCATCTCGACCTTCGCGGGGCTGTCCACGGTCCGGCGCTCGCCCGACGGGAGATCGGTCGTCGCGGTGCGCGGCGACGGCCTCCTCACGGTGTGGACCCCGGGCGAAGGAGTCCGCGTCCTCCCCGCCTTCGACTCGGTCGTGAAGGACGCGCGGTTCACCCCCGACGGGCGGGAGATCGTCGCGGTCGCGGCCTCGTCCGAGCACTCGGTCCTGGTCGATGTCGAGCGCGGTACGCGCCGCCCCGCGACCACCGGCTCCCACCGTCGGAGGGTCGGCGTGGCCGCCGACGGGAGCACCCTCTCGCTCGCGTGGGGCGAGTTCTTCTCCGTGGCGCCCGCCCCCGACGGGCCGATGAGCCCCCTGACGGTGGACGGGTGGCCCTACTGGGATCTCGCCACGTCCGACGACCTGACGCTGACGGCGGTGATGGGCGCCGGGCCCCGAGTCCACGTGGGCACCCTCGTGAAGGGCGTCTGGAGCGAGCTCTGGTCGGCGGGAGTGGAGGGAGGCCTGGGCGTCGCCGTGCAGGACGGGGGACGCGTCGCGGTCGGCACGAACCGGGGCGTGGTGCTGCTCGAGGCGGGCGGCGAGGAGCGGCGACTGCTGGAGGCCCCCGCGACGCGAGCGGCTCAGCCCGCGATCTCGCCGAGCGGACGCTGGGGCGCGGCGGGCGACCTGGCGGGCTCCGTGTGGATCTGGGACACGGAAGCGGACGGAGGCGCGGGCCGACTGCGCGCCGAGCTGACCGCGCACGACGGCCGCGTGTCGGGGATCCTCTTTCGGACCGAAGACGAGCTCGTGACCGGGGGATGGGACGCGACCGTGCGCCGCTGGGACCTCTCCCGACTCGACCGGGACCCGAGCCCGGCCGAGGTCTCGGCGGCGTGGGACACGACGCTGGAGCAGGTCCTCGCCCGCCCCTACTGATCGTCTTCTCCCGAGGTCTTTTTTTCTCCGGGCGTCCAGGTCGCGCCGATAACTCTGTAGGGCCCGCCGAGCGCCCACGAGTTTTTTCTGGATCACGCCGAGCCGAAGGGTCGCGCGACGTCCGCGCGCCCCCGGGGGCGAGAGCTGCAGGACCGGGGTAAGAGGACTCGTGAAGGCGAACGCAGCGGCGCGTGCCCGCCTCCTCGTCGTGGAGGACGAACCGAACGTCGGCCGACTGATCCAGCGTCGGCTCCGACGCCAGGGGTTCGAGGTCCGCGTGGCCTTCGGCGGGCAAGCCGCGCTCGGCCTCCTCCTCCGAGACGATCCGCCGTTCGAGGTCGTGCTGCTCGACCTGATGATGCCCGGCATCAACGGACTCGAGGTCCTGGCCCGCGTACGCGAGCGGCATCCCGCGGGCCGACTGGCGATCATCATGCTCACCGCGCGTGCCGACTCGCAGATGGTGGTTCGGGCGCTCGACGCGGGAGCCGACGACTACGTGGCGAAACCTCCGGACCTTCAGGTCCTGCAGGCGCGGATCCGCACGCAGCTGGAGCGGGTGCGCGCGACGTGCGCGCTCGCCGCCTCGGAGGAGCGCTACGCCCTCGCCGCCGAGGGTTCATCGGACGCGCTGTGGGACTGGAGCGTGGAGACAGGCGAGCTGTACTCGAGCGATCGTCTACGGACCATCCTGGGCGATCCGCCGGGCGGACCCGCGCTGGGCTGGGCGGAGTGGGAGGCGCGCGTACACCCCGCCGACTCGGGGCGGTTCGCCGCGGCGATCCGGGAGCACGTCGGCGGCGTCAGAGACCCACTGCGCCTCGAGCACCGGCTGCGGAGGAAGGACGGGTCGTACGCGTGGGTGCTGCTCCGGGGCGCCGCAGTGCGCGACGCGGCCGGACAAGCCACCCGCGTCGCGGGGTCGTTGACCGACGTGTCCGATCCGCGCATGCACGACTCCCAGACCGGCCTCCCCAATCGACACCTGTTCAAGGACCGGCTGCGCACGGCGCTGAGTGATCTGCGCCGACGGCGCGGGGACGGTCTGGCCGTCCTCGTGGCCAAGGTCGAGCGGGTGGACCGGATCACCGCCAGCCACGGGACGGGGTTCGCCGACGATGTCCTCTCGCTCATCGCGGAGCACCTGGCCGATGCCCTCCGGGACGCGGACGGGGTCTCGATCGCAGGGCTGGAGCGGGATCCGGCGGGGAGCGCTCTGGCACGCCTCGCCCGAAGCGAGTTCGCGATCTTCTGCCGAGGCATTCGCCGCCCCGCCGACGCTGCACGCATCGCCGAGCGCCTGCAGGCCCTCTTCAAGCGACCGGTCTCGGTGCGCGGGGAAGAGGTGGTCGTCAGCCTCTCCATCGGCATCGCCCTCGCCGACGGCATGTCGTACCCCGATGGCCTGGTGGCGCAGGCGACGGGAGCGCTGCAGCAGGCCCTCGACGCGGCTCCCGGCTCCCACGCCATCTACAACCCGGCCGAGCAGGAGGAGGCGCGACGACGGCTGCGGATCGAGGCCGACCTGGCGATCGCTGTCGCCCAGGACCAGCTGTTCGTGGAGTACCAGCCGATCGTCGACCTGCAGCAGCCTCGAGTGGAGGGGTTCGAGGCCCTGGTCCGTTGGAGACACCCCGAGTTCGGCGTGGTGGGGCCCAACCAGTTCATCCCCATCGCCGAGGAGACCGGCCTGATCGTCCCGCTGGGCACCCGGGTGCTCGAGACCGCTTGCCGCGCCGCCGCTTCATGGAGGGGAGGCCGGGAGCTCCGCGTGGCCGTGAACGTGTCGGTCGAACAGTTCCGAGACCCGCACTGGACCGAGACCGTTCGCCGAGTCCTCCACGAGACCCGGCTCCCCCCGGATCGCCTCGAGCTCGAGGTCACCGAGACGATCCTCGCCAAGGAACCCGAGGCCCTGGCCGAGGTCGTCGCCGAGCTCCGCGCGCTCGGGGTCCGAATCGCCATAGACGACTTCGGGACCGGCTTCAGCAGCTTCAGCTACCTGCGCCGGTTCCCCCTCGACACGGTGAAGATCGATCGGTCGTTCGTGAGCGGGGTCCCCACCGGGGTGGAGGACAGCGCCCTCGTCCGCGCGATGCTCGCGATGGCGCACGAGCTCGGCATGCAGGTCGTCGCCGAGGGGGTCGAGACCGAGGCTCAGGCGAGCTTCCTGCGTGAGCACGGCTGCCGGTTCGCGCAGGGGTGGCACTTCGCGAAGCCCATGTCCCAGCGGGGCCTGGCGGACCTGCTCGACGGCAGCGACCGGCGAACTCCGATGGCCCTCCGCGTCGCGGCGAGGGTCCCGTGATCCTGCCCCCCACGGACCGGGGACACGCTTTCGGAGCTCTGCCCCGACTCAAACACCGGACCTTCCGGGGCGCACTCGTCGGGCTCCTCCTGACCGCGGGCATGCCGGCCTCGGTGATCGCCCTGTCGAGCACGTACGAGGCCACCCGTGGCGGTGAGGAGTGGGCCCGCAGCGCGGCGGCGACCGCGGCCCGCGAGCTCTCCGGCGTTCACACCCGCCTGGTCCACGAGATCGACACCTACGCCGAGGCGCTGGGCGCGGGGGTGGATCCCAGCCTTCCTCCCACCGACGTCCTCGTGCTCGGGGGCGAGACCCCCCGTGTCATCGCGGACGCCGAGCGAGCGCGCGACGACGCGGCCGAGATCCTCGCGACTCGGGGCTTGCCCGCCGAGGGCTGCGCGTTGGTCGCGGCCCCCCGACTCGCGTTCGTCTGTCGACGCCCCGCGGGACCGACGCTCGCGGAGCTGACCCTCCTCTGCCTCCCTCCCGCGGGCTTGTCCACGAGCCTCTCGAACCGCACCGGGGCCGAGATCCTGATCACCTCGGGAGACGAGATCCTCGGGTCCAGCTGGCGCACGGTCACCGGAGAGCCGTCCCTCCCTCGCGGCATCCGCGCCCGCAGCCCGGGCGAAGACATCGAGGTGCTGTGGGACCGATTCGACATCCCGGGTGGCTACGGCGGGTTCGACCACTCGGGGGTCAGCTCGTCCGCGGGCGACGAGTCCGTCGCCGTGATCTCTGCGGGAGCGTCCTTGCCCGTCGCTCTCGGCCCCGACCTCGCGGTGGTCGCCGCCGTCCCGGTCGCCGGGATCCTCTCCCGACCCGCGGTGGGGCTCGCCGCCGCCACCGTCGTCGCCGTCTTCCTGGTGCTCGCGCAGCTCCCGGTCCTGCGGCGGCAGATCGCGGGCGTGCTCGACCCGGTCACGGAGGCCGCGGACGAGATCCACAGGCTCGCCGTCGCGCTGTCGCGTCTCACCCAGAGGCTGGAGCGCGACGACTCCTCGATCCAGGCCTTGGGCCCCACCGACGCCTCCGTCGAGCTCGCCATGCTCAGCGCGGCGCGGCGCCGACTGCGACGGGAGGTGCGTCGAGCCCAGGAGATGTCCCGCTGGCGTGACGAGATGGAACAGAAGCTGCTCGAGGCGACGGAGGAGGCGCAGCGGTCCGACCGCGCGAAGACGGAGTTCGTGGCCAACATGAGCCACGAGCTGCGCACTCCGCTCACCCTGATCATCGGCCACACGGAGCTGCTGCTCGAGTCGTGCGCGGCGAGCGCCCTCGAGGACCGGGAGGATCTCGAACAGATCCACCACTCGAGTCTTCACCTCCTCAGCCTCATCAACGACCTCCTGGACGTCGCCAAGATCGAGGCGGGCGCGCTGATCTTCCGGCCGACACCGTTCCTGCTGCGACCGCTACTGGAGACGGTCGCCGACGGCTTCCAGGCCGTCGCCGCGGCGGGCTCGAACACGCTGCGGGTCGAGGTCGAGGAGATCCCGGCCCTCCATGGAGACCCGGTGAGGATCGAGCAGATCGTCACCAACCTGGTGTCCAACGCGCTCAAGTTCACGAGCGGAGGCACCGTGACGATCGCGGCGAAGCGGGTCCGGGGCCGGGTCTTCGTGGAGGTGCAGGACACGGGCGAGGGCATGTCCTCGGAGGAGCTCGACTCGGTCTTCGGGGCGTTCGTCCAGGGCGACGCGTCGTCCACCCGTGGAGCGGGCGGGACCGGGCTGGGTCTCACGATCACGAGGAAGCTCGCCGAAGCCATGGACGGCTCCGTCGACGTCCACAGCAGACCCGGGACGGGCAGCACGTTCGTGGTCCAGATCCCTCTCCCTGAAGCCGACCCGGACGACTCGAGCGAGCCGTCCCCCATGGAGTACGCGAAGACCACCCATGGTCGCCATCTTGCTCTTCGAAGATGACCCGTCCATCCGGCGCATGATCGGGCGATGGCTCGGTCGGCGGGGGTTCCACGTGGTCTCCCGACCCGACGCGCGCCGTGTGGTCGAGGACGTCGAGGAGCTCCGGCCCCTCGTCGTCCTCATGGACCTCGACCTGCCGACCGTCGACGGCTTCGAGGCGACGCGTCGCCTGAAGGCCTGTGAGTCGACCGCGGACATCCCCGTGGTCGCGCTGACGGCGCACGCCATGCGAACCGACCGCGAGCAGGCGCTCACGGCGGGGTGCGACGGCTTCGAGACCAAGCCCATCGACATCGACCGACTGTGCGACACGCTCCGATCGCTCGCGCGGCCCCGGCCCCCGATTGCCAGCGGGCCGGCCATCGACTAGATTCGCCGCCGCTTCGCGTGGAGGCGTGGCCGAGCGGTCGAAGGCAGCGGACTTGAAATCCGTAGGGCCCTCACGGGTCCCGTAGGTTCGAATCCTACCGCCTCTGCCAACCCTCCCCCCGAGCGACAAGATGGCCGACGTCGGAGAGGTGACCGAGTGGCCGAAGGTGCATGATTGCTAATCATGTGGCGCTGTAACGGCGCCCGAGGGTTCGAATCCCTCCCTCTCCGCCATCTTGAGCTCCCTCCGGGAGCCCTCCCTCTCCGCCATCTTGAGCTCCCTGCGGGAGCCCGCGAACGCCGCGGCGCTACAGCTCCAGCGTGATCGACGTGATCGAGGCCCCGTCGTCGCCGACGAAGGCGACCTCGACGAGGCCGGTGGCCGGATCGGCGTGGAACCAGGTGTAGTTGAACTGCCCCACCACGCGGTGCATCTGGTCGTTGGTCTGGGTGATGTACGCGACCGGGTTGATGAAGCTGCCCGCGGGGCCGCTCAGGACCTCCCACTGGGCGCCCGCGAGGAACGGGAACTTCTTGCCCACGTGGGTCACGGCGCCCCAGTGGAAGTCGCCGGTGACCCAGAGCAGCCCCTCGATGCCCTCGTCGTCGATGAACTGCAGGAGCTCCTCGCGCTGAGCGGGGTAGCCCGACCACCGGTCCTCCACCGAGATCTGCCCGATGAAGTCCTCCATGTCCGTGATCGGCACGCTGTTGAGGATGATCTTGAACCGCGCCGTCGACGCCGCGAGCTCGGCCTTGATCCAGTCCATCTGCGCGCGGGAGATGTACTCGTCGCCGCCGCGCTCACCGCGACAGTCGAGCGCGAAGAAGTCCACGACGCCGCCCCAGCGCAGCGCCCGCCACAGGCCCGTGCCGCCGGGTCCCTCCCGGGAGGGCAGCGCCTCCAGGAACGACGCCGTCGCCGCGTCGACCCGGTCGCCGTGCTGGTCCCAGCTCCAGTTGTTGTCCACCTCGTGGTCGTCCCACACCGCGATGACCGACGTCGACGCGAGCACGTCCTGCAGACCCGACGTCTCCAGGGCGTCGCGCCACGTGCCGCGGTACTCCTCGAGGGTCACGTCGCCGTCGGCGTACACGGTGTCGCCCAGGAGCAGGAACACGTCGAGCTGCTCCTCGCCGGCGCGGGTCAGCGACGGCCACGGGCGACCCTGGCCGCCGAGGCAGCTCGTGGCGCCGAACACCACCGGGCGCAGGTCCCCGTCGACCGCGATCGCCGTACGGAACCGCCCGACGCGGCTGCGGACGCCGGGGGAGCTGTAGAAGGCGTAGGAGTAGGTGTGGTCGGGCTCGAGGTCCAGGACCTCCACCCGGGCGAACGCGTCGAGCGTCGGCTGCTCCGGGATCCGTTGGACCTCGACCCAGCCGTCGGACGTGCCCTGCATGAGGACGAGCTCGACCACCTCGAAGGTCGTGCGGACCCCGAGCAGGACGCTGGTGGGCGTGACGTCCCCCGCGGCGACCCCCCAGGCGAAGTTGATCTCGTCCTCGAACCCCGGGGCCTGCCACGGATCGGGCTCGGGGCCGCCCACGGGGTCGGGGTCCACGGGCGCGGAGTCGTCGTCGTCGACCGCGTCGTCGTCGTCCTGCGGGGGCGCGCTGTCGTCGTCGTCCGCGACGTCGTCGTCGTCGGCTGCGGGCGTGGGGTCCACGTCGATGCTCCCGCCCTCGGTGCATGCGCTGAGGGCCACGGTCGACGCCCCGATGAGGAAGCGGCGGCGGTCCAGTTTCTTGGGCGACATGGCGGGACGGTATCGCGGTGGAAGACCCGACGCCATGTGCCATTTGCGCCCCCCCGGCCGTCGTTTACGAGGACCGGGGCCGCGGGCATGATGGAGCGATGCCGCCCCGCCCTCCGGCCATCCGCGCGAAGTGGACGGCGCCCGTCCCGGCCCTGCTGCTGGTGCTCGCGGCCGGGTGCAGCAACCGCGTGTCGGGACCGCCGGTGTGCGACGGCCTGTGGGGGCAGGACGAGACCTCGATCGACGCCCCGTTCGACGCCGACGGAGACGGCTTCTTCGACGCCTCGGACCCGGACTGCGTGGCGACCTACGACCTCGTGGACTGCAACGACGGTCGCCCCGAGATCTCCCCCGCCGCCACCGAGGCCGTGTGCAACGGCGTGGACGAGGACTGCGATCCCGCCACCCCGGACGTCGACGACCGCGACGGCGACGGGGTCGACTGGTGCCTGGACTGCGACGACGACGACCCCGCCGCGAACTTCGAGGACCTCGACGGCGACGGCTACGGCCCCTGCGACGGCGACTGCGACGAAGGCGACCCGGCGGTGCACCCGGGCGTGGAGGACCCCCCCGACGACGGCGTCGACCAGGACTGCACCAACGAGCCGCCGCGCATCCTCACCGCCGTCCTCACGCCGGACGCCGTCGGCATCGCCACCCCGATCGTGGGGGTCGCGACGACCACCGACGACGAGGACCTCGACATCACGCTCACCTGGCGGTGGCTGCTGGGCGGGGTCGCGATCGAGGGCGTCGACGGCGATACGCTCGCCCCGGAGTACTTCGAGCTCGGCGACACCGTGCGAGCCCACGTCGTCCCCCACGACGGCACGCAGTCGGGCGAGGAGGTCGCGACCGAGCCGATCGTCGTCCGCAACACCGCCCCCGTGTACACGTCGGTGGCGATCGACCCCCCCGATCCCGGCGCCTCCGACCTCCTCACCGCCCTCTACTCGGGCTGGACGGATCCCGATCCCGACGACGTCGAGGGCGAGCCCCGGTTCCAGTGGTACGTGAACGGCGCCGAGATCGGGCCCAACGAGCCCACCCTCGTATCCGCCGCGTTCGACCGGGGGGACACGGTGTACGTGACGGTCGCCGCGACCGACGGCGAGGACCGGGGGCCGCCGGTGGCGTCGACCGAGGTCGTGATCGACAACGCGCGGCCGTCGACCCCCGGGATCGAGGTCGGGCCCGCCCTGCCCACGACGGCCGACCCGCTCACCTGCGACATCGTCACGGCCTCGACCGACGCCGACGGGGACGTCGTCTCGTACACCTGGGCGTGGCTCCTCGAGGGGGCGCCGACGCAGTACACGTCCGACTCGGTGCCCGCGGCCGCCCTCACCCAGGGCGCCGTGTGGACCTGCGTCGTCACCCCGACCGACGGCCTCACCGCCGGGGTCCCCGCCCAGGTCTCCACGACGGTCCTGACCAAGACCACGTTCGGCTTCACGAGCTTCGACCAGTCGTGGGTGGTGCCCCCCGGCGTGACCCTCGTGCTCGTCAAGAGCTGGGGGGCCGCGGGCGGCGGCAGCGACGCGGAGGGCGCCCAGTACCCGGGCGGGCCCGGCGGCTACGCGGAGGGCGTCGTCGCCACCACCCCCGGGGAGACGCTCACCGTCCTCGTGGGCGAGGGAGGACCGATCTCGTCCACGACCTTCGACGCCGCCTACCCCGCGGGCGGCACCCCGGGGGCCCGCGCGAACTACTTCCAGGGCGGCGGCGGCGGGCGGACGGCGCTCGAGCGCGGGGGCACGGAGCTCCTGGTGGCGGGCGGCGGCGGCGGCGCGGGCTGCTCGGGCTGGGTGCCGAGCGTCGGGCCCCTGTCCACGATCGGCGGCGAAGGAGGGGGGACGCTCGGCGGCGACGGCGACGCGGCCACCCCCGACGTCACGAGCCACTACGCCTGCGCGGGCAAGGGCGCGACCCCGTTCGCGGCGGGCGACGGGGGAGCGGGCCCGCCCTGCCAGGGCTTCGTGGGCGAGGCGGGCGACCGCAACCAGGGCGCGGACGGGCTGGACTTTCCGGACGTCGGCAACTGCGGAGGCGCGGGCGGCGACGGGTACTGGGGCGGCGGCTCCGGCGGGCTGCACGCGGGCGGCGGGGGCGGCTCCGGGTACGTGCACCCCAACGACGTGACGGACGGTCTCCTGGTCTCCGAGCCCGCGTCGGGGGCGCCGGAGGACGACGATCCCGACTGGACGGCGGGCACGGCCGAGGGCGTCGTGGGCGACGCCGGGGGCGACGGCCTGCTCGTCGTCTGGCACGAGTGAGCGGAGCCCCCGGGGAATAGCGACCCCCGCCCCCGGGTCGGCTGCATGGGCCGCCCATGGGTTCGCGCATCTGTCTCCTCCTCCTGCTCCTGATGGGATCGTCTTCGGTCGGCGACTCGATCGACGACGTTCTCGACGGGACCCTCGTCGGCGACATCCCCCTCGGCGAGCTGCTCGCGAGCTGGGACGCCGTGGACTGCGGGGGCGACCGACGCGCGCTGGAGGCGGCCCTGGGCTCCGCCGGGCGCGTGCACCGAGCGCTCGTGGAGGACTGGGGCTTCGCGCTCGTGGCGAACGCCTGGGACCGCCGCGCCCGGGCCTTCACGCCCGCCGGCGCGGATCTGCTCCGGACCTGGCTCGACGGCCCCGACCTGGCGCGGCGGCGCTTCTTCTGCGAGGACGGCCTGCCGGACACCCTGCGGGCGCTCGCCGCGGCGGACTACCCCGCGGCCGCCGCCGCGCACCTCGCGAGCGAGGCCCGGGCGCGCGCCGAGGTGCTGGCCACGGTCCCGTCGCCCGCGGCGGAGGTCGCGCTGCTCGCGCTGCTGACGCTGGACGGCGACCTCCGCGCCCGCTTCGACGCCCAGTACCCGGACCACGCCGAGGCCGCCGCCCGCGTCGCCCTGGGCGCAGCCCTCGACGCCGTCGACCTCGAGCACATCGAGCCCTGGGACATGGGGTTCTCGCCCCGGCCCGGCGACCCGATCGAGCCCGTCTTCCCCCGCATCCGCTACCCGAAGCTGGGGTGGGGAGACATCCCCGATCCCGCCGACGTCGCCGCCGCGATGCGGGTCGCGGAGGCGTGGGCCCGGCGGCGGACCGCCATCGTGTCGGACCTCCGGGTCGCCCGCCGTCGCCTCGCCGACCTCGCCACGGAGCTCGCCCGCGCCCCCGAAGGCGCCGACCTCGACCGCCTGGGGCGCTCGATCCTGCGGGCCGAGGCGGGCGTGTCCCACGCGCTCGCCGAGCTCGCGCGCCACCGGGCCGCCGTCCCTCACGCGACGACCTACCGCCCCGTCGCGGACTCGATCGTCCACCACTCGCTGCGCCCGGCCGAAGAGGACGCCATCGACCTCGCGCTCGCGGCCACCCGGACGGCCCGGGAGGAGGCCGTCGCGCTCGCCGAGAGCGCCATCTCGAAGGGCGCGGACATCCCCCGACGCTGGGCCGTCGCGGGCGCCCGGGCCGATGAGGGCGGGCCGGGCTCCACCTGGACCGCCGGGCGGGTCGCCGCGGGGCCGGATCCGGGCCTCGGCGACGTCTCCGGCGACGGCGCGACGGCCCCGACGGCCGGGGGCGGCGCCCTCTCCTACGGCGACGACGGCGTCCGGACCTACACCGGGCCGCTGCCCACGCCGTCCCTGCTGTGGTCGGCGAAGGTCGTGGCGGCGATCACCACCCGCCACCCGAACCTCGACCCGCTCGACGCGCGCCTCCTGCTGGAGCTCATGGGCCTCGCGTACCCCGAGTTCGGGTCGCGGGCCCGGATCGAGGCGGCCGTGTTCCGGGCGCTGGCGGGTCCCCGCGGCCTGGACCTCCGGGGGGGCGAAGAGGGCCTCTCGGAGCTCGTCGCCGGCGACGAGCAGCCCGCGCTCGTCACCTTCGTGCTGCGTCTCCCCACGGATTGACCCCCGCCGATCCCGCGGCGCCGCGGGGGGTGCGAGAATCCTCGGCGCATGGCCACTTCGTCCGTCAGCGGGCTCGCCGAGCAAGCCCTCGACAACCTCGTCCGGCAGTTCGCCCGGTCCTTCGACTTCCTCCGGGAGCTCGTGCAGAACGCCATGGACGCGGGCACGCCCCGGGTCGAGGTCTGGGTGCAGTACCGACCGGCCACGGACGAAGGAGACGGGATCGTCGAGGTCCACGTCGACGACTTCGGGGCCGGGATGGACGAGGCCGTGATCGACGGCCAGCTCACCAAGATGTTCTCGTCCACGAAGGAGGACGACCTCACCAAGATCGGCAAGTTCGGCATCGGGTTCACGTCCGTCTTCGCCATCGAGCCGGACGCCGTCCTGCTCCACACCGGGCGCCACGGCGAGAGCTGGGAGCTGCTGTTCCGCGCGGACCGGACCTTCGACAAGATCCGCCTCGCCCACCCCGTCGACGGCACCCGCATCACCATCTTCAAGAGGCTCGCGGCAAGCGGCCTGGACGAGTTCGTTCGGGAGTGCCTCGCCACCCTGCGCCGGTGGTGCCTGCACAGCGACACCCCGCTCTTCTTCGGCGTCGTCGGCCCCGAGAGCGCGCCGGAGCCCGCGCCGCAGCCCGCCGACGCCGACCCCTTCGCCGCCTTCCTGGGGCGGTCGCCCGTGCCCGTCGCCACCCGCCGGCCGGACGGCGCGCTCGGCGCCGTCACCTGGCAGCGCATCGACACGCCCATGTTCCTCGAAGCGGATCTGATGGTGCGGGACACCGTCGAGGGCGTCGAGTTCATCATCGGCTACGGACCGGGCCTCCAGTACGGCTTCTACAACGGCGGCCTCACGCTCATCGCGGACCAGCTCCCGAGCCTCGAGAACGGCCACCCCCACGCGGCGGGAGCGCTGAGCTTCAAGGTCAAGTACGCCCGCCTCGAGCACACCCTCACGCGCGACAACGTCCTGCTCGACGAGCACTACACGAAGGCCCGCCGCGTATTCCTCGACGCGCGGAGCGAGCTGCGCCGACAGCTCATGACGAGGCTGCGCGACGCCGCGCGCGCGGGGGAGCCCCTGCAGCGGTGGCATCGATACGTGCACATCGAGGTGCGCGACGGCGACATGTGGGAGAGCCACGCTTCGTCCTTCGCCGACGCGCTGCCCTTCCGCGCGGTCGGCGACCGGGTCGTCACGCTGGCCCAGCTCCGCGCCCAGGAGCGGCGCCTCGACTGCCTGCTGCTGGAGTCGGACGACGGCGACCTCGACCAGGCGCTCGTCGACGACGGGCTGATCCTCCTGGAGCGGTGCCCCGCCGCGCTCGCGCTGCTGCACTCCCTCGACAAGCGCCGCTTCAAGCTGTTCGGCCTGCTCCAGGACCGCGAGATCCTCGTCTCCGATCGCATCTTCGTCCTGCCCCAGCCCCTCGCTCCCGAGGACCTGCCCGCCCAGGAGCGGTCCCTCCTCGCCGCCGCCGAGGCGCTGATCCGACAGGTCGCGCCGGGGCGCATCCACCTGCGGGCGGCCGGGTTCGGGGGGCCCGAGGCCGCGGCCGACGAGGCGTTCAGCATGCACGCCCCCCGTCGCGAGGGGCCCCATCGCCGCGATCGGGGCCCGGGCCTGCGCCTGCCGCTCCTGCTGCGGAACCGCTCGGTCCTCATCAACCGGCACCACGCCACGTTCCGGGCCCACCTCGACGCCTGGAGCCGCGACCGGGCGCTGGGCCTCGCGGGCCTGGTGCAGGCGCTGCTCACGATCGAGGGGGTGACCGACCACGACGTGCACCGCCGGGTGCTCGACCACGCGTTCGCCCTCCCCCGCGCGAGGAGCGCGACGTGAGCGAGCTCGACGCCCTCCTCGCCCGCAGCCGCGCGCCCGGCGAGTTCGTCGAGCGACGCTCGTTCACCCTGAGCCGCGAGAAGGCGATCGAGAAGCTCCGGGAGTTCACCCTCCCGCACTCGGCGCAGTACGTGCTCGAGCTGGTCCAGGCGGCCGTCTTCGCCGACGCGACGTGGATCGCGGTGGACGTGCGGCCGAGCACGGTCACTTTCGCCTGGTGCGGCGGCGAGACCCTCGTCCAGCGCGACCTCGAGGAGCTCTTCGACCACCTCTTCATCGCCCGGAGTGACGACCGGAAACGCCACGTCGTGCAGGTCGCCATCGCCGTCAACGCGCTCCTCCAGGAGCGCCCGAAGCTGCTCCGGATCGAGAGCGGCGACGGCACCTGGGAGGGCAGCGTCCGCATGGACCTGGACGCCGACGGCGACGGGGTGCTGGGCACGCCCCAGGGGGGCATGGCGGGGACCTACATCCACGTGCGGCGACGGGGGGCGCTGCTGCGGATGCTCGACGGGCCGCCCACCGCGGCGGAGGTGCAGTTCATCGAGGAGCGCTGCGTGCACTGCCCGGTGCCGATCCTGCTCAACGGCTCCGCCCCGTTCGGGTACCACCCGCAGCGCGCGGTCCCCCTCCACGGCCGCCGCCACGTGCGTCGATTCGACGCCGACGGGCGGTACGGCGCGCTCGGCTGGACGCGGGGCCTGTCCGGGGTCCGCGTCGTCATCGGGGGAGTGTGGGTGACCACCCGGGATCTCGAGGTGCTGTGGCGCGGGGCCGAGCCCGTGTCGGGGGTCGTGTGCGACGACTCCCTCCGCAAGACCGCGGACCAGTCCGACGTGGTCGAGGACGACCGCTGGTACGACATGCTGCGGGCGCTGGCCCCCGTGGCCGCGGCGAGCGTCCGGGAGCGCATCGAGCGACGCGGCGATCGCCCCGGCAGCTGGAAGCAGGCCCGCATCGTGGACCCCCGCGACGCCCGCGACGAGCTCGTCCCCGCCCCGGAGCCCGAAGGGGAGCCCGAGCCCCCACCCCCCCTCGGCGGAGACACCGAGGAGACGAAGCCCGTCTCCCGCCCGCAGGAGCGGAAGCGACCCGCGGTCGAAGAGAAGCTCCTCCAGGCGGCGGGGCGGGGCCGGATCAGCCACGAGGGACTGCGCAGCCTCCCGCCCGGCCGCCCCGTGTTCACCGTGCCGGTGGGCGATCCGCTGCTGAGGTCCGACGCGATCGCACCGGACGTCTTCCCGCACCCCGTGCTGATCGTCGCGACGGAGGCCGAGCCCGCGCTCCGAGAGGCGTTCCCCGACATCCGGTTCTCGCCCCTCACGAACGAACAGGAGGTCCGCTTCGTGGGGGCGTCGCTCACCGAGGCGGACGAGATCGTGGAGGTCATGGAGGCCTGGGGCGGGCCCGGCAAGCTCACCCTGCGGGCTCACCTGCGGGGGCACCCCCCCGCCTGGGGCGACCCGATGGACGGCGACGTCCCCCTGCTCGTGGAGGCGGGGGTGGGGGCGGTGCGCGCGCTCCGCACCGCCCGGCTCGGCCTCGGCGTCCCCGGCCTGAGCGTCCACCTCGAGCACGTCTCCCGGGCGCGACTCGGGATCCTGTCCCACCTCTCCCTGCTCGAGGACCCGATCCGCGCGGCGCTGCCCCGCCTCGCCCTCGCGTGCGTGCCCCGAGCGCACGACCCCGACCCCGACCTCGCCCGCGCGGCCCGAGACGTGATCGGCGCGGCCTTGGCCGTGCACGCCCGCCCCTGGTTCGTGCGCGACGGGGACTCCGTCTCGGCACGCGCCGCCCTCCCCCCCGGCTCGCGGGCCGAGCAGCTCCTGACGACGCCCCTCCTGCCGTCGGGCGAGAACTTCGTCGGCTTCACGGACTGGACCCGAACGCTCGGCACGGAGGACGTGCTGCAGCTCGATGGGGCGACCGTCCCCGAGTGGCTCGAGACGCTGGAGGCACGCTTCGGGTTCGGGCACCTGACCACCCCCGTGCTGCGCAGCCGGGCGGTCCTCGCCCTGGCCCTCATCGGCGACACCTGGTCGCCGTTCACGGCCCGCCGCGGCAGCATCCCGATGCTGGCGACCGGCTTGATGGTCGTGTGCGGGACCCTCGACCCCAACGCCAAGACGTGGAACGCGGCCTACCCGGGCCCGCGACCGTGGAAGACGATCCACCTCGGGGTCCCGGGCCTGCTGGTGCTGCGGCGCGGCGAGGTGAGCGGGGATCCCTGGTCGCGAGGGGCCGACGCGATGTACCTCGCGATCGCGGCGGCCCTGCGGAGTCGAGCGGCGCCCCCCGACGGCGTGGGCGTCGCCCGGGCCCGGGGCATGCTCCGGCGGGTGGGGCTGGAGCTCGCCGTCCGCCGCCGGGACGCGCCCTGGAAGGAGATCCTCGCCGCCTCGACGCCGGTCTCCGTGCACGACGCGATCGCCGACGACACCTTCCGGGTCGCCCCCGCGGGCAAGCTCGGCGCCGCCTCGGACGTCGTGCTCGGCATGACGCTCGACGAGGTCCGCCTCCTGCAGAGCCGCGGCCACCGCGTGGACCTGCTCTTCGACGACGCCCCCGAGGTGTGGGAGAGCCTCGTGGCGGGCGAGGACTCCCAGTGGATCGCCCGGACCGACATCGACGGCGGCGGGATGAAGGCTCGGATCGGGCTGCGTCGCCCGTTCGACGACACCGCCGGGGTCATCGCCTGGTCCCACGCCGTGCCCCACGCCCTCCCGGACCCGATCGAGGGGCTGCCCGTGCACGGGGTGGTCCAGCTCGAGGGGGCCCGCACCGAGCCCATGACCCACCAGTGGGCGCGCCTGAAGAGCGGCGTCCTCCGCCTCTACGACGCGGTCCTGGAGACAGCCGGCCGGGGGCGCCTCGGTCCGGACGACGCCGCGGACTACGCCCGGTACACCGAGCTGCTGCTCGCGGCCCGGCGGCGCGCGCAGCAGGAGCCGGTCAAGCCCGCCCCGGCGCGGCCGAAGCCGAGCGCGGCGCCGGCGAAGGCGAAGCTGTCCCCGGCCGCGGCCCTCGAACGCGAGCTGCGCAACCGCCTCGGGACGGGCGTCGCCCGGGACGGCCTGACGACCGTCCTCGTCACGTCGGGCGACGAGGCGCCGGTGGGGCCGGGCCCGGTCGCGCGGTCCATCGGTCTACAGCGCGGACACCCGCTGGTGCGGGCGGCCCTCGGCGGGGATCGCCGGGCCGTCGATCTGCTCGCCCTCGAGGCCGCGCGGGTGGCCCTCGCCGGGAGCGACGCGGCGTCCATGTCGGAGGAGCTGCTCGCCCTGCATCGACGCCTCCTCGCGCGCTGAGGCGAATCAGAGGAGGCGGCGCACCACCACCTCCACCCCCGCGGCCTCCGCCCAGGCGTGCACCGCCCCCTCGACGCCCGGGGACGCCGCGAACCGACGCTCGCGGAACACGTGCCTGCCGCCCCCGATCCGCTCGCTGCCCGGGGATACCAGCGGGTCGCGGTGGGCCCGCGCCCGCACGTCCCGGGCGACGACCTCGAGGGACTGGTGCAGCAGCAGGCCGCGGCCCAGCTCGGCGGGCACGCCCTCGGGGAGCACCACGCCCGGGAACCAGAACGGCCCCACGATGCCTCGCCCGAGCCGCGCCACCGAGACGGAGAGGCTCGTCTCGATCTGCTCCAGCAGGGCCCCCAGCGGGGTGGGGACGTGCCGGGAGAGGAGGTGTCGGAAGCCCGGATCGACGGCCACCGTGACGTCCCGTCGGGGACGGAGCGGGCCGCTCTTCTCCCACCCCGCGGGCCCCTCGAGCTCGAGCCGCACCCGCAGCCAGCGACCGTCCGCGAGGAGCCGGTCGTAGGTGACGCGGAAGTCGGCGGTCGCGCCCGCCCGCAGGAGCTGGGCGTGCACCCGCGACGAGGGCAGGAGCGTCGCGCGACGGAGGTGCGCGTGGAGCGCGCGCCGACCGCCCATCCGGGCCCCCAGCTCGGGGTCGAGCTCCCGCGCTCGCTCCACCGCGCGCGCGCTCGGCGTATTGCTCCGGTCCTCGCGGGCGACGGCCGCCTCCCCGATCGCGCGCTCCATCCAGTCGAAGGTGGGCATCCCCGAGTGGGCGTCGTACGTGCACGGGGCCAGGACGTCGTCGCCGAGCGACGGCCGCAGCGCGTCGAGGTGAGCGCGAGCGGCCGCGGGGGGCACGAACTCGTCGCGGGGCGCGAGCGCGTCGAGCCCCGCCGAGAGCGCGCGCAGGTAGGGCTCGACCCGCCCCGCCGCGAGCGCGACGGGGGTCACGACTCGCCCAGCAGCTCGGCCAGCTCGGCCGCCGCGGCCGCCTCGAGGGCGTGCTCGGCGCGGTCCCGGGCCTCCACCCGCGTGATCGACGCGGTCGGGTCCGGCAGCCGCAGCGCGCGGCGGAACTCCGGGTCGTCGAGCACGGGCACGACCCGCGAGTAGAGCTCCCGAGTGCGCTCGATGTGGGCCTCGGTCGCCCGCACGGCCTCCTCCAGCTCGTGGATGCCCGCCCGCAGCTCGGAGACGACGAGCGGAGCGTCCGCCGCCGCGCCGAGGGCCTGGATCCGCTGCCCCGCCTCCCGCACGACCGCGCCGCAGCGCAGCACGTACCGAGCCATCTCCTCGTGGAGCTGGAGCATGTGATCCCGCAGACGTCGGGCGGGCTTGAGGCCCTGGGTGCCGAGCTCGACCGCCGACTCGTACAGGGACAGCTCCAGGGCCGTGCTGCGCTGGCGGAACGCGAGCCGGTCGGCGAGGCGGGCCCGACGCGCGGGGGTGAGGTCGGCGTACTCCCCCTCCTCCGCCGACAGAGCCTCGAGCTCCCGGTCGAGGTCGAGGACGCGCTCGGCGGCGAGGGTCTCGTTGCCCACGTCGCGCACGAGATCGCCGTGCAGGGCGTCGACCTCGGCCTGCAGCTCGAGCGCGCACAGCCGCAGCTCGTCGCTGAACGCCGACGCCCGCTGCAGGCGCCTGGTCACCACCTCGTAGCGCTCGATCAGGCCCTCCGTGAGCGACCGTCGCTGCAGCACGATCCGACGCTCGGAGAAGCGCCGCAGCATCGTCCCCACGAACCCGGTCCGCTGCTCCAGCGTCTCCACCTCGTCGAGCGCCCGCCCCACCTCCACGAACTCGCGCAGCTCCACGTCCAGGCCCTGCTCGAGCTCCTCCTGCCGGTGGGCGAAGCCGTCGACCCGCTCGCGCGCCTCCAGCCTCTGCTCGCGCAGCCGGGCGTCGCGACGCAGCAGCTCCTCGGGGGAGATGCGCTCCCCCGCGAACGGGGGACGAGCCAGCAGGGCGGGCTCCGGTCGTGTCATCGATCCGCCGAGCGTCTAGGCGCGGCGCCGGCGACGCGCGCCCGGCACCAGCAGCGCGAGCAGCGCGGCGGCCGCCCCCGGCGAGACCGGGGCGATCTGCGAGGCACAGTCGCCGCAGCCCCCGCCCGTGGCCCAGGCGGCCTCCCCCGCGTCCACGCACTCGGCGTCGAGGCCGTCGCAGTCCTGGTCGATGCCGTCCCCGCAGATCTCGGTCGCGTCGGGGTGGATGCGGGGGTTCATGTCGTCGCAATCTTCGCCCGCGCAGGCCTCCGACCGGAACCCGTCCCGGTCCGCGTCGCCCTCTTCGGCCACGCCGTCGCAGTCGTTGTCGATCCCGTCGCCGCAGATCTCCTCGGCGTCGGGGTTCACGTCGGGGTCCAGGTCGTCGCAGTCGAGGCACTCGGGCCAGCCGTCCGCGTCGGCGTCGATGTCCTCTTCGGGGGGCACCACGCCGTCGCAGTCGTTGTCGAGGCCGTCGCACAGCTCCTCGGCGCCGGGGAAGACCGTCGCCTCGTCGTCGTCGCAGTCGCCGTCGCAGTCGCTGAACCCGTCGCCGTCCAGGTCGTCTTCGTCGCAGCAGACCTCCGGGAAGCCCTCGTCGACCTCGCCGTCGCAGTCGTCGTCGATCCCGTTGCACTCCTCGTCGGCGTCCGGGTTCACGTCGGGGTCCTGGTCGTCGCAGTCCCCGTCGCACAGCGTCCAGCCGTCGCCGTCGTCGTCGGGATCGATCACGGGGTCGTCGTCCACGAGGCCGTTGCAGTCGTCGTCGAGCCCGTTGCAGATCTCCACCGCCCCGGGGTTCACGTCGGGGTTCCCGTCGTCGCAGTCGTCGTCCCCGGTGCCGGGGATGCCGTCCGGCCCGCAGGACGTCACGCCGTCCCCGTCCAGGTCGAAGTCCTCGTCCACCAGCCCGTCGCAGTCCTGGTCGACGCCGTCGCACAGCTCGACCTCGCCCGGGTTCACGCCCGCCGCGCCGTCGTCGCAGTCGTCGTCGGCCGTGCCCGGCGCGCCGTCCGGGCCGCAGGTCGTCACCCCGTCCCCGTCCACGTCGAAGTCCTCGTCCACCAGCCCGTCGCAGTCCTGATCGAGCCCGTCGCAGACCTCCGCCGCGTTCGGGTTCACGCCCGCCGCGGCGTCGTCGCAGTCCTCGTCGCCGCTGCCGGGGATGCCGTCGGGCCCGCAGGTCGTCACCCCGTCGCCGTCGGCGTCGAAGCCCTCGTCCACGGACCCGTCGCAGTCGTCGTCCACCGCGTTGCAGACCTCGGTCGCGCCCGGGTTCACCGCCGCGTCGCCGTCGTCGCAGTCGCCCGCGCACGTGGTGACGCCGTCGGAGTCCAGGTCGAAGCCCTCGTCGATGCTCCCGTCGCAGTCGTCGTCCACGCCGTTGCAGATCTCGGGCGCGTTCGGGTTCACGCCGACCGAAGCGTCGTCGCAGTCCTCGTCGCCGGTGCCGGGGAGGCCGTCGGGACCGCAGGTCGTCACCCCGTCGCCGTCGAGGTCGAAGCCGTCGTCGACGGTCCCGTCGCAGTCGTCGTCCACGCCGTTGCAGACCTCGGTCGCGTTCGGGTTGACCGTCGCGTCGGTGTCGTCGCAGTCGAAGCAGGCGAAGACGCCGTCGCCGTCCAGATCGACCTCGGTGCTCAGGAGGATCCCGTCGCAGTTGTCGTCGAGGCCGTTGCAGACCTCGGTGCCGCCGGGGTTGATGAAGGGGTTGGCGTCGTTGCAGTCGTTCCCGCCGCACAGCGGGATGGTGTAGAGGTCGCCGTCCACGTCGCAGTCGACGACCGTCGCCACCGCCGACGCCTCGCTCGTCTCGTCGTCGAAGGGATCGAGCTGCATCGCCGTCACGTCGGTGCCCACGGGCACGGCCGACGACGCGACGGTCACCGACCAGGACCCCGTGCCGTCGGCGGGCTCGTCGTCGATGTACACATCGGGCTCGCCGTAGCCGCTCGGGTCCAGGTCCGCCTCCCACACGCCCACGAGCGAGAACGCGCAGCCGGCGCCCTCGACCGTCAGGGTGGTGCCGTCGAGGTAGGCCGCGGTGATGACGGGGCGCGGCATGCCGCGGTTGCCCAGGGACGAGTCGGCGGTGCAGGGGCCGGTGCCGGGGACCAGGGGGCCGGTGCCCACGCCGTTGCCCGCGAGGTCCACCGCGAGGCCGCCGTTGCCCCGGTAGTAGTTGATGTAGACGCCGTTGTTGCGGTTCTGCTCCCCGCCTCCGCCCACGTCCATGAGGATGCCGTCGCCCAGGTTGTAGGCGATGACGTTGGCGTCGACCGCGAGACCGCCGATGTCCCAGTCCTCGGTGTCGTGATCGACGTCGGCGTGGAGGTGGATGCCGACGGCGTTTCCGAGGTTGGTGGCCAGCCCGAGATCGTCGGTCCCGATGAAGTTCGCGAGCACGTCGTGGTCCTGCGAGGCCTCACCGTAGATGCCCGCGCCCACGTTCCCCGACAGCACGTTGTCGATGACGTCGGCGAGTCGCGGGTATACGAACGACCCGGTGGTGCCGAGGAGCCGAATGCCGTCGCCGCCGTTGCCCAGGGGGAGGGTCTGCGCGCCGTTGGTGCCGATCGTATTGCGGTCGATGTCGGCCGCGAGCACCTTCCGCTCGAAGAAGATGCCGTGGCCGGTGTTCCCCGAGATCACGTTGCGACCCGCCTCGGTGCCGTCGCCGATGTCGAGCCCGTTGAGGTTCTGGCCGGACGACGACGGGCCCTCGGCGTGGACGCCGTCGTCGCCGTTGGGGAGGGCCGCGGCCGCGGTGACGTCGACCCCGATGAGGTTGCCGAAGATCTCGATGTCGTCGGCGTTGCCGCCGTCGATGAAGACGCCGTCGCCGCCGTTGCCGGAGATCAGGTTGAAGGGGCCGATCTCGTGATCGTCGCGGCCCTCGACGTGCACGCCGTCGCCCGCGTTGGGCATGGCGATCGTGCCGGTGCGGTCGGTCCCGATGAAGCACCCGGTGACCGTCGCCTCCTCGGTGTCCGAGTCGTCCTCGATCTCGATCCCGTGGCTCGTCCCGTTGCGCAGGTTCAGGCCCCGGATCACGACGCCGTCGGCCTCGACCGAGAGCAGCGGCGCGATCACGCCCATGCCCGCGCCGTCGATCGTGGGGCCGATGACCGTGTTGAAGCCGTCCGCCGGGTCGTTGGTATTGG
This sequence comes from uncultured Rickettsiales bacterium, assembly GCA_964512225.1. Classification (GTDB taxonomy): domain Bacteria; phylum Myxococcota_A; class UBA796; order UBA9615; family UBA9615; genus CAZEKB01. Next base: position 15,340 of record CAZEKB010000038.1, on the reverse strand, counting down.
CGGCCGCCGTCACGCCGCAGCCGGTGCAGTCGAAGCCGTCGACGAGGAGGTCGTCGTCGGCCAGGTCGGGCAGCGCCGCCGTGAGGGAGATCACCGGCCCCGCCCCCGGCAGCGCCGTGAACGAGAAGTTGATCACGTCCGCGCCGCCCGTGGAGTTGGCGGCCGCGATCGCCTCCCGCAGGGTGCAGCCGCCCGGACCGGCGGTGCAGCCGCCCGAGCTCGTATCCGCGAGCGAGTTGACGGTGAAGGTCGCCGCCGAAGCAGAGGTCGGGAAGGCGAGGACGACGACGAGGAGCGCGCGCAGCGGGGTCCGCATGCCCTCAGTCTAGTCCCCCGTCAGCCGTCGAGCATCACGGCTTGGGGACGAGATCCGCGGACGCCTTGCCGAGCTGCCCGTTGATGAACGCGGGAGCGAGGCGGGACATCCAGTGCAGCTGGTTCGCCTGGCCGGGGCGGATCTCCGGGGCGCCCGATCGCAGCTTCGGCATCGTCCGGGCGAGGAGCTGCTCCAGCGTCAGCATCGCGAACCCGCCGTCGTCCGGGAGATCGGCCGTGAGGTCGGTCTTCACCGCCGGGGGCATGAGCTCGATCACCTCGACCTCGCCCGCGAGCTGCTGGCGCAGGCTCGTCGTGTAGCTGTGCAGCGCCGCCTTCGTGGCGCAGTACACCGGCGCGCACTGGATCGGCACGTACGCGAGGCCCGACGAGACGTTGATGATCGTGCCCTCGTTGGCCCGCAGGCGGTCGACGAACACCGACACGGTGCGGATGGCCCCCGAGAGGTTGATGTCGATCTCCCGCGTCAGCTCGAGGAGGTCCGCCGCGGCGGTCGTGACGTTGCGATAGACGAAGATCCCGGCGTTGTTGAAGAGCACGTCGAGGGCGGGGAAGTCGGCGTCGATCTTCCGGGCGAGGGACGTCAGGTCCACGGGGTCCGCCGCGTCGCACCGGATGGCGTTCAGCTCCGGCACCTCCTCCACGGCCGCGTCGAGCTTCGCCTGTGTGCGACCGGTCACGATGACGGTATTGCCCAGCCCCACGAACGTCTTGGCGAAGGCCAAGCCGATGCCGGCGCTCCCCCCGGTGATGAGAATGGTGCGGCCTTCGAGCTTCATCGACGTCCTCCTCCGTCTTCGAATGGTTCGAATGCGAAGGGGAACGGTATCAGGCGACCGACGTGATCTCGTAGGTGCGTAGACCACCCTTGAGCTTCAGGGTGACCTCGTCGCCCTCCTCTCGGCCGATGAGCGCGCGCCCCAGGGGGGAGCCCGGCGTCACGACCTGGACGCTCTCCCCGTCCAGGGTCACGGCCAGTCCGCCCGCCCGGCCCGCGACGAGCAGCCGACGCGCGCCCGCTTCGCCCTCGAGCTCCACCACCGCGCCCACCGCGATCCCGTCGGCCGACGGCGGGTCGGCGAGCGAGCGGACCTCCGCCAGGTCGAGCTCCAGCTGGGCGACGCGCTGGGCCTGCCCCGCCGCGAGGTAGGTCTCCTCCAGGGCCCGGGTGTCCTTGTCGTTCTCCGCCTTCGACTCGGCGTGGGTCGCCGAGGCCGCCGTGGCCTTCGCGCGGTCCTTGGCCACCCGGATCCGCGCCCGGAGCTCGTCGCACAGCGCCGCGACGAGGGCCGCCCGCGTCATCCGAAGCCGAGCAGGACGCCGCCCTGGTAGACGACGAACGAGGCCACCCAGGCGAGCACGGTCATGTACACGACCATGAACACCGGCCACTTGTAGCCCCCGGTCTCGCGCTTGACCGCCGCGAGCGTGGACATGCACTGCGCGGCGAACGCGAAGAACACCATCAGCGACAGCCCCACGAGGGGCGTGTAGACGAGGGAGCCGTCCGGCCGACGGGCCTCGCGGATGCGGTCGCGCAGGGGCTCGCTCCCTTCGTCCACCTCCGCGCCGACGCCGTACACGACGCCCATCGTGGCCACGAAGACCTCCCGCGCGGCGAAGGAGCCGATGAGCCCGACGCCGATCTTCCAGTCGTACCCCAGCGGCTCGATGACGGGCTCGATCGCCTTGCCGAGGTCGGCCGCGTAGGACTGCTCCAGGGCGTACGTCTCGGGCGCGGCGCCGGCGGGCACCTGGCCCGGCTCGACCAGCGGGAACGTCAGCAGGAACCACAGCACGACGGTGCACGCGAGGATCACGGTGCCCGCGTCCGTGAGGAACACCTTGCTGCGGTCCCACATCATGCGCACGACCGTCGCCGCGCGCGGCAGTCGATAGGGAGGCAGCTCGAGCAGCAGCGGCTCCCGCCCGCCCTTGAGGAGCGTGCGGCCGAGGATGGCGGCGGCGACCAGCGCGGTCACGATCGACAGCACGTACAGCGACGCCAGCACGAGCCCCTGCACCGGCAGCCCGCCCTCCCCGAGCGTAGCCGGGAGCAGCGCCGCGATCAGCAGCGTGTAGACCGGCAGCCGGGCGGAGCAGGTCGTGAGGGGGACCACGAGCATCGTCAGGAGGCGGTCGCGCTTCCGCTCCATCGTGCGCGTCGCGAGGATGGCGGGGACGGCGCACGCGAAGCCCGACAGCAGCGGCACGAACGCGCGCCCGTGCAGCCCCACCGCCTTCATGATCCGGTCCATGAGGTAGGCGACGCGGGCCATGTACCCGCTGTCCTCCATGAGGCCGATGAGGAGGAAGAGCAGCAGGATCTGGGGCAGGAATACGACCACGGCCCCGACCCCGGCGATGAGCCCGCCGGTGACGAAGTCCTCGAAGAGCCCGTCGGGCAGCACGGCCGCGGCGCCGTCGCTCAGCAGCCCGAACACGGTCTCCACGAGGCCGATCGCGGGGTCGCTCCAGCTGAAGAGGCCCTGGAAGAGCAGGGTCATGAGCAGCAGGAACGACGCGAAGCCCCACACGGGGTGGACGAGGACGCGGTCGACGCGGTCGGTGAGCGCGCGCGCGCCCTCGGGCATGACCAGCAGCTCGTCGAGCAGGCCGTCGATCGTCGCGTAGCGGGCGGCGGTGATGACGGCGTCGATGTCCACGCCGCCGACCTCCACGCGGTCGCGCAGGGCCCCCACGTCGCGGGCGACGTCCGCGGGCGCGCCCTCCTCGTCGTCGGCGGGGTCCACCGACATCAGGGCCCACAGCCCGAGGGCCCGGCGACGCTCGTCCCCCACGTGGATCCACCCGTCGACGAGGTCCGCGGCCTCCATCGCGGCGGCCTCGAGGCGGCCGTCGATCTCGGTGCGGTACTCGCTGCGTCCCCGGGCGCCGTCCTCGAGCACGAACGCGAGCCGGGCCAGGAGATCGTCGAGCCCGCGGCCGGTGCGCGCGCTCACGGCGACGACCGGCACCCCGAGCCGCGCGCTCAGCCCGGCGACGTCGAGGTCCGCGCCGAGGGCGTCGACCTCGTCGGCCATGTTGAGCGCGAGCACGAGGGGGACGCCGAGCTCGGCGACCTGCAGGGCGAGGTAGAGGCTGCGCCGGAGCTGGGTGGCGTCGCCCACGAGCACGACCGCGTCGGGATGGGGCACCCCGATCCCGAGCAGCGCGTCGATCGCGATGCGCTCCTCGGCGCTGCGACCGCAGATCGAGTAGGTGCCGGGCAGGTCGACGATCTCGGCCGTCGCCCGCCCCGCGAGGTCCACGCGCGCCGACGACGTCTCCACCGTCACGCCCGGGTAGTTGCCCACGCGCAGGTTGGTGCCCGCGAGCCGATTGAAGAGCGTGGTCTTGCCCGTGTTCGGGTTGCCCAGGAAGAGGACGCGGCCGTGCTCGGACGTCCCCGTGCGTTCGCGGCGGCCGAGCCGCACGAGCGAGCTGCTCATGGACGTGGAGTCGGGCCCGGGATCAGGCCTCGGCGCTGACCAGGATCGCGGCGGCCTGCGCCTTGCGGATCGACAGGCGTCCGCCGCCCACCTCGAGCTCCAGCGGATCGCCCATGGGCGCGCGGCCCACGATCTTCACCTGCGTACCGGGCACGAAGCCCATCTCGAGCAGACGCCGACGGAAACCCCGGTCGCCCCCCACCTCGAGGACCTTCGTCCAGGTGTTTCGGGGCGTGCCGACGAGCGTCAGGTCCGTGGGATTCCGCGTCATGTGAAACATGATATTGATATTCATTCTCAATTGCAAGGGCGACGGCGCCGGGGCCGAAACGCCCGGGACCGGGAGCATGCCTGCGAGTATGGTCCGCGCCATGACGCGCCCCCCCCTCCTCGGACTCCTCTCCCTCGGCCTGCTCGTCGCCTGCGGTCCCCCCGGCGGCGGCGACGACGACGACAGCGTCGGCCTCGACCCCCTCGACGTCGTCACCCGCGACGACCGGCCGAGCAAGCGCAGCGAGGTCCTCGCCGTCGCCGACGAGGCGAGCAACTCGATCGTGATCTTCGGGGGCAACGACGGCCCGATCGTCTCCCAGATCCCGTCGGCCCGATACCGCGACGACACGTGGCTGTTCGAGCCCGGGGTCGGCTGGGAGGAGGTCTCCGGCGACGGGCCGTCCGCGCGCGGTCGGTACGCGTCGGCCCACGACCCGGACGGGGGGCGCATGCTGCTGTTCGGGGGGCGGTGGCGGGCCGCCGGGACCACCGGCAACTACACGCTGTACAACGATCTCTGGGAGTTCGACTTCGCGTCGAAGGCCTGGACTCGGCTCGACACCGGCACGGGGCCGTCGGGCCGCTACTACCCGGTCGCCGCCTGGGAGGACGACACGCTGTACCTCTACGGCGGGGCCACGAACGCCAACGCGCTCGCGATCCAGCCGAGCTCCGAGCTGTGGGCGTGGACCGAAGCGGGGGGCTGGGAGCTCCGGCAGACGTCGGGCACCCCTCCGTCCTCGCGGGTCTTCTACGGCACGGCCCACGACGCCTCCCGCGGGCGGCTGATCCTCTTCGCCGGCCAGCGGGGCGACTTCCAGTCCCAGGCCTACAACGACCTGTTCGCCCTCGACCTCGGCACCGGGGCGTGGACGGAGCTGCACGGAGGCGGCGGCGACGCCCCGTTCACGCGGATGCACCCCGCGCTGCAGTACGACACGTCGCGCGACCGGGTGGTGCTGTTCGGGGGCCACACCGACATCGGAGACGACAACGACCACTGGGTCTTCCCGGGCGACGGAGACGACTGGGAGCTCGTGGACGAGGCCGACGTGATCGACGGCGGTCTCGGCTGCCTCGACAACCCCAGCGAGGTGCCCGCGGACTTCGTCGACATGGACCTGTCGGCGCCCGAGCGGCGCCACCGGGGCATGCACGCCATCCTCCACGACAGCCTGTTCATCTTCGGGGGCATGCACGCCGAGTGCAGCGACCACCTCGACGACACCTGGCGCCTCGACCTCGAGTCGAGCGAGTGGTCGGAGATCATCGAGGCGCGGTCGGGCGAGAGCTGCTTGCGGCGCAACGACGACTGCGAGTGTCTGTGCCTCTGAACCGCCCGGGCGTCCTCCCCGTCGTCGCTCTGCTCGCCGCGCTCCCGGGGGGCTGCGCGGGGCCGGGCGAGCCCGCCGCGCAGCTGGGCTCCGGCGAGCTGGAGTGGGAGGCCGTGGACGACGACGAGCTGGAGATCATCCAGGGCCCCCAGGGCGGGTTCCACCTGCTCGGGTCGGTCCGTGTGGCGGGCATCGAAGCGGGGGACGCCGAGGATCTCGAGAACCCGAACAACCCGACGACGCGGTTCGACGTCGAGCACGACGGCGCCTCGATCCTGCTCACGGGGGAGTTCACCCAGGGCCTGGAGCGGACGCCGCTGGGCACGGAGACCTGGACGCACGAGGTGATCGGCCGGTTCGCGATCCTCGACATCGAGGACGACGACGAGCTGCACGGCGAGCGCGTGAACTTCTCCGTCGAGGTCACGGACGTGCACGGCGTGACGGTGAGCGACGCCCTCGACGTCGGGCTCGTGCGCCACCCGCTGAACCCCTGACCGCCCGGTCCCCGCTGCAGCTGCTCGAACACCGACACCTGCCGCTCATCGTCGCCGCGCTGGCCATGGCCCTGGCCGTGCCCGCGCTGTTCGCGGGCTACCAGGCCGACGACTGGTTCCACGTGGCGGAGGTCCGCGGGGTCATGCCCCTGGACGAGCAGCGGGTCCCCACCGCGTCGATGTTCAGCTTCTTCGACGGCGACGCCGCGCGCACGGCGACGCTGCGGGACGCGGGCATCGTCCCGTGGTGGGTGGACGACCGGATCCGCGCGTCCTTCTGGCGCCCGGTCACGGTCTGGACCCACCAGCTCGACGACGCGGTGGCCCCTCGGAGCGCGTTCTTCGCGCACGTCCACTCGCTGCTCTGGTTCGGGCTGCTGATCTTCCTCGCGGCGGTGCTGCACCGGCGGATCCTCGGCGGGGGAGCGGCCGCGGTGGCGGGGCTGGCGGGGCTGATGTACGCGGTCGACGAAGCCCACGGCCTCCCCGTCGGCTGGCTCGCGAACCGCAACGCGCTGATCAGCGGCGTCCTCGGCTTCACCGTGATCCTCCTGTACGACCGGTGGCGGCGCGACGGCGCGACCTGGGCCGCGTGGGTCGGGCCTCCGGTGTTCGCGCTGTCCCTGCTCTCGGCGGAGGCGGCCCTCGCGTCCACGGCCTACCTGTTCGCCTACGCGCTCTTCCTCGACCGCGGCAGCCTCGCGACGCGGGCGGCGCGGCTGGTCCCCTACGGCGCGATCGTCGTGATCTGGCGGGCGATCTACTCGTCGCTGGGGTACGGGACGGAGGGCTCGGGGTTGTACCTGGACCCGGTGCAGAGCCCGCTGAGGTACGCCCTCGCCGCGGTCGAGCGCGTCCCGATGCTGCTGGGCGACCAGCTCCTCAGCTTCCCGTCGATGCTGCCCGCGTTCATGCCCCCGGGCATCCGCTACCCCCTGACCGTCGGGGTGGCCGTGGCGGTCGCGGCGTTGATCCGGGTCCTCGTGCGCGCGCTGCGGGACTCGCCCACGGCCCGGTTCTGGGCGCTCGGCGCGCTGCTCGCCACGCTCCCGATCGCGGCGACCTTCTCCATGCCGCGGCTGCTCGTATTCGTGGGCTTGGGCGGGGCCGCGATCGTCGCCGAGTACGTGATGAAGGCGCGCGAGCAGGGAGGCGGCCGGCTCGCGACGGCGCTGCTCGTGCTGCACGTCGGCGTGGCGGCGGTGTCGCTGCCGGTGCAGGCCTACCTCGTGAAGCCCCTCACGGAGGCGATGTTCCCGTGCGAGTCGTACGCGGCCGCGGGCCCGGACGCGGTCGAGAAGACGACGGTCTTCGTGAACTCGAACGACCTCTGCGTGGCCTACGTGCCCGTGATCCGGGCGGTTCGGGAGCAGCCGTCACCCCGCGTGGTCCTGCTCTCGTCGGCGGTGTACGCGGTCCGACTCGAGGGGGTCGACGCGCACACGATCGACGTCCACGTCCCCGCGGGCATGCACTCCAACCCCGCCGACTCGCTGCTCCGCGACCCTAGGGACACGCTCCCGATCGGAGACGTGATCACGACGCCCGAGACGAGCTTCGAGATCCGGTCGCACAACGCCGCGGGGCTGGTCGACGCGGTGCGCGTCCGGTTCCAGCGCCCCCTCACGGACCCGTCGTACCAGTGGGTCTGCACGATCGACCGCGTGGGCAAGCCCTGCTCCCCCCCGGCCCCCGGCGAGACGCGAGAGCTGCCCGCCGCCTTCTCGATCGGCGGCTGACCCGAACGCAGCGGCCCAGGGGGGGCGCCCCGGAAGAATCCACCCCGGTTCGGTGGAGCGTCCGAGTTCTTGCCGCAGAACTCCAAGCGGCTTGCGACGCCCGCGCTTGCCGCGGGTCTCTCGGAGTGGGGCGCCTTGACCTGCCGAAGGGGAGCGCACCGAGTCCTTTCGCACACCAACCAGTTCGTGCGACGCCCTACTCCGAGCTCGCGCAAGCCGCCTGTTACGTGACGGAACGCGACCCTCGCAGCGAGGGCGCGCCGGACGCGCCGAGTAGTTGGAGTGGAACAGGCGAAGTCGCACCAACAGACGAAGTACGACAATGCCGCGGTACCCGCAGCCGCGGCTCGAGAGCGACCTCGGGCGCTTCGCAGCTGCCGGCGCGGGTCGTTGCCCTGCGCCCTCGACGCCGCCCCGATACCCACGCCGCCCTCGCAACCGGCGAAGCGACTCCGGGTGGGGCTCCCGAAGGGCGGTATGCTCGGCTCCTCCAGGGAGGAGACCCATGCCCGCACCGCTCCCGCGCCTCGCCGTCACGGCGGCCCTCGTCCTGACCTTCGGGGGCTGCGCCGGCTCAGTCGACTCGCCGCAGAGCGGCCCGGCCGGAGAGGCCTCCGCCTCCCGCGAAGCCTCGACGGCCACCCCGCCGCCCGCCGAAGCAGCTGCGGAGGGGGCCCTGCCGAGTACGGGGGACGTCGAGCCGTCCGGGGACGCCGACGTCACCGACGAAGCGGCCACCCGAGTTCGCGCCTTCAGCCCGACCTCGGTGGGGATCTGCACGGCCGAGGGGAAACAGTGCGGCACGTTCCTCGGCTTGAGCGCGACGCTCGACGACCCGGGCGAGTACATCCTCTGGGCAGAGCTCGCCGTACCGCCCGAACCCGCGGAGGGCTGGCCGGTGGAGTTCTCGACGACCTGCACGGTCACCGTCGAGCGAGGAGGCGCAACCGACCGCTCGACCCGGAGCAATTCACGTACGTACACCGTGCAGTACGGCGGGACCGAGCGAGGCTATCGCCTCGGGCTGTGGAGGATGCAGAGCCCCGAGGCGGGCGGCTCTCGCGAGTGCACGTGGTCGCTCCGAGTCCCCCACCCGGGCGGCGACGACACTACGTGGGAAGGCCGCTGGTCGATCCCGCAGGACACCTGACTCGACGACGCCGGCCGCACGACCGGGTGCTCAGGGCCGCGACGTGTCGATCTGCCCGTCGAGGTCCAACTCGAGCATCGAACCAGCGAGGTCCCGGGAGGCCCCGCGGGCCCGCACGGCCGAGGAACTCGAGGTACGCGTGACCATCGGCACCGCAAGCCCGAGAGGTCAGGAATCCAGGTGGGCACCCTCCACCCAACCGGCAAGGACCGGCCAGGTTCGGTGAAACAGCCGAGTTCTTGCCGCAAACCCGGCAAGAACCAGCCCGGTTCGGTGAAACAGCCGAGTTCTTGCCGCAAGACCGGCAAGAACCGGCCAGGTTCGGTGAAACGACCGAGTTCTTGCCGCAAGACCGGCAAGAACCGGCCCGGTTCGGTGAAACAGCCGAGTTCTTGCCGCCTGCCGGGATCGGTCTCGGAACCCACCGAGGAGCCGACCCGCCTGGGCGGTCGCCCCGCGCGGCGTCGGGGAGCGAGCGGAGCCGCGGCGGGGCGAGCCCTCCAGGTTCGAGGGGAGGCGTTCTTCAGCACCCTGCTAGGCCTTCCCGCCGAGAGCTTTGATAGAAAATGGGCGAGGATCTTGTTCTCGTGATCGCGTCGGATCGTGCTGAGGCATGGCTCGCCCAGCTCCCGTGGTCGCTCTTACCCCCCGTCAACGCGAAGTCTTGAGACGCATCGCATCGTCGAGGACGCTGGCACAGCGCCTTGTCGAGCGAGCTTCCTTCATCCTCTTGTCGGACCAAGGGGTCAGCGGGACTGCACAGGCCGAACAGCTCGGCGTGGAGGCGCAGCGGCCCCGGAGGTGGCGCAAACGTTGGGCTGCGGCGGCGCAGCGGATCGCCGAGGCCGAAGCTGCCGGGGCGAGCGACCGTGACTTCGGCCGGCTGATCCACGAGGTTCTCGGGGACGCGGCGCGGTCGGGGATGCCGCCGAAGTTCTCGGCCGAGCAGGTGACGGCGCTCATCGCCTTGGCTTGTGAGCCGCCTGGAGACAGCGGACTGTCCGTGACCCACTGGACGCCGGCGGAGCTGGCGAAGGAGGCCGTGAAGAGGGGGATCGTCGAGAGCATCTCGCCACGCCACCTCGATCGGATCATCAAAAGAGGTCGATCTTCGTCCTCATAAGAGCGGGTACTGGATGACGTCTCGGGACAAGCGGGAGGTGCCGGAGGTCTTCGAAGCACGGGTCGAAGCGATCTGCGATCTCTACGCACGAGCCGAAGACCTTCACCGAGCGGGCGTCCATCTGATCAGCGTGGACGAGAAGACGGGCATGCAAGCGCTCGAGCGCAAGTACCCGACGAAGCCGTCGCGCCCCGGCCTCGTGGAACTCCGGGAGTTCGAGTACGTCCGGCACGGGACGCTGTGCCTGACCGCAAACCTGGAGCTCGCGACGGGGCGCACTCTGTTCCCCACCATCGCGGAGACCCGGACCGCCGTCGAGTTCGTCGAACACATCGCCAAGATGATCGAGACGGACCCCGAGGGTGAGTGGGTCTTCATCGTCGACAACCTCGACACTCATCGCTCCGCTGAGCTCGTCGAGTACGTCGCCGGGGCCCTGGTTCCACTGCTCGACCTCGGGAAGAAGCGGGTGCGAGGAATCCTACGGTCGAAGCAGACCCGAACGGCGTTTCTCGCAAACCTCGACCACCGAATCCAATTCATCTACACCCCGCGCCACTGCTCCTGGCTCAATCAGATCGAGCTCTGGTTCAGTGTCCTTGCCCGCCGCGTCCTCCGCCGAGGAAGCTTCCCCTCCAGAGCGGACCTCCGATCGAGAGTCATCGCCTTCATCGCCTACTTCAACGAGGTCCTCGCCGGGCCATACCGTTGGACCTACCGAGGCAAGGTGCTGGCCACGTGAGCGAATTCCGATCGGGACTCTCGTCGAGCAGGTCTAGTGGACGACGAGCAGCTCGATGTCGAAGACGAGCATGCCGCCGGGGCGTCCGCCGCCGGGGTTCTGACCGTAGGCGAGCTCGGCGGGGATCCAGAAGCGCGACTTCTCGCCCGGGGACATCTTCTGGACGCCCTCCGTCCAGCCCTTGATCACGCCGTTCAGCGGGAACGTCGCGGGCTGCCCGCGGACGACCGAGCTGTCGAACATCCGCCCGTTCGTCTGCCACCCCGAGTAGTGCACGGTCACGCGGCTCGTGGGGCCGGGCTTGTCCCCCTTCCCCTCGCGCAGGACCTTCCAGGACAGCCCGCTGGCCGTGAACGTCGCGTCGTCCGGCGGCGCCGCCACGTCCTCGGGCGCCGTGGGCGGCTCCGTGATGTCGAGCAGCTCGACGTCGAAGATGAGGGTGCCCGCGGGCCGGCCCGCGCCGCGGCGCAGTCCGTAGGCGAGCTCCGCCCGGCTCCAGAAGCCGGCGGCCGCGCCGCCCTCCCTCAGCTGGAGCCCCTCCGTCCAGCCCTTGATCACGCCGTTCAGCGGGAAGGTCGCCGGCCGACCGCGGCGCTTGCTGCTGTCGAAGCAGTTCCCGTCGGTCGTCCAGCCCGTGTAGTGGACCGTGACCGACGCCGAAGCGCTCGGCTTCGCGCCCCCGGGGCCGGGGTTCAGCACCTGCCAGCAGAGGCCGGAGTCGCGGAAGATCGCGTCGGGGGGCGGGCCCTCGACGTCCTTGGGAGGGGTGGGGTCGAACGTCATGGCGCGGACCCTACCCGGAATCGATCCGGGCGGCCCCGCCGACGGCTATCGTCCCCGTCCGGCGGGCCCGAGGGGGGCGTCGCCGAACCCACCTCGGAGACCCACCATGCCGCTCGGACACTTCGTCTGGTACGACCTGAACACCACCGACACCACCGCCGCCGCCGACTTCTATACGCAGGTCGTGGGCTGGGGCACCGAGCAGTGGGACGGCCCCAACGACTACACGATGTGGACGACCCCCGACACCCAGGTCGGCGGCCTCATGACCCTGCCCGAAGAGGCGAAGAAGATGGGCGCGCCGCCGCACTGGCTCGCCTACGTGGAGGTGGCCGACATCGACGCCGTCGCCGCCCGGGTCGAAGAGAGCGGCGGGGGGGTGCTCGCGCCGCCCTTCGACATCCCGACCGTCGGCCGCGTCGCCATCCTGCGCGACCCCCAAGGCGCCGTCTTCGCGGGCTTCGCCCCCCTGGGTGAGATGACCGTGCGGTCCGGCCCCGGCCACCACACCTGGGCCGAGCTCAGCACGGCCGACTCCGCCGCCGCGATGGCCTGGTACTGCGACGTCGCGGGCTGGACCCCGTCCTCCGAGATGGACATGGGCGACGGCGACATGTACCGGATGTTCACCGTGGAGGGCCGCGAGAACTCCCTCGGCGGGATGATGACCAAGCCCGCGCAGATGCCCATGTCGGCCTGGCTGCACTACGTCGAGGTCGCCGACCTCGACGCCTCCCTGGCCAAGGTCGCCGAGCTCGGCGGGCGGGTCCTGAACGGACCGACGGTGGTGCCCGGGGGCGACCGCGTGGCCCAGTGCATGGACCCGCAGGGGGCGATGTTCGCGGTGTTCGGCAAGGGCGGCGCCTAGCCCGCGGCGATCACGAGCGCTTACAGGAGCGCCGCAGTACCTCACGGGCCCCGAGTGCACCCTCCGAGTGCACCCCGGAGGTCCCATGAAGCCCGCCCTCGCCCTCGCCGCTTCGCTCTCGCTCGTCGCCTGCTCCTCCACCGGCGGAGACTCGTCGTGCGACGAGGCGCAGACGCTGCTCGACCTCACGTTCGCGGCGGGCGCGGGGCCGGGGTACGCGGCCCCCGAGCTCGACGGCTGGTGCGACGGGGCGACCTTCGTCGTCGAGAGCAACGGGATCCCCCACTACACCTTCGTGGAGATCACCCCCAACGCGCTGACGGAGGCCGATCAGCGCTGGGAGATCCCCCTGAACCCCGCGGTCGCGCCCGCGCCCACCGACATCCCCCTGCTCGGCGACGTCGGCTTCACCGTGGCGGGCACCGTCTGGTACGGGCCCAACGAGGCCGAGCGACCCGACCCCTACGGCGACCCCGTCCACAACGGCATCACCGACGGCTGCACCGGCCACACCGCCCCCCAGGCCTACCACCACCACGCGCTGCAGCAGGAGTGCCTCGTGCAGGAGAACGTCGGCAAGGCCGAGCCCTGGACGGCCGGAGATCCCGACCCGAACGTCGCCTCGCCCGTCATCGGCTGGGCGGGCGACGGCTTCCCGATCCACGGCCCCTACGGCTGCGCCGACCCGGCCTGCTCGGCCGTGGTCGAGTACGTCAGCGGCTGGGAGCAGATCGGGGACCCGAGCACCTACGCCTGGGACGCGCACGAGTACCGCGCGAGCGCAGACGCGACCGTCCTGGACCAGTGCAACGGCCACGTCGGCCCGGGCGGCGACTACCACTACCACGCGACCTCCACGTTCCCGTACATCCTCGGCTGCTTCACGGGCACGCCCGCGGCGGACTTCCGGTGAGGCGCCTCGCCCTCGCGGCGCTGCTGGTCGGCTGCCCGTCCACGGACCCCCCCGAGACGGACGCGGCCCCCGTCGACGCGCACGAGTGGACCGTCGAGGCGGCGTCCTGGACCCTCACCTGGTCCGACGGGCAGGCCGCGGACGACTCCCCGTGGACCACCGTCACGGACACCGGCTACGAGGTCACCGTGGCGGCGGGCTGGGTCGTGGACTACGCCGTGACCCTCTCGCCGTGCGAAGAGGAGGTCGTGGCCACCCGCGAGGAGCGCCTCCTCTCGCTGCTCGGCGTCGGCACGGCCCGCGCCGACCACCCCGACTTCGACGACCCGAGCCAGGTGGAGATGGTCGCCGCGTCCGCGCTCGGGGCGGGCTCCGTCGAGGTCGCCGCCGCCTTCGACGCCGCCGCCTACTGCGGCCTCCACCTCCTCATCGCCCGGGGCGACGAGGACACCGCGGCCCCCGACGGCACGTCCGCGTCGGGCATCAGCCTGAAGCTCCGCGGCAGCTGGGCGAAGGACGGCGAGACCGGGACGTTCGACCTGGAGACGAACTGGGCGAACGCCCGCGACTGGACCTGGGGCGACGTGTCCACCGCCGTCGCGGGCGACGCGACCCCGGGCGCCCGGGCCGCGGACATCACCGTGCGACGCGACCGCGATCGCCTCTTCGACGGCCTCGACCTCGCGGACGCGAGCGAGGGCGGGATCGCGTGGGGCGTACTCGAGAACCTGTTCGAGCAGGCGACGGTCGAGGTGACCTTCAGCGCTTCCTGAAGAGGACCGAGAAGTTGTTCGCGGGCATCGGCACCAGCGCCTCGGGCTCGAAGCCCGCGTCGACCGCCAGCTGGGTCACGACCTCGATGTCCCGCAGCCCGTTGCGCGGGTCGCGCTCGAGGAGCCACTGCTCGAACCGCGCGTTGGACTCGGTGGTGGGCGCGCCGTTCACGCGGTACGGCCCGTAGAGGTAGAAGAGCCCGCCCGAGCGCACCACCCGCCCCGCCCCGGCGACGAGGCCCAGCGTGCACGCCCAGGGGGTGATGTGGATCATGTTGATGCACGTGAGGGCCTCGACATGGCCCGAATCGGGCAGCACCGGGGACCAGTCGTCGTCCGTCGCGCTCAGCCGCCGGGGGGCCCGCAGGTTCGACAGGCGGGCCTCGTCGGCCCAGGCCGCGATCGACGCCAGGGCCGCGTCGTCGACGTCGGTCGGCTGCACGATCCACCCGGGCAGGTGCTCGGCGAAGTGGACGGCGTGCCGGCCGCTCCCGCTCGCGACGTCGAGCAGATCGCCCTCGACCGCCGGCAGCGCCGACTTCAGCACCTCGAGGATGACGTCCTTGTTCCGCTCCGCCGGCGCGCTGTGCAGCTTCATGGCGCGGACCCTACCTCCGGCGCCAGCCAGGGGGCGAGGCCCCGGGCGACCCCCGTCGCGCGCGCGGCCCCGGCGGCGTCTCCCCCCGCCTGGTACCCCGCGGCGAGGGCGAGCCAGGGGATGGCCCAGTTCTCCCACACCGGACCCTCGAGCTCGTGATCCAGGTCGTCCTCGGTGAACGCCGATCGGAACGTCGCGCCGGTGAGGGCGGCCTTCATCTCCGCCTCCAGGACCGGCGGGACCGGCGCCCCCGCGCTCGCGGGGACGACCTTCATCAGCACCGAGCCCGCCGGGTACGTCAGCGAGTGCGCCGCGAGCGCGGCCTGCAGGTCCGGGCGCTTGAGCAGCAGCCGCGGGGCCACGTACGTCGGTCGACCGCGGTTGGCGTCGACGACGGCGTCCGCGGACAGCGCGCGGCCGTCGCGATCGAGCACGAGATCGGGGTGCGTCGCGTGCACGGCCGAGCGGTACCAGGGGTAGACGAGCAGCGCCGGGTTCACCCACGCGACGCCCGGGGCGACCCCCTCCACGGTCTGCTTGTACACCCCTCCGAAGAACATCGAGTCGCCGTGGGTGAGCACCAGCGCGTCGCCCTCGACGGTCGCCAGCGCATGGGTCAGGTAGTCGTCGAGCACGGTCCAGTCGGTCCACTGGGCGCGGGGGGGCGCCCGGGCCCCCCCCCCCCACCCCGTAGCCCCCCCCCCCCCCCCCGGCCGGGGCGCCCGCCCCCCCCCCCGGGGGGGCCGGCCCCCCCCCCCC
>CAZEKB010000037.1:0-59179 GCA_964512225.1 uncultured Rickettsiales bacterium | reverse complement strand
CCACCGACGACGACGACGCCACCGACGACGACGACGCCACCGACGACGACGACGCAGCCGACGACGACGACGCCGTCCCCCCGGTCTCCTGCGAGTGGCTCGACGGCGACAACTGCTACAAGCAGCTCCTCGAGGGCGCGCGCGGCTGCCTGCCCACGGAGTGGGGCGACTTCAACGCCGCCGAGACCGTCTGCGACTGGGGCACGGGCGAGCGCCTGGAGCTGCTGCTCGGGGCGAGCGCGGCGACCTGGGGAGACGTCGACGACAAGGGCTTCCGCCTGACGTCGGGCGGGGCGACCTGCCTCGAGTTCCAGCAGGAGCTCGACGAGACGCTGCCCGAGAGCGTCGGCACCTTCTTCTTCGAGGTGGACGGCGAGCGCTTCGAGGCGGTGTCCCCCGAGCCCGCGCGGCAGATCTGGATCTGCCCCGACGGCAGCCGATTCGAGCTCACGGCGGAGATCACCGAGTGCGAGCGCCGGCTCCGCAAGGTCCCCGGCGTGATCGCCGTCGCCACGGAGATCGGGTTCGCGCTGAACATGAACGGCACCGAGCCCACGGTGTCCATCCCGTCGTGCAACCGCCCGTGACGGCTCGACGACTCCGGCGCGCCCCGGCGCTCGTCGCCCTCGGCCTCACCGTGGTCGGGTGCCCGGAGCCGCAGGAGGCCCCGGACCTCGCCGACGACCCGGTGCGCTTCGTGGAGGACGTCGCCTACCGACGGGCGATCCTGGAGCGGGACCTGACCGGTCGAGACAACGACTACGCGACGCTGCGCCTGGAGCAGTACGGCCGGGCGGGAGAGGGCTGGGAGGAGCTCGACGCCCGCGACCCCTTCTCCCGCGGGCTCCGCCCTGAAGACGTCGCCGCGCTCCAGCGCGGGGAGTCCCTGGAGCTGGACGCCGCCCCGGCCGCGAAGCTGATGCCCGGCGCCATGCCCGAGACCGCCGCCGGGTGGGAGGCGCTGGGGCGCCGCGTCTTCTACGAGTACCCCCTGAGGGCCGACTCGACGTACGAGCAGCTGGCCGCGCTCCCGGGAGCGCTCGAGGACGTCGGCTTCATCCTCCTGGACGGCGAGTTCGTGGGGCTGCGGGTCTTTCGTGAGGACGGCGACGACCGCACCCGCATCGGTCCGGCCTGCGCGCAGTGCCACGCGGGCATCCAGCCCGACGGCGAGATCGGCTGCTCGCTGCCCAACCCCTTCATGGACGTGGGCGCGGCCCGGCTGCGGGCGGCGGGCGTGAGCCCCGACGAGATCCCGCCCGAGCAGCGGGACGGCTACCTGGGGCGGCTCGCCCGCCTGGGGCCCGGTCGCGTGGACGTGCTCGCGGACTCGAGCTTCAACCCCTACGCCGTCCCCGGCATGGGGGGCCTGGCCGACCTGCCCTACCTGCACCACAACGCGAACTGGTTCAACCGGGGCGTCGCCACCGTCGCGATCCGCAGCGAGACGCTGTTCATCACCTCCGCGGGCCGCCGCTCGCGCATCCCGCGGACGCTCGCCTGGGCCATCGCCGTGCACTTCCGCAGCCAGCCGCCGCCGCCGCCGCTGTTCGAGGCGCCGCCCCCCGGCGCCTCCCGCGGCGAGGACGTCTTCGGCGAGGCGGGGTGCGGCGACTGTCACACCCCCCCGCTGTACACGTCCGAGCGCGTGGTGTCGGTGGAGGAGGTGGGCACCGACCCGGCCGCGGGCCGAAGCCCCGCGCGTCGCTCCGGCAACTACCGCATCCCCAGCCTGCGGGGCGTCGGCACCATGACGAGCTACCTGCATCACGGGGCGGTGCCGACCCTCGAGGTCCTCTTCGACCCCGCGCGGGAGGAGCCCGGACACCCCTGGGGTCAGGAGCTGGACGAAGCCGATCGGCGAGCGCTCATCGAGTTCCTGCGGTCGATCTGACGAGACCGCGCGGGGCGGCGTAGTCGACCGGCGGCCTCCGCGCATCGGCCGTCCGACCGATGCCGCAGGTCTCCCGGGCGGGCAGTCTGGACCGAGCTTGGTCCCGCTCGCCCCCGAGAACGCGCCTCGCGTCGATAGGAGGTCCGATGCAGTTCGACAAGGTCCGCATCCATCCCCGCGTCACCCGCATGAACCGCGGGCTCGAGGCCCTCGCCAACTCGCTCGTGCGCGGCCTCGACGGCACGAAGCAGCGCTTCCGACTGGGAGGTCGGGCCGCCGCGTACGACGACCGCGCCTACGAGTTCGTCGGCGGAGCGAGCGACGTGCTTCGCAAGAAGCACTACGACAAGAGCCTCCGCCTGCTCTGGAAGGCGGAAGCGGAGGCGCCGTGGCTCGACTTCGCCGACTCGAGCAAGGCCGAGCGTGAGCTCGAAGAGATGGCGCTGCGCGCGATGACGGACGAGGAGCGGGAGGCCCGGCGCCGCCTCACGATGCCGGAGTTCAAGGACCTGTTGAACCGCGAGTACACCCGCCGCGAGAAGGAAGCCATCGTGGGGGTGCTCTCCGCGATCGGCCACGGCGAGGCCTACGCGTGGCTGGTGTCGGCCTCTCTGCTGACCGAGGTCCGCAGCACCGGCGCGCGGGCGGCGCTGACGATGCAGGTGATGGAGGAGGCGAAGCACTTCGTGGTGATGCGCGAGCTGCTCCAGGCGTTCGACGTGCCCATCCCGCGGCAGTCGGCCTGGGAGTACCTCTTCCTGGAGTGGGTCCTGAAGTCCGACGGGCTGGAGAAGTTCTTCGGCATGAACGTGGCGGTGGAGGGCATCGCCCTGAGCTTCTTCGGGATGATGAGCTCGATGCCGGGCCTGGAGATCCTGCGACTGTTCCACCTGGACGAGTCGCGCCACACGGCCCTGCCCGGGAACTACTTCAAGGAGTTCCCCATGACGGAGTGGCAGAAGCGCAACCCCGTCGCACGTCTGCACCGCCTCAAGGTCATCCTGCCCGCCCTGATGCTCATCCCCCACCTCGAGGAGGACCTCGCGGAGCTGGGGATCGACGCGTTCGACTTCGGAGGCTCGGTCCTGGCGAAGGTCTCGTTCCTGGCCGAGCGCGCCGGCTTCTACCTGCCGGTGTCGCGCGAGGTGCTGCTCAGCGCCCTCAACGGGCTCTTCAACGGGTACTGCCGCCTCACCCGCCCCGAACACGACCACCGCGCGTACGTCGAGTCCGACACGACCCGGGGAGCCGAAGAGCGAGCCGTCGAGGAGGCGATCTTCTTCGGCCTCGCGCCGGCGTAGTCGGCGGGCGACACCAGACCCTCTTCGTCGAGAAAGATCGCGGGTCGGGGTTGTGAGCCGAGTCCTTGGTGTTACTTTGACACTATGACGAACGCGAACCTGCCCCTTCGCTCCGGTCCCACCCACCTGTATCGCCCGTCGCTGGCGCTCCTCACCGACCTCTACCAACTCACGATGGCCTACGGGTACTGGAAGCTCGGCCGCCACACGGACGAGGCGGTCTTCCACCTCACGTTCCGACGCGCGCCGTTCGGGGGAGCCTACGCCGTCGCCGCCGGGCTGGCGCCGATCGTCGACATCATCGAGCACATGCGCTTCGACGAGGACGATCTCGCGTACCTCGCCACCCTGACCGGCAACGACGGCCGCCCCCTGTTCGAGCAGGGCTTCCTCGACCACCTCGCCGACTGGGACCTCGCCATCGACATCGACGCCGTCCCCGAGGGCACGGTCGTCTTCCCCCGCGCCCCCCTCGTGCGCGTCCGCGGCCCCCTGCTCCAGTGCCAGATCCTCGAGACCGCGCTCCTCAATACGATCAACTTCCAGACCCTCGTGGCCACCAAGGCCGCCCGCATCCACCTCGCCGCCCGCGGGGAGCCCGTCCTCGAGTTCGGGCTCCGTCGGGCCCAGGGGGTCGACGGGGGGCTGGCCGCGTCGCGCGCCGCGTTCATCGGGGGCTGCGACGCCACGAGCAACGTGCTCGCCGGGCGGCTGTACGGCATCCCCGTCCGGGGCACCCACGCCCACTCGTGGGTGATGTGCTTCGAGGACGAGCCCGCCGCCTTCGCCGCCTACGCCGACGCGATGCCCAACAACTGCGTCTTCCTCGTGGACACCTACGACACGCTGCAGGGCGTGAGGAACGCCGTCGCCGCGGGGCGGGAGCTGCGGAAGCGGGGGCGGGAGATGGTGGGCATCCGACTGGACTCGGGGGACCTCGCCGCCCTCAGCATCCGCGCCCGGGCCATCCTCGACGAGGCCGGGTTCCCCGACGCCGCGATCGTCGGCAGCAACGACCTCGACGAGTACCGCATCGCCAAGCTCAAGGACGCGGGCGCCCGCATCTCGGTGTGGGGCGTCGGCACGCGCCTCGCGACGGCCTACGACCAGCCCGCCCTCGGCGGCGTCTACAAGCTCGCGGCCATCCGCGCGCCGGGCGGGGAGTGGCGACCGACGGTCAAGCTCAGCGAGCAGCCGATCAAGGTGTCGGACCCCGGCATCCTCGGCGTGCACCGCTACCGGCGCCGGGGGGGCCCCTTCTGCCTCGACCTCGTCCACCCGGCCGACGCGCCCCCCGGCCCCGACTCGGTGGGCGTCGACCCCTTCGACGCGAAGGTCACGCGCCGGCCCGGCGATCTCGCGGGCGAGAACCTCCTGGTCCCCGTGCTCCGCCGCGGCGAGCGCGTGTGGGAGCCGCCGCCCCTCGACCAGGTCCGGGCCCGCACCCGTCGGCAGCTCGCCTGCCTCGACTCGGGCCGCCGCCTCCTCGACGTCCCCATGCCCTACCCCGTGCTGCTCGAGCAGAGCGTGCACGACACCCGCGCCCGCCTGATCGAGGCGGCCCGGAGCCTCCGATGAAGCTCGTCCACGTCGGCGCCGCGGTCCTCAACCAGACCCCCCTCGACTGGGACGGCAACGCCGCCCGCATCCGCCGCGCCTGCGACCTCGCCCGCCAGGCCGGCGTGTCGATCCTGTGCCTGCCGGAGCTGTGCATCAGCGGGTACGGCTGCGAGGACGCGTTCCACTCCCCCGACATGCACGCGATGTCCTGGCGGGTCCTGCAGGAGCTGCTGCCCGCCACCCGCGGCCTCGTCGTGGGCCTCGGCCTGCCCATCTTCTTCCGGGGCGCGGTCTTCAACGCGGCCGCCCTCGTCGTCGACGGGCGGGTCGTCGGCCTGACGCCGAAGCAGCACCTCGCGGGCGACGGCCTGCACTACGAGCCCCGCTGGTTCAAGCCGTGGCCGGCGGACCGGGCCGAGGCGCTGGACGACGGCCTCCCCATCGGCGACCTGCACTTCGACGTCGGGGGCGTGAAGCTCGGCTTCGAGATCTGCGAGGACGCGTGGGTCGCCGAGCGCCCGGGCGCGGGGCTGAGCGGCGCGGGCGTGGACCTGATCCTCAACCCGAGCGCGAGCCACTTCGCGTTCGGCAAGCAGGCGGTGCGCGAGCGCTTCGTGCTCGAGGGCTCGCGGGCGTTCGGGGTCACGTACGTCTATACGAACCTGCTCGGCAACGAGGCGGGGCGGGCCGTGTACGACGGCGGCGCGATCATCGCCGAGGGGGGTCGGCTGGTGGCCGCGGGGCCCCGCTTCTCCTTCGCGGAGGTGGGCCTCACGAGCGCCGTGGTCGACGTCGAGGCGACGCGCATGAACCGCGCCCGGACCGGCTCGTTCCGTCCCGACCTGGGCGAGGGCGAGACCTGCATCCCCGTGCCCTTCGACTGGCCCGCGCGCGAGCCCACCCCCGCGTCCAACGACCGGGACCCGTGGGAGTCGAGCTCGCGCCTCAAGGAGGAGGAGTTCACCCGCGCCGTGGCCCTCGCCCTGTTCGACTACGCCCGCAAGAGCCGCAGCCGCGGGTTCGTCGTATCCCTCAGCGGGGGCGCGGACTCGGCCGCGGTCGCGACGCTCGTGGCCACCGCCGTGCGCGAGTCGGTGCGCGAGCTCGGCATGCCCGAGGCGCTGCGGCGCTGGGGGCTGCGCGCGGACCTGCTCGAGGGCGCGGTGGGCGGCGACGAGCGGACGCTGACCCACGCGGTCCTCACCTGCGTCTACCAGCCCACCAGCAACAGCTCGGAGACGTCGCGGACCGCGGCGAAGAGCGTCGCCCGGGGCCTCGGCGCGACGTACCTGGAGCTCGACATCGAGGCGATGGCGGCCGGGTACCGCAGCGTGGTCGAGGACGCGATCGGCCGCGAGCTGCGGTGGGACCGGGACGACATCGCCCTGCAGAACATCCAGGCGCGCGCCCGCGCCCCCGGGGTGTGGATGCTCGCCAACCTCAGCGGCGCGCTGCTCCTGTCGACGAGCAACCGCAGCGAGGCCGCGGTGGGCTACGCGACGATGGACGGCGATACCAGCGGGGGCGTGTCCCCCGTGGCGGGGATCGACAAGGTCTTCTTGCTGCAGTGGCTGCGGTGGATGCAGTCCACGGGGCCCGACGCGCTCGGTCCCATCCCCGAGCTCGGGCCGGTCACCGCCCGCGAGCCCACCGCGGAGCTCCGGCCCGCCGAAGCCGAGCAGCGCGACGAAGACGACCTCATGCCCTACGAGGTGCTGGACGCCGTGGAGCGCGCGGCCATCCGCGACCGCCACGCCCCCGTGGCCGTGTACCGAATCCTGCGCGCCGGTCGGCCCGAGCTCGAGCCGCGCCTGCTCGCGTCGTGGATCGAGCGCTTCTTCCGTCTGTGGAGCCGCAACCAGTGGAAGCGGGAGCGGTACGCGCCGTCGTTCCACGTCGACGACGAGAACCTCGATCCGAAGACGTGGTGCCGATTCCCGATCCTCTCGGGGGGCTTCGAGCGCGAGCTGCGGGACCTCCGCGAGTACGTCGCGGGGGAGACGTCGTGACCGCGGCCGGCCGCCGGTTCGAGTACGAGCACCCGCACCCCGCGGTGACGGTCGACGCCGTCGTGTTCGGGGTGGAGGACAACAGCCTCAAGGTCCTGCTCGTGCAGCGCGCGTACGCGCCGTTCGCGGGGTCCTGGGCGCTGCCCGGAGGCTTCGTCGGCCCCGACGAGGACCTCGACGACGCGGCCCGCCGGGAGCTGCGGGAGGAGACCGGGGCCGACGTCGGCTTCCTGGAGCAGCTGTACACCTTCGGGGCGCCGGGGCGGGACCCGCGGGAGCGGGTCATCACGGTGGCCTACTTCGCGCTCGTCGACCTCGCCGCGTACCGGCTCGAGGCGGCGACGGACGCGGCCGACGCGCGCTGGTTCCCGGCCCTCGACCTCCCTCCCCTCGCCTTCGACCACGACCGGATCGTGGGGGTCGCGACAGCCCGCCTCCGGGGCAAGCTCGGCTACGCGCCGCTCGGCTTCGAGCTGCTCCCGGACAAGTTCACCCTCACCGATCTCCAGCGCCTCTACGAGGTCATCCTGGGCCGCCCCCTCGACAAGCGGAACTTCCGCCGCAAGGTGCTCGCCACGGACGTGCTCGTGGAGCTGGACGAGCGCCGCGCGGGCACCGCTCACCGGGCGCCGCGGCTCTATCGTTTCGACCCCGACCGGTACGCGGCGCGGCGGGAAGCGGGATGGGAGTTCGAGCTGTGATCGAGCGAGACCGCGCCCTCGTCCTGGTGGACATCCAGAACGACTTCCTGCCCGGAGGCGCCCTGGCGGTGCCCGACGGCGACGCGGTCATCGCCGTCGCGCGACGCCTCATGGACGACTTCGACGTCGTCGTCGCCACCCAGGACCTGCACCCCCCGGACCACGGGTCCTTCGCCGTGAACCGCGGCGCGGACCCCTTCACGATGGGCGAGCTCGGCGGCCTGCCCCAGGTCCTGTGGCCCGCGCACTGCGTGCGGGACACGCCCGGCGCCGCCTTCGCCGACGGGCTGCCGGCCGACCGGATCGACGCCGTCTTCCCCAAGGGCACCGACCCCGCGGTCGACAGCTACAGCGGCTTCTTCGACAACGACCACCGCCGGGCCACGGGCCTCGCCGCGTGGCTGCGGGGGCGGGGGATCGCGCGCCTCACCGTCGTGGGCCTGGCCACCGACTACTGCGTGCGGGCGACCGTCCTCGACGCGCTGGCGCTGGGGTTCGAGGTGACGGTCGTCGTCGACGGGTGCCGGGCGGTGGACATGCACCCCGGAGACGGCGACGCGGCCCTCGCCGAGATGCGCGAGGCGGGCGCCGTCATCGCCTGAGCGGTCCGATAAGCTCCCGCCCATGCCGACCCGACTGACCGACGCCGAGCGCGGCGACGCCCTCGCCTCCCTGCCCGCCTGGAGCCTCGTGGACGGGCGCGACGCCATCCACCGCGAGCTCCGGTTCGCCGACTTCAACGAGGCCTGGGGCTTCATGGCGCGCGTCGCGCTGCAGGCCGAGAAGATGAACCACCACCCGGAGTGGTTCAACGTGTGGGCGACCGTGCAGGTCACGCTGTCCACGCACGACTGCGGCGGGCTGTCCGCCCTCGACGTTCAGCTCGCGCGCTTCATCGACTCAATCGCGCCGGCGACGTAGCCCCGCCACCGCGAGCAGCAGGAGCAGCGCCCCGCCCGAGCCGCCGCCCGCCGCGATCTCCGACCCGCAGGGGCCGCCGCGACCCGTGTCGCCATCGCCGCCGCGGTCGCGCCGGTTCACGTGGAAGCGGACCTGGGCCCAGGAGCTGCCCATGCCCTCGTCGTCCACCGCCCGGGCCCGCGCCCAGTAGTCCTGGCCGTCCAGCAGCACGATCGCGATCTCCTCGGCGCCGAGGTCGAGGGCGATGTTGCCGTCGTCGTTCGGGGGCCCGAGGGTGCTCAGCTCGATCCGGTCGGGCGAGTCGAGCGTGGCGCGCTCGTCGATGAGGAACTCGTAGGTGAGCTCGCCGCCCTCCGCGTCCGAAGACTGGGTGATCACGAGGACGGGCGATCGTTCGTCCATCTCCGCGTCGGCCTCCGGGGCGACCCACTCGACCTCGGCCGGGGCGCTGTTGAACGCCGACGCGCGGAACATCTCGGGCTCGGTCCAGTCGCTGGCGTCGCCGTGCTCGTCCAGGGCGCGCACGTCCCAGCCGTACACGCCGTCCTCTTCGAGGCCGACGGCGACGGTCCAGTCTTCGTCCCGCTCGCCGGCGTCGCTGCTGAACTCGGCGATCACGTTCTCGAGCGCCTCGTCCCACACGCGCGCCTCGTAGGTCACCGAGTCGAACTCGATGTCCTCGACCTCGGACCACTGCAGGGTCGGCAGGGTCGTCTCCACGAGCTCCCCGCCCACGGGGTAGAGCGCGGTGGGGCGGGGCGGCGGGTCGTTGACCTGGCTCACGAAGAAGGTGCCCGTCTCGGACCAGGGGCCGCCCACGAAGGCGTCCGCGGCGCGGGCTCGCCAGTGGTAGCGACCGTTCTCTTCGAGCTCGGTGTCCACGGCCCACAGGCCCTGGCCCCCGCCGTCGCCCACGTAGCCGGTCGTGGACGTGACGAGCGTCTCGAGCGTCTCGTCCGAGTAGACCTCCACGTCGTGGGTGATCTCGTCGCCCAGGGGGTGCGTCCCGTCGTTCCAGATGAGCGCCGGGCGCAGCAGCGGGAGCTCGGCCCAGTCGACGGGCTCCACCAGGGTGGGCGCGGTCGGCCCGTCGAACACCTGCGGATCGGTGCCCTCCTGGTACTCCTGCAGGTTCGGGCGGCCGTCGGCGTCGGGGTCGCCGGCGGAGTCGTCCACGGTGGGATCGAGCCCGTTCTCCGCCTCCCACAGGTCGGAGATGCCGTCCTCGTCGACGTCGATGAAGATGACGTCCACGCTGAACAGCTGGTTGTCGCTCGCGCCGGCGTCGTCGCTCACGATCACGCGGATCGTATTGCCGCCGACCTCGAGGTAGGTCGGCGTCCACTCGATGAGGCCCGTGGCGTCGATGGTGGTCGCCGCCGGGCCCAGGAACAGCGAGTAGCTCAGGACGTCGTTGCCGGGGTCGACGGCGACGACCTGGTAGGTGTACAGAAGCCCCTCGGTGGCCGACGTGACGGGCGTGGAGGTGATCTCCGGCGGCAGGTTCGTGATCTCGATCACGTCCGAGTAGGTCGTCGTGTCCTCGCCGTCGTCGACCGCCACCTCGACCGTGAGCGTGCCGTTGGCGCTGAACGCGAGGTTCGTGGAGGCGCCCGTGGCCGTCTGGGTGACGTTCCCGCCGGAGTCGGTGACGCTCCAGGTGTAGGTGAGCGGGTCGTTCCCCGCGTCGCTGGCCGTGACGCTGAACGGCAGCGACTGGCCCTCGTCGTGGGTGCCCGTGGTGAAGCTCTGCGAGTCGATCGACGGGGGCACGTTCGCGACCTCGACGGTCGTCGTATCGGTGAACACCGCGCCGTTCGCGTCCGTGTTCTCGACGCCGATCGTGACGGTCGTGGTGCCGTCCAACCCGAGGGCGCCGGCGTCGAACACGGCGGAGAGGCCCGTCGCGTCGTCGTAGACGCCGTCGTTGTCGAAGTCCCACGCGAAGGTGCCCCCGCCGCACCCCGGCGACGACGCCGTCACCGTGACGGATGCGCCCTCGTCCACCGAGTAGGGCCCGCCCGCGGTCACGGACGTGCTCACGCCGCCGGTGGAGAAGTCCGTGCCGGACGACGAGCCGAAGTTGGTCCACGGCCCGGTGCCGCTGCCGCCGGTGGTGCGCTCCCGAGCGCGCCACTTGTAGTCCGTGTTCCCGGTGAGGTTGCCGCAGTTGATCTGCGGGTACGGCTTGACGGTGCAGTTGGGCTTGAAGCCCGGGTAGTTCGGGCTCGAGCAGGTGACGGAGCCCGTGAAGCTGCTCGACGTGGGCACGATCTCGACCTCGACCCAGTACGTCGCGCCGCCGCAGGTGGGGCTCCCGGACGAGACCTGGATCCCGATCGTGGTCCCGCCGCCCGTGAGGCAGGCGCCCGCGGCGAGGGTCGCGTTGCCTGCGGCGGGGTCCTTCTGGGACACGTTCTGGAGCGTGACCGCGTGGCTGGCGGCGGCGACTCCGGGCAGGAGCAGCACGGCGGAGAGGGTCGCGAAGGGGAGGAACGAGGGGCGCATCGAGAGACTCCGAAGGACGACGGCAGGCCTGTTTCTATCACGCGAGCGCGCCCCCGCGGGCGGGCTTCACCGGCCCCGGACCCCCAGGTAACCGAGGGAGCCGACGGCGACGGCCCCGCCGGCGAGCAGCGCGGCCGGGGTCCCGCCCAGCAGGAACGCCGCGAGGGCGGGGATCCCCGCGAGGCGCAGGCCCTCGAGCGGGGCCGCCCACCAGCGGCCGTCGAGGATCGCCCCGAACGCGACGATCGACGCCACCACGAACGTCGCGACCACGACCGCCTGGAGCAGCGTCATCGAGGCCGCCGCGAAGAGCAGGGCGACGGCCGCCCCGAGGGCCACCACGAAGTGCGCGAGCACGTAGCGGAGCGTCCTCGGCGTGACCCGCGCGTCGTACTTCGGGCGCTCCGATACGTCCTTCGGTCCGCCGGGCTCCGCGAAGACCGTCGGACCGGCCCACCACAGGGCGACCTGCTCGCGCACCGGCAGGCCCCGCGCGCGCTCCCACACCTTCGTCGCGTGCTCGAGGTTCGCCCACACGGGGTTCCACGACGCCACGGGGCGCACGACCCCGTACGTCGGAGCCTCCTCCTCGACCTGGAAGGTGCCGAACAGCTTGTCCCACACGATGAACATCCCCGAGTAGTTGCGATCGAGGTACTTCGGGTCGCAGCCGTGGTGCACGCGGTGGTGGCTCGGCGTGACGATCAGCAGCTCGAGCGGCCCGAGGCGGTCGACGAGCCGGGTGTGGACCCAGAACTGGTACACGGTGTTGATCGCGTTGGCGGCGATGTAGACGAGCGGGGGGATGCCCAGGACGGCGAGGGGGAGGCGGAACGGCCACGTGGCCCACGGCTCGATCGCGCCCTGCCGCAGCGCCACCGTGAGGTTGTACTCCTCGCTGCTGTGGTGCGGGCTGTGCGTCACCCAGAGCAGGTTGTGCTCGTGGGACATGCGGTGGAACCAGTAGTAGGTGAAGTCGACGCCCACGATCGCCGCGATCCACACCCCGGGGCCGTCGCCGAGATCGAACAGCGCGAAGTGCTCCCACACGAGCCAGTAGACGCCCAGCAGCGCGGCCGCCGTGAAGACGGCGACGACCTGGTTGAGGATCCCGCAGGACAGGTCCGTGATGCTGTCCGCGAATCGATACAGCGAGAGGCCGCCCCGGCGCGACAGCCACACCTCGAGGCCGATGAGGAGGAAGAAGACGGGGATCGAGTACGTGATGATGTCCATCGATCAGGGGGCCTCCTCGGGGGCGGGGACGCGACCCTGCCAGGTCGCCAGCTCGTGGGCCGGCAGGGGGGAGCCGACGCCGTCCTCGTCGCCGCCGAGCGCCCACCGCGCGAACGACGGGTTCGCCCGCCGGAACAGCCAGCGGGCGCGCACGTCGAGGGGGTGGACGACGTCGGGCGGGAGCGGCACCAGGAGCTGGTCCTCGGCCGACGCCCCCAGGGTCAGGGCGCGCTTCTCCACGCGGACGACGTCGAAGAGCCGGTGGCGGCGAATGTCCTCCCCGTTCGCGTCGAGCTCGCGTCCCCCCAGGATCGGGGGCTCACCGCGGATCCCGCCGTCGTCGCCGAGGTCGCCGACGTGCAGGAGGACCCGGCCCGCCGCGTCCGCGACGCGGACCTCCATCCAGATCTGCTGGAGGTCGACCGGACCCGAAGGGAAGTCGTGGCCGACGCGCAGGTTGCGGGTCGTGGTGTCGAGGCGGAGCGTGTCGCCATCGAGGGTCGGCCGCACGCGGAGCGAGAGCACGCGGGGCGTCTCGTCCGCGGATACGAAGTACGTCGCGGGGGGGGGCGCGGGCGGCCACTCCGGCGCGTCGATGGGCAGGCGCGGGGTCACGCCCGCCTGCTCGGCGGCGGCCTTGGAGAAGGCGGCGATCAACTCCTCGTCATCGGGGTGCGATCGGGGGACGTAGAGCGCCTGGTCGACGTTGATGCCCGGCATCCGGTGCGTGTAGTGGTCGAACCCGCGGTCGAGGCGCGGCAGGTGGCACTCCTCGCAGAACACCGCCGCGTACCCCGGCGCGGACTCGGGCAGGCCCGCGTTCTGGAGGACGACTCCGCCCTCGGTGAGCACCCCGTGGTCCCGGCCGAGCTCGAGGCGGTGGCAGGTCCGGCAGGCCATGGGCGACAGCACGAACTCGTCGATGCCGAGCAGCTCGACGTGGCGGCGGGCGTCGAGGTCGACGTCCTCTCGGAACCGGTCGGGGTCGGCCGTGTGCGGGGGCGCCGCGGCGAGGCGGAACAGGCCGTTGCCGGGGGGCTCGCTGCCCACCGCGGTCATCGCGTGGCAGACGAGGCAGGAGACGCCGTCGGAGCCGCCCTCGGGGACGCCGCCGTCCGCCGTGTAGGCCGTCGCGATCTCGCCCGTCAGGACGCGCTCGGGGTCGTGGCAGTTCGCGCAGAAGACGGCGCCCTCGCGGTCGCCGCGCGTCAGGAGATCGCCGACGGCCGCGCGATAGAAGGCGTTCGTGGCCGCGAACCGGTGGGGGGAGCCCGCCCACTCGCGGCCGACCTCGGGGTGGCAGCCCGCGACCATGCAGCTCATGGAGTCGCGGGCGACGGACGGGTCGAGGCGAGGGAGGTCTCCCCGGAGCGCCGCCGCGCGCTCGTCCTTCGTACGCGGGGTCTGCACCTCCACGGTCCCGGGCGCCCACTCGCGTCGCATCTGCGGGAACAGGTGCTCGACGCGCTGGACCAGGAGGCCGGCGACCACCGACGCCGCGATGACCGCGCCGGACAGGAGGGCCGCGGCGAGGCGCCTCGCCCCCCGGCGCGTGAGGCGGACGGACAGGGAGTGGACCGCGAGCGCGGCCACCGCGAGGACGCCGACGGCGCTGTGCACGTCGAAGCCCGCGAAGATGTGGTCGCGGGGGACCATCGGGAGGGCCGCGCCGGTGACGGCCGCCCAGACCGTGAGCAGCGTGAGGGCCAGGCCCCACCACCGCGCGGCGCGGGTCTTCTCCAGGCGCGCCGCGAAGCTCGCGAAGGCCAGCAGCAGCGTGCCTCCGGCCAGCACCCCCACCGCGGCGGGGGGGATCCACTGCTGCGGGTCCAGGCGCACCCCGCGCCCGTGGAGCCGCCACAGCTCCACGACGTGCTCGATCGCCCCCCTCCCCTCGGGCGCCGCGACCCCGCGATCGGTGTGCAGGGCCAGGCCCCCCGCGATCACGATCACGACCGCGGCGGCGACGGTCCAGCCCCGCTTGCTCGTCCCCCCCAGGTGGTACGCCAGGGCGGGCCCGCCCACGACCAGCAGGGCCCAGCCCGTCCACACGTGCAGCCGCAGGACGCTGAAGTACCCCGGGTCCACGGCGCGGGCGAAGAGCACGACCAGGCCCGTGAAGATCACGGCGAACAGCACGAAGGATGCGGAGCGCCGGAGCATCCCGGCATCCTAGTCCGGGCCGCGGAGGCGTGACGGAGGCATGAAGGATCCATGGAGGCATGGACATTCGCGACGAATCGGCGTATCTCGGCGGGCATGAACCGCCACCCCCTGCTGTTTGCCCTCCTCACGGCCGCCGTCGCGACCGCCGGGTGCTCCGAGGCCGCGCTCGAGCGCCGGGCCCGGGCCCCGGAGGTCGAGATCATCACGCCCGACGAGAACACCGTGTTTCGCCAGGGCGAGGGCCCCGTCGCCCTCAACGGGCTCGTCTTCGACAGCGCACAGCCGGCCGAGACGCTGGAGGTGCGCTGGACGATCGACGACGACCTCGAGCTCGAGGCGACGGCCACCGCCGACGGGTTCGTGCCGGTCGAGCTCGACTCCGAGGACCTCTCGTTCGGCGAGCACACCGCCACGCTGTTCGCCGTCGACCACGACGGGGCCCAGGGCTCGGCCCACGTGACGTTCGTGATCGCGGGCCCGATCACGGCGCCGCAGGTCACGATCACGGCCCCGGCCGACGGCACCGAGTACGACGCCGGCGACGCCGTCACGTTCGTGGGCGAGGCCGTCGACTCCGCCACGCCCGTCGAGGAGCTGGTCTTCCGCTGGTACGCCGACGGCGTGGAGATGTCCGGCGCGGTCACCGCCGACGGGCAGTCGATCATCGTCTCGAGCGATCTCGTCGCGGGCCTGCGCACCGTCGCGCTCGAGGTCACGGACGCCGACGGCGACGTGGGCGAGGACACCGTCACCGTGCGCGTCGGCGAGGACTTCGGCACGGCCCAGCCGGGCGACGTGGTCTTCAGCGAGATGAACGTGAACCCCGAGGTCGTCGAGGACGAGGTCGGCGAGTGGATCGAGCTGTTCAACACCGCGGGCCACTCGATCGACATCACCGGCTACACGTTCCGGGACGACGACAACGACGAGTACGTGCTCGAAGGCGACCTCGTGGTGGCCCCCGGGCAGTTCTTCGTGCTGTGCGCCGACATGGCCCCGGCGACCAACGGCGGCGTGCCCTGCGACGGGTTCTTCCTCCGCGACTGGCAGGGCAACGGCGTCGCGCTCGGCAACGGCGAGGACGAGCTCGTCCTCACCCGCGTCGACGGCACCGAGATCGACTGGCTGCACTACGACAACAACTGGTACACGCCGGGCGTCGCCATCGGCGTGCACCCGGACCACCTCGACGGCACCGACAACGACGACCCCGCCCACTGGTGCCTGCAGACCACCGTGATCTCGACCGGGGGAGAGCCCGGCACCCCGGGCCGCGCCAACGATCCCTGCTGACCACGCCCCCCGCGCCTCGAAGCTGAGGCGCTGGTTCGCGCTCGTCGTCCGCCGCCGCGCGGTCGTCCTGACGGTCGTCCTCGCGCTCACGGCCCTGTCGATCGCGTCGGTGTCCCGGGGCGTCTTCGCGTCGTCCGTGGGGCGGATGTTCCTGGACGAGTCGCCCGAGTACATGAAGTACGTGGACGACCGCGGCCGCTTCGGCACGGACGAGCTGCTGCTCGTCGCCGTCCCGATGCCGGACCCCCTCGCCCCCGAGTCCCGCGCGCGGCTCGAGCGCCTGGAGAGTCGCCTGCTGGACCACCCGGACGTGGGCGAGGTGCACACCGTGCTCGGGTACGAGCAGGTGGAGCGGGTCGACGGCGCGCTGCGGGCCCGCCCCTGGTCCGAGGCCGCCGAGGAGGCGCCGGAGCGGTCGAAGGAGCTGCTCGAGGCCATCGCCGACGACCCCCTGATCGGGCACACGCTCGTGCCCCGCGACCGCACCCACGCGCTCGTCGTGATCGGGCTCGCGTCGAAGCACGACCGCGCCGCCGAAGAGGGGCCCATCATCGTCCGCGAGCTGATGCAGACGGTCCGCGACGAGGGGTTCGTCGACGACCTCCACACCGCGGGCTGGCTCAGCACGATCTCCGCGACCCTCGAGGAGGCGCTGTTCAACCTGCTGGTGCTGCTGCCGGTCGCGGCGGTCCTGCTCCTGGGCGTCGTGTGGGCGATGTTCCGGCGGCTGTGGCCCGCCGCGCTGTCGATGGTCGTGGCGAACCTCGCCGTGCTCTGGAGCATGGGCTTCGCGGTGCAGCTCGACCGCGAGATCAACATCCTCATGGCCGCGGTGCCCGCGATCGTGCTCGTGGTCGCGTTCTCGGACACGGTGCACCTGTGCAGCGCCTACCTGCTCGAGCTGGCCGAAGGGTCGAGCAAGGACGAGGCGATCCTGCGGTCCGCGGAGGACGTCGGCTACGCCTGCCTGTGGACGTCCATGACCACGTTCGCGGGCTTCATCTCCCTGTCCCTGATCCCCACCCCGCTGTTCCGCCACCTGGGCGTGGTGCTGGGCTTCTCCGTCGCGGTCGCGCTGCTGCTGGCGATGACCGTCGCGCCGGTACTGTTCTCGTACCTCCCCCCGCCCCCGCCGCTGCGCGCGGGCACGCAGGGGCGCGTCCACGACGTGCTCGACCGCGGGCTCGCCTGGTGCTCCACGACCGCGACCACGCGGCCCCGCACCGTCGTCGCGATCTTCGCGGTCGCCACCGCCGCCTGCGTGGGCTGGGCGACCCAGCTGACGATCGAGACGGACTTCGAGGGCCGGATGGCGGCCGATCACCCGGTGCGCGTGGACGACGACTGGTTCCGGAGCCAGCTCACGGGCACGACGATGGTCGACCTGTACATCGAGACGCCGGAGCCCGGGGGGCTGCTCGACGCCGGTGTGTTCGCGGGCGTGCGCGCCCTGCAGGACCGCCTCGAGGCCGATCCGCGCGTCGATCACGCGGTGTCGTACGTGGACGCGATCGACCGGATCCACGACGTCCTCCGCCCCGGCGACGCCCCCCCGACGACGCGCCGCGCGATCGCCCAGGACCTCCTCGCCTTCGAGATGGGCGGAGGCTCCGCCCTCGACGCCCTCATCGACATCGAGCGCCGCCGCGCGCGCCTCTCCCTGCGCCTCACGGAGCGCGGCGTCCGCACCACGGCGGCGGTCGGCTACCGCGGCCGGGACCTGGGCGACGAGCTCCTGGGCGACCTCGCGTCGGTCGAGCCCAGCGGGCTCACGTACCTGATCGGCGACTGGCTCGACGAGATCGTCACCGGGCAGCGCAACAGCGTCATCGTGTCCGTGATCCTCGTCGCCATCCTCATGTCCCTGGCGCTGGGCAGCGTGAAGATCGGGATCATCTCCATGTTCCCGAACCTGCTGCCGCTGCTCGCGATCGCGGGGTGGATCGGCTTCGCCTGGGACTCGATGGACAGCGACACCCTCATCGTCGGGGTGATGGCCATCGGCATCGGCGTGGACGACACGATCCACTTCCTCGTGCGGTACCGCCTCGAGGAGGCCCGCTCGGCGACGACGGCGGACGCGATCGCCCGCACCTTCCACTACGCCGGACGGGCGATCGCGATGACCACGATCATCCTCGTGATCGGGTTCCTGCCCTTCGGGATCAGCGACTACTTCTCGGTGGACATGATCGGCAAGCTGCTGCCCACGGCGCTCATCGTGGCCCTGCTCGCCGACGTCCTGCTCGTCCCCGCCCTGGTGGAGCTCGGCCCCCTGCGGCTGCGGCGCTGACGATCAGGGGGGCGTGCAGCCCGCCTCGTCGACCTGACCGTTGCAGTCGTTGTCGACGCCGTCGCCGCACAGCTCGGGCTCGGCGGGGCTCACGTCCGCGTTCGTATCGTCGCACTCGAGACACGCGATGAACGTATCGCCGTCGTAGTCGGCCTCGCTCATCTCGTAGGGGTGGAAGGCGACCGCGGTGTTCACCTCGTTGAGCGCGATCGAGTCGTTGACGTACACCGTCCCCAGCGTGCCGTCCTCGTTCTGGAGCCCGATCGTGGTCCCGGGGTACCCCGGGGTGCTCACGACGTTCGTGAAGTGGACCTCGATGACGCCCGTCGCCTCGACGAGCTGCACCTGCGACTCCCAGGCGGTCGCCGCGGGTTGGTTGGGGGGAGGGACCTGCGCGAACTGATTGAAGCTCACCACCGCCACGCGGGCGCCGGTCGGACCGGACACGCCCCACCACCAGGTGCCGCCCGCGAGGTCCGTCCACGACACGGCGAGCATGTTCAGGGGTTCGCTCGGGCTGGGCAGGCTGCCGAACAGGTTCCAGAACCCGCCCGCGCTCAGCTGCGAGTCGAAGTCGATCCAGCCGTCCTCCGCGAAGCCGATCGCCGCCACGGGCTCGCCGTAGTACTCGAAGGCGAAGTTCGAGAAGCAGCCGGAGTTGTAGGCGTTGGGGAAGGACCCGTTGGTGCCGCGACCGACTTGCCCGACGCGAGCGACCCGATGGTCGTGGCGAGCCCGACGCCCATCACCGCGCCGCCGATGATCGCGGTGGCGAACCCCGCCCGGTTCTGGCTGACGAGGGGCGCGTAGGCCTCCTCCTGAACGAGCACGAGCCCCGACTCCTGGACCCCGGCCTCGTCGTACGCGACCAGGTGGAGGCTCACCCCGGCGGCCGCCGTGCCCGCGCCGATGCCGAGCAGGGCCGCGCCGATGATCTTCGGATCGGGGCCCGCGTCGCCCCCCGCGAGGGTGCTGCCCTCGAACTTGCGCGCCCGCATCAGGAGCGGCTCGCTGCCCCCGACGACGAGCACCTCGTCCCCCCACTTCTTCCGGGCGGCGAGGTTGGCCAGCCACGGGGCGTAGTCGTTGTCGCCCTCGAGCAAGCCCGCGACGAGCGCGCGGGCCGTGGTGACGATCACGTCCTCGTCGCGCGACTTCAGGTCGGGGACGCTCACGAGCAGGGTCGCGCCCCCCACCCGCACGATGTGGCGGCCGGCGACGAGCGTCGGCGCGCTGGCGGGGCCGATCTGCTCACCGTTGAGGAAGGCGGCGTCGACCTCCACGCGGACGTCCGCCCGGGCCGAGTCGAACATCCGCTGCAGCCCGCGCAGGAAGCTCTCCTTCGCCGTGGGCGGGTAGCGGGTGTCCCAGGCGCGCTGGGGGTCGAGGGCGGCGGCGGTGGCGAAGTTCTCGACGGCCTTCGCGTCGTCGCCCGCGGTGAACTGCGCGAAGCCCTGCAGGAAGTACAGCTGGTAGAGATCGTCCTTCGTGGCCCGCGACGCCCCGCAGGGCAGCGCGACGGACGCCGCTTCGAGCCGCTCGAGCGCGGCCCCGTAGTTCATCTCCAGGACCTCGTTGCCTGCGAGCTTCACGACCTCGCCCACCGAGGTGCCTTCGTCCCCCGCGCAGCGGCTCACGTCGCCGCCCACGACCACGGGGCCCTCCGGCGAACCCCCCGCGAGGGTCACGAGGTTCCCCACCACCGTGAAGTCGCTCGTGCCGAGCTTCGCCTTCGCCGCGGCGGTGGCCTTGTCGGCGTCGATGGAGGGGCCGTACACCACGACCGGGGCGGCCGTGGCGAGGCCGGGAGCGAGGAGGGCGACGAGCGAGAAGATCGAGAGCAGCCGCGACATGGACGCACGATAGTCGACCTTGCTCCCGGCCCGTAATTACGAGCCTATGACGCGCCAGGTGTGTCCTCCGGGTCCGGCGAAGGGGCGGGCGTCGGGTCCGGCGACGGGGCGGGCGTCGGGTCCGGCGACGGGGCGGGCGTCGGGTCCGGCGACGGCGCGGGCGTCGGGGGAGGCGGGGCCGACGGCTTCGGCGCGGCGGCCGGTGCCTTCACCTTGTTGAGCCGATAGAAGTCCGCGTGAAAGCGCAGGGTCCGACCGGGCTCCACCACGATCGTCTTCTTCGCCCCGCGCCGCTTCAGGTCCTTGCAGGCCTTCGACACACACCGGAACCGCACGACGTGCTTGCCCTCGGGGAGGGGGATGCCCTTGCGCGTGATCTGTGTGGACCCGTACTCGACCCCGTCGATCTCCACCTGCGCCTCGGGGGCGGCGGTGAGGTGCAGGATCCCGTGCTCGCGGGTGACGGCGTCTCGGGCTGCGGCCGCCGTGAGCTCCCGGGCCACGGCGGCGCGCACCTGCTCGCCCTTCTCCTCGGCGGTCGGGCCCGACTCCTCGACCTCAGGAACGCTCGATCCCGGGGCGCCGCCCTCGTCCCAGTCGACGTCGACGGCGGCCACCTCGACCGGCCGCGGGGTGGCCCCGGGGGGGAGGTCCTCGCTGAGGCCCGCCTCGGCCGCCGCCCGCCGGTCCGCCTCGGACAGAGCCGCCCCGAAGCGGTCGCCCCCGGGCCCGAGCAGGCGGCCCCCGCTGCGCGCCCCGTCCTCCATGAGCAGGTAGACGTTGGCCGCGATCGCCACGAGCAGGAAGCCCGCCAGGGCGCCGATGATGCGGCGGCCCTTGGTCGAGATCATGGGCTCGGGGCCGCGGATCTGCTGGCGTCCCACGGCGGGCGCCTCGACCGTCGGGGCCACGAAGCTCCGCCGCTTCTTGGGCGGGTCTTGTGGGTCCTCGGGGTCGAGGGTCTCGTCCGTGGCCGAGGCGAAGACGTCCGAGGGGCTCCCGTCGAGCGTGTCGTCCAGCAGGTCGTCGTCCGTGGCGTCCGGACGCAGGGGCGCCGCGGCGCCCGCCGGGGGGCCCGTGAACGGCAGCGTGGCCTCGGGCTCGAGCGACGGACGATCCCCCTGCAGGGGCACCGTCGCCTGGTTCTGCAGACCCGACATCACGAGCCGAAGCTCGGCCTTGAACGTCGCGCAGTCGGCGAACCGCTGATCGGGATCGGCCGCGATCGCCTTCATCACGAGGGCATCGACGGCCGGGGGCAGGCCGGGTTGGAACGACGACGGGGGCGGCACGTCGCCCGCCTCCTTGAGCCGCAGGATCTTGTAGGCGGGGGTGCCGGGCTCGAAGGGCAGTCGACCCACGAGCATCTTGTAGAGCGTCATGCCGAGCGCGTAGATGTCCGAGCGGGGCCCGGCCTGCGCCCCTGCCGCGTAGACCTCGGGGGCGAGGTACCCCGCCGTCCCCAGCAGCATGTCGGTCTGGGTCACCTCGCCCTGCGTGAGCCGGGCGAGCCCGAAGTCGGTGACCAGCGCCCGCCCGTCGGGCCGCACGATCACGTTCTTGGGCTTGAGGTCGCGGTGGATGCAGCCCTGCTCGTGCGCGTACCCGATCGCGTCGAGGATCTGGCTGAAGATGTCGACGGTCCGGGCCCAGTTGAGCGGTCCGCCCGAGTTGCGCAGGAGCGTGTCGAGGTTCGCGCCCGTGACGAAGTCCATGACCATCGCGGGGTACTCGCCGTCGATGATCAGGTCGTGGACCTTGACGATGCCGGGGTGGTCGAGCTTCAGCCCGACGCGCGCCTCGCGCCGGAAGCGCCGCACGAAGTCGGGGTCGGCCGCAAGGTGAGGCCGCGGAAGCTTGACCGCGAACAGCCCCGGCCGCACCAGGTGCTTGGCCACGTACACCAGGCCCATGCCGCCCTGCCCCACGAGCTCGACCAGCTTGTAGGCGCCCAGGCGCGACGGCACGGGCTCGGCGACGCGACGGGGGCCCGAGGCGTCGTCCGACGCGGGCCGCTTCTTCTCGACGGCGGCCGTCTGGATCGTGGGCGGGAGCCGGGGGGGCACGCCCCCGAACGGGTCCGGGACCTCGTCGCCCCAGGTGACGCGCAGATCCCCGTCGGTCGTGACCTCGGTCTCCGGCTCGAAGGGCTCGGGCGGCGGCCGGGGCGGAGGCGGCGGACGCATGCCCGCGACCACGCGCGCCACGGCGGCCTCGAACTCCCCTTGGGTCAGCTCCCCCGCCAGCAAGCGTTGCTCGAGCTTCGCGACTTCCTCGACGATCGACATGTACGCCCGAGGCTACCGCGTCGCGGGCGACCGCGTGGGGGGGGCCCCGACCGTCAGCGGTAGCCGGCGGCCTGCAGGGTGAAGAGCCGCGCGTAGGTGCCGTCCATCTCCATCAGCTCGTCGTGACTCCCCTGCTCGACCACACGCCCGCCCCGCAGCACGACGATCTCGTCGGCCATGCGCACGGTGCTGAACCGGTGGCTGATGAGGATGGCCATCTGCGCCTTCGTGACCTCCCGGAAGTGGTCGAAGATCCGGACCTCGGCCTCGGCGTCCATCGCGGCGGTGGGCTCGTCGAGCACGAGGATGTCGGCGCCGGTCCGCATGAAGGCGCGGCTGAGGGCGATCTTCTGCCACTGCCCCCCGGACAGCTCCCGACCGTCGCCGAACCAGCGCCCGAGCTGGGTCGCGTAGCCCTTCGGCATGTCCCGGATGAAGTCGTCGGCCATGCCCTTCTCGGCGGCCTCGCGTTGCCT
This sequence comes from uncultured Rickettsiales bacterium, assembly GCA_964512225.1. Taxonomy (GTDB): domain Bacteria; phylum Myxococcota_A; class UBA796; order UBA9615; family UBA9615; genus CAZEKB01. Next base: position 36,680 of record CAZEKB010000037.1, on the reverse strand, counting down.
GCCCTCGTCCGCGATGTGGTCCGCGTCCCCCACCCCGACGTTCTCGCCCACCTGCATCTGGTAGCGCACGAAGTCCTGGAAGATCACGCCCACGCGCCGCCGCAGCACGCGCATGTCCCACTCCTGCAGGGGCGTGCCGTCGAGCAGGATCCGCCCCGCGCCGGGCTCGTACAGGCGCGTCATCAGCTTGATGAGGGTCGTCTTGCCGGACCCGTTCTCGCCCACCAGCGCGAGCTTCCGGCCGGGGGCCAGGTGCAGGGAGACGCCGGTGAGCGCGGGCTCGGTGGAGCCGGGGTACGTGAAGCTGACGCCCTCGAACCGGATGCCGTCGCCGGGCTCCGCGCCGACGCTCTCACCGCCGCCGGGGACGTCGACCTCGAGCTCGAGGAAGTCGTAGAGGTTCGACAGGTAGAGGTTGTCCTCGTACATGCCGCCGATCGCCGTCAGCACCTGCGTGAAGGAGTTCTGCCCCTGCTTGAATACGAGCAGGTACATCGTCATCTCGCCGAGGCTGATCTGCTGGTTCACGGTGGCGAGGACGATCCACGCGTACGCCCCGTAGAACGCCACGGTGGACAGCAGCGAGAGCACGTACCCCCAGCCCGAGCGCCGCAGCGTCAGGCTCTTGTCCTCTCCGAACAGGGTCTCGAAGATGGCCCGGTAGCGCTCCAGCAGGAGGGGGCCGATGCCGAAGAGCTGGACCTCCTTGGCGTAGTCCTCCCGGGCGATGACGGCCTCGAGGTACATCTGCTTGCGGGTCTCCGGCGTGCGCCACTTGAAGAGCCGGAACGCCTCCCCGGCGAAGCGGGTCTCGGCGATGAACGCGGGGATGCCGGCGACGAACAGCACGACGACGGCCACCACCGAGAACTGCAGCAGCAGGGCGCCGTAGGACGCCAGGGAGATGAGGTTCTGGACGAGCCCGAACGTGCGGCGCACGAGCGACAGCGGCCGACTCGACGCCTCGCGCCGGGCCCGCGTCATCTGGTCGTAGACCTCGCTGTCCTCGAAGTGCGGGAGGTGCAGCGTGAGCGCCTTCTCGAGCACCAGGACGTTGACGCGGAAGCCGAGCAGCGCGCGCAGCAGCGACTGGCACGCCGAGATCGCGGCCCGCACCCCCAGCAGCAGCGCCACGAGGCCGGCCTCGGCGCCCACCCAGGTCAGCGCCTGGCGGAGGCCCTCGGCCATCTCGGCCTCGCCCCCGGAGCGGCCGAGCACGACGGCGTCGACGATCAGCTTGCCCACGAACGCCACGGCCGCGGGCAGCAGTCCCCCGACCACGGTGAAGATCGCGAAGACGATCGTGAGGGCCTTGGACGTCGTCCAGACGAGATCCAGGGCCCGGCCGGAGTAGCGGAACACCCCGAGGTAGGCGCTCAGGCCCTTCGCGGCGCGGTCCTTGCCCAGCAGGTCGTGGGGGTCGCTCACCGGGGGAGTCTGGGCCCTGGGCCCGCCGTCGTCACCCGGCCGATCGGGCGGGGAGGAGGCCTTCGTGCTGGAAGACGCGCCGCAGGCGGGTCAGCGGCATGTTCCCCGACTCCAGAAAGATGCGGTGGAAGGCGCGGTCGAGCTCGAGGCCCTCGAACCGGCCCGCCTGGGCCGTCGCGATCTCGGTCTTCATGCGCCAGACCATGCGGTTGCCGGTCAGGTACGACAGCGGGTAACCCCGCTCCTGGGAGTACCAGTTGAGCTCGGCCTGCACGCGCCCGGGGACGAACCCGGTCACGGCCTGCAGGAGGTTGCCCGCCGCCACGAAGGGGTCGTCCGACGACGTGTCGCACTGCACGCCCACGTCCAGGTACCGCTTCTCGCCGGTCATGAAGAAGAGGTCGATGGCGACGCGGGCGCCGATCCGGGAGATGTCGCGCTTGCCGATGAAGCGGGCCTCGTCCTCCAGGGCGCCCATGTAGCCGAGGTCGAGCATGTAGTCCTCGAGCATCGTCGTCCACCCCTCGGCGTGCTCCGCCGCGTCGACGTGGCGCCGGACGACCGAGGCGTGGCCCGCCGCGGTGGCGAGCTGCAGGTGGTGCCCGGGGATGCCCTCGTGGACCATCATCCCGGGGATGCCCAGCTCGGTGTGCTCGTCCCGCAGCTCCTCCGACAGCGTGAGGTACACGAGGCTCCGCTTGGTGCCCGCGCGGAACGGGGCGGGCGGCATCATCGCGCCCGCGGGGATGCTCGGCGCCATGAACGCCGGCGTGCGCAGGATCGTCATGTCCTGGTCGGCGGGCACGGGGAACAGGTCGCGCTCGCGGATCCAGGCGAGGATCTTCTCCCGCTCCTGCTGGTACCGGTCGAGGATCGCCTCCAGGCGCCCGTCGGGCAGCTTCAGCCGGAACTCCTTGTTGAGCCAGGCGTGCAGGTCGGCCGTGGTGATGTCCGGGTCGAGCCCGTGCCTGCTCGCGATGCGGCCCCGGAGCCGCTCGATCGTGGCGCCGGTCTCGTCCAGGAACTCCCGGGCCATCGCGTGCAGCTCGTCGAGGGACAGGTCGATGCCCTTGAGGCGGACGAGCTCCTGCGCGGCCTCGGCGCCCATGTGCAGGTTGTCCGTGGTGGGCAGGGCGCCCAGGCGGGCGCGGTAGTCGGTGAGCGCGGCCTCGGCGACCCCGCGGGCGGCGACGAGGCGGTCGAGGCCGTCCCAGGCGACGGACCGCGCCCAGTTCTCGACCGTCTCGAACAGCGACGGCAGGGCCTCGACCTTCTCGTCGTCGATGTCGACCCAGCGCGCCACCGGCGTATCGATCCGACCCAGGAGCGCCTCCAGGTAGGCCGGGGTGGCCTCGAGGCGCGTGGTGATGTCGGCGAGGCGCTCGTCGGCGTCGCGCGGGTCGTTGATGAACATCATGAAGATGCCGTCGCCCACGTCGTCGCCGGCGCGCGGACACTGCGTCGCCTGATCCCGGCCGTTGAAGCGGAACGACGCGTAGTGGAGGTCGTAGCCGAGGCGGAGCGCGGCGAGGTCCAGGTCCAGGGCGCGGTCGAAGTCGTCGGGGTCGGTCGCGGCGGCGAGGGCTCGGCAGCGGGCGAGCAGGCGGCGCGCGGCCTCGGCGTCGGCGGCCTGGGTCTCGGCCGATGGATCGGGCAGGGCGCCCAGATCGTGGGTCAGCCCAAGGAAGACGCGGGCGTTCGGGTTCCGCGTCCAATGAGCGTGCAGATCGGCGACGAGGTCGTCGTAGTCGGACATGGCGCTCCCTCCAAAGCGACGGGAGTGTACCGCTCCTCGCGCAGGTGGTAGACCGCCGCGATGCCTGTGGACGACGGCTACGAGTTCTCCGCCGTCTGCTCGCGCGGCGTCGAGCCCTTCCTGGCGGACGAGCTGCGCGAGATCCTGGCCACCGAGCGCATCCGTGAAGACCGCGGCGCCGTGCGATTCCGGGGTCCCCTCGCCCTCGGCTACCGCGCGTGCATGTTCTCCCGGCTCGCGGGGCGCGTGCTCATGCTCATCGGCCGGCGCGACGCGTTCGGCGCGCGGGGCCTGCTCGAGGCGTCGCGCAGCGTCCGCTGGCCCGCCCACTTCGGGCCCGACCAGACCTTCGCCGTGAGCTTCGTGGGGCGCGACGAGGACCTGCGGGATACGCGGCACTCGGCCCGCGTGGTGAAGGACGGGATCGTCGACCGGCTGGTGGCCGACACGGGGCGTCGCCCGTCGGTGGACGTCGCGGACGCGGACGTGCGGGTCCACGCCCACCTGCGCGACCGCGAGGTCGCCTTCTCGATCGACATGGGGGGCGCGCTCCACCGGCGGACGGGCGGCCTCGGACGCGCGCCCGGGCCCGCGCCGCTCAAGGAGACGCTCGCGGCGGCGATCCTCCGGGCGGCCGACTGGCCCCTGCTCGCCCGTCGGGGGGCGCCGCTGCTCGACCCCATGTGCGGCACGGGGACGCTGCTCGTCGAGGCCGCCGAGATGGCCCTCGACCGCGCGCCGGGCCTGCACCGACGCGACTGGGAGTTCGAGGCGTGGCACGGCCACCAACCCCGCGTGTGGCGACGGATCGAGGCCGAGGCGGCGGAGCGGGCGGAGGCGGGCAGAGGACGCGCCCCCGCGATCTTCGGCGCCGACGAGGACGAGCGGGCCCTGGACTCGGCCCACGAGAACGCGCGCCGGGCCCGGGTCGACATCAAGCTGAAGCGCGCGTCCGTCACCGAGATCGAGCCTCCCCCGACCGACGGCGAGCCCCCCCGCGGTCTCGTGGTCACGAACCCCCCGTACGGCGTACGGCTCGGCGAAGAGGACGAGGTCCGGGCGCTGTACGCCACGCTCGGCGACGTCCTGCGCCGGCGCTTCCTGGGGTGGACCGCGTGGATCCTCGCGGGCCCGGGCCTCGTGCCCGCCCTCGGCCTCAAGCCCGCCCGGCGCGTCCCGCTCTACAACGGCCCCATCGACTGCCGCGCCGTGCGCCTGGACATCTCCACCGAGGCCCCGAAGAAGCCCGGCCCCCGGCGGGAGTAGGCCCACACCCGCGGGCGAGAGTCCCCCGTCACCCCTCGGGGTGCAGCTCGGCGTCCAGGGCGTCGATCCGGTCCGCGTCGATCCCGTCGGGGAAGTCGCGTCGGATCACCACCTGGGCATCCCAGTCGGGGGCCTCGTCGTCGACGGTCAGGAGCGCGATCCACACCTCCGCGCGGGCCTCCCGGCCCACGTCGTCGCGACGCAGGACGCCGATCAGGCCGTCGAGCACGGCGGCGTCGCGCGTCCCCGCCCACGCGGCCGCGAGACCCTTCGCCGCCGCCGACGTCTGGAAGTCGGGCCCCAGGGCGAGCACCCGGAGCAGTCCGTCGCGCTCGACCTCGGGGGCCGACCCGCCACTCCGGGTCCCCCCCGCCGGGACGGCGCCCGCCGACCGGATCGTCGGCAGCGAAGACTTGGGCGCGGGCCGCGTGGGAGGAGGCTCGGCCCGGGGGGCGGGCGGGGCGGCGTCCTCCCCCCGAGGCTCGGCGACGCGCGGGGGCGTCCAGGACTCGGTCCCCGCGTCCACGAGGGTCCCCACGAGCCACAGGACGGCGCCGTACCCGACGACGGAAGCGGCGCCCGCGACGGCGGCCGGGGGCACGTCCGCGGGCAGGGACGACGGGAGCCTGGCGACCAGGGCCCACGCCCCCGGGAACGCGGTCGCCACGAGGGTCCAGGTCCACGCCCGCCGCCGGGCCGCGTCCCCGCGCGACCGCCACGCCGCGGCGAGAACCACGACGGCGAAGGCCCCGCCCCACCCGGCGAGCGCCTCGAAGTCCCCGGGCGGCAGGGTCACCAGCGCGTCGCCTCGGCCACGGAGTCGTAGCGCTCGCCCCCCGGCAGCGGCCCCTTCCACAGCGAGCCGTCGCCGCCGCGCGGGCGCACCCACCGCACCCGGCGGTCGAGGTAGCGACCCGCCTGCCAGGGGTCGAGGGCCATGCCCGACGGGACCGGCGCGAGCGTCCAGGTCGGCCAGGGGAGCCACGGGACGCCGGGCTCCAGGTCGTCGTCCACGGGTCCGCGCGCCCACAGCGTGACGGGGGCGTCCACCAATACGACGGGCCCCGACCCGGAGTCGAGCGCCGCCGCCCACGCGACCGCGACGCCCCCGGCGCCCACGCCGATCCAGCCCGGATCGCCGGCCGCCCCGTCCCGCGCGTCGAGCAGCTGGACCACCAGGTAGGCGAGGGCCGGGATGCCCCGCTCCGCGCCCCACCGCGACGCCACGCGGTCGGACTCCGCGTCCGTGGCGAAGGGCACGGCGACGTCCCGCACCCCGCCCGCCGCGGGCGGCTCCGGCTCCGGCTCCGCGAATACGACCTCGCCGTCGTCGCCGAGCTTGCCCGTGGGCCCGGGGGGCGCGAAGCGGATCCAGTCCGGCCGCACGGGTCCGGAGCGGGTCGGGGGGCCGCCCGCCAGGGCGGAAAACGCCCGCCGTACGACGGGTCGATCGCGCGCCCCGAGCACCGCCCGGGCGGCCTCCACGGGGGTCGGCGACCGCTGGGACCCGGGGCCGCGGCCGTGGGTGAGGGAGCCCGGAGCGGGGCGCGGCGCGTCGACGGCGGGGGGCGTGCCCGGACCCGGGAACCAGCCGTCGACGGCCGCCTGCGCGTCGGCCGCGGCGGTCGCCGGCAGGGCGGCCCCCAGCAGGGTCGTCGCGAGCCACGCCCAGGACTCGGCGGCCATCGCGGACGTCACGCCGTGCACCCCGGGCACCTCCCGCACCTCGACGCGCTCGCCCGCCTTCAGCAGCGAGTCGACGACGTCGGCGGGGCGGTTGTCCCAGACCAGGACGGGCCGATCGACGGCGGGGCTGCCCGGTCGGCACGCCGCCGCCCCGAGCCACTGCCAACCCCGGAGGATCCCCCCCCGCGGGACCTGCTTGGGCTCGTCCCCCACGTCCGGGAAGCGACCCGATCCGCCCGCGACCTCGCCCGCCCCGGGCACGACCCCGCAGGAGCACCCGACCGTCCCCCGCTGCGAGCTGAAGGCGTACTCGTGGGCCCCGAGCACCACGGCGACGACCCGCGGATCGGCGGTCCCGAGCAGCGCGGCCCGCTCGGCCCCGCCCGAGAAGCCCATGACGGCCACGGCGTCGGCGTCGATCGACGCCCCGAGCCGCCCCGCGAGCGCGATCCCCAGCCCGGTCTGCGCGGCGCGCAGGTCCCACGCCAGCGGGGTGGTCCCGGTGCGCCGCACCCGCATCTCGCCGTAGGCGCCCGCCCGCAGGTGCACGGCGCGGGCCCCGGGATCCGCGTCGCCGAGCTCGTCTCCTCGGTTCGCCACCGACAGCACGACCCACCCGCGCGACGCGAACAGCTGCGCCCGACGGGCCACCTCGCCCGCCTCGAGGCCCGCGTCCCAGTGGCCGTGCACGCTCAGGAGCAGCGGCGCGGGCGCCGTCGGCGGGGGGGACGGGAGGTGCACGACGGCGTGCACGTGATCCCCCTGCGCGGTGGGGTGGGGCCAACCCAGCGCCTGGGCCGTCCAGCCCTCCCCCCGGCGGATCTCCCCGAGGGTCGGCGCCACGAGGCCCGCGGGCAGCGGCGGCGCCCCCACCCGGTCGAGGAAGTCCCGACGCACGGCGCGCACGGCGCGGTCGTCGCACTCCGGCGTCGCGCGGGCGGCAGGGGTGGGCTCGGGCGGCTCCGCAGGGGGCGGGTCGCCGCACGCGGACAGCAGAACCGCGAGGGCGGGGACGAGCAGCCATTTGACGCCGGTCCGATCGCGGGCCAGCCTCGACGCATGAACGAAGGAGCCCGCACGCCCTCGATCCCCCGCGTCGCGTGGATCGTGGTGGGCGTGGGCGTGGCCCTGTTCACGATCCTGCAGACGACGATCCTCACCTGGAAGGCCGCCGGGCTGATGCCCGAGTGGGGCTTCGACCTGAACTTCTTCCACAACCTGGTGTGGAACACGGCGCACGGGAACGGGTGGATCCAGACGTCGACCTACCACGAGCCCCCGGGGATCTTCGGCGAGACGCACTTCGAACCGATCCTCCTGCTCGCCGTGCCTCCCTACCTGCTCTTGCAGCGCGTGGAGACGATCTTCTTCGTCCAGTCGCTGGTGCTGGGGCTCGGCGCGTTCGGAGTGTACCGAGTCGCGCGATCGGGGCGCGCGAGCACGTTCGCCGCCTGCGCGGCCGCCTGGATCTACCTCGGGTGGTGGCCGCTGTGGCGCATGGCGCAGGCCGACGTCCGGCCCCTGACCTGGTCGATCCCGTTCCTGATCCTGCTGGTCGCCGCGCTCCGGGAGGAGCGCCGCACCGAAGCCCTGGCGTGGGCGTTCCTGGCGTGCATCGCCCGCGAGGAGGTCCCCGTCCTGGTGGTGGCGACGGCCGCGGGCCACTTCGGCTGGAGCTGGATCACGAAGGACGCCGAGCGTCGGTCGACCGCGATCCGGGTCGCCGCCGCGGCGATCGTCTTCTTCGTCGTGACGACGCTGATGCGCACCAATACGACCTTCTACATCCAGCCCGAGGCGTGGCTCGACGGGCTCACGTCCAGCGACGCCCCGTCGGCGGCCGAGCAGTGGGGGCGCGACGCCGGGGAGATGTGGAGCCGCCGCCTGGGGTGGTTCGGGGAGTGGGTGATCCCCGTCGGCCTCGGCGCCCTCGCCGCCCCCGAGATCCTCATCGGCGGCGTGCCGCTGCTGGGCTACCTGCTCACCCAGGGCCACGAGTGGGCGACCTGGGAGGGGCCGTACATCCACCACACCGCCTCGATGGTCGGGATCATGGCCGCCGCCGCCGCCCTCGGCTGGACGCGCATCCTCGGCCTCGCCCGCCGTCGGATCCCCGCGAAGGCGCTCGCGGGCGCGGTCGGCGTCGTGGTGCTGGTGCTCGCGGCGTCCGAGGTGCGCGCCGTGAAGCAGGCGTGGGAGCCCTACCTGCAGAACGAGCTCACGCCCTGGCGCACGCAGGAGCCGCGGGTGCTGGAGGCGCATCGGCTCGCCGATCGGATCCCGGACGACGCCCCCGCCATGGCGGGCTACGACCTCGTGCACCTGATCAGCGGACGCAGGTGGGTCTACTGCTACCAGCAGGAGGAGATCGAGAACCCCGCCCCCGGGCCCGGGGGCCTGGGCGACGAGCTCCTGCTGCCGCCCGCCGAGACCCAGCCGGAGTGGGCGATCGTCGCGATCGAGCACGACCCCTGGGTGCAGCGGGCGACGGCCGCGGGACTGCAGGAGATCGAGCGCGGCGACGAGTGGGTGCTCTTCGGCCCCCGGTGAGCCGGATCGGGGTCGACGCGGCCCCGTCCAAGGGCCACAATCCCGCCATGGACATCACGATCAAGTACTGCGTCGCTTGAAACTACCTCCCGAGGGCCACCAGGTTGGCGGCCGAGCTCAAGGAGGCGTTCGACATCGAACCGACCCTGATCCAGGGCCACAGCGGCGTCTATGACGTGACGGTGGACGGCGACCTGGTGTTCTCCAAGTACGCCGAGGGGCGGCACGCCGAGGACGGCGAGGTCGTCGCCCTCCTGCGGGCCCGGGCCAACCCCGCCTGACGGTCGGGCAGCTCCCGACCCGCGCCCGAAATCGCCCCCGGCGGGGGACCGGTCCTTGAACGCGATCGGCGCATGTCCACCCGCATCCTCCTCCTCTTCGTCGTTCTCCTCGGAGGCTGCAGCGCCATCCGCACGCCGCCCCCGACCGCGTCGGGCTTCGCGGGCGGCGAGGCCATCGCTCGGGGCTCGATCGAAGGGACGGGCGCCTTCGGCAGCGGGGTGCTCCTCGAGACCACCGGGCTGCCGGACACGGCCCGGACCGCCGCGACCCCGTCGCTCCTGTTCGCGGGCGGCATCGACTTCGGCGTGTACAAGGGCTTCTCGATCGTCCTGAGCGGCGGGGTGGACATGGACACCAGCTGGTCCGTGGCGAGCGGCCGGATGGGCGTCCGCGGACGCGCGGGCCCGGTGCTGTTCGGGATCGGCGGCGGCGGCGGGACCTACGTCCCCTGGACCCTCCCCTTCTGGTTCGCGGGCGGGGAAGTCGGCGTGTTCGCGCCGATCAGCGACATGTTCGAGCTCGGCACGCACGTCCGCCTGGACTTCAGCACGCCCACCTACGCCGAGCCCGCGAACACGGGGACCTGGGTCTACGTCCAGCCGTCGGTCCAGCTGCTCGTGGGCGACGGCCCCGCCCGCATGGCGCTGGGCGTCGGCGGACACTTCGGCGGGCGCGTCGTCGAGGGAGGCTGGGCGACCCGGCGCTTCGAGTTCCGGGTGGGGGTGGTGGCGCGGACGCCCGGGCGCGGCCCGGGCTGACAACGCCGAGCCGCTCCTCGCGGATCCGGGCGCGCTAGACTCCGGCGCGTGCAGGAAACCCTCGACACCCTCTCGCTGAATGTCCGGGCCCGCTACCCGTTCGTCTACCTCCTGACGTGGGAGGAGGCGCGCGCGCTCCGGGGCCTGCGCCAACTCGCGAAGACGACGAAGCGGCGGCTGTGGACGTGGTCCGCCGTCGCGGGCCTGAGCGACGGGAAGAAGACGGTGGAGGGCACCGGCCCGGCCGGGGCGGCGCTGACGGCCATCGAGGCGATCGAGGGCCCCGCCCTCGTCGTCATGCACGACTTCCACCACCACATCGCAGACCACCTGGTGCAGCGCCGCATGCGCGACCTCGTCGCCCATCTGTCCGAGCGCGAGCAGTGCCTCGTCCTGCTCTCGCCGCGCGCCGTCGTGCCCCGGGAGCTCGAAAAGGACGTCGTGGTCGTGACGCTCCCGCTGCCGGGCCTCAAGGAGGTCGCGCGGCTGTTCCACCAGCTCATGCGCGACCGCAAGATCAAGGTCGATCTCGAGCTGTTCGAGCGCTACGTGAAGGCCTCGCTGGGGCTGACCGCCGAGGAGATCCGGCGCGTGTACCGCAAGGTGCTCCTGCGTCACAAGAAGCTCGGCGAGGACCAGCTCGCCGAGGTCATCTCCGAGAAGAGCAACATCATCCGCCAGAGCGACTTCCTCGAGTTCCACGACCTGTCCGAGACGATCGGCGACGTGGGCGGCCTCGAGCAGCTCAAGGACTGGCTGCGGTCCCGGAACGCCTCGTTCACGGAGAAGGCGCGCAAGTACGGCCTCCCGCAGCCGAAGGGGCTCTTCCTGCTCGGCGTGCAGGGCTGCGGCAAGTCGCTCACGGCGAAGGCCGTCGCGGACCTGTGGAAGGTGCCGCTGCTGCGGCTGGACGTGGGCGCGCTCGTGCAGGAGGTCACCGGCGTGGACGAGGGGCTGCGCCACACGATCGCGCTCGCGGAGTCGATGGCGCCGGTCGTCCTCTGGGTGGACGAGATCGAGAAGGCGTTCGCGGGCGTCGACGGCGAAGGCGGGGCGGCGGCGGCGCGGCTGTTCGGCAACTTCGTCACGTGGCTGCAGGAGAAGACGAAGCCGGTCTTCGTCATCGCGACCGCCAACAACGTGCGCGCGCTGCCCCCGGAGCTCCTCCGCAAAGGGCGCTTCGACGAGATCTTCTTCGTGGACCTGCCCAACATCCACGAGCGCCAGACGATCTTCGAGATCCACCTGCGCAAGCGGCGGCGCGAGCCGAAGGAGTTCGACACCTGGGAGCTCGCCGAGGCCACCGACAAGTTCAGCGGCGCCGAGATCGAGCAGGCGGTGATCGACGGGATGTTCGTCGGGTTCAGCGAGGACCGAGAGGTCTCCACCGGCGACATCCTGCGCTCGGTGCGCGACACGGTGCCCCTCGCGGTCACGATGGACCAGGCGATCAAGGACCTCAAGGAGTGGGCCCGCGACCGGACCCGGCCCGCGACCTACGATACGAAGCGCATCGACTTCTTCGAGGAGTGGGAAGGCGGCGCTTCGGCGTAGGAGGCCATGACGCGGACCGCGGTGTGGCCCGTCGCGCACGGCTTCCTGGGCTGAGCCGGTGGTGACGACGTCCGTCCGCGCCCACGCCGAGCGCCTGCTCCTGGGGACGGCGCTCGCCGACAAGCTCGCCCCCTTCCCGCGCCCCCTCGTCGACGACCCGGGCCCGCCCATCGCCCGGCCGGAGGCGCCGGGGCGCCCGCCGCACCTCGCCTTCTCGGCCTCCACCCGGCGGGCGCGGCTCCCCGCCCCCGAGACACTGCGGGACCCGGCCCGCGGGGGCGAGCTCATCCACGCGTTCGCGAACCACGAGCTCCTCGCGATCGAGCTGATGGCCCTGGCGCTCCTCCGCCTGGACATGTCCCCCCGGGCGCGACGCGAGCTCGTCGCCACGATCGAGGACGAGCAGCGACACCTCGGGAGCTACCTCGACCGCCTCGCGCCCCTGGGCGTCCGCCTCGGCGACCACCCGCTGTCCCGCTTCTTCTGGGACGCGCTCGCCGCCGTGGACAGCGCGCCGTCGTGGCACGCGGGCATGGGCCTCACGCTCGAGCAGGCCAACCTCGACTTCATGACGTGGTACGCGAGCGCGTTCCGCGCCGCCGACGACCCCGACACCGCCGACCTGTTGGACGCCGTCCGCCGCGACGAGATCGCCCACGTCGCCCGCGGGCTCCGCGCCTTCGCCCCGCCCCCCACGTCGGCGGACGAGCTGTGGACCCGGTGGTGCGACGCCCTGGTCGCGCCGCTCCAGCCCCGCCGCGCGCGCGGCCCCGTGCTCGACCGCGAGGCCCGGCGGCAGGCGGGCCTCCCCGAGGCCTTCATCGACCGCCTGGCCGCGACGTCGGGCAGCCGCGGCCGCCCCCCCGACGTGTGGTTCTTCGACGTCACCGGCGAGTCCGACGACGGCGACGGCCTCCTCGCCGACGGCCCCCGCGGCGACGTCGCGCGCGCCCTCGCGGGCCTCCCCCTCGTGCTCGCCCCCGAAGACGACCGCGTGCTCCTGCCGGCGCCGCCGTCCGCCGATCACCTCGCCCGGCTCCGGGCCGCGGGGTTCGCGCCCCCGGGCATCACGGTCGTCGATCTGCGCCGCCCCGCCGCCCTCCGGCCTCCCCTCGGGCGCGCCGTCGTCTGGGGCCCGGGCCGCACGACGGACCGCCTGCTCGGCCCCCACGCGGCCACGCTCGGCCCGCTCCCGACGGCCCACCCCCTGGGCGGGAAGTGCGCCTCCGCCGAGCTGCTCCGAGCGGCGTACGCGGACCTCGCCGACGCCTTCGGGCCGGGCCTCGTCGGCCCCGACGCGCTCCCTCGGGTCGTGACCTCCGAGGGGGAGCTGGACGCCGCGGTCGCCGACGTCCGCCGGGGGCATCCCCGGGTGCTGATCAAGGCCGACGTTTCGTCGTCGGGGCGCGAGCGCGTGCGCCTGCTGCACCCCCACGAGCCCGACGACCGGCAGCGGGGGTGGATCCGGCGTCGCCTCGCCTCGGGGCCGCTGCGGGTGGAGCCGTGGCTGGAGGGGGTCGTGGACCTCTCGCTCCACTCGACCCCGCGGCGGCGGGTCGTCTGCCGGTCGGACGCGGCGGGCCGGTTCGTGGCCGCGTTCCCGGGCCGCCCGACGGCCGCCGTCGCCCCGGAGGTCGCCCGGCTCCTCACGGGCGACGGGCGCGACCCCGGCCGCCTCGACCGCCTCGACCGCGCGATCGAGGCGCTCCTCGCCGCCCACGACGTGCCCGCGCCCTGGGGCGTCGACTCCCTGGTCGTCCGCGCCGCGGACGGCCTGCGCCTGCACCCCCTGCTGGAGGTGAACCCGCGGTGGACGATGGGCCGCGTGGCCCTGCGGCTGGCTCGGCGAGTCCACGGCCGCAGCGTCTGCGCCTGGCTCCACCTCGCGGGCGACGCCGCGCTCGACCGACTGGAGTCGGCGCTCCCGCCGGACGTGGTCGCCGTCGGCGCGGGGCGGCGGATCCGCCGGGGGGTGGTGCCCACGACGGAGCCCGGGCGGGTGCAGACCGTCCTGGTCGTCGCGGAGGACCGTCGCGCCCTCGGGGCGGCGCTCGCTCGCCTGCGGTAACGTGCCCCGAACAAGCCCTCGGGGTTTGAGGAGGTGAGGGATCATGGAAGAGCAAGTACGTCGCGGTCCGCCGGGCAACGAGCCCGAGTGGAACGCCGTCGGAGCGCTGATCGGCGGCGGCGGCGCGGGTCTCGTGGGCGCGGGCATCTGGTACGCCATCGCCGCGTTCACCGGCTACGAGGTGGGCTACATCGCTTGGGGCATCGGCTTCATCGTCGGCTTCGGCGCCGCGATGGGCGGCAAGGTGGGCACGCCCGCCAACGGGCTCCTCGCCGCGGTCCTCTCCGCGGCCTCGATCCTGCTGGGGAAGTTCCTGGCGACGCGCGCGGCGATCGCCGACTACCTGGTGGAGGAGGGCATCGACGCGGCGCCCACCACGTCGATGGTGATGGAGATCCTCCCCGAGACGCTGGGGATCATCGACATCGTCTTCTTCGGCCTCGCGCTCTACACGGCCTGGCAGGTCGCGAGCGGCGGCGGCCGCGGCGGCGAATAGCGCTCGATGGGCGACGCGGGAGGGGTGGACTTCCCCGCCGCCCAGCGAGGTCGACCGAGCCCCATGCGCGTCGCCACGATCGTCGCCCTCGTGCTCATCGCCCCGGGCTGCCCCGAGGAGCCTCCGCCCGCGCCCACGGGAGACGGGATCTTCCGCGAAGGCTGCCCCGAGCCGGATCGGGCCTCCGTCCAGGTCCTCGTCGATCCCGCCATGACGATGGAGGGCACGGACGTCCTGGGCGGCCCCGGCGACGTGCTGCTGATGAACGAGCAGGCGGCGTTCGTCGTGCAGGGCGTGGGGCCGAGCAAGACCTGGTTCTACTACGGCGGCAACCTGGTCGACGCCGTCGCCGTCGCCGGCTGCGCCCAGGCGGGCCCGGAGCAGTTCGGCGAGCTGAGCTTCCAGGTGGGCCGGCTCGACGTCTTCGACTTCCCGCAGTCGACGCTGCGGGGGTTCCGGGCGACCGACATCGAGATCGTGAGCGACGGCGCGGGCGGCGGACCGGCCCGGGTGCGCATCCACGGCGTGGACGACACCTTCTGGCTCGTGGAGCACCAGCTGATCCGCATGGCGGCGGACGGGGGCGACGGCAAGCGACTGAGCGACCCCTTCGGCCTCGAGCTCGCCATCGAGTACACGCTGGAGCCCGCCTCGTCGGTGCTGAAGATCGACTTCGTGGCGACGAACCCCGGGACCGAGACGGTCGAGGTCGGGGTGGGCGCCGTGGCCTTCCCGTCGGACCTGACGCCGCGCCTCGCGTACGGCGACGGGGCCCTGAACGTCGGGGGGTTCAACCTGCCGATCGGCGTGCCCTGGATCTCCTGGAGCAGCGGCGAGGCGGCCTATACGTTCGGCGCCCTCGACGCGAACCTGGGCACGACCACGATCTCGGGCGCGAACATCATCGTCGACTCCCGCCAGATCGGCGTGCCGCTCTCGCTCCCCCCGGGCGGCTTCACGTCGGACCTGCGTACGTTCTTCGTCTCCGTCGGGGCCGGGTCCTACAACTCGTCGGCGAGGCTGCTGAGCGACGTCCTCCCGAACCCCACCCCCAACCTCGCCCGCGCGCCCACCCGGGTCTCCGGCCGGGTCACCGACCTCTCCACCGGCGCCACGGTCCCCGGGGCCGACGTCTTCTTCCAGATGCGCGACACGGACGACCGCTGGGTCGCCTACGACGCCACCCGCACCGACGCCGACGGACGCTTCTCGGCCGACGTCGCCCTGTTCGAGGGTGCGGGGCGGGAGCGCGTGCGCATGTTCGCGCGCACCGAGGGTCGGGACGACGGTGACGCCCTGGAGATCGACCTGCCCGACGACCGGCCGATCGGCCTCACGATCCGCGGCGCGGGCACGGTCGGGCTGGCGGCCACCGAGGACGGGGTCGGCGTCCCCGCCAAGTTCGTCTTCATCCGCGACGACGACGGGGCGCGCTTCCCGCGGTACGTACCGCCCGCCGGGATCGACCGGCCGCTGCCCCCCGGGACCTGGGCCTGGACGGCCACGCGCGGCTACGAGTACGCGGTGCACACCGGCACGATCGAGGTGCCCGAGTCGGGGCGCGCGGACCTCGCGGTGGCGATGACCCGCGTCGTCGATACGACCGGCTGGGTCGCGATCGACACCCACGTCCACAGCGGTCCGAGCGAGGACAGCACGATCCTCGCGGGTCGCCGCGCCCTCACGGCCGCCGCCGAGGGCGTCGAGATGTACGTGGCGAGCGACCACGAGATCGTCAGCGATCTGCAGGGGCACGTGGACGCGGCCGGGGTCGCCGACTTCATCGATCCCGTCATCGGCGAGGAGCTCACGGCCACCAGCCCCGAGCACATGACGGCGTACGCGATGCAGGTGCGCGACCTGCCCCGCGGGGGCCCGGTCCGCTGGTACGGGATGGACATCGCCGAGGTGTACGCCCAGGCCCTGGCGGACGGAGCCGCGGGCGTCGGCCTGAACCACCCCCGGGGGGGCGCGGCGTGGATGAGCCTCATCGGCTGGGACCGGCTCACGGGGGAGCCGCTCGACCGGGACCCCGAGCTGCTGGGCATGCCGCCGGGGGCGGCCCTGTGGGACTGGAACTTCGACTTCGTGGAGTACATGAACGGCCCGCGGAGCCCGTTCCTGGACCCCGCGCGCCCGGACGACACGGGCCACTTCGAGGACTGGCAGGCGTTCTCGAACCACGGGCACCCGGTGACCGCGGTGGGCAGCTCGGACAACCACGGGCTCGAGCACACGGGGAGCTCGCGCACCTACATCGAGGTGCCGTCGGACCGCCCGGGCGAGCTCGACGACCTCGACCTCGCCGCCGCCCTGAACGAGGGCCGCGCGGTCGCGAGCACGGGGGCGTTCGCGCGGGTGACGATCGACGGCGAGGGCCCCGGCGCCACGGTCGTCGCGAGCGGGCCCACGACGGACGTGGCGATCCGCATCGAGGCGCTGCCCGAGATCGACGTCGACTGGTTCCTGGTCACCTACAACTGCGACGAAGTGGCCCGCGTGGCCACGGAGGACCCGGAGGGCGTCGTGAAGTACGCCGGGACGATCACGATCCCCACTCCGATCGACGGCCACGTCGCCGTCATGGGCTTCGGGGACGAGCGCCTCCCCGAGGGCCTGCGGAGCTTCGACCCGCACCGCGTCCCGCGGTTCACCGCCAACGCGATCTACGTGGACGCGGACGCCGACGGCACCTGGACGCCCCCGGGCGGCAAGGAGTGCGCCTACTCGCTGGAGCCGCCCGAGTAGGCCCGCTCAGTACCCTTCGCAGAAGGTCAGCGGCTGGTTCACGCTGCCCGGGATGTCGATGCGGGTGGCGTTGTCGTAGGTCGTGAGCCCGTTCACCTGGGACGACGACGTCATCTCCACGGTGAAGCACGCCAGCGGGTCCATGTCCGTGATGACGAACCCGTCGTCGCAGCAGGGCGCCCAGTTGAACGTGAAGGTGCCGAGCCCGGTCGTGGGGTCCAGCTGAGTGTGGCTGTTCTCGCTCGGGTCGTCGAGGAAGGCGACCGCGGCGTTGGTGAACCCGCTCAGCTCGGCCACGAGCGACCCCCCGGTGGGATCGTTGGGGAGGTCGCTCATCATCACGATCGCGGTCTTGCCGTTGGTGGGGTCGACCACGAGCATCTCGACCACGCGGTCGGCGACCTCGAAGCCCGTATTGCTCGAGCTGCCCGCGGGGTTGCCGTAGCTGTACCAGGCCACGAACCCCTGGTTGAGGACGTAGGGCTCGATCGTGGTCGTCACGACCGTGCCGTTGCCGTCCGTGTAGCTCATGTCGAAGCAGGTGGTGGCCGGGTCGCAGTCGTTGTCGAGGTTGTCCCCGCAGATCTCCGGGCACGCGCTGCACACGGTCGCTTCGGTGTCGTCGCAGTCCGTCGCGTTGGTCTCCCCGTCGCCGTCCGCGTCGTTGTCCACGCAGTCGGCGATGCCGTCGTTGTCCAGGTCGTTGAAGCCGTCGTCGATGCCGTTCATGCAGTCGTTGTCGACGCCGTCGCAGACCTCGACCTCGGCGGGGCTGATCGTATCGAGCTGGTCGTCGCAGTCGGTGTCGTCCAGCACGTAGCCGAAGGGCTGCTCGCAGGCGACCTGCGCCGCCAGCAGGTTGCCGAAGGTGTCGTTGTCGAAGTCCTCGTACCAGATCTGGCCCGGGAACTCGTTCGGGTCGTTGTCGTCGCAGTCGAGATCGTTGTCGGAGAGCCCCACGGCCGTGCAGTCGCCGGTGGTGGACGTCGTGACGATCGAGGAGCCGTACGTGTCCTCGTCGGCGTCCACGAAGCAGATGACGGTGTCCGCCCCGCTGCAGTCCTGGTCGATGCCGTCGCCGACCACGTCGGTCGCGCCCGGGAAGATCGAGGCGTCGGTGTCGTCGCAGTCGTCGTCCAGCAGGGAGTAGCCCGGCTCGGAGCAGTCGCCGGTGGGGCTCACGACCACCACCTCGGTGCCGTGCCCGTCCTCGTCCAGGTCCTCGAAGCAGGTGCCCGCGTCCAGGTCGGTGCAGTCCTGGTCGATGCCGTCGCCCGGGATCTCGTCCGCGCCGGGGTGGATGTCGGCGTTCGTATCGTCGCAGTCGGTGTGGTCCACGACGTGGTCGTCGGTGGGGGGCGCGCAGGCGTTGACCGGCTGGGCGTCGGCGTCGCCGTACGTATCCCCGTCGAGGTCCGGGTACCAGTCCTGGAACTCCACCTCGTCGTCCACGAGGCCGTTGCAGTCGTCGTCCACGTCGTTGCACAGCTCGACGGCTCCCGGGTGCACGGCCGCGTCCTCGTCGTCGCAGTCGGTCCCGTCGGCGACCATCCCGTCCACCGCCTCTTCGCACGACGACAGGGGGTCGGCGTCCACGTCGCCGTAGGTGTCCAGGTCCACGTCCGGGTGGAAGTCGCGGAACTCCAGGCCGTTGTCCACGGTGCCGTCGCAGTCGTCGTCGACGCCGTTGCAGACCTCGTCCGCCTCGGGCGACACGTCGGGATCGGAGTCGTCGCAGTCCTCGTCGACGGGGACGCCGTCACCGTCGCCGTCGACGGGATCGGGGCAGGCGGCCAGGGCGAGGGCGGACAGGATCAGGAGAAGGCGAGGGCGCATGGAGACCTCCGAAAGATCGACGTTTTCGAGCTTACTCCCGACTCACGCTTCCTCCCACCACGGTTCGCCCGGGCGCACGACGAACGCCGCTTCGACCGCCGGGGCCACGTACGTCTCGGTCTCGACCGCGCCGTCCGGCAGCAGGTGCCAGCGGGCCGTGACGTCGGAGTGCGTCGCGTGCATCACCACGAAGCCGCGCAGCAGCGAGTTCGCCCAGCGGATGTGGGGCGTCGCGGCCGCGAGGTTGTCGATGAGGTCGACGACCCCGCCCCCGGACGTGATCCCCGGGGTCACCGCCTCGACCCCCACCGAGCCCGTGTGCGTGACCACGTTGTAGGCGGTGAAGTCCGTCGCCAGGTCCTGCGCCCAGGAGCTGTGCACGTCGCCCGTGAGCACCACGAGGTCCCGTTCGTTGGCGAGGACCGCGTCGAACACCCGGTCCCGGGCGGCGGGGTACCCGTCCCAGGCGTCGCGGTTCAGAGGCAGCGGCCGCCCCTGGTCGTCCTGGGCGATCGACCACGCGGCCATCACCACCTGCTGCGCGAGCACGGTCCAGGTCGACGGAGTATCGCCCAGCCCCGCGAGGAGCCAGCGCTCCTGGGTCTCGCCGAGGATCTGCCGGTCGGGGTCGTACGCCTCCTCCTGCGTCGTCGACTGCTCGTCGCGCCCCTCGATGCGCGTATCGAGCACGAAGAAGTCGGCGAGGTCGCCCCAGGTGATGCGTCGGTACAGCGTGCCCTCGCGGATCGGCAGCCACTCGTAGTACGCCTGCCGGGCGGCCGCGACGCGGTCGTCCCAGGATCCCTCGGACTGGGCGTGGTTGGAGGCGCCGCCGGACCAGCTGTTGTTCGCCGTCTCGTGGTCGTCCCAGGTGCATACGAACGCGTGCCGGCGGTGCGCCTCGCGCAGGTCGGCGTCGCCCCGGTAGTGCGCGTAGCGCAGGCGGTAGTCCTCGAGCGTGATCAGCTCCCGGGGCGGCTCGTGCGGACGCAGCCCGGAGCCGCCGTACTCGTAGATGTAGTCGCCGAGGTGGAAGACGACCTCGAGATCGTCCATCTCCGCGATCGCGCGGTAGCCGTGGAACCAGCCCGCGGGGAAGTTCGAGCAGGAGCAGAACGCGAACCTGAGCGACTCGGTGGGCCCGTAGGCGGCGGTGCGGGTGCGCCCCACGACGGACGCCCGCCCCCGGGCCTGGAAGCGGTAGTGGTAGGTCGTGGACGGGCGCAGGCAGGCCACGTCGACCTTGACGGTGTAGTCCCGGCTCGCGTCGGTCTCGACCACCCCCGAGGCGAGCACGTCGGCGAAGTCCTCGGTCGTCGCGACCTCCCAGAAGACCTCCACGGGCCCCTCCGTCGCGGGGCTGACGCGCGTCCACAGGATCACGCCCCCGGGCAGCGGGTCGCCGCTCGCCACGCCGTGGGCGAACAGGTCCTCCGCCCCGGGCTCGCCCTCCCACGTCCAGGCGACGGTCGTCGGCTCGCACCCCTCGAACGGGGGCCACGCCTCGGGCTCGGGCTCCTCCTCGCAGGCGATCCCCGCGGGCACGAGCGACAGGAGGCCCAGCTTGGCGGCGAGATCGAGGAGGCGACGGCGGGTCCAGGTCATGCCGGATGATCCCTGCGCGTCGGGGGCCGGGCAAGGGCCCTTGCAGGGGCGCGTGAATGCCCGCCTCGCTGGTTCGGGGCCGGCATCCTGGGGGCGCATGACGACGCCCCGCCTCGCTCTCCTCCTCGCCGTCCCCCTCGCCTTCGCCCTGTCCGGGTGCTGGGTCACCGAGCAGTGCAGCGTCCCCGGCGACGAAGACGGCGACGGCCTCGAGGGCTGCGAGGACCCGGACTGCGCCGCGCGCGCCCGCTGCGGGGGCGCCCCCGGCACCCCGATCCGAGAGCCCGGCTTCGACGACGACGACGACGCGTTCGACGACGACGACTTCGATGACGACGACGACGCGTTCGACGACGACGACGACGACCTGCCGGTCGACGGCTACAGCTTCGACTTCGAGGCCTCCGCGGTGGTCCTGGAGGACGGCGACGACGACGACGACGACTCCGCGGACGACGACGACTCCGCGGACGACGACGGCGAGGCGCGCGACGTGGACGACGTCTACGCGGTCGACATCACCTTCACGGTCCACTACTGGCGGAACATCACGAACGGCATCCCGCTGTGCGATCAGCGGGTCCGTCTCACCGGCGAGATGACCTTCGGCGCGGGCGTCGTGGACGCCACGGGCGACGTGGGGCGCTGCGCCGTGTGCACGGGGCTCCTGCAGCTCGACGACGCCACCTACGAGGACGTCTCCAACCCGGTGCTCGAGCCCGACGACTGCGACTTCGAGGACCTCTCGGAGATCGGGGACGTCGGCTCGCTCCTGCTCACGCCCAACGCGGACGGGGGCTGGGGGGACTTCCTGCGGTTCGCGCTCGTGGACGCGGCCACGCTCGACGCCGAGGACATCGAGCTCACGGTCAACGGCCCGCCTGCGACCGACTGGGAGTCCTTCGGGATGCGCTTCAGCCACGCGGCCTACATCCACGCGACGCTGGACAGCCTCGCGGGCACGGGCGGCCTGGAGAGCGTCACGCGTCCGCCCGAGGCGGGCTCCGACTACCTCGCGGGGTTCGAGGTCGTCCAGCTCGAGAACGTGCCCGTGCCCGAGGCGCCCCTGCTCGAGGGGCCCTTCGTGGGTCAGGCGCTCTTCATCTTCACCGGCGGCATCTGAGCCGCGGGGCCGGGTCAGTCGCGTTCGCGCTTGAGCGGCCGCCCCATGAGCTGCACGACGCACTCCCGCGGGTCGGCGTCCTCGTAGAGGATCCGGTAGACGACGTCCACGATCGGCATGTCCAGCCCCAGCTTCTTCGCCAGCTTGAAGGTCGACGCCGTGGTCTTCACGCCCTCGGCCACCTGGCCGCCCAGGCTCGCGGTGACCTCGTCCAGCGTCATCCCGGTGGCGAGGCGCTTGCCGACCGTCCGGTTCCGCGACAGGTCGCCGCAGCAGGTCAGGACGAGGTCGCCCATGCCCGCGAGGCCCATGAAGGTCAGGGGCTCGGCGCCCAGGGCGACGCCCAGGCGCGTCATCTCCGCGAGACCCCGCGTGATCAGCCCCGCGCGTGCGTTGTGGCCGAAGTCCAGGCCGTCGGAGATGCCCGACGCGATCGCCATGATGTTCTTGACCGCCCCGCCGAGCTCGACGCCCACCACGTCGTGGGTGGTGTAGACCCGGAAGAAGGCCGTGCTGAAGGCCTCCTGGATGCGGGCCGCGACCGCGTCCGACCGCGACGCCACGACCACCGCGGTGGGCCGACGCAACACGATCTCGAACGCGAACGAGGGGCCCGACAGGTAGCCGACCCGGTCCTGGATGTCGCCGAGCTCGGCCTCCAGGATCTCGTTCATCGTCGCGCCGCCGGCCTCGATGCCCTTGCTGGCGCAGGCGACGATCGCGTCCCCGCCGAGCACCGGCGCGACCCGCCGCGCGATCGAGCGGGTCGCGTGGGACGGCGATACGAACAGCACGAGGTCGGCGCCCGCCACCGCCCGCTCGAGCGAGCCGGTGGCGTGGATGCCGGCCAGGTCGGCGTCCTTGGCGTAGCGGGTGTTCCGGCCTGCCGCCTCGACCTCCTCGGCGTGGCCGTCCTCGTAGCACCACAGGGTGACGTCGTGGCCGTTCGCGAGCAGGACCGACGCGAGCGCCGTCCCGAAGTTGCCCGCGCCGAGCACCGTGGCTTTGAGCGACATCATCGACCTCCGTTCAGACCTGGACCGCGAACTCGCGGAGGACGTCGTTGAGCGACGTCTTGCGATCCGTCGACTCCTTGCGGCGCCCGATGATCAGGGCGCAAGCGACCTGGTAGGTCCCCGCCGGGAAGACCTTCGGGCGCGTCCCCGGGATCACGACGGAGCGGGCCGGGACCCGCCCGCGGTGGACGACCTCCTCGGGGCCCGTGACGTCGATGATCGGGGTCGACGCCGTGAGCACGACGTTCGCCCCGATGACCGCCTCGCGCTCCACGCGCACGCCCTCCACGACGATCGAACGGGAGCCCACGAAGGCCCCGTCCTCGATGATCACGGGCGTCGCGCCGGGCGGCTCGAGCACGCCGCCGATGCCGACGCCCCCCGACAGGTGCACGCCCCGACCGATCTGGCCGCAGCTGCCGACCGTGGCCCAGGTGTCCACCATCGAGCCTGCGCCCACCCAGGCCCCCACGTTCACGTAGCTGGGCATGAGCACCGCGCCCCGCTCGACGAAGGCGCCGTAGCGGACGGTGGCGGGGGGCACCGCGCGCACCCCCCGGGCCTCGTGGTCCTGATGCACGGGGATCTTGTCGAACCACCGGAAGATGCCCGCCTCCATCGTGCCCATGGGCGCGATGCGGAAGTTCATCAGGACGGCGCGCTTCACCCAGGCGTGTACGGTCCACTCGCCGTCGTCCCCGGGCGTGGCCACGCGGATCCGACCCGCGTCCAGCAGCGCCATCGTGCGCTGGACGGCCTCGCGGTTGTCGGGATCGTCCTGCCAGACCGGATCGTCGAAGGCGGCGTCGACGCGCGCCTGCAGGGCCTCGAGCTCGGCGGCGTTCGCGGGCATGCGCCTACTTCAGGACGACGACGAACGCGGCGTTCTTGAACTTGCTGATGTTCTCGAGGGTGATGCGCGCGGTGCGCTTCCCCTCCCCGAGGCTGACCGAGTAGTCCTTGCCCTCGTGGAACATGCCCGTGGGGAGCAGCTTCACGCCGTTGATGCGCGGCACGCCGAAGTCGCGGGCCTCCACCTCGATCTCGTAGTCGTAGCGGAGGTCCATCTTGTCCTGGAAGAGGTCCTTCCTCCAGTCCTTGAGCTGGATGCCCAGGGGCGTGATGACGTCCTTCTCGCGGAGGCGGCGGCGCGTATCGATGTGGAAGTAGACCGACTCGGCCTCGGCGACGAGATCGTCGCGCTCCACGGTCAGCTCCTCGTTCTTCATCTCGACTTCGCGCTTCTCCTGCTCGGTGCGCGCGAGGTCGCGCCGGAGGGAGTCGCGGGTCTTCTCGAGGACGACGATCTCGGCCTCGAGGCTGGCGGCGAGCTGCAGCGCTTCGTCGCGCTCGCGCTCGAGGGTCCGCATCTTGTGGACGTTGAGGAAGTAGGGCGACACCTTCGCCGTCCCCTGGCTGACCGTCGTGCCGTAGACGCCGTCCGCGTAGAAGTGCCAGACCTCCATGCCGGGCGCCAGCTGGTCCGTGAGCAGCGCGCGGCGGGCGAGGCGATCGGCCTCCTTCTTCTCGAGGCCGTGGTTGGCCTGCAACCAGTCCGTGGCCATCCGCAGGTGGCTGTCGCCCCGGGCGACGCTCTCCGGCGTGGGCAGCTGCTCCTTGAGCAGGTCGATGCGACCCTCGAGCTCCTCGATCTCGCTGCGGGTGGAGAGGATCTCCCGGAGCAGCCCCTGGGTGGAGACGTCCTTCTCCCGGGACAGCATCGTCCGCAGCACGGCCGCCTCGCCCGCGGAGAGCGTGGTGCCCTGCAGCGTGCGGCCGGTCACCCGCTGGAACTCGCTGGCCAGCTCGATGAACTTCGCCTGCTGCTGCTTGATCTTCCCCTCGTCGATCGCGATGCCGCTGGCGTCCGCCAGCTGCTTGGCCATCGCGTCGTCCTGCATCGTCATCGACCCGCCCGCCTCGGGCGGCTCGTCGCCCTCGTCGAGGACCCGGCCGACCGGCTGCTCGGTCGCAGCGGGATCATCCCCACCGCCGCAGGCGGCGAGGCCGAGGGCGAGGGCCCCGAGGGCCGGGAAGAAGCGACGGATGCGTGCGGTCATGACGGCCTCCTGGACGAGCGGCGGCCGAAGATAGCAACTACCATCGTGCCCCGTGCTCTCGGCCCGCCCCAACCCGACGCGTCGCCCCGAGCAGACGCCGCCCGTCGTGGCCGTCCTCCCCCATCCGGACGATCGCGAGCTCCTGCAGTTCGGCCTCGCGCTGAGCCACGGCGACCGCACTCGGCTGCGGGCCTGGACCTTCCACGACCCCGGCCGCCGGCTCCACCCCGCGCTCCGCATCGCGCGGTTCGGGATGGCCACGCGCTCCGAAGCGGACCGCGCGATCCGCCACCTCGTGGACTCGGCGGTGCGCGGAGCCCACGTGCCCGTGCGCCCCTTCTCGTGGGACGACGAGGCTCGCGCGGCGGAGCTCGCGGGCCTCCGACGGCTGCCGGAGGCGACGACCCTGATCGTCGGCCGCGTGCGCGGCCGGCCGGGCCTCGAGATCGACGCGGTGCTCGCCCTCGCGGCCGAACACCCGGGGCCCGTCGCCGTGGTCGTGGCCCCCCGCGGACCCGCGATCCGAGAGGTCCTCGCGACCTCCGCCGCGCCCCACGAGGACCCCGCCCACCAGGCCCTGGTGCGCTCGATCGCCGCCCTCGAGCTCGCCTACCCGACGTTCCGCGTGCGGCTGGACGACGACGCCCGCCTGACCGAGGCGCTCGAGGACGCCCGGGAGACGACCCTCGTCTTCGCGGCGGTGGACGACGACGGCCTCTACGGCGCCCTGGAGGGCGACCCGCCGCTGTGGGAGCGGCACCCCGGCACGACCGCCCTGCTCTTCCCGCCCGGGGGGCGGCTCGAGCTGCTCGGCGCCGTCCTCGATCGCCTCGCCGACGACGAGTCGCCGCCCCCCCGGCCCGTCCGCCCGCCGCCGCGGTGGGTCCCCCCCTCGCCCCCCCCGAGCGAAGACCCGGACGTTCCGGACGAAATGTCCCCGGGGGCGAGCCGTAGCGGCGGACAGGAGACACAATGAACGCACTGATGATCCCCGAGAAAGACCGCAACCTCGCCATCCTCGCCCACCTCTCCGGGCTCGCCGGCTACCTCACCTTCGGCGCCGGAATCATCCTCCCCGTAGTCCTCTGGCTCGCCCTCTCCGACCGCCCCGACATCAGCAAGATCGCCCTGCAGGCCCTGGTCCTGAACCTGGTGGTCGCCGCCTCGGGCGTCGTCGCCTTCATGCTCGTCCTGACCGTCATCGGCATCCCGGTGGCCTGGCTCATCGGCATCCTCGCGACCCCCATCGCCGTCGCGCTCCCCATCGTCGGCGCCATCAAGGCCGCCCAGGGCGAGCTCTACCGCTACCCCGTCATCGGCGCGGTCGTTTGACCGAGCGCTTCATCAGCATCGCGTCGGTGCCCCAGCGCGCCCTGGGGCAGCCGCTCGTCGATCTGCTCCAGGACCACGGCATCCCGGCCTGGGTGAACTCCGACGACTGCGGCGGGGTCGACCCGGCCCTCAACTTCGTGAACGGGACCCACGTCATGGTCCCCGAGGCGGACCGGCAGCGGGCCGAGCAGCTGGTGCGCGAGTACGAGAACGCGCCGCGGCTGCCCCCCGCCCTCGACCTCGTCGAGTAGTCGGTCCCCGCTCAGCTCCGCCCGTAGACGGGCACGACGCCGCGGGCGATGCGGTTCGCGGGCGACGCGAGGAAGCTGATGACGTCGGCGACCTCGTCGAGCGCGGCCCATTCCCCGTGATCGGCGTCGGGCATGGCCTCGCGGTTGGCGTCCGTGGCGAGGATCGACGGGGCCACGGCGCATACGAGGATGCCCCGGTCGACCACCTCCTGGCCCAGGGCCGCGGTGAAGGCGCCCACCGCCGCCTTGGCCGCCGTGTAGGCGGTCGTGCCCGCGCCCGTCCTCGGCTCGAGGGCCTGCCGCGACGCGACGTTGACGATGCGGCCCTCGCGACCGTCCGCCGTCCACCGTCGCACCGCGGCGAGCGAGCAGTGGTGGGCCGTCGCGAGGTTGATCCCGAGCATCGCCTGGAGGAGATCGCCGTCGGACTCGATCGCGGAGCGGAAGGCGAACCCGCCCGCGCAGTGGATCGACGCCCACAGGTCCGGCAGCGCGTCGTACCACCGGTTCACGACCCCCTCGTCGCGCAGATCGAGGCCCGTCGTGACCCGGACGCGGGGGTGGGAGTCGAGCAGGAAGTGCCCGGGCACCTCGTCCTCGAACGCCGGGATGTGCACGTGAGCGCCCTGGTCGAGGAGCCGCGCCGCGACGGCCGACCCGAGGTTGCCGGTGCCCCCCGTGACGACCACGTGCAGGTTCTCGAAGAACGTCATCTCTCCTCCTGGATCCGCAGCGCGCGCCGCACGACCTCCGCCACATCATCCACGACTCGCGACCGCGCCGCTCCCCTCTCGGGCTGCGGATCCATCGTGGACCAGTGGGGGTTGCGACCGCACTTGGCGGCGAGGCGCCGCAGCTTCGTGATCGCGCCCGCGCCGACCGCGAGATCGCCCGGGGCGAGGGCGACGTCGTCCCGCCGGGCGTGGGACCGTGTGGCGAAGAGCCGCCACACCGTGCCCGCGCGGTTGACGAGGACGGGGGGGTAGCGGACGGCCGACAGCGGGGGGATCGACAGGGTACCCTTCGCGTCGACGTCCACGGTGATGCGGCGGCCCACGAAGTGACCCACGAGCCCCCCGCCGACCGCCCCCAGCGCGGTGCCGATGCCCATGCCGCCCACGCTGTCCAGGAACGACCCGGTGATGGCCCCCGCCGCCACCGACGTCGCCATGGACGCGCCGTACCGCTGCAGGGCTTCGGGGTCGAAGAGGTCCGCCACGAAGTCGCCCGACGAGCCCGCGACGTCCAGCACCTCGCCCGCGACCTTCGTATCCGGGAAGCCGTACGCGGCCGCGATCGCCTCGAACATGAGCCGCTCGCGATCCCTCAACCGCTGCTTGAACTCCTCGTTCGCGCCCGCCCGCGCCGCCAGGGCGTCGTCGCGCGTCTCGAACGCGCGGACCAGGCGGAAGGAGAGGAGGTCCACGAAGGCCTCGGCGATGCGCCGCGCCGCCTCCTCCGCCGCCGCCGCCGCGCGCACCGACCGCAGGCGACGCACCCGCTGCACGTCGTCTTCGTACTCGGGCCGGAGCTTCGCGAGCTCGTCGTAGAACGCCGCCTCCTGGTCCGCGGGGAACTCCATCGCGTCCAGGGGGACGATGTTGAACACCTGCTCGCGCCGGAGCAGCTCGCGCCACGCGTCGCGATCGTCGCCCTCGAAGAGGAGGTTCAGGACGGCCATGGGGGGCACGCCCGCGCGGCGCAGCAGGCGGAGCTCCTGGCGCTGCTGGCCCCCGGGCGGTCGGGTGACGTCCACGACGTAGACGATGACGTCGGCCTTGAGGACGCCCCGCAGGGCCTCCTTCTCGGGCGCGAACGCGTCCTCGCTGGGGGCGTCGGCGAGGAAGGCCTCGATCGCGGCCCGACCGTCCAGGGCGTCCGCGTCGGTGCCGCCGAGGGCGTCGAGGTGCCGGTTGATCGCGTCGGCGGTCTCGAAGCCGGGCGTGTCGATGAACGACAGCACCTCGACGCCGTCGATCGACAGGATCGTCTCGTAGTGATCGCGCGTCGTGCCCGCCTCCTCGCGCACCTCGAGGGTGGCGTCCCGAGCGAGGGCGGAGACCAGGCTCGTCTTGCCGACGTTGCTGTGGCCCACGAGGGCGACGCGGAAGGGAGGGCGCGTCATCCGCCGACGTACACCCGCGCCTCCGGGACGCCCGCGCGCTCGGCCATCGCGAGCCAGGACTCGCGACGGTCGTCGAGGCGCCGCGCCCGGGGGCTGCGCCGGAAGCGTTCGAGGCCGCCCAGGAGGACGTGCACCGGGCGCTCCTCGGGGAGGGCGCGGGCGACGTCGCGGAGGAACTGCTCCCGCACGCGGTCGGGGGTGGCCGCGAAGTCGAACACGACCACGACCCCGCCGGGCGCGGCCGCCCCGTCGCCCACCCGCGCGGTCACCGCCGCCATGGCGTCGCGGTCGTCGTCGGCGGGGACCGTGAGGACCAAGTCCGACAGGCCGAGGCGGTCGAGCCCGGCGTCGCTGAGGAGGGCGTCGCTGGGCGGAGCGGTGGCGAAGGGGACGACCGCGAGGCCGCGCACGTGGGCCTCGTCCACGGGCTCCGGCAGCCCGGAGCGGGGCGCGCGCTCCCGAGCCCCCCCGTCGCCGAGGCGGGAGGTGGCGAGCACCGGCTCGAGGGCGGCCAGCACGGCCCGGCCGGACGGCGTGTCGAGGCCCTTGCGGATGCCGGAGCGGGCCCGGAACGCGGCCGCGACGACGCCCACGACGCGGGGCAGGAAGCCCACGACGGCGGTGGCGACGAGGAGGAGCCGGGACCAGCCCTTGCGCAGGAGGTCGTCGCGGGCCGGATCCCCGCTGGAGTGCATCCACCGGCCCTCCAGCGACGCGAACTCCGAGACCGCGACCTGCTCCGCGGTGGGCGCGTCCAGGCCCGGGGCGACCGCGCCCAGGAACCGGGCCAGGCGCTCGACCCAGACGTGGAAGTCGGGGAGCGTCGACGACCACGCGAACAGGTAGTCCTCCGACGCGAACCGCCACAAGGCGAGCCCCAGGAAGGCGACGAAGGCCCCCTGCCAGAAGCGGTGCGAGTAGCCCGCCAGGAGCGGCGCCGTGACCCCCGAGCGCCGCAGGACGCGGCCCGCGAGCCGGCCCGCGGACGTCTGCAGGGCCGAGCTGCGCACGACCGACAGGAGCCACACGACCCAGTGCGACGCGGCCGAAGCGCGGGCGCCGAGCGCCGCGACCGTGGTGGTGAAGACGAAGAAGAGGGTCGGCACGACGATGCCCGCGCCCACGAACTGCAGGATGTTGACGGGGCGCACGTCGTTGGGGGGCAGCGTCGCCCGCAGCGTCGCGGCGCCCGCCAGGAAGCCGAGGGCCGGGAGGAGGATCCCCACGCCGAACAGGGCCGCCCGCAGGCCCTCCACGGCGCGGCGTCCGTCGGCCCCGTCGCCCAGGCGACGGTCGAGGAGCTCCCGGGCGTAGGCGAGCAGGCGCCCGTCGTCGTCGTCGGGCAGCGCGCCCTCGCGCACGGCCCGGGCCACCTCGGGATCGACCAACGCCGCGCCGCGCTCCTCCTGCCAGGCGCGGGCGAACTCCACCACGACGAAGTCTCGGAGGTGCACGGGCGAAGGATATAGGCTCCCGCGTCGTGCGCGCCCGGCTCGCCCTCCTCGCCCTCCTCTGCGCGTCGTGCGTGACGACGCCGCCGCCCATGGCGGGCGGGATCCACATCAACGAGCCCGACCTCGACGCTTGGTCCGCGGCGCTGCTCGGGGCCGGGCTCGACACCGTCCAGGTCACGGCGTACGCCCGGCAGGGGGCGTGGAACAGCGCCGACGTCGGCTTCGCGAACCAGGACCCGTCGGAGGTGATCGTCCAGCTCGAGGCGGCCCGCCGGGCCGGGCTCCGCGTGGTGCTGGTGCTGCGCACGTACCTCGAGCACGCCCTCCCCGAGAACCGGCACCTCTGGCACGGTCGCATCCACCCCCGCGACGAGGACCTGGACGCCTGGTTCGACAACTACCGGGGGTACGCGCTGTGGGGCGCGCGGCTGGCGCGGGAGTACGACGTGGACCTCCTGGTCGTCGGCAACGAGCTCAACTCGATGACGTCGACCCGGTTCCCCGACGAGGCGATCGACCCTCACGGCTACTTCCTCGACCCCGAGCGCACGGCCGCGGTGCGGGACGACCTCGTGGCCTGCGCCGACTCCGTGATCGAGCGCGGCGACGGCTCCGACCTGACCCACTGGGACGGCGGGCGCTTCGACACGCTGCACGACCAGCTGGTCGACGCCGAGGCCGCGCGCCGGGCGTGGGCGCTGGAGGTGACGGGCGGAGGAGACCCCGCCGCGATGCGGGCGCGCCTCGAGGCCCGGGGGGAGCGCCTCGAGGCGGCCTGGCGCGGGCTCATCGACGACGTGCGGCGGGTCTACCGGGGCCCCGTGACCTACGGCGCGAACTTCGACCAGTACCACCGGGTCGGGTTCTGGGAGGCGCTGGACGCCGTGGGGGTCACGTCCTACTTCCCCCTCACCCTGTGGGGCGCCGACGGGGATACGCGGCGGGCCGCGATGGCGGACGCCTGGGCGGGGGTCGCGGCGGGGCTCACGGCGGCGGCGACCCTCGACGAGGACGAGGTCCTCCCCGTCTACCTCCTGGAGCTCGGCTGGACCCGGCTCGCGGGGTCCACGGTGCGCCCGTGGTCCTACGACCGGGTGGACGTGCTCGAGTCGATCGGGGAGGTGGAGCCCGGGGCGGCGCAGCCCCTCACCTGCGTGCACTGGGCCTCGCAGCCCGAGCGGCCCGAGGAGCGGGTCGAGGCGCTGCGAGCGCTCGCGGATCTCGTGGACGGGGGCGGCTTCGGGGCGCTGCGCGGGTTCAGCCTGTGGAAGCTCACGACGCGGGACTACCACCACGCGGGCGAGAAGTTCGCGGTGCTCGTGCCCGCCGACGTCCGGGACAACACCCCTCGGCCCGCGGATCGGGCGATGCTCGAGCAGGCCGCGCGGCTGGGGCGCCTGCTGCGGGCCCCCGAGGAGTAGCGGCGCTACTCGAACCGACGCACGTCGCGGCGCCGGAACGGTCGCCAGGACGGGGTGTCGATGCTCTCGCCCGGGCCCGGGAGCGTGAACCACACCCGGTCGCGGGCCCGCGACGAGCGGAGGACGTGGAACTCCTCGGCGGGCATGAAGCCCTGCCCCAGCAGGGCGAGGCGGTCGCCCGCCGCGTTCTCGGCGACGTCGAGGATCATCACCACGTGCCCGGGCGAGCCCGGCTCCAGGAAGAGGTCCCCCGCCCGCAGCGCCTCGCTCTCGGCCACGGCGCGCGTGTCGTGCCGCAGCGACCGGGTCCCCGCGTACCGGAACAGGTGCTGGAGCCACCCCCGGAAGCCGGCGTGGCCGGACACCGCCGAGCCGCGGACGCGCTTCACGGTCGCGCCGGACACGTCGAACCGCTCGCCGTCGCGCCAGTCGACCCAGGCCGATCGGTCGCCGCTCGTGAAGTGGTAGGCGGCCTCGTCGGCCCGGCCGGCCGCCCACAGGAACTCGGCGTGCAGGCGGATCGTCGAGTCGGCGCACTGCTGGAGATCGCCCCGGCCCACGTCCATGCGGACGATCGCGGCGGCGGGGCGGTCGAGGTCGGAGCCGTCGTGGGCGCGGACCGTCGTGCGGCTCGGCTCCGTCGGGAGCGATCGGAGCCAGCGGTCGAAGGACGCGTCCTCCACCCGCACCCGGCTGAACCCCTCGGGGGGGGCGAACCGATTGTCTAGAGGCACGACATCGGCGGGATCGTCGCCGCCCGCGAGCCACGGGTAGCTCGGGCCGGCGAGGGCGGGGGCGGCCGTCAGCAGGGAGGCGACGAGGGCGACCGCGGGCAGGGCGTCGGGCATGCGCGTAGGACACCACGCCCGCGCCGGGAGTTCCCCCCGGTGGTATCTAATAGGCACGTCTTTCGGAGTCCCCATGCGCACCCGTCTCCCGATCCTCGTCGCGCTCGTCCTCCTCGGCTGCCCCTCGGACGAGGGTGAACCCGAGCCGACGCCCGAGCCCGAGCCCGGGATGATCAACGCCTTCCAGGAGGTCGAGGATCGCAGCCTCGACGTCCGCGCCGTCGCCGACCAGTGGGACTTCGACTGCGCGACGCACGACGACGAGTACGACTTCCGCGATCGCTGGGACGGGCGCGAGAACCACGTCTTCATCCAGAACATCAACTCCAACACGTCCGAGCTGTGGAACAGCGACGTCGCCGAGATGTTCGAGTGGTCGCCGCCCAACGTGCACTACTTCTTCGTCTCCGCGGCGAACCACGAGGCCGACTACTCGTCGATGGAGGCGCGCCTCCAGGCGGCCTTCGGCGCGATGTCGGACGACGACCGCGAGCACTGGGAGGCCCGCGTCCACATCGCCCGAGACGAGCGCAGCGAGGTGGGCGGGCTCGTGGAGCAGGTGCTCGAGACGTGGCCCAGCGGCGACGCGACCGTGGGCAGCATGGGCTGGTCGTGGCAGGGCTTCGCCATCGACCGATTCCAGCGCCTCCGGGAGATCGGCCTCACGCGGATCGTGGCGAACCCGCCTCGGCCCAACGAGCTGTGGTTCATCGCCCACAACCCCCGGCACTACAACTTCGAGTACGAGCGGGAGGTGGAGCTCGCCGCGAACCCGGCGGACCTGATCGTGCCCCTGTGGCAGGGCGAGCAGGTCGGCGGCGGGGCCCGCGACTCGGTCGTGGAGCTGCCGTCCGCCGCCGAGATGGCGACCTACGACACCCTCGAGATCGACCTCACGATGGGCTGCCCCGAGGGCGGGGCGGACCGCAACTGCTGGGAGTGGGACTACCGGGCCCACATGCGGCCGTGCGAGGCCGCCGTGGAGCCGCCCCCCACGACCGAGTGCCGATACGAGGAGCGGGACGAGAACAACGAGATCGTCACCCCCGCCGAGACCGCCGAGTGCGCGTGCAACAAGCCCGCGGGGGGGACGGTCACGCGGGAGCGGACGTGCCGCGCCGTGCGCGACGAGGAGGGGGAGGTCGTGGGCACCGAGTGGACGGACTGCGCCTGCCGCTGCGACGGCGAGATGGCCCGCTGGATCACGAGCTACCACCGGCACGGGCGCTGGGTGACGGACATCACCCCGTCGCTGGCGCTCATCCAGGGCGGTGGCCTCCAGCGCTTCCGGTTCCACACCGACTACAACTACGAGATGTCCGCGGAGCTGCGGCTGTCCCGGCGCGGCGAGCCCGCGCGTCCGTTCGCGTACCTGCCGCTGTGGGGCGGGGGCGGCTTCGGAGGCGGCTACAACAACGCCCAGACGCCGCGGGAGTTCGAGGTGCCGCCGGGGACGGTGCGGGCCGAGATCGTCGCCTGGATGACCGGGCACGGCTTCGCGGGCGACGCGGCGAACTGCGCGGAGTTCTGTCCCCACCACCACCACTTCACCGTCAACGGCGGGGAGGTCCACACCCAGGCCTACGACGAGGCGGAGAGCTGGCTCGGCTGCATCGACCAGATCGACGACGGGGCCCTGCCCAACCAGTACGGCACCTGGTACCTCGGCCGCGGCGGCTGGTGCCCGGGGCTCGACGTCCCCCCCTACCGCGCCGACGTGACCGCCGACCTCACCGACGGCGTGAACGTCGCCGAGTACCGGGCGACGCTGTGGGGGAACGAACCCGCGAACCACGGGTCCATCTGGATGTCCAGCTACCTCGTCTTCTTCCGCGAGTAGCCCCCCTCCCCCACCGCCCGATGGGATCCATGCGCCGACTCCTGCCCGCCCTCGTCCTCACGCTCGCCTTCGCCCTGCCTTCGCTGCCCGGAGCGGCCGCGGCGCAGGAGTTCCGCCCGGTCTTCATCGGCCTGGGGAGCGCGAAGATCCCGGGCATCCCCTTCGACTTCATCGCCGCCTCGCGCGCGCAGCCCTACCTCGACTGGGACGGCCACGACGGCCTCCGCGACGCGATCCGCGCGGCCTACGTCTCGAACCTCGTGACGGGGGCCCTGCACTCCGTGTCCGTGGGGTCGTTCATGGTCGCGGGCTTCGCCGAAGACGACGAGGTCATGCCCGTCGCGCTGCTCGTGAACGCGGGCTGCGACGTGGCGATCGCGGTGATGGGCCTCGCGACGGGCCTCGACGTGCTGCTCAACCGAGAACCGGCGGACATCGAGGGCACCGACGTGGAGGTCGGGGCCAAGTGGACCGGCTGGATGAACGTCGTGATGGGCGGCTTCGGCGCGCTGTGGTTCGCGCCGATGGTGATCGCCGCGCTCGTGACCGCGGAGGAGTTCGTCCTGGGCCCCGTGATCGAGGGCCCGGGACGACTCGCCCTGCAGATCGAGCTGCTGCCTACGGGGATCGGCCTGCGCGGCCGCTGGTAGCGCTCACGGTGCGGCCCGACCCGCGAGGGCCTCCAGGGCGTCGAGTGCGCCCGCCGCGATCGAGATCGTCCCGGCGGGCCCGTGGGACTCCCGCGGGTTGATCCGGATCAGGGTGTCCGCGCGACGCTCGCACTCGTGCCGGACCGACGGCAGGGACGTGCCCGCCCCCAGCTCGATCACCACCAGCCGCCCCCGGCGCGACCGAAGCCAGTCGCGATACCGATCCGCCTGGGCGTCGGAGCGGGCGGGGCTCCACCCCCAGTCGCCGAACATGAGGACGTTGGGGCGGGCCAGGCCGCCGCAGTCGGGGCACGCGGGGAGCGGCCGCCGGGCCCGGAAGGTGGTGGGGTCCACGTGCACGTCCGTGCCCTCGGCGGACACGATCCGGTCGGTGCAGCCGCGCACGCACTGCAGGTGATGGATCGACCCGTGGATCTCGTACACCTCGTGGTCGTCGAAGCCCGCGCGCTGAAAGCCGCCGTCGACGTTCGAGGTGAAGACGAAGCGAGGCCGGTCCCCGATCAGGTCCCGCAGGATCGCGAAGCCCGCGTGCGGGACGACGTCGCGGTAGAGGTGCAGGCGGTGGCCGTAGAACCCCCAGCCGAGCGCGGGGTTCTCCCGGAAGTGCCGGGGGTTCGCCATCTCCTCGAACCGCAGGCCGAGCTCGCGGAAGGGGGGGTACGCCCGCCAGAACCCCTCGGGTCCGCGGAAGTCGGGGAGGCCGGAGTCGACGCCCATGCCCGCGCCCGCGCCGATCAGGACGGCGTCGGCGTCCCGGAGGGCGCGGCGGGCGGCGGCGACGGGGGTCACGCTCGGATCCTGCCGGCCCGGAACGAAGAGAGCCGCGATCCCGAAGGACCGCGGCTCTTCCTCGGACGTAGCCGAACCGAATTCAGCTCAGCTCTGCTTCCACTTCCGCGTGCCCCGAGGGGCGTACTGCAACCGCGTCTGCTCAGCTCCGCTTCGGTACGTCGACTGCGCGAGTCGTCCCGACGATAACAGGCGCGACGAGCTTGTGACACTTTTTACCGAGGTAGCCCTGGTAATTCGCGATCGTATCGGCGCCGGTGCGCGACGGTCTCTCCTCCGCCGTGCGGCGCGGAGTCGTAGCATGTCGGGGTGCCTCCTGTGTCGGATACTCGCGGCCACCACCTGCTTTTCTTCGCGCCGATCGCGGGGATGGTGGTCACGTGGGCGGCCCTGATCCGGCGGCCGGACGACGACGAAGAGGGGCGAGCGGACCTGCGGGCCGCCGTGAAGTGGCAGGCCCTGGGGGCCGGGGTGCTCCTCCTGCACCTCGTGCTCCAGCTGGCGATCGTCGCCGTCGACGCGCTGTGGCGATCCGGGCCGGGGCTCGGGGAGCCGCTGCAGAGCCTGTTCCCCCTGGCGATCACGGGCTTGACCTGGCTGAACCTCGGCGGGGGGGCGGTCGAGTGGCTCTTCCTGGGCGCCTGGGCGGTCGCTGCGTCGCGCGGAAGGCCCTACCCGGTGGGGCGACGACGAACGTCCCGCGCGCACGACGGAACCCCGACGGGATAGACTCTCGGTCCCGATGACGACCCCCGGAAAGGAGCCGAGCGGACCGCACCCGTCCACGCAGGAGATCGACGCCTCGGAGTGGACCCCGGCGTCCTCCTGGGAGGTCTCGGAGCTCGAGGAGCCCGCCCCGGCCGGCGGCCTCGGCCTCAGCGGGTTCCAGCGCCTGCCCGGGCCGACGGCCGAGGAGCCCGCCGATCGCTCGGATCCGCTCTCGCCCTTCGAGGACGTCGCCACCCCGTCCACGGGCCCCGCGATCCTGTTCGCCATCGCCCCGGCGGAGCCCGAGCCGCCCGCGCGCGCCCCCGCGGGCCGCCCCCTCATCGAGGATGTCGAGGAGGAGACGGGCCGCAGCGTCGACATCACCCTGGAGCCGCCCCGGAGGGTCGTCCCCGGCGACGCGCCGCTGCCCCTGCCCCCGCGCTACCAGTGGCTCTCCACGCTGGGCGAGGGGGGCCAGGGCCACGTCGAGCTCGTCTTCGACCGCGACCTCGGCCGCGACGTCGCCCTCAAGGTGCTGCATGTCCACAAGGCGGACTCCCGCCGGACCGCCGACTTCTACCGGGAGGTCCGCATCACCGGGCAGCTCGAGCACCCCCACATCATCCCGGTGTACGACGCCGGTCGCCTCCCCGACGGCCGCCTGTACTACACGATGCAGCGGATGCCGGGGCGGAACCTGCACCAGGTGCTCGTCTCCCGGCGCCGGAGCGATCCCGAGACCGAGAAGCGCTGGCACCTCACGGCCATGATCCAGGCGATGGAGAAGGCCTGCCACGGCGTCGGCTACGCCCACGCGAAGGGCGTGGTGCACCGGGATCTCAAGCCCGCGAACATCCTGCTGGGGGACCACGGCGAGGTGCTCGTCGTGGACTGGGGCATCGCCCGCACGGCCGCGGCGGCGGTGGGCAACCCCCCCCCCATATTATACCCGGAGGGGGGCCACCCCGGGGGGCCCCACCCCCGCCCCCCCCCCCCCAAAGCCCCCCCC
>CAZEKB010000036.1:0-59192 GCA_964512225.1 uncultured Rickettsiales bacterium | reverse complement strand
CCTCGACGGCCCGCCGCCGTCTCTACTACAAACCGGCGACTTCTACTTCGACTAGCCGGACGGGAGGGGCGCGATCGCTTCGTTGCCGCGTCTCTCCCCTTCGGGCACCCACTAGAAGTCCGCTCCCTCGGGTCGCTCCTCGCGCCTCGCGCTCCCGCCCGGCTGCCGGGGAGACGCGATCGCTTCGTTGCTTCGTCTCTCCCCTTCGGTCACGCACTACAGCCGAACGGGAGACGCGCGATCGCTTCGTTGCTTCGTCTCTCCCCTTCGGGCACCCACTAGAAGTCCGCTCCCTCGGGTCGCTCCTCGCGCCTCGCGCTCCCGCCCGGCTGCCGGGGAGACGCGATCGCTTCGTTGCTTCGTCTCTCCCCTTCGGGCACCCACTAGAAGTCCGCTCCCTCGGGTCGCTCCTCGCGCCTCGCGCTCCCGCCCCTCCCGTCCGGCTGCCGGGGGAGACGCGATCGCTTCGTTGCTTCGTCTCTCCCGTCCGGCTGCCGGGCCGAGGCGCTCCCTCGGGTCGCGCTATTGTCCGAGGCATGAAGGCGGTTCGGTTTCATGAGCAGGGGCCTCCATCCGTCCTGCAGCTCGACGACGTGGCCGACCCCGCGCCGGGCCCGGGGGAGGTCCTGCTGGACGTGCGCGCGGCGGGGATCAACCACCTCGACATCTGGGTGCGCCGCACCCTCCCCGGCATCCCCGTCCCGCGCATCCCCGGCGCCGACGCGGCGGGGGTCGTGCTCGCGCTCGGCCCCGGCGCGACCGGCGTCTCCGTCGGCGACCGCGTCCTCATCGATCCCGGCCTCTCCTGCGGCGAGTGCCTGACCTGCCACCGCGGCGAGCCCACCCTGTGCCGCGACTACAAGATCCTCGGCGAGTCCTGCGACGGGACGTACTGCACTCGCCTCGCCGTCCCCGCCCGCAACTGCCTGCCGATCCCCGAGGGCTGGACCTTCGCCCAGGCCGCCGCCTTCCCCCTCACCGCCCTGACCGCGTGGCGCATGCTCGTCGTGCGGGGCCGACTCGCGCCGGGCGAAGACGTCCTCGTGCTGGGGGGCGCCGCGGGCGTGGGCGTGATGTGCATCCAGATCGCCAAGAGCCTCGGCTGCCGGGTCGTCGCCACGGCGTCCACCGACGCCAAGCGCGCGCTGTGCAGCGATCTCGGGGCGGACGTGGTCATCGACTACACCCGGGACGACTGGGTCCGCCGGGTCAAGGCCGCCACCGGCAAGCGCGGGGTGGACGTCACCGTCGACTACATCGGCAAGACCACCTGGAAGGGCTCGCTCAAGGCGACGGCCGCGGGCGGGCGCATCGTCACCTGCGGCGCCACCACGGGCCACGACCCCACCGAGGACCTGCGCCACGTCTTCTTCCGGCAGCTCAGCATCATCGGCTCGACAATGGGCTCGCGGGCCGATCTCGCCGCCGCGCTCACCCAGGCCCGGGCGGGGCGGTTGAAGCCCGTGATCGACCGCATCCTCCCCCTCGCCGACGCCGCCGTCGCCCACCAGCTCATCGAGGACCGCGCCGTCCTCGGCAAGCTCGTGCTCGAGATGCCCGCGTGAGCCGCGCCTTCACCCGGGACTACCCCGTCCGCTTCGGCGAGATCGACCACGCCGGCGTCATGTACTACCCGGCGCTCTTCGACCGCATCCACCAGGCCTTCGAGGACTTCTGGCCCGACGCGATCGGCAAGACGTACGCCCAGGTCCTCGGCGAAGACGGCGTCGGCTTCCCGCTCATCGACACCAGGACCACCTTCAGCGCTCCCTTCCGCTTCGGGGAGACGATCCGGGTGGGCATCGACGTCGCCCGCATCGGCACCCGGTCGGTGACCTTCCGCGTGCAGCTGCGCGCGGCGGGCGACGATCGACTCCGGGCCGAGGCACGGATGGTGAACGGCGTGGTGGCGATGGAGTCGTTCGAGCCCACGCCCCTGCCCGCCGCGTACGCCGCGGCCCTGGCCCCCTACCTCGCGGGAGCCGACGGGTGAGACGCGCCCTCCTCGCGGGGCTGTTGTTGGTCGCGACCGACGCGCGCGCCGACGACGAGGTGCAGCCCTACGCGGACGCGGTGCTGACCCCCGAGGAGGCCTACGTCGACGGCTCTTTCGGCGCGCACCAGGACGCGCGGGCGGTGTGGTCGAACCTGGGCGAGATCCGCCCCTTCGACGGCAGCCTCTTCGCGGCCTTCGGCACCGGCGACCTGGAGACCCCGGCGATCCCGGGCACCGACCTCGGCCTCGTGGGCCTGCCCGGCGACGGGGGCGTGCACCTCCAGCTGTTCCTCGACCCCCCCGCCTGGGCGCGGTCCCTCCGCTTCGCCGTCACCGCCATCGCCCCCGCCTTCTACGATCCGTCGGTCGCCGGGGCCGTGGAGGACGACGCCTGCCGCGTCCTCGTCCAGGGCAACGGCCTGTCCCTCGACCCGTGGACGAACGGGGAGAGCCTGCGACCGACGTCCGCCGCGTTCGAGCAGCCGCACGTGGGCGCGATCTCCGGGCTCGCCTGGCTCGAGGGGATGCGGGCGACCCACTGGATCGAGGGCATCCACGCCATCAGCGGCCCCGTGGACAGCCTGCGGTTCGAGTTCTGGGTCGGCGACGGCGGGGAGGTGGCGACGTACGACTTCGTCTGCCTGCTCGACGGCGTGCGGTTCGACCGCGCCCACCCCGTGAGTCGCCCCCAGCCGGGCGTGATCCCGTCGATCCACTCGGTGCAGCCGACGGAGATCCCCCGCGACCGCGAGACCATCCTGCTCGTCGAGGGTCGCGACCTCCTGGTGGACGGCGCCGTCTTCCGGCCCATCGCCCCCAACGGCACCTTCGGCCCTCCGCTCGAGGTCGTGGCGGACGAGGGGCCCGCGGTAGCCAGCACCGAGCGCGTCCGGCTCCGGCTGCCGCCGCTGTCGGACCTGGGGATGCACGGGATCCGGCTGGAGTGGCGGGAGGACGACGTCCTCGAGTGGGCCGATCTGTACGACGTGCGGACCCTGCCCCCCCGGATCTTCTCGGTCGTGCCGGACGTGGGCCCGCCCGGGGGCGGCAACCGCGTCGTCTTCACGGGCGCCGGCTTCTACGACGTGTCCAGCATCTACTTCGGCGACCGCCAGGCCGTGGGCGACGCGATCGTCGTGCACGGCCCCGAGCACCTCGAGGTCCTCGTCCCCGGGCCCGGGGAGCAGGCGGGGCCCGTGGACGTGCGCATCACGGCGGGCGGGGCCGATCACGTCCTCGAGGACGGGTACACGATCGCGGCCGCGGTCGAGCCGTCGCCCGACGACTCCCTGCCTCCCGGAGGCCCGTCGCCCGGCTGCTCGCAGGGCTCCCCGTCGCCGTCCTGGGCCCTCCTCCTGCTCCCCCTGCTCAGGCGGAGGGGCGCCACCCGAGCTGGTAGCGGGCGGCGAGCACCACGTGGCGAGACCAGGTCCGCAGCACGCCGCGCTCCAGGTACTTGCGCGCGGACGTGACGGCGGGCGGGTCGAGCACCACCACGCGCCCCAGCGCCTTCGCCCTCTGCACGAGGTCCAGGTCCTCGAGGATGCGCAGGTCCGCGTAGCCGCCGAGGCGGTCGAAGTCGGCCCGGCGCAGGAACAGGCCCTGGTCGCCGTAGGGGGTCCGCAGCCAACGGTTTCGGAGGCCGCACCCGAACTCGATGAACCGCATCCCCGCGGTGCGGGCGTCCGCCTGGAACCGAAAGGCCCCGAGCGCGACCCCGGGGTTCGCGAGCGCGTCCGCGATCAGCCGGGCGGTCGACGGAGGAGGGCGCGTATCGGCGTGGAGGAACAGGAGGTGCTCCCCGGTGGTCGCGGCGGCCCCGGCGTTCATCTGCGTCGCGCGGCCGCGGGGGGCCCGGAGCACGGTCAGGCCCTCGCCCCTCGCCTCTTCCGCGGTGCCGTCCTCGCTCCCCCCGTCCACCACCACGACCTCCACCGCGGGGGTCACCGCCGCGAGGTGACGAGCGAGCCTCCCGATCTCGCCCGCCTCGTTGAGCGCGGGCACGACGATCGACAGGGACGGGGCCATGGGGCGCCGAGGATACACGCGACCGATCACGCCCCGACGCAGTCGTCGTCACAGTCGACTACACTCCGCCGCCGTGGCCCGTGCCCCCCTGCCTCTGACCCCCCTGTCCGACCAGACCTGGCGTCTGGACTGCCTGGGGATGCTGTGCCCCGTCCCCATCATCAAGACGGGGCGGGCGATGCGACAGGTAGACGTCGGGGGCATTCTCGTGGTCGTGGCGGACGACCCCGGGGTGGAGACCGACCTGGTCGACTGGTGCGACGCGAACCGGCAGGAGCTCGTCAGCATGAACACCGCGCGAGGCGTCTGGACGACCCGCATCCGTCGGACCCACTGAGATACCCATGCCCGAGCCCATCACCGACCCGCTGCTCTCCATCGTCATCCCCGTGTACAACGAGGAGGAGTTCGTCGCCGAGCTCGTCCGCCGCGTGGCCGAGCAGCCCTGGAAGATGGAGATCATCCTCGTGGACGACGGCTCGACGGACGGCACGAAGCCGATCCTCGAGAAGATCGCCGCCGACTACGACATCGCCCGGGTGTTCTTCCAGAACCCGAACCAGGGCAAGGGGGCGGCCCTCCATCGCGGCTTCGCCGAGGCCACGGGCGACATCGTCGTGATCCAGGACGCCGACCTCGAGTACGACCCGCGGGAGTACGGCAACCTGCTCGAGCCGATCCTCGACGGCCGGGCGGACGTCGTCTACGGCAGCCGCTTCCTCGGCGGCCCGCACCGCGTCCTGAACTACCACCACTACATGGCGAACCGGTTCCTCAC
The DNA here is from genome assembly GCA_964512225.1 of uncultured Rickettsiales bacterium. Lineage (GTDB taxonomy): Bacteria > Myxococcota_A > UBA796 > UBA9615 > UBA9615 > CAZEKB01. Next base: position 54,390 of record CAZEKB010000036.1, on the reverse strand, counting down.
GATGATGAGCAACCTGCTCACCAACCTGAACCTCACGGACATGGAGACCTGTTACAAGGTCTTCCGCCGCGAGGTCCTCGACGGCATGACCCTCACGCAGAAGCGCTTCGGCTTCGAGCCGGAGTTCACCGCGCGCGTCGCCCAGGCGGGCCGACGCATCTACGAAGTCCCCATTTCGTACAGCGGACGGGACTACGACGAGGGTAAGAAGATCACCTGGCGCGACGGGGTCGCCGCCATGGCCGTCATCCTCAAGTCCCGCTTCGACTGAGCCGGAGTCGCACGTGAACCTGCCTCGATACGTTCTGTTCTGTTCTCTGACCTTCGCCCTGGGCTGCCCGTCGGGCGAAGCCGACGACGACGACGACGCGGCCCTCCCCGACTCGTACCAGGACATGGACCGCGCCCAGCGGACCACGTACATGGAGCAGACGGTGCTCCCCGCCATGCAGGAGCTCTTCTCGGCCTACAACCCCTTCTTCCCCGAGCTCGAGTGCGAGACGTGCCACGGCGCGGACCTGGAGGACCCGGACGTCGACTACGCGATGCCCAACGGCGTCACCGGCATCCCGTTCGGCTTCTTCGTCACGGGGAGCCCCAGCGCCCGCCTCACGGGGTGGGCCGAGTTCATGGAGGACGAGGTGCTCCCGGCGATGGTCGAGCTCCTCGACGAGACCGAGTTCGATCCCGGGAGCGGAGAGGGCTTCGGCTGCTTCGGATGCCACGAGAACTACACGCCCGGCGCGGCGTCGTGGCAGGACCTGGAGACGCTCACCGAGCAGCGGGAGTTCATGAACTGGGAGGTCCTGCCCCCCATGGCCGACGCGTTCCAGGCCTTCGACGCCGACGAGTTCGCCGAGTTCGACTGCGAGACGTGCCACGGCGACGACATGTGGCAGGTCGAGTTCGAGATGCCCAACGGCAACACCGAGCTGCCCTTCGACGGGTTCCCCTTCTCCGAGTCGGACGACCTCGAGGAGGCCGCCTTCGGCGAGTTCATGGAGGACGACGTGCTCCCGGACATGGTCGAGCTCCTCGACGAAGAGGAGTACGACCCCCAGACCGGCACCGGGTTCGGCTGCTACGAGTGCCACGAGCGGCCCGGGAACTGACCGGCCCGCGCTCGTCGCCGGATCTTTTTCGACCCCCTCCCTCAAGACCCTCCACGACCTGCCGATGAGCAGAGGGCCCCGGGTGCGCCCGGAGCATCGGACCGGCTCGATGGGCGGGCTGGTCCCACGAAACGGCACCCCCGCGCGAAAGCCGGGCTCGCAAAGCTCCTGACCTGTCGCCCCCCGGGGCCATGGTTTGAAGAGCCGCCGAATGGGACTGGGACGACATGATCGAGACCGCACACGTCCGCGTCGGCGCGGTGGGGGGATCCCCACTCGCGTCGTCCCGGCAACGCTTTCGCCTCCCTTCACAGACGAAACCCCCGGGGAGCGACCTGCGCAGCGTCCTCCGCGGCGCGGTGGGCCTCGCGGACGGACTGCGCGACCTCGGCGCGGCCTTGCGCGTGTCCCGGGCGACGGCGCCCGCGAAGCTCGACGGGTCGCGCTCGCTGCAGCTCCAGGATCGCAGCACGGCCAGCCGACTGCGCTCCACCGAGGCGATCAATACGAACACGCACCAGGTCTCGGACCGCACGCCGGAGTTCCTCGGGAGGTCCGAAGCCCGGCTGAAGGTCGACGGCGACTACCGCGGCGGCCGCGACGACCTGATCGTGGGCAAGGTGAAGGGCCGAGGGAAGCGGGGCTTCCGGCTCGAGATCCGCGCGTCGCGGGGCGGACCGGTGGAGAGGTTCGCCCTCGCCGCGGACCGCGAGGGACCGACGACGCTCGAGCTGAAGAACGGCCTCTCGCTGACGATCGACGACGGTGACCTGAGCCACGGCGACGTCTTCTCGTTCGAGGTGTTCGCGAACGTGGGCGGCATCGTCGACCCCTCGAACCCCATGAACGGTGAGGGCGCCGACGACGCGGTCCTCGACCCGGAGCTCCGCGTCTACGACGGCTCCTTCGAGCTCAACGGCACCCGCATCCGCGTGGACGCCGAGGACTCGATCGCCGAGGTGCTGCACCGCATCACCAGCTCCGACGCCGGGGTGTACGCGTCCTACGACGCCGCCGGCCGGGGCGTCGTGCTCCAGGCCAAGGAGGGGGGCGCGCGGGAGATCACCCTCGGCGACGACACGTCGGGCTTCCTCGCGGCGATGAAGCTCGAGGGCGCGAAGACGGAGCTCGGCGAGACCAGGTCCGCGGCGAGCGCCCCCATCGCGGAGATCCCGGGCCTCGAGAAGGTCCGCAGCGGGCGGATCCGGCTGAACGGCGAGCGCATCGACGTGAACGTCCGGCAGGACTCCATCGCCGACGTGTTCGAGCGGATCAACGCGTCCGACGCGGGCATCACCGCGCGCATGGACGAGGACGGCACCGCGCACCTCGAGGGCGAGGGGCTGGAAGGCCTCCGACTGCGGGATCCCACGGGGCTGTTCGACGCGCTGGGGCTGTCCGCGTCGGCGGTCGAGGCGGGCTCCGAGTCGACGATCTCGGCCAAGGAGGCGGCCAAGGCCGTGTCCGCCATCGCGTCCGGGCTGCAGGGGATCATGAAGGCCTCGGGCGGGGCCGAGCTGCGGAGCCTCCAGAAGGACCTCGGCGCGCTCCTCGCCGAGGCGGGCGGGGCCGAGGGCAGGGACAGGCTGCGCACGCGCTTCGGCCTCCGGGTCGAGTTCGGGGCGGACGGCCGCGCGGACATCGAGTTCGGGGCCCGCGGCAAGCGTCGCTTCGCCCGCGCGCTGCGCAAGGACCCCGGGGCGGTGCTCGACTTCTTCGCGAAGCAGGACGGCGGCGGGTACACCCTGATGGACCGCATCGCGGATCGCCTCTCGCAGGCGCGCCGCGACCTGCCCACCGGGCGGGGGACGCACCTGGCCGAGGTCGCCTAGAACGCGGACGGGCGCGAGCGAAGGGAAGGCGATCGCGGCGGCTGAAGAGCTAGGGTGGGGCATGACCACCCGATACGCCGCGATCGCCCTCCTCCTCGTCGTCGCGAGCTGCGCGGAGGCCCCCGGGCTCCTCGAAGCGTCGACGTACGAGGTCTTCCTCGGCGCCGTGCCCGCGGGCGGGACGGCCACCGCCGAGCTCACCGCCACCAACCTCGGCCCCGGCGAGGCCGCCCTGGACGGGCTCGCGCCCACGGGCGAGGGGGCCGCCTCCTTCTCCGCGGCCGCGAGCGCGAACACCGTGGCGGAGGGCGACTCGGCCACCGTCACCATCACGTTCGTCGCGCCGGACGCGCTCGGCCGGGTGACCGCCGAGCTCCACCTGAACCCCGAAGACGTGACCTGGAGCGGCGGCGCGGGCTGCGCGGCGGCCGTCACGCCCCGGGCGATCGTCCTGCTCGCCGACGTGGTCGACGGAGACCCGGACACGGACGGCGACGGCGCGACCGACGCGGACGAAGAGCTCGCGGGCACCGACCCCCTCGACGCCGACTCCGACGACGACGGCCTCCTCGACGGCGCGGACGGCCTCGGCGACACGGACGGCGACGGCCTCATCGACGCGCTGGACGAAGACTCCGACGACGACGGGCTGCTGGACTCCGTCGAGTCCGGGGCGACCGCCGCGGACGCCCACCCGGACACGGACACGTCGTCCCCCAACTTCCGCGAGGACGCCGATCCCGCGACCACCACCGACGAGGACCTGCCCGACACGGACGCCGACACCCTCTCCGACGCGGCCGAGGACGCCGACGGGGACGGGGCCCGGGCCGCCACCGAGCTCGACCCGAACGATCCCGATACCGACGCGGACGGCCTCCGGGACGCCTCCGACCTGGCCGGGTGCACCGATCCGCTCGACGACGACAGCGACGACGACGGCCTCCTGGACGGGCACGAGCTCGAGCCCGACCCCTGCGACGCGGACGCGGACGACGACGGCCTGCTCGACGGCGCCGAGCGCGGCCTCGACGAGCCTCAGGGGCGCGACACCGACCTCGCGGTGTTCGTGGTGGACGAGGACCCGACCACCGTCACCGACCCCGCCGCGTGGGACACGGACGGCGGCACGGTCTCCGACGGCGTGGAGGACTCGGATCTCGACGGCGCGGTGGACCTGGGTGAGCGCGACCCCCTCGATCCGTCCGACGATCTCGCCCAGGACAGCGACGGCGACGGCCTCATCGACGGAGTGGAGATCGATCTGGGCCTCGATCCGTTCGACGCCGACAGCGACGACGACGGGATCCCCGACGGCCTCGACGGCACGGACGACACGGACTCGGACGGCGCGATCGACGCCCTCGATCCCGACTCGGACAACGACGGAGTTCCGGACTCCGTGGAGGCGGGCCTGACCGAGGCGGATCTCGGGGCGGACACCGATCTCACGGCCGGCGCCTTCGTCGCGGACGCGGATCCCACCACGACGACCGACCCCGACGACGCCGACAGCGACGGCGACGGGATCGACGACGGCGTCGAGGACGCGGACGGCGACGGTGAGGCGGACGAGGGCGAGACCGACCCCACCCTCGCGGATACGGACGGCGACGGCCTGGACGACGGCGTCGAGGACGCCGACGCCAACGCCGTGGTCGGACCCGGGGAGACGGATCCCACGGTCGCCGACACCGACGACGACGGCGTGGACGACGGGGCCGAGGTCGCGGGCGGGTTCGATCCCCTCGACGACGACTCGGACGACGACGGGCTGCTCGACGGCACCGAAGACGCCGACGGCGACGGCGTGGTGGCGACGACGGAGAGCGACCCCCTCCTCTTCGACACCGACGCCGACGGCCTCGGCGACGGCGTCGAGGCGGGCCTCACCGCCCCCGAGGGCGGCGACACCAACCCCCTCCTCTTCCTCGCCGACGCCGACCCCGCGACGACCACGGATCCCCTGCTCGTCGACACCGACGGCGGCACCGCCCCGGACGGCGCCGAGGACGCGAACCTGAACGGCGCGATCGACGCCGGGGAGCGCGACCCCAACGACCCCTCGGACGACCTCTTCATCGACAACGACGGCGACGGCTTCTTCACCGCCGCGGCGGGCGGCCAGGACTGCGACGACTACGACGCGACCGTGTACCCCGGGGCGCCCGAGATCCCCGACGACGGCGTGGACCAGGACTGCGACGGCGTGGACGCAACCGCCTGCTTCCAGGACCTCGACGGCGACACCTGGGGCAGCGCGGTGGTGATCGTCGCGCTCGTGGGCAACTGCAACGACCCGAACCTGAGCACGGCGACGGGCGACTGCGACGACAACAACGGGTCCGTGAACCCCGGGGCGACCGAGATCTGCGACGGCATCGACAACGACTGCGACGGCTCCACGGACCCCGGCTGCCCGGCGACGGTGACAGTCGGCAACGTGGGCGGCGGGAGCTGCAACGGCAATACGAACAAGCGCGCGACGTTCACGGCCCCGGGCTGCCCCACCGTGCAGCTGACGGGCTCCTTCCGGGACAACTCGGACGGCAGCGGCGGCCAGGTCGTGGGGGCGTCGACGTCCACCAGCGGGTTCACCCTGACCTGGGACGACTGCCCGTCGGGGTGCGACTGCGACCTGGACATTCGGGCGGCCACGTCGTGGACGTCGAACCGCAGCGGCACCACCCTGACGATCACCGTGAGCAACAGCATCACCGGCTACAGCGCCGGCAACTCGATCGTGGCGGGGTACTCGATCACGAACAACGGGACCCACCGCATCGGCGGCGGCAGCAACACCCAGACGTTCACCTACACCTGCTCGAACTGAGCCGCGTCCGGCGGTCTACTCGTCGTCGTCCGCTTCGGGGAGGAGCCACTCGACCTCGGGGGGCTCCGAGTCGAGCAGCTGCGCGACCTGGTTGGCGACGCCGCCGTTCACGTTCTTCGCGACGATCCGCATCTCCCGGTCCAGCACGGCGTACATCGGGATGCCGAAGCTGCCGCCCTGGGCGGGGGTGTAGCCGCGGGCGATGTCCTGCTGGTTGTCCGTGATGACCGGATAGGTGGCCCCGAACGCGTCCGCCCACCCCGAGCCCGTACCGTCGAGCATCAGCGTGAGCTGGACGTATCCCTGGTCCATGGCGGCTTCGTAGTCACTCTGCGCACCCGGCGCATTCGAACGACAAATGCCTCACCAGTCGGCCGCGAGCTCGACCACGACCACGTTCCCGTAGAAGCGGTGGAGCTGCAGCTCCTCTCCGTGCTGGTCGACGCCCGTCCAGTTGTCCGAGATCTGACCCTGGTTCCAGCCCTCGCCGTCCACCTCGCGGGGGATGGGGCCGCGCGGGTACTCGCCCGCGTACGGGAAGTCGGTCTCGTCGTCGGCGAAGAAGTAGTTGAGGTGCTCTTCGCTGTCGGTCCAGCCGTCGCCGTCCGTGTCCTCTTCGTCGGCGTCGGTGCCGATCATGTCCTCGAAGGCGTCCGTCAGGCCGTCACCGTCGGTGTCCATGGAGCCGCCGCCGCCGCCACCTCCGCCGCCGCCGCCCCCCCGGACGCCGCACGCCGGGAGGAGGAGCAGGGAGACCGCCGCGACGCCGAGAAGTCGTGTGGGCCTTTTGATGTACATGGCGGGACTTTGCCCGAGCTCACGGACGAATCCGTCAGGAGATCGTCAGAAACCCGTCAAGACCCCCGAATCCAAGGCAGGATGCGCGGATGCGCCATCCACTCCCGCTCAGGCTCCTCCTGCTCGCCCTCGCAGCGGCCCTGCTCCTGCCCGCCTGCAGCCGCCGCGGCGGACGGGGCGGAGGCGGAGGCGGAGGCGGAGGCAACTTCGCGGACGACGACGACGCGGTCGCGGGCGACGACGACGACGACGACGACGACGACGACGCGGGCGACGACGATGACGCGGGCGACGACGACGACGCGACCGTTCGGGACTCGGACGGCGACGGCCTCACGGACGCGTTCGAGGACGAGATCGGGACCGATCCGGAGGACCGGGACACGGACGGCGACGGCTACGAGGACGCGGACGAGCACCTCAACTACTTCCTCGCCGACGACCCCACGGACTACCCCTACGAGGGCGGGTACCCCCGGGGCCCGTTGCCCGACTCGATCGCGGGGCAGGGTTGGTCCCAGGGCCAGATCTCCAGCAACTGGAGCGCCACCGATCGGTGGGGCCAGTCGCTGCAGCTCCATCGCTTCTACGGGAACGTGGTCGTCGTCGAGCTCGCGGCCGATTGGTGAGGCATTTGCCAGAGCAATGCGCCGGGTGCGCAATCCGATTACCAACGAGACCGAGCCGACGGCTTCATGCACTTCACGCTGCTGCTGGACGGCAGCGCGGAGTGGTGGGCGAGCACGTTCGGGCTCACCTACGCGGTGGTCGCCGACCCCAACTACGCCGTGGCGCAGTACTACGCGCCCAACGGCAGCTTCGGCATCCCGATGTACGCCGTTCTCGACCGAGAGCTGCGCATCCGCGCGCTGCAGGTCAACGGCGACGTGGGCAGCCTCGTGAACCAGCTCCTGGCCGAGGACCCGCCGGAGGTCGACTGGCCGATGCCGTAGGCCGGGTCGCGCGGGCCCGGGCGCGGGTTTGATACCCTCCGGTCCATGGATTCCGCGCGCATGGATGCTCTCGTCGACGCCCTCGTGGACCGCGTGCGGGGCACGCTCGCGGGCAACGCTTCGTCCCGCTCGGCCGAGGCGGCCTTTCAGTGGCAGTACGCGGCCGGCTGGGACGCCAACGTCACCCTGATCCCCCGGGAAGTCATCCACGCCGCGGGCCGCACGGACCAGCGCGTCGCCCGACACATCGATCACACGCTGCTGAAGCCCGAGGCGACCCGCGACCAGGTCGTGCGCCTGTGCGAAGAGGCGAAGCGGTATCGCTTCTACTCGGTGTGCGTGAACTCCAGCAACGTCGAGCTGTGCGCCGATCTGCTCCGCGGATCCGACACCGTCCCGATCTGCGTCGTCGGCTTCCCGCTGGGGGCCTGCCTCGGCTCGGTGAAGGCCTTCGAGGCGGTCGAGGCCATCAAGCTCGGGGCGAAGGAGATCGACACCGTCGTCAACATCGGCGCCCTCAAGTCCGGCGACTACCAGACCGTCCTGGAGGACCTGGCGGTCACCGTGGAGGCGTCGCGGCCGTACCCGGTGAAGGTCATCCTGGAGACCAGCAAGCTGACCAACGAGGAGAAGGTCGCGGCCTGCGTCCTCTCCCGGCAGGCCGGAGCCGCCTTCGTGAAGACGTCCACCGGCTTCGGCGGGGGCGGGGCCACGCTCGAGGACGTGCGCCTCATGAAGCGCGTCGTGGGCGGGTCCGGGATCAAGGTCAAGGCGAGCGGCGGCGTGCGCACTCACGAAGACGCCTGGAAGATGATCGAGGCGGGCGCGGACCGGCTCGGCGCGTCGTCGTCGGTGGCCATCGTGACGGGCGGCGTCGGCGAAGACGGCTACTGAGCCCGCCCGCATGGAGGACATCCGCCCGCTGATCGCCCTGAAGCGCGACGGAGGCACCCTGACCGCCGAGCAGATCACCGCCTTCGTGAAGGCGGCGGGACGGGGGACCGCCCCCGACGTCCAGCTCGCGTCGATGCTCATGGCGATCTTCACCCGCGGGCTGACCACCCGCGAGCGGACCGACTACGCCCTCGCGATGATGCGCAGCGGCGACGTCCTCGCCTGGGACCACCTCGACCGCCCGACCGTGGACAAGCACAGCACCGGCGGCGTCGGCGACAAAGTCTCGCTGATCTGGGCGCCGCTGATGGCGGCGGTGGGGTTCGCGGTGCCGATGATCTCGGGACGAGGGCTCGGTCACACCGGGGGCACGCTCGACAAGCTCGAGGCCATCCCGGGGTTCCGCACGGACCTGACCGCGGTCGAGATGGACCGCGTGGTGCAGGACGTGGGCTGCGTGATCACGGGGCAGACGGCCGACCTCGTCCCCGCGGACCGCACCCTGTACGCGCTGCGTTCGCAGACCGCGACCGTCCCCACCCTGGACCACATCGCCCCGTCGATCATGTCGAAGAAGCTCGCCGAGGCGGCGGACACGCTCGTGCTCGACGTGAAGGTCGGCAGCGGCGCGTTCATGAAGGACCTCGGGTCCGCCCGGGAGCTGGCCCGGGTGATGATCGACATCGGGGTCGGCGCGGGGCGGAAGATCGCCGCGCTGATCACCGAGATGGGGCGACCGCTGGGGCGCAGGATCGGGAACGCGCTGGAGGTGCAGGAGTCGCTGGAGGTCCTCCGCGGAGGGGGCCCGGACGACCTGCGATCGCTCGTCATCGAGCTCGCGGCGACGGCCCTCGCGGCCGCCGGCCACCCCCCCGCGGACCTCGCCGGGGCGCTCGACTCCGGGGCGGCGATGCGCTCCTTCGAGGCGATGGTCGCGGCCCAGGGGGGCGACCCCGCGAGCCTGCAGGACGGGGGGCTGCGCGGGGAGTCGGGCCGCGGTGAGGAGATCGTGGGGGCCCCCCTCGACGGCGAGGTCTGGGGCATCGACGCCCTCGAGATCGGCCTGGCCTGCGCGGCCCTGGGCGGCGCGCGCGGAGGCGACGGCGCGGCTCCCGACCCCGGCGTCGGGGTGGTGCTCGAGGTGGGCGTGGGCGCGTCGGTGCGGCGCGGCGACCCGTGCGTGCGCCTCCTCCACCGGGGAGGGGCGGGGCTCGCCGAGGCCCGCGCCCTCGCGCGGACGGCGCTGCGGATCGGACCCCGCGGGGCGCGACGCACGACCTCGCCCCTGATCCTCGAGCGGCTGGGGGGCCGACCGTGAGCATCCTGCAGTCCATCGCGGGGATCGGGATCCTGCTCGGCATCGCTTGGGCGCTCTCCAACGACCGCAGGAACGTCCCCTGGCGCATCATCGGCTGGGGGCTGGGGCTCCAGCTGCTGTTCGCGGTGCTGGTGCTCAAGACGCCGCCGGGGCGGTGGCTCTTCAGCCGGCTCAACGACCTCGTGATGACCCTGCTGGGCTATACGAACGACGGCAGCCGCTTCATCTTCGGGAGCCTCATGGACACGGCCGTCCCGGTCGTGGAGGCGGGCGAGCCCGTGGGCATGGCCCAGCTCGGGTTCATCTTCGCGTTCCAGGTGCTGCCGACGATCATCTTCTTCAGCTCGCTGATGGCCGTCCTGTACCACGTGGGCGTGATGCAGCTGCTCGTGCGCGCCGTGGCGGTCGTGATGTTCCGCACGATGAAGACGTCGGGCGCCGAGACCCTGTCGGCCGCGGGGAACATCTTCGTGGGCCAGACCGAGGCCCCGCTCCTGGTGAAGCCCTTCGTCGACAAGATGACGATGTCGGAGCTGAACGCGGTGATGACCGGCGGCTTCGCGACGGTCGCGGGCGGCGTGATGGCCGCCTACGTGGGCATGCTCTCGGGGGTCTTCCCGGACATCGCGGGCCACCTCATGGCCGCGTCCGTCATGTCGGCGCCGGCGGCGCTCGTGGTCGCGAAGATCATGCTGCCCGAGCGCGAAGTCGCCCAGACGAGCGGCGTGATGGAGATGAAGGTCGAGAAGGTCGACGTCAACGCCATGGACGCCGCCGCGCGGGGCGCCTCGGAGGGGATGACGCTCGCCCTGAACGTCGCGGCGATGCTCCTCGCCTTCCTCGCCCTGGTGGCGATGATCAACGGCTTCATCGCCTGGAGCGGCGGGCTCGTCGGGGTGGAGGGCCTCACCCTCGAGAGCATCGCGGGCTACGTGTTCTGGCCGCTGGCCTGGGCGATGGGCGTGCCCGCGGCGGAGTGCACCGAGATCGGGCGCCTGCTCGGCATGAAGACCATCCTCAACGAGTTCGTCGCCTACCTGCAGCTCGCCCAGGTGAGCCCCGGTCTGTCCCACCGGAGCATGGTCGTAGCGACGTACGCTCTGTGCGGCTTCGCCAACCTCGGGTCGATCGGCATCCAGCTGGGCGGGATCGGGGGGATCGCCCCGAAGCGCCGCGGCGACCTCGCGCGGATCGCGTTCAAGGCGATGATCGCGGGCACCCTCGCCGCCTTCCTCACGGCCAACATCGCGGGCATGCTCGTCGGCTGAAAAGACCGCGATCGCAGGGCTGCTACTCTGCGAACGGATCAGTGGAAGAAGAGTCGGAGCAGCAGCGCAGCATGAGCAAGTTGAAAGTGGACCTCGACCGGGCGGTGAACGCGCTCTACGCGCGCTGCCCGATCCTCCGGTCCGAACCCTTCTTGGCGGTCGTACTGGGCTCCGGCCTCGGCGAGGTCGCCAACGATCTCGAAGACCCGCAGATCATCCCCTACGACCAGCTCCCGTCGTTCCCGCCCACCACGGTCAAGGGACACCTCGGGCGCCTCGTCGTGGGCCGCCTGCACGGCGCCCTCATCGTCCTGAAGCAGGGCCGGTCGCACCTCTACGAAGGCCACGACGCGGGGCGGATCGTCTTCCCGGTCCGCGCCCTCGCGCACGCGGGCGCGCAGGCCGTCCTCCTCACGAACGCCGCGGGCGCGGTGAACCTCGACTACCGCGCCGGAGACCTGATGGTCATCCGCGACCACCTCAACCTCACCGGCGCCAATCCCTTGATCGGACAGAACACCCCCGAGCTCGGCCCCCGCTTCCAGGACCTCAGCAAGTGCTGGGACCGGCCGCTGAGCGACGCGATGGTGGCCGCCGCCGACGCGGAGAACGTGTCCATGCGCGAGGGCGTGTACGCGGGGCTCGTGGGCCCCAACTACGAGACGCCCGCGGAGGTCCGCTGGATGCGGATCATCGGCGCGGACGCGGTGGGCATGTCCACCGTCCTCGAGGCGATCGCGGTGCACAACCTGGGGGCGCGCGTCGCCGGGCTGTCCGTCATCTCCAACGCCGCCGCGGGCACGCTCGGGCCGGACCAGGAGATCACCCACGCCGAGGTCGCGGACGTCGCGGGCGAGGCCACGGCGGCCGTCCGCAAGGTGCTGCACCGGATCGTCGCGGACCGCGCCGCCTGGTGGGACGCCTCGTGAAGGACCTGCTGGTCGCCGCTCGGGACGCGAGGAAGCGCTCCACCGCGCCGTACTCGGGCTTCGGCGTCGGGGCGGCCGTGCGGGCGGGCTCCGGCAAGGTCTACACGGGCAGCAACGTCGAGGTGTCCAGCTACGGGCTCACGATCTGCGCCGAGCGCCTCGCCATCTGCATCGCCCTGCACGAGGGCGAGACGACCCTCACCGAGATCGCGATCGTCGCGGAGACCGACGGCGCCCCGGGGCCGTGCGGGGCGTGCCGCCAGTTCATGTACGACTTCGCCCCCGACGCGGTGGTGGTCATGGAGAACCTGGAAGGCGAGAAGCGCACGACGTCGGTGCGCGATCTCCTGCCCGAGGCCTTCGGGCCCGCGGACCTCGAGCGGTTCGCGGCGCGGCGGGCCAAGGAAGAGCAGGGATGAGCGAAGACGGGCCCGCGGCGCCGCCCCCCTTCGATCCGCCGGAGGATCTCGGGTTCCGCTACGTCACGGACGCGTCCGGGCTGCGGGACACGGTGGACGCGCTGAACAGCACCCGCGTGCTCGCGGTCGACACCGAGTCCGACTCCTTCTACTCCTACGAGGAGTCGTGCTGCCTGGTGCAGATCACCGGCGACACGGGCCCGGACTACGTCATCGACCCGCTCCGCGTGAAGGATCTGAGTCCCCTCGCGGGGCTGATGGCGGACCCGGGGGTGACGAAGATCTTCCACGGGGCCGACTACGACGTCGTGAGCCTCAAGCGCGACTTCGGCTTCACGATCCGGGGCATCTTCGACACGATGATCGCGGCCCAGGCGGGCGGGCATCAGCGCTTCGGCCTCGGCGACCTCGTGCATCGGTACTTCGGCGTGAAGCTCAACAAGAAGTACCAGCGCCACGACTGGTCCTCGCGGCCGCTCAAGCCCGAGCACCTCGCCTACGCGCGCCTCGACTCGCACTTCCTGCCGAAGCTCATGGGCATCCTGCGCCCGCTGGCCGAGGAGCGGGGCCGCGGGGCGATGCTCGCCGAGGAGTTCACGCTGCTCGAAGCCCGGGAGTGGAGTCGACGCCCGTTCAGCGGCGACGACTGCATGAAGATCAAGGGCGCCACGAAGCTCGACGCCGACCAACGCAAGGTCCTGCGCGCGGTGTTCCTCGCCCGCGACGAGCAGGCGCGCCGGCGGAACCGCCCGGCGTTCAAGGTGTGGGGCAACGACAGCTGCCTGCTGCTCGCCGAGAAGCAGCCCACCACCAAGGTGGAGCTCGCCAAGGCCCTGGGGGCCACCCACCACGTGGTGCGGCGCTACGCGAGCGACGTCTGCGTGGCGGTCGCCGACGGGCTGGCCGACGAGTCGGCCGCGCCCCGGACGCCGAAGCCCGCCGAGGCGCCGCGGGACCCGCGCCTGCCCCCCTTTACCCGGGACGACGAGCCCCTGATGGCGGCCCTCAAGAAGTGGCGCAACAAGCAGTCGACCGACGAGGCGATGGCCCCGGGGCTGATCGTGAACAACGCGGTCATGCGCTCGGCGGCCGCGCTGAAGCCCGAGTCCGTCGCCGATCTCGAGCTGATCGAGGAGATGCGCGACTGGCAGCGCGACCGCTACGGCCAGGCGATCGTGGAGCGCGTGGCCGAGTGGGTGCAGGCCGAAGCCGAGAAGGCGAAGAAGCGCGCCGAGGGGGGCGGGAAGAAGCGACGCCGACGACGACGCCGACGTCGTCAGTCGAGCGGGGGCGGCGACGGAGCGGGCGCCCGGCAGAACTCGCCGACCTCCGCGTCTCCCGAATAGACGCGCCCGCAGCCGTCGCAGTCCGTCGCCCCGTCGAAGACGATGGACGCCGCGCTCTGGGGAGTCCCCTCGGGCGGCAGCTGGTCCCAGCGGCGCCCGATCACGGATCCGCGGACGGGCTCCAGGGCGCACACCGCCGAGTCCCAGGCGAGATCGAACTCGGCCTCCATCGGCGCCAGCACGCCGCCGGTGATGTAGCCGCCCGCGGCCGTCGCCGCCACGGCCGTCGGCTCGCCGTCCACGTACACCGCGGACCGGGCCCCGGAGGCCGCCCCGGTGCCCGACCCCTGCCGCCACAGGTCGGCCAGGAACCCCTTGGGCGGTCCCGGGAGCGCGGTGAAGACGGCGTCCACGGACCACTCCTCCTCCACCGTCACGGCGCCGCCCGCGGCGGTGCTCTCCCGATGCAGGTGCCGCAGGTCGCCGTCGAGCCCGAAGCGGCTCACGCCCCCGAGGTGCCGCACGAGCACGCCGACCTCGAGCCCGGGGGAGGCCGCCGTCCCCTCGCGCTCGCGCAGGGGGCCGTCCGGAGTCAGGCAGTCCAGGCGACGCAGCGCGAAGTCGGCCGCGCCGACGATCTCGAACTCGCAGGTCCCCACGCATCCGCCCGCCCAGTGACTGCTCGCGCGCGTATTGCGGGTGGTCTCGACGCACCGGGGATCCGGCTCCAGCGGGCTCGTGACCGCGGTGCGGGCGGGGCAGTCGTCGTCGCTGAAGGCGAACAGGGACAGCTCCAGGGACCCCGACAGCTGCCCGTGGAAGTCGTACGCGGCCGCGTCGATCGCCCACCCGAGGGCGCGGGCGTCGAGCTGGGGGACGAGCGTCGAGAGCTCGGTCGTCAGGGACGACACGTAGGGGGGCGCCGCGTCCGGGGCGCCGCACTCGATGTAGTCGGGGGCGGAGTCGTCGTCGTCGTCGCCGGCGTCGTCGTCGTCGAACACCCGGGGCGGCAGGTCGAGGTCGTCGTCGTCGGACGACGGACAGGCCGCGAGCGCGAGCGAGAGCACCGGCGCGAGGCGCCTCACGACCGACCCTCGTAGCGGTCGATGAGGGCGCCGCCGCGCGCCCGCAGGTCTTCGGGGGCGACGGCCCCCACGGGGTGCACCGACAGGACCGTGCGAGGCCCCGCGAGGCGCGCCACCAGGCGGACGCCCACCCCGGCCCGCACGTCGTCGACGTACCCGCCGTCCGCGACGGCCGCGGCGCGCGCGTCCCCCGCCCGCCGCAGGCGATCCAGCACGCGCACCAGGCGCGCCCTGCGGGCCGCGCGCTCGGCGGGCTCGACCGCCACGAACTCGCCGCTGCCCCGGTCGCGGAGGTAGCGGCTCGGCACCCCCCGGCACCGGTCGCGGAAGGCGCACGGCGCGCACCCCGCCGGGTGCTCCATGCCCTCGCGCTGGTGGGCGTACTTGTCGTGGACGCGCAGCAGCTCGCCACGGTCGTCCGTGGTGACGGTCGCGGTGTCCCGGCCGCCGTGGTGCAAGGCTCGGGTCCAGTCGGGCAGCAGGCAGAACGGCAGGTTGCCGACGTGCACCTCGAAGTCGGGGCGCCGGGCCGTGAACGCCTCGAGCATCCGCGCCAGGCCGGCCGCGAGATCGCGGTACGTCCCCTGGATCGTCCGGTGGTAGCTCGGGCTGCGCAGCCCCGCGGACTCGGGCCGGATCATGTCGAGGTGCAGCTCCTCGATGTCGTACTCGTCCACGAGGTCGACGTACCCCGGAGCGGCGTCCGCGCTCAGGGCGGTGACGCACGCGTTGGCGGTGATGCGCTGCCCGGGCGCGGCGCGCAGGGCGGCCATGCCCGCGAGGAGCTTCGCGAACGAGCCGGGGGTCTGCGTCACGCGGTCGTGCGCCTCCTCCGTGCCGCCTTGGATCGAAAAGCGCCACGTGAACCCGCCGAGCTCCGTCATCGCCGCCAGGAACTTCGGCTGCGCGGTGCGCACGCCGTTGGTGAATACGACGATCTCGTCGAAGCCGAGCTCCCGCGCGCGACGGACGGCGGGGAGGAACGAGCGCTGGATCGTCGGCTCGCCGCCCAGGAACGTCACGCGCCGCACCCCGGCCGCAGCGGCAGCCTCCAGGGCGGCGACGGCGGGGGCCTCGGGGATGCGGCGGGCGAGGCGCTGCTCGGTGAGCTGCCCGCTCACGCAGAAGACGCACCGGTTGTTGCACAGGTGCCCGAGCTGGATCTCGATCCCGCCCGCGACGTCGCCGTGGGTGGTGACGGCGACGGCCTCGCGCAGGTGCGCCTCGGCGTGGGCGTCGGCGGCGGCGAGGGACTGCGGGCGGCGCACCCGGCCCGCGGGGCGCACCCAGCCCGGGGGGAGGATCGGCAGTCGTGCGGTCGCTCGTGTCACCGCCGTCAACCTATCGGATCGAAAGCCGCGGCGACCGCGTCGTGGAGCGCCCGGAGGCCGTCGATGACGCGAGCCCCCGCGGGGGTGGGCCGCGCCCGGGCCTGCAGCGTCGCGAGGGCGTCGGCGTTGGCCTGCAGCACCTCGGCTCGCCGCTCGGCGAACCGCCCCGCCGAGGCGACGGGGTGGGCCGACTCGGCGAGGCGGAGGTGCATCGCCGCCACGGGCACGAACGCGTGCGCGGCCAGCAGCACGCCGCGCAGGGGGCGCGGATCGGGGCGCACCGGCGAGGCGACGAGGACGTCGTCGTCCTCGAGCAGCGGGTCGAACCAGGAGAGCAGGTTGAGCGCGGTGTGCTGGGCTTCGTGCACCACCGCCTCCGCCATCGTCAGCGGGTCGGGGTGCAGCGTGAGGTAGGCGAGCCCCGGCGCCTCCCGGTACGACGCGCTGCGGTGCTCGCGGTCGTCGCAGCCGACGGGCACCCAGCGCCGCACGGCCCAGGGGCGCACGCCGGAGGACCACTCGGGCAGGGCCGCCTCCGCGATGCCCAGGGCTCCGCGCAGCGCGTCGACCCACGCGTCGGGCGGCCGACCGCCCAGGTCGAGGTCGTTGCCGTCCTTGTCCGGGTGGGCCTCCACGTTCGCGAGCGGGAAGGTGTCGACGAGCGCGAGGTGAGCGGAGCCGTCGACCGGGACGCTGGGCGCGGCCGCGTCGTACAGCGTCTCGAGGCCGTCGAGCGCGCGGCCGACGCTCAGCCCCGCGGCGAGGCAGAGGAGCCGGGGGAGCACGTCCGGGGCGCCGATGCGCTCGAGGGTCGCGGGGCCGTCGTCTTCGAGCTCCCGCCGCACGCGCTCGGCGAGGGGCGCCCCCGGGGTGGTCAGCAGCGCGCGGACCCCGAGCAGCCGCACCTTGCGCAGGAGGCCGGCGAGGGTGCGATCCTCCGGCGACGGGAGGGTCAAGGGGGCGGGAGGCAGACGTCGCAAAGCAGGCTTTCGTATTGTGCCCTTGCGAATGCTGCTCCGCGTCCCCGTGCACGGCGCCCCCCGGGTGCCGGGCCGCCTCGACCTCCCCGAGGCGTACGCCGTCCTGCCGTCGCGCCCTCCGGTGGCGGGCCGCGACGTGCTGCTGTGCGGGGGCGAGCCCACCCTGCGGCCGGACCTGCTCGACGTCGTCCGCGCGTGCTCGGACGCGGCGTCGATCGTGCTCGCCACCGACGGCCTCTCCCTCGCCGTCCCGGGCGCCGCCGCGAGCCTGCTCGCCGCGGGCGTCTCGGCGGTGCGCGTCCCCTTCCCCACCGGCCGACGCGACGCCCACGACTGGCTCGCGGGGCGCCCGGGGACGGCCGCCGCGCGCACCCGGAGCGTCCGGGCCTGCGTCGCCGCGGGGCTCTCCGTCCGGGCCGAGGTCACGCTCACCCGCCCCACGACGCCCCACCTGTCCGAGACGGTGGAGCTGCTCGCCGAGCTCGGGGTCGCCCGGGTCGTCGTGCGACGACCCCGGATCGCGGGCCGCCTCGACCTCGACGCGTACCTCTCGCTCGGTCCGCGCCTCGCCGCCGCGCGGGCCGCCGTAGCCGACGCCCGGCGCGTCGCGGCCCGCCGCGGCCTGCCCGTCGACGTCGAGGGGTTCGACGACCTCGACGATCACCTCCGCGCCTTCCCGGACGACGCGCCCGCGGAGCCCCCGCCGGATCCCGGACCCGACGGCGTGGTGCGCTTCGGCTGGCTCGGCGACGAGCCCACGCGCGTCGTCCGACGTCGCCTCGTCGCCGCCTGCCGCGGCCGCGACCTGCGGTTCCGGATCGCGGGACCCCGCGTGTTCGACCACCCCTCCGCCCTGGAGCTGCTGCGCGACGCGGCCCGGCTCGGCGCCGAGGCGGTGGAGCGTCCGAGGGGCGCGGCCGTGCCCCCGTGGCCCGAAGCTCAGCGGCGCCGCCTCCCCCCGATCGTGGCCGCGCCCGACGCCGACGCGGTCCCCGACCGGCGGGGGGCGATGCTCGCCCGCGAGCGGATCGCGAACCGCAAGAAGCACTGGGTGCGGCTCGTGACCGCCTGCAACAGCCGGTGCCTCTTCTGCCTCGACTCGGACACCCCCCGGAACCTCTTCCTGCCCCGGGAGCAGATCCGCGCCGACCTCCGCCGCGGGCGCGAGGAGAAGGGGGCCGACAAGGTGATCGTGAGCGGGGGCGAGGGGTCGCTGCACCCCGACTTCATCGAGATCGTCCGATACGC
Source organism: uncultured Rickettsiales bacterium (assembly GCA_964512225.1). Lineage (GTDB taxonomy): Bacteria > Myxococcota_A > UBA796 > UBA9615 > UBA9615 > CAZEKB01. The sequence continues at coordinate 36,104 of CAZEKB010000036.1, read as the reverse complement.
GCGGACCCTGGGCTACACGCGGGTCCAGACCGTGACGAACGGCTGGATGTGGGCCGATCGCGACTTCTTCGAGGCGGCCGTGGCGGCGGGGCTCGACGAGCTCACGTTCAGCCTGCACGGGCACACCGCCGAGCTGCACGACCACCTCACGCAGCACCCGGGGTCCTGGGAGCGGATCGTCAAGGCGATCCTGCGGGCGGTCCGGGCGCGGGACCGGGGGGTGATCACGAACGTCGACGTGGTCATCAACAAGCAGAACGTGGCCGTGATCGACAAGATCGTGGAGTTCGCGATCCGGCTCGGGGTGACCGAGTTCGACCTGCTCCACGTCATCCCCCAGGCGTCGGCGTACGACCACCGGGACGAGCTGTTCTACGACCCGGCGGAGCACCTGGACGTGCTCCACAGGGTCTTCCGCCTCGACCGGCACCCGGGGATCGTCGTGTGGACGAACCGGTTCCCCGTGGCGTGGCTCGAGGGGCTCGAGGACCTGATCCAGGATCCGCACAAGATGTTGGACGAGGTCGACGGCCGTCGGTTTCAGCTTCGGAACCAGCTCGATCACGGGACCCCGCTGTCGTGCCGCGAGGCCTCGCGGTGCGTCCACTGCTTCATCGAGCCGTTCTGCACGGCCACCGACCGCCTCGCGGCGGCCGTCCGCGGCGGGACCGTCGAGGTCTTCGAGCAGGCCGACGGCCTCCCCCCCGAGCGCCTGCCGTTCGGGGCCACGCTCCTCGGCGTCGCCGCCCCGGCCCCCGCCACCGACCACCGGCTCTACGTCCGGGGCGCGGACCCCGACGACGTCGTGCCCGGCAACGTCTACGTCGCCGACACCGCGGCCCAGGTCGCCGCCTGGGTGGGGCGCGGAGACCTCGAGCTCGACGTGGAGCTGAACCGGGAGACGGCGCCCGCCCTCGAGGCCCACCGCGACGCCCTCGCCGGAGCCCTCGACCGAGTGCGCGTGCACCAGCCGGGGCGCCCGGATCTCGACTCGGCGACCCGCGCCGACGTCCGCGATCCGGCCGCCTTCTTCGCCCGCCTCGACCTCCCCGTCCGCGTCTCGGGCCTCCCCGCCTGCGCGGCGCCCGGAGCCCGGATCGTGGCCCCCCGCGCCGTCCTCAGGGCGGACCGCTTCGACCCCGTGACCGGCCGCCTCGACACCCGCGCGCTGGCCGAGCGGCACATCGAGACGACGTACTTCGGCAAGTCGATCCGCTGCCGGACCTGCGCGGCCGACGACCGCTGCGAGGGGTTCCCGATCCAGATGGTGCGCGACCAGGGCCTGCGCCTCGCCCGCCCGCTCGCCCACGCGCCGGACCTCCCCGACCTCTCCGCGCGCCTGGCCCACGGCCGCCCGCCCGGCGGCGCCGTGCCGCCCCTGCCCGGCTTCGAGTCCGCGCCCGTCGCCGTGGACCCCCTGCGTCGCCTCTCCGCCGACCACGCCGAGAAGCGCCGACGCCGTCGACTCGAGGTCCTCGGCGGCTGATGGCGAACCTCGGCTACCTGCAGCTCACGCGCGACTGCCTGCAGTCCTGTCGCTTCTGCTCGAACCCGCCCACGGGCGTCGAGCTCACGCTGCAGGAGATGGAGGACGAGCTCGGCCGGCTCGCGTCGATGGGGTACGACGGGGTGATCCTCACCGGGGGCGAGCCCACGATCTCGCCCCTGCTGCTGCCCGCCCTGGGCCACGCCGCCGAGCTGGGGCTCCACAGCCGCATCATCACCAACGGGCAGCGCCTCGCCGACCTCGGGTTCTTCCGCGAAGCCGTCGCCGCGGGGCTCACCCACGCCCACTTCTCGCTGCACTCCCACGACCCCCGCGCGCACGACTTCATCACCCGCCACCCCGGGGCCCACGCCGCGCTGACGGCGGCGCTCGACCACGTCCCCGAGGTGGGGGTGACGGCCGACGTGAACACCGTCATCAACGCCTACAACGCCGACCACCTGGACGCGATCGTCCGGTGGCTGGTCGAGCGCTTCCCGTTCATCCGCCACGTCGTGTGGAACAACATGGACCCCGACGGCAACCGCGCCGAGAAGCACCCCGACTGCATCCCGCGCCACTACGAGTTCGCGCCGTCCCTGGAGCGGGCGATGGCGTTCCTGCACGCGGGCGGGCGGACGTTCCGGGCGGAGCGGGTGCCCCTGTGCTTCATGCCGCGGTTCGCCTGGGCGAGCACGGAGACGCGCAAGATCGTCAAGGAGGAGGAGCGCTGCATCCGCTTCCTGGACCGCAAGGGCTTCGTGCACCAGCAGGAGTTCCTGCACGGCAAGGGCGACGCGTGCGACGTGTGCCGGTTCGACGGGATCTGCGCGGGCATGTTCTCGCTCGCTCGGACCTTCGACGAGCGCGAGCTGAGCCCCGTCTTCGAGGACCCGCTGCCGGTGGTCCGGGCCGTCCTGCGGCGGGAGCCGTCCGAGGCCCTCGTCCATCGGTTGGACGCACGCCGGGGCCGTCGCTCGCGCTCGGAGCAGCCCCCCGCCGAGCGGCGGGCTCGCGCGCGGTCCGCCGCCCCGTTCACGCGCATCCCCGACGGTCCCGCGTCGTGAGCCGCGAGCTCCAGGGCCTGGTCTGGTCGGCGGACGTCGTGGGGTTCAGCACCCACACGGCGGACGAGCAGGTGGCGATCATCCAGACGATCTCCGACTGGCTCGGCGAGCTGGCGTGGCTGGCGTCGCTGAGGCGCGACCGCGAGGTGTTCGTGCACGGCACGGGCGACGGATTCCTCGTCACCTTCCGCCACCGCGACGACGTGCCCTGGAAGGTCGTCGAGGCGACGGGCGCGCTCGTCCGCTACACGCGCTCGATGCGGGAGCGGTACACCACCGCCCCTCGGTTCGCGATCCGACAGGGGCTGCACGTCGGCACCTTCGTCTACCCGGTGAGCCTGTTCGGAAACACCGAATCCGTGGGCGACGGGCTGAACCTCGGGTCCTACGTGGCGGCCGCGGCGGGCCCCGATCAGGTCTACGTGTCCCGGAACTTCGTGGACTACATGGTGAGCGTCTACGGCGCGGAGGCCGAGCGGCGGCTTCACCTGCATCCTCCCCTGGGGTCGGCGGCGTTCCAGGTCCCCATCAAGCACGGGCGACTGGTGGGCGTGCATCACCTCGGCCTGCCGGGCGTCGACTGGTCCCGCATGTCGCCGACGCTGACCCGCCTCTACGAGACCCAGCAGCGGCTCGAGGAGCAGCTCCGGCTGATCCTCCAGGCGATCGAGGGGTCCCTCGTGACGGAGGACGTCGACCCCGAAGCCCTGGCGACGCGGGTGGCGATCTGGTCCGCGCGCCACGACCGGGCGGTGCCCACGCCGCTGCGCCGGCAGACCAGCGGCGCCGCCCGCCCGCTCCCTGCGGGGCCGATGCGCCTCGCTCCCCCCTCCGGGCCGATCGCCCGGGCGATCGCGGAGGAGCGACCGATCGTCGTCGTCGGGCCTCCCGGCGCCGTCCTCGCCGTGCCGTTCCGGTTCGGCTCGGACGGGGTCCGGGGGGCGATCTCCGTCGACTTCGCCGCGCGCCTCGAGGGATCCGCCGGAGTCCTGGGCCTCCTCGGGCGGATCATCCAGGAGCGCGAAGCCGAGCACGTCGCGGCCCTGCTGCAGCTCCGACGCGCGTGAGTACGGAAGTTTCGATGGCACGACACGAATCGCCTAAACTCCAGGGCGCGAATTCCGATTTGGGGAGGGGGCCGCACCGCGCGGGGCCCGGAGGAGACGGACTTCCATGAAGAAGAACGACGAGCTCGACAGCGCCGTCCACAAGGCCGTGCACACGGCGTTCAGCCGCGCCTACACGTCCATGGCCCGCAAGCGATCGCAGCGCCCCAAGCCCGCGGACGTGCGCGACGTCGCGTCGGACTCGATGGAGGTCGAGACCGTGCCCGAGGAACCCCTGGACCAGACCCTGGACGACTGACCGGGGCAGCGGACGGCCCCGACCGCCCGGCCCGCTTCCTGCAGTGTCCCCCAGCACCCGCCCGGCGGGTTATGTGTCGATGCTGGAGGAACGATGCAATCCCCTCTTCGGATCTCCCTGATCGCAGCCGCGCTCCTCGCTTCGGGGTGCGACGGCCCCGTCCTCGACGCGGTGGCCCCCGCCCCCGGAGAGGAGTCGGCGTCCGTGGACGCCGTCGTGGAGGCCCGCTTCCGGCTGCCCCCGGACGACCCCTCGCTGCACCTCTCCCGCCCCTGGGGGACGACCGTCCCGGGGGACATGTTCGTGGAAGACCTGGGCCGCACGATCGTCTTCGAGCCCACGGGGCGCCTCGACGCGGGGGGCGAGTACGTCGCCCGGCTGACCTGGGCGGGCGAGGACGACCCCACCGTCTGGGGTTTCCGCGTCCACGACGGCCGGCACCTCCCGCAGGGGACTCTGTCGGCCCGGCCGGTCGACGAGCGATCCGGTATCCTGCGCGGGTGCCCTCCCGACGAGCGATGCTTCAATCAATCGCCGCCGCCTCTGTCGTCGGTACCCTGACGCCCGAGGCGTCCGCTCACATCCCTTCGTCCCCCCCTCCTCGCCGCTCCGGCCGTCGCCGAGAGCGAGCCGAAGAGCACCCCCCGTGGGCCCTGCTCGCCCCGCTGAAGGCGGGTGATCCCCTCGGCTTCGGGTGGACCCTCGCCGACCTCGAGCCGGTGCGCCGCGGCGCGGCCGTGCTCGTCCTGAGGGGGCCGGAGGGAGGGGCCGCGCGCGTGCACGTCTGCCGCCGAGGGGAGCGCCCCGTGGGCGTCGCGAGGACGGAGGACGTGGACCTGATCCTCATGAACGGCGGCGACGGCGACGATCCCACCGCCGAAGCGCTGGGGCGCGTCCTGCGCAGCCTCGCCGCGCGCATGACCGGCCCGGCGCCGCCCGGGCTCCTGACCCACGACGAGCGGCTGTCCGCGTACGCCGACGATCACGAGGCGCTCACTTGACCGCAGCCCCGACCTCGGGGGAGGCCCCCCCCGAGGAGGTCACCCTCGCCTACGACCTCGACGCCCGCTCCGTGGCGTTCACGATCGACGAGGACGTGTACGCCCGGGACGCGGTCTACGGCGCGGCGCACCTGTTCGTCGACCGCTGCTGGCTCTTCCTCACGCGCCCCGAGGAGCGGATGATCCGGGTGCGCCTGAAGGCCAAGTCCACGCCCACCGAGGCCGACCTCGAGGCGCTGGCGGGCGAGTTCGCGAACGAGCTGCTGAACCAGGTGGTGCGGCGCCAGGTCGGCGACGCCACGCGGTCGATCCGCGAGTACTACATGGCCCGGGCCTTCTTCGGCGCGCCGGAGACGTCCACGATCGACCGCCTGCTCGCCGAGCTCGACGCCGAGGAGATGGCCGAAGAAGATCTCGAGATCCGCGTCCCCTGGGCGACCCCGGGCGACGGCGAGGCCGAGTCGCCGTGACCGAGGCCGTCGCCCCCCCCGGCCCCGGCCTCTCCTTCTCGCGCAGCCTCTACCGGGTGGACGCCGTGGAGGCGGCCGCTGCGGCCTACGCGCCGGTGGCGACGATCGTCGTCACCGTGGCGGGCTCGGACATCCTCGCGACCTTCGAAGACCCCGACCCCGACCTGGGCGAGGACCTGTTCGACGGGTTCGCCAACCACGCGCTCTACGAGACCGTCGTGCGCGAACGAGCGGACCGCCCGTGACCCGCCTGATCACGCTGCCCCGCCCCCGGGTGGCGGCCGAGAGGCTGGGCTTCTTCCGCGCCGGCCACGTCGCCGGACGCCGGGTGATCACGGGCGACGACGGCGCTTGGCACTTCCTCGACCCGGCGGACTACGCCGACTTCCTCGCGGGCCGCATCGGGGGCGAAGACCCGCGGGCCGAGCCGCTGCGCGCGAAGGGCTTCCTCCGCGACGGCCTCGACCTCGAGGCCCTGGCCGACCGCATGAAGCGGCGCAAGCGGTTCGTGGGCCTGGGGCCGCACCTCCACATCCTCATCACGACCCTGCGCTGCAACCAGTCCTGCCGGTACTGCCACGCGTCCCGCACGGACATGGACCGGGTCGACACGGACATGTCGGTGGCCACGGCCAAGCGGGTGGTCGACCTCGCCATGACCACGTCGTCGCCGTACGTGAACTTCGAGTTCCAGGGCGGCGAGCCGACCGTGAACATGGACGTGATCAAGTTCGTCGTGGAGTACAGCCGCGAGAAGAACAAGGTCGAAGGCAAGGAGTTGGCCCACAGCCTCGTCACGAACTTCACGTACATGAACGAGGAGAACGCGGCCTGGCTCGTGGCCAACGACGTGCTGGTGTGCACGTCGCTGGACGGGCCGCAGGAGCTGCACGACCACAACCGGCTGTGGAAGAAGGACGGCTCCGCGTTCGGGTCGGTGATGCGGTGGATCCACCACTTCAACGCGGCCTATCGAGCCAAGGGCCTCGATCCCGAGCTGTGGCACGTCGACGCGCTCATGACGACCACGCGCAAGTCGTTCGACTTCCAGCGCGAGATCGTGGACCTGTACGTCGAGCTCGGCATCCGGAACCTGCACGTGCGGCCGCTCAACCCGTACGGGTTCGCCGTCGATCAGTGGAAGCGCGTGGGCTACACGATCGACGAGTACCTCGACTTCTACGGCACGATGCTCGACGACATCCTCCAGCGGAACCTCGACGGCACCGAGATCATCGAGGGCACCGCCGCGATCTTCCTGGCGAAGATCCTCACGGAGGACGACCCCAACTTCGTGGACATCCGCAGCCCCTGCGGCGCGGGGACGGGGCAGGTCGCCTACAACCACGACGGCAAGCTGTTCACCTGCGACGAGGGGCGGATGACGTCGGCGATGGGCAGCGACATGTTCGGCATCGGGACCGTGGACGCGGCGAACGTCGCCGAGGTGCTGCAGCACCCGACCGTGCGGGCGATGGCCGTCGCGTCGCTGCAGGACGCGCTGCCCGGCTGCTCGGAGTGCTGGGTCAAGCCCTACTGCGGCGTGTGCCCCATGCACGAGTACATGACGTCGGGAGACCTGTTCAAGCGCCCCGACTCCCCCAAGTGCCGCGAGCACTACACGATCGCGTCGCTGCTCTTCGAGAGACTGGCGAACGACCCCGACGGGAAGGTCCGCGACATCTTCCGCCGCTGGACGATCAACCGCCCCCGCGAGACCGGCGCCGACTGCGCCGTCTGAAGAGCGCCCGGCCCCGGCCCCCTCGGCCCGGCCCACCCAGCGGGGGTGACCAACGATTCTCGCCCCGGCCCGCTCGGCCCGGCCCGAGCGCCGCCGGAGCCGTGAGGTAGTCTCCCGCCGTGGCTTTCGAGAAGGATCCCAAGAGCAAGCTCCCCTCGCTGGATCGGAGCCCGGCTTCGTACCTGGCGCAGGACGAGCTGAAGGACGCCGAGTCGCCGTCGGTGTCGCGGGATCTGCTCGAGGCGTCGCGCTCGGTCCAGGACGATCCGGCCAACGCGAACGTGATGCTCGCGCAGCACTGCTCGCACGGCAGTCACGGGTCCCACGGCTCCCACGGCAGCCACGGGTCCCACGGCTCCCACGGCAGTCACGGGTCCCACGGCTCCCACGGACAGTGGTAGAGGGCGCGACTCCCCGACAGCTCATCCTGACCGTCACCCGGGCCTGCGACCTGCGGTGCTCGTACTGCCCCACCGTCAAGGACGGCTTCCCCTCCCTCTCGCCCGACGACGCGGTGCGCGCGCTGCACCTCTTCGCGGAGCGCTGGGCGGGCCCGAACGGCGGCGACGTGAAGCTGTTCGGGGGAGAGCCGCTGCTCGCGCCCGACGTCGTGGAGGCGGTGTTCGAGGCCGCGGCCGCGCTCCCCGCGGTGAGGCGGCTGTACCTGTCGACCAACGGCCGCGCCCTGGACGCCCGCTGGCTGCGCCGCGTGGAGGATCTGGACAAGGCCGTCCTCACGATCTCGCTCGACGGACGCCCCGACGACCACCGCCGGTTCCGCCGCGGGCCGGAGTCCTACGACACCGTCGTGGCGCTGCGGCGCACTCTGTCGGCCATGCCCCGGGTCGTGATCACGCAGACGATCCCGCCCGCGACCGCGGGCGCCGCGGACGCCAACTTCTCTCACCTGCTCGGCCTGGGATTCCGCCGCTTCAACTTCCTGCCCGGCTACTTCCTGGCCTGGAGCGACGAGCAGCTGGCGGCGCTGCGGGCCGGACTCCGCCGAATCGGCGAGCGCATCCGCGCCGAGTGGGCCGACGGGCGCCCCCTGTACGTCCGCAACCTGTTCACCTGGGCCCCGACCCCCTTCTTCAACGAGGGGCTGATCGTCGACTCGGACGGGACGATCCACCCCAGCAACGTCGGCCTGGCGGGGTCCTTCGACGCGCTGCGGGCTCGCACCGCGGTGGGCACGATCGACGCTCCCCCCTCCCCCGAGGCGCTCGACGCCGCCGCCGAGCGCACCCGCGAGCTCCTGGAGGCGACGACTCCGCCCCGGGTCTGGGCGTCGACCCGCGCGGCGGACGCCGAGCTCACCCGGTTCGTGCAGGAGCTGCTGCCCGCGTGGGCGGCCCGACGCCGCGCCCGACGCGCCCGACCGTCGCCGTGACCGAGCCCTGGATCGGACCCGATGGGCGGGTCGTGCGACGACTCGAGCTGCACATCACCTACACGTGCCCCGAGCGCTGCCTCTTCTGCTCCGAGGCCCACCGCATGGCGCGCTATCGCCGCTTCCCGGTGACCTGGGGGCGCATCGCCACGGTGCTCCGGACCCACGCCGAGCGGGGGGTGACGAACCTGCACCTCACCGGCGGAGAGCCGACGATCCACCCCCGCTTCGTCGACGTGCTGCGCCTCGCCCGCAAGCTCGGGATGCGCACGTCCGTGGGGACGATCGGGACGATGCTCGCGCGGCCGTCGTTCGCCGAGGCGGCGCTGCCGCACCTGGACGAAGCCCTGTTCTCCCTGCACGGGCCCACGGCCGCCGTCCACGACCCGCTCGCGGGGCGCGACGGGTCCTTCGACACGGTGACGCGGGCCCTGCGCCTCGCGGCGAAGCACCGGGGTTTCCTGCCGATGGTGAACACCGTCGTGACGCGGCGGAACGTGGCCGACCTGCCCGCGACCGTCGCCCGAGCCGTGGCGCTGGGGGCCCGCAACGTCGTCGTGTCGAACCTGACCCCGGAGGGCGCCGGGCTCGACGCCTACGACGCCCTCGTGGTCGACCTCGCGGACCTCGCCGAGGCGCTCCCGGCCGCGGCCGACGCGGCGGGCGACGCGACGATCCGCTTCTTCGGCGTCCCCATGTGCCTGCTCGGCGATCGGTGGGCCTCGAGCAACGACCTGCACTGGGACCCGCGGGTCACCGTCGAGTGGGCCGCCGGGCCCGACGTCGTGCGCCTGACCGAGTTCTACAACTGGGCCCCGACCCGGAAGCGGGTGCACGTGGACGCGTGTCGGGGCTGCGCTCGCCGCGACGTCTGCACGGGGGTGTTCGACCGCTACGCCGAGACGCGACCGACCGGCGCGTTGACGCCCCGCTGACGCCGATCAGCCCCCGGCTCCGATCGGGCCGAGCGCCCCCCGGCGCACGTGGTTCACCGCGACGACGAAGGTGACCGTCGCGTCGTTGCTCCGCCCGAGCTTCGGGATCGGCAGGCTCCCCCGGAGCCCGAAGGCGACCCGGTCCCAGCCGCGGGCGCGGATCGTCCAGCTCACCCCCACCCACGGCTCCACGCTCGCGACCCCGGCCCACCGATCCCCGACGAGCCCCGGGGTCCGCCCCGACGCCCCGCCGACGATGCCGAGGATGGTCCGGGGCGGCAGGAAGACACTCCCCGTGAAGCTGAGGCTCCAGGCCGCGCCGGGCACGACGCGCTTCGTATCCCCCGGGCGCGGCGCCGAGAACAGGATCGAGCCGGACCCGTGCAGCGCGCCCTTCACCAGCGTGCGGCCCAGCCGGAACCCGGGCCCGACGCTGAACCACCCCGCGCCCGTCGCGCCCGCGCCCAGGCCGCCCGCCACCTCGGTGGGGATGCCGGTGGGGAAGACGAAGGACAGGCCCACCTCGGGGAACGGGGCCGCGTCCTCCCCGGGCAGATCCTCGAAGGGTTCGACCCACGCCCACGCCCGGAGGTCGCCGGGCCCGCCGCCGACCTCCTCCAGGTCCCCGATCCGACGGCCTTGAACCACGAGGGGCATCGCCACGCCGAGCTGGAGCGGGCGCACGGGGCGCACGCCCAGGGCCCCCGTCCAGGTGTGGATGAGGCGACGGGTATCGCCCCCCGACGCGAGGTCGCCGTCGAGCGTCCAGCTGCCGACGTGCGCCTCCAGCGACCAGGCCGCCCCCACCGAGAGGGTGTCGCAGGGCCCGAGGCGTCCGAACTCGGAGGACGTGGACCCCACGCAGCACGCGGCCGCGCTCGCGACGTCCGGCGTCGCGGCCAGGAGCACGGCGGCCGCGACGAGCGCCCTCACTGGGCGAGCACCTCGATCGGCAGCGCCCACGTCTCCTCGGCGCCGCCCGCGGCGACGGCGCCCCCCAGCTCCCAGGCCCCGTCCATCTGGAAGAACGCCGTGACGGTCCACGCGTCCCCGTCCGCGACCACGATCACGTCGTCGCTGGACCCGTGACCCATCGACGGCATGGTCACGTCCGCGGTGAGGGTGACGGCCGCGACCTCGCCGGAGGTGTCGAGCACCTCCACGGCGATGTCGTTCCAGCCGACGACCCAGCCGTCCTCGTCCGCGACGACCCGCCACGTCCCCCCCGACGTGACGCCGTCTTCGAGCGGCGCGCAGCCCGCGCAGGCGAGCAGCGCCGCCAGCGCTACATGCCGGCCATGCAATGCTCGGTACCGTCGTCCATGGCCATGCAGGTCATGCCCTCGTCGCAGTCCGCGGCGTCGGACCACGCGCCGTCGGCGTCGCAGACCTGGACCTGCTCGCCTTCGCACCGCTCGTCGCCCTCGCTGCACGCGTCGGCCGGACACCCGGTGACGAAGAGACAAGCCGCGAGCGCGGTCAGGATCAAAGAGAAACGCAGCATCATCGTAATCGGCTCCAACCCGGGTACATCCCGGCGATGGAACGCTACGGGACACCGCGCCCCGGGGGAATGCGGCAAGTCGTCGCACCCCCGACCGGAGTACCCTTCTCGCCGTGCCGACGGCCCCCCAGCGCGACCGCGTCAACCTCCGCTGGCTGATCCGCCTGCGGTGGCTCGCGTGCTCCGCGCAGGTGGTCATGCTCGTCATGGCGACGGCCTCGGGCTGGCCCGTGAACCTCCCGGCGATGACGGCGATCGTGGCGGTGGTCGGCGCCTCGAACGCGATCCTGCAGCGCCTCGCCGCGAGCCTGGAGGCACGGGGCGGGCTCCACGGGGCGATCCTCGTGGGGGACACGCTCCTCCTCACGATCCTGCTCGCCCTCGGCGGGGGGGCCTCGAACCCGTTCAGCGCGCTCTTCCTGCTGCACGTGATGCTCGCCGCCCTCACGGCGACCCCCGCGTGGACGGCGGGGGTCCTGACCGTCGGCGCGGCCGGGTGGGGAGGCCTCTTCCTCCTGCCCCAGAGCGGCCACGCCCACCACATGCAGGGGCACCTCCTGGGCATGTACGTGGCCTTCCTGACGCTCGGTCCGTTCATCGGCTGGACCGTCACGCGGCTGCGCGGAGAGCTCGCGGACGCGGAGGCGCGCGAGGCCGAAGCGCTCGCCGCCCGAGCCCGCACGGCGCGGCTGGCGTCCCTGGCCACGCTGGCCGCGGGGGCGGCGCACGAGCTGGCGACCCCGCTCGGGACGATCGCCGTCGCCGCCCACGAGATGGAGCGCTCGCTGGCGGACCGGGACCCCGACGCCGCGGAGGACGCCGCCCTGATCCGCGAGGAGGTCGACCGCTGCCGCGACGTGCTCGAGCGCCTCGCCGCCGACGCCGGCTCCGGGGCCGCCGAAGCGCCCACCCCCACGCGGGTCGCCGAGGTCCTCGCCGACGCCCTGGCGCACCTGCCCCCGGGGGTGGCCGCGGAGGTGACGGTCCGCGACGAGACCGGCGACGGGCTGCACCTGCTCCCGGCCCGGCGCCTCGCCCGCGCGCTCCGGGGGCTCGTCAAGAACGCGGTGGAGGCGAACCGGGCCGCGGCCCAGCCCCACGCCGTCGACGTGCTCGCGACGCGGACCAACGACGGCCTCCGGTTCGAGGTGCGGGACCGGGGCCCCGGCATCTCCGAGGACATCCGCCCCCGGGTGGGCGAGCCCTTCTTCACGACGAAGCCCGCGGGGCGGGGCATGGGGCTGGGCGTCTTCTTCGCTCGCTCGGTCCTGCAGTCGGCGGGCGGGCGACTCGAGCTGCGGGCGGCGGACGTGGGGACGGTGGCCGTCGCGGAGCTGCCGGTCCGGAGCGCCTCGTGAGCGAGCGCATCCTCCTCGTGGACGACGACGAGCGGTTCCGTTCGCGCCTGGCGCGCGCCTTCGAGTCCCGCGGGCTGGAGGTGTCGACGGCCGCCGATCACGCCGCCGCCCTCGCCGCCGCGGAGGCCGCCCCCCCCGACCTCGCCGTCGTCGACCTCCGCATGGGCGACGGCCCCGGCGGGCTCGAGGTGGTCCGTGACCTCAAGGCGGCCCACCCCGACGTGGAGGTCCTCGTCCTCACCGGCTACGCGGCGGTGGCGACGGCCGTGGACGCGATGCGCCTGGGCGCCTGCAACTACCTCGCGAAGCCCGCCCACGCCGACGCGATCCTCGCGGGCTTCGAGCGCGCCCGGACGGACCCCCTCGTGCCGCCGGACCCCGACTACGTCGCCCCGAGCCTCGCCCGCGCGGAGTGGGAGCACATCCAGCGCGTGCTCGCCGACTGCGGCGGCAACGTGAGCAAGGCCGCGCGCATGCTCGGCCTGCACCGGCGCACGCTCCAGCGAAAACTCAGCAAATATCCGCCGCCGGAGTAGGCGCGCTCCGTCCGGAAGGGTGATGACCGAGATCCTGTGGGACAGCGGAACGATCGTGGTGAAGGGCGCCGACCCGGGCGTCCTCCCGGACGTGTGCGTGTGGGACGACCGCTGCGGCGGCCACCGCGCGCCCGCCGTCGCCTACGACCAGGTGGTCCTGGCGCTCCACCGGCGGAAGCTCCCCTACGACGACCGCGCCCGCGCCTACCCCACGCTCGACGAAGGCCTCCGCGTCCACCGGGAGCCCCGGCCGTACCAGTCCGAGGCGCTCGCGGCGTGGGAGGCCGGCCGCGGCCGCGGCGTGGTCGTGCTCCCCACCGGGTCGGGCAAGTCCTGGCTGGCGCTGCTCGCGATCGACCGGAAGCGACGCGGGACGCTGGTGGTGGCGCCGACCCTCGACCTCGTGCGCCAGTGGTACGACCAGCTGCGCGCCGCGTTCGCGTGCGAGGTCGGCGTCGTGGGGGGCGGATCGCACGACGTCGCCCCGATCACGGTCACGACGTACGACTCGGCCTACCTCCACATGGAGCACCTCGGGCGGAAGTTCGGGCTCGTGATCTTCGACGAGGTGCATCACCTCCCCGGCGAGTCCCTGTCGCTCGCGGGGCGCTTCTGCCTCGCGCCGTTCCGCCTCGGGCTCACCGCCACCCCCGAGCGCGCCGACGGCCGCGAGACCGTGCTCGACGAGCTGGTGGGTCCCCTCGTCTACCGGCGGCGGATCACCGAGCTCACCGGTCGCTTCCTGGCCGAGTACGACACCGAGCAGATCGAGGTGGACCTGTCGCCCGACGAGTGGGAGGCGTACCAGCGCGCCCGCACGACGTACCGCGAGTTCGTCGCGCGCAACGGCATCCGGGTGGGGGCGAAGGGCGGCTGGGCGAGGTTCATCCAGCGGTCCGCCATGAGCGAGGCGGGCCGGCGCGCGTTCGAGGCGTGGCAGGAGCAGCGGCGCCTCGCCTTCGGGGCCGACAGCAAGCTCGACTACCTCGGCCACCTGCTCCACGAACACCGCCGCGACCGGGCGATCGTCTTCACGTCCGTCAACGAGACGGCCTACGCGATCAGCCGGCGGTTCCTGATCCCCGTGATCACCCACCAGACGCCGGTCAAGGAGCGGTCGGCGATCCTCGCGGGGCTCGCCGACGGCACCTTCGGGGCGGTGGTCACCAGCCGGGTGCTCAACGAGGGGGTGGACGTGCCGTCGGCGAACGTCGCCATCATCGTGAGCGGCTCGGGGTCCGTCCGCGAGCACGTCCAGCGGCTCGGCCGGGTCCTGCGCAAGAAGACCGACGGGCGCCGGGCGGTGCTCTACGAGCTCGTGGCCGCCGGGACCTCCGAGGCGTTCACGTCCGAGCGTCGCCGCGGGCACCTCGCCTACGGCGGGGACGAGGGCGCGGAGGCCGACACCTGATGCTCACCTGGGACCTCGTGCGGGCGAAGGTGGGGCGCGACGACGTGACCGTCCGGGAGCTCACGGACGCCCAGCGGGCCGGGGCGACGGCCCTCGCGGGGGTGTACCTCGAGCGGCTGGAGCTCGGCCGCGGACGGAGCCGATACGCCGTGCAGCGGGCCCTCCGCGGCGTCGACGTGCCCGCCCGGGAGCGCAAGATCGCGGACGGCCTGCGCAAGCTCCTGGACGACCGCTGCACCTGGGCGATGCCCGACGGCCCCGACCCGTCCGCCGTGCGCGACACCGTGTTCCGGCTCGCGGCGGCCCGGCGGAGGAGCCTCGGGCCGGGCGATCGCCTCGACCGCGCCGCGGTGCTCGACGCGGCCTCGATCGCCCTGGACATGGACGACGCGGCGGGCGTCGACCGTCGGCTGTTCGGAGACCTCAAGGACGCGTGGCGGCTCATGGAGTTCGAGCCGATCGAGCCCGCGGCGCTCGTCGCGCGGTACGAGGAGGCGAACCGCCAGGCGCTGCTGCTGCGGGCCACGCGGGTCGACGTCGTGCTCCGAGACATTCGTCCGGGGGCCGCGCGCGTCCTGTTCCGCAAGCTGAAGTTCCTGCGCCTGCTCCACCGCGTCACCCCCCGCGAGGGCGGCTACCGCGTGGAGATCGAGGGGCCCTACGCGCTGTTCCAGCAGGTCACCAAGTACGGCCTGCAGCTCGCCCTCCTCCTGCCGACGCTCGACGCCGTCGGCCCCTACGAGCTCACGGCCGAGATCCTCTGGGGGCCCCGGCGCGTGCCCCGCACGCTGCGGCTGAGCGGCGGCGCGCCCGGCTCGCTGCCCCCCGACCGGCTGCCCGACGAGCTGGCCAAGCTCAAGGCGGCCTTCGCGAAGCTGGGCAGCCCCTGGACGCTGCGGCGGTCGACGAAGATCGTCCACCTGCCCGGGGTCGGCCTGTGCGTCCCCGACCTCGTCTTCAAGCACCCCGACAAGGGGGCCGTGTACCTCGAGCTGCTGGGCTACTGGAGCCGCGAGGCCGTGTGGAAGCGCGTCGACCTGGTCGAGGGGGGGCTGAAGGACCGCGTGGTCTTCGCGGTGTCGACCCGGCTGCGGGTGAGCGAGGAGGTGCTGGGCGACGATGAGCGCGGCGCCCTGTACGTCTTCAAGGGGACCCTCCACGCCAAGGAACTGCTGAAGCGAGTCGAGCGCGTGGCGGGCTGAGCCCGGCCCGCCCCCCCGAACCGGCCGCGGTGCTATCTTTTGCGCGTATTTCCATGCGCTTCCCTCGCCCCCGCCTCGCCCTCCTCCTCGCCGGACTGACCGGCGGGATCCTCCTGGTGGCGGGCGGCTGCGCCGACTCCGACGGCGACGGGTACTCCGCCCTGGAGGACTGCGACGACGGGGACCCGAACCGCAACTTCAGCGCCTCCGAGGTCTGCAACGGCCTGGACGACGACTGCGACGGCGTGCTCCCGGCCGCCGAGGCCGACCTCGACGGAGACGGGCACCTCGCCTGCCTCGACGACTGCGACGACTCGGACTTCTACACCCACGGCGGCGACGAGGCGGCCGAGGACGAGGCGCTGCGCCCGGCGGTCGAGCTGTGCGACGCGGTGGACAACGACTGCGACACCGAGATCGACGAGGACTTCCCCGACGACAACGAAGACGGCGTCGTCGACTGCCTGGAAGAGGACGCGGACGGCGACGGGGTCCTGCCCTGGCAGGGCGACTGCGACGACGAGAACCCGGACACCTACGAGGGCGCCGAGGAGATCTGCGACGGCCTCGACAACGACTGCAACGGGTTCCCGGACATGGACATCGGGGGCGAGCAGGACCGGGACGGGGACGGATCGCTGTCCTGCGAGGACTGCGAAGACCTCGTGGCCACCAACTTCCCCGGCAACCCCGAGGTGTGCGACGGCCTCGACAACGACTGCGACACGGTCATCGACAACGGCGTCCTGCCCCGCTGGTACCTCGACCACGACGCCGACGGGTACGGCCGGGACGATACGTTCGTCGACTCCTGCGTGGGGATCGAGGGCCACTCGGAGCTGGGGGGCGACTGCGCGGACGACGACCCGTTCCGCAGCCCCGGCCTGACCGAGGTGTGCGACCAGATCGACAACGACTGCGACGGGTTCGTGGACCAGGGCGTCCTGCTCACCTGGTTCGTGGACGCCGACGGCGACGGGTTCGGCAACCGCGACCAGATCCTGTGGGACTGCACCCAGCCCGAGGGCTACAGCGCGTTCGACACCGACTGCGACGCCGTCGACCCCGCGGTCTACCCGGGCGCGGACGAGATCTGCGACCGCAAGGACAGCAACTGCGACGGGTTCATCCCCCCCGAGGAGATCGACGGTGACGGCGACGACGTCACGATCTGCGAGAACGACTGCGACGACGCGAACCCCCTCATCTACAACGCGGCCCCGGAGGCCTGCTCCGGCATCGACGAGGACTGCGACGGCACGCCCGACAACGGGCTGTTCACGGACATGTGCCCGCCGCCCCCGAACGTCGCGGTCACCACGTGCATCAACGGCAACCCGTCCGAGTGCGCGCTCGTCGACTGCAACTCGGGCTTCTTCGACATCGATACGACGTACGGGACCGGCTGCGAGTGCGCGGACGACGTGGCGGGCGGCGGCTGCACCAGCGCCGTGAGCCTGCCCGCGCTCGGCGGCGGCGGCGGCACCAACGTCCACACGGGCAAGATCCCGCTCCCGAACATGGAGGACTGGATCCACATCGCCTTCCCCCAGAGCGGACGGCCCGGGGCGGGCGCCCCGACGATCCGGTTCCTCACCAACCCGAACAACGCCTACCGGTTCGACGTGTTCCGCAACTGCAGCGGCGGGTCGGCTCCCTGCGGCACCGGCACGCCCAGCGGCATCACCCAGTACGACTTCATCGACAGCGCGAGCTCCGGCGCCAACGCGTACAGCGGCAACCACCAGACGGGGTGGCCGCACAACATCTACATCCGCGTCTACCGGACCAGCGCCGGGAACAACTGCGACGACTACGTGCTCGAGGTCAGCCGGTGAGCCCCCTCGTCGTCGCGGCCGCGCTCTCCTTGGTGGCGACCCCGGCCTTCGCGAGCTCCACCGAGGACGCCCTCGAGTACCTGTACGAGGCGGCCGACATCCTCGACAAGGTCGAAGCCGCGCAGGCCGAAGGGCAGGACGAGGCGGCCGAGGCCTACCTGCTGGAGGCGAAGGACCGCCTGGAGCAGGCCGAAGCGTTGGCGGCCGAGCTGCCGCGGATCGCGTTCGAGCGGGCCCGCATGCACCTCCTCGAGGGGGCCCCGGACGTGGGCGAGGCCGCGCTCACCGACGCCATGCGCGGCGAGCTCACCATCGCGGACCGCGTCCAGGCCGTCGGGATCCTCGACACCCTGCGGGGAGCCCAGGGGCGCCCCAGCGTGGGCGAGGAGTGGCGGAGCGCGATCGGCATGCGCGACGCCGGCGCGATGATGCTGGGGGTCGGCGTCTCGACCTTCCTGGCGGGCCTCGCGGTGGCCTTCGACAGCTACGCCCGGGGGGCGGCCTCCAAGATCGACGACGACGCCATCGCCATCAACCGGTTCGGGTGGGTCCTGTCCGGCATCGGCGGCGGCCTCGCCCTCGGCGGGGGCGGGCTCACGCTCGTGGGCGCCATCCGCCTCGGCACCCTGCAGCCGCTCCTCCCCGGCCCGTGGCACCTCCCCAACGCGCCGGACGGCATCACGCTCACCCTGCGGGGCCCCCTCCCCGAGTTCTCGGCCCCCGTCGCCCTGCGCGCCCGTGGAGACCGCCGATGAAGCGGCTCGTCCTCGCCCTCGCCCTGCTCGCCCCGGGCTGCCTGTCGGACCTGGACGACCGCGACCGCGACGGGTTCGGCGAAGAGCAGGACTGCGACGACGACGACGGCACCGTCCACCCCGCCGCGCGGGAGGTGTGCGACACGATCGACAACGACTGCGACGGGGTCGTGGACGAGGTGGACGTGGACCGCGACGGGTTCGTGGCCTGCAGCTCGGACCCCGACGCCGAGCTCGACTGCGGCGACGAGGACCCGCGGACCTTCCCCGGCGCGGTGGAGCTCTGCGACGGGATCGACAACGACTGCAACGACGTCCTCGACGACCCGTTCGACCGCGATCTCGACGGCTGGGCCACCTGCTTCGGCGACTGCGACGACGGCGACTCCACCGTGTTCCCCGAGGCCGAAGAGGAGTGCGACGGCGTCGACGACGACTGCGACGAGGACGTGGACGAGGACTTCGACGTGGACGGGGACGGGTTCACGTCCTGCGCCGAGCCGCTCGCGGACTGCAACGACGAAGACCCCCTCGTCTTCCCGGGCGCGGTCGAGGACTGCGACGGCGTCGACCGCGACTGCTCGGGCATCCCCGGCAACATCGACGGCGACGGCGACGGCTTCCCCGCCTGCACCGGCGACTGCGACGACGGCAACCCCGACATCTCCCCCAACACCCTCGAGATCTGCAACGGCCGCGACGACGACTGCGACTTCGTGGTGGACGAAGACCTCGACCTCGACCTCGACGGGTACCTGCCCTGCGAGGGCGACTGCGACGACTCGAACAATACGATCCACCCCGAGGGCGTCGAGTTCTGCGACGCCGTGGATCAGGACTGCGACGGACTGGTCGACGAGGACTACGACCTCGACTTCGACGGCGTGTCCACGTGCGGCGCGGACGGCATCGCGGGCAACGAGGACGACGACTGCGACGACACGCTCGCCACCGTCCGCCCCGGCGGCCTGGAGCTGTGCGACGAGATCGACAACGACTGCGATCTCGAGGTCGACGAGTCC
Source organism: uncultured Rickettsiales bacterium (assembly GCA_964512225.1). Lineage (GTDB taxonomy): Bacteria > Myxococcota_A > UBA796 > UBA9615 > UBA9615 > CAZEKB01. The sequence goes on along the minus strand of CAZEKB010000036.1, from coordinate 17,023 downwards.
ACCGACGACGACGCCGACAACGTCGCGCTGTGCGACGGCGACTGCGACGACACCAACCCCGCGATCTTCCCCGGCGCCGAAGAGATCTGCGACGGCGTCGACAGCGACTGCGACGGCCTGATCCCCGGCTGGGAGGCGGACCTGGACGGGGACACCTTCTTCCTGTGCAGCGGCGACTGCGACGACTCCAACGCCCTGCTGTTCCCGGGCGGCACCGAGGTCTGCAACGGGCTGGACGACGACTGCAGCGGCTACCCCGACGACCCCTTCGACATCGACCTGGACGGCGTCTCCACCTGCCTGGGCGACTGCGACGACAACGACTCGATCAACTTCCCGGGCAACCCCGAGGTGTGCGACGGCCTCGACAACGACTGCACCGGCGTCGCCGACGACGGCCTCGACCAGGACATGGACGGGGTGACCGTCTGCGACGACGACTGCGACGACAACGAGCCCCTGGCGTTCCCCGGCAACACCGAGGTGTGCGACGGCGTCGACAACAACTGCGACGAGGTCGTGGACGAGGGCTTCGACGTCGACGAAGACACCTTCGCGGTGTGCCTGGGCGACTGCGACGATACGAACCCCGACATCTACCCCGGGGCGCCGGAGGCCTGCGAGCCGGTCGACTACGACTGCGACGGGGTCAACGGCGACGTGGACGCCGACCAGGACAGCTTCGCGGGCTGCCAGGGCGACTGCGACGACAACGACGCGGCGGTCTACCCGGGCGCCGCGCTGCTCACCTGCGACGGCACGGACTGGGACTGCGACGGCAACGACGACGACGTGGTGACCGTGGGTCTCCTGCCCGGTCAGGCGACGGTCGCGAGCCTCCCGTCGCTCGCGGACCTGGCGGTCGAGTCCATCGGCTACGGCTGCTCGATGAGCTTCGTGGACATCGCGGACGTCACCGAGGCCGGCATCGACGCCTCGGGCGCCCAGGTCCTCCTGCTGTCCAGCCCCGGTGAGGTCTGCGGCACGGCCGCGCTGTACGACGGCAACGCGTGGACGGAGCTCGACGCCTGGCTCTCCGACGGCAAGGGCATCGTGATCACCGGCCACCTCGGGACGGACGCGTGCACGCCGTACCTGGACCGGGCCGCGGTGGCGGAGTTCGCGGGCATCGTCCTGTCGGGCACCAACGCGGGGCTCGCGGTGGGCACGTCGATCGAGGACGTGAACAATACCTTCTGGTCCGGTGTCTCCACGTCGCCCTACACGTCCACCGCCGACATGATCGGCGACGACGTGGCCTCCCTCTGCGCGGGGGCGGTCGAGGAGGCCACCGTCGACACCACCCGCTCGGTCGTCGGGTTCGAGCCCGGCACGCCGTGCACGGTCGCGTTCGCCGAACACCGAGGCGCCTACGTGGCGTTCCAGCCGGAGGACGGCGGCAGCCTCGACGACCGACGCCTGCTCTACAACATCCTCGAGTGGGTCAAGTCCGTACCCTGAGGGCCGCCGCGGCCCTCGCCCTCCTCGCGCTCGTCGGTTGCCCCGACGACGACGAGGTCATCGAGCCCGACCCGACCCCGCATCCGGGGGCGGACCCGGCGATCCGAGCGGCCCCCGGCGAAGCGCGGGCGGGGGTGATCCGCCCCGGCGCCGACTCCGCCCCGGCCCTCATCGACGGCATCGGCGCCGAGGGGCGGCCCGGCGACATCAAGCTGTGGAACGACCGCGTCCAGTTCATCGTCCAGGGCGCCTACCGCAGCCACGGGTGGATCGACGTGGGGGGCACGATCATCGACGCCGACCTCGTGCGCCCCGAGGGCGAGCCCGGCTACGACATGGTGGACGACATCTTCTTGTCGTTCGGCGCCGCCCGCCTCGTGGAGGCCGACGCCGTGGAGGTGATCGCCGACGGCGGCTTCGGCGGCCCGGCGATCGTGCGCGCGACCGGACGGGACGTGCTGTGGGACTTCTTCGACGGCGCCCTCGAGCTCGAAGAGCCCCTCCTGGGGGACCTGGGCCTGCAGGTCGTCACGGAGTACTTCCTGCCTCCGGACTCCTGGTCGATGCGGGTGACGACCACGTTCACCAATACGAGCGACGTGGAGGCGTCGTTCCACCCCTCGGACGGCTGGATGGTGTCCGGGGAGGATACGAACCTCGTATTCGGCGGCGCGGGCTTCACCGACGACGCGCCCCGGGAGTTCCCCTGGGCGGGGTGGACGGGACGCCTCGGCGAGGGCGCCTTCGGGATGTGGCGACAGGGCGGGCCCGGCAGCTCCCCGTCGGTCGCCCAGCTGCTGACCATCGCGTCGGTGTCCATGGTCGGCGACGGCACGCGCCACACGCTCGCTCCCGGCGAGGAGCTGGAGCAGGTGCGCTGGTTCGCCCTCGCGCCCGACACGGCGACGATCTCCCGCGAGCGCCGGGTCCGCGAGGGCGAGCTCCAGTTCGGCGTGTTCGGCATCGTCCGCGACGGCGAGGGGGAGCGCGTCGACGGCGCGCGCGTGCACTTCGTGAACGACGAGGGCGAGGTCGACGGGTACGCCGTGACCCGCGACGGGGGCGAGTGGGCCACGCAGCTGCCCGAGGGCCTGTGGTCGATCCACGCCGTCGCTCGGCACCCCGGCGAGCGGGTCGTCCCGCACTCGGCGGGGCGCTGGCCCGCCCTGGGGACCGCGGCGCAGCAGGCCCGGCAGGGGGAGCGACTGGCGGGGACGGTGGCGTCGACGCCCCCGCCCTTCCCCACCGGCTACGGCGCGGATACGACCTCCGTCGCCATCGAGGGCGACGACTGGAAGGCGTCCCAGGTCGTGCTCGACATGGCGTCGCCGGGGGAGGTCACGTTCGACGTGGTCGACGACGCGGCCCGCGGCCTCCCCGCGGTCCTGGACATCCGCCGCGTGGACGGCGACGCGCGGCCCGAGGGCGTGCCGCCCGAGGTGCTCGAAGCGCTGGGCCTGCCCACGTCGGCGTCGCGGGCGTCCTGGGCATGGGTCGCCGGCCCGGGCCATGCGATCGCGCTGCCCGCGGGCACCTACGAGGTCGAGGCGGCCCACTCCTTCCGGCACGAGCGCGACACCGCCGAGTTCGTCGTGACCGAGGGCGGTCGGGAGACGGTGTCGCTGACCCTCGCCGAGGTCGTCCCGCGCGACGGCTGGTTCTCGGTGGATCCGCACCTGCACGCGTCCCCGAGCATGGACGGCAGCCTCGCGATGGAGGAGCGGATCGTGGTCTGCGCGGCCACCGGCGTCGACGTGCCCGTGACGACCGACCACGACCGGATGGCCGACTACCGCCCCGTCGTCGCGGCGATGGGCCTCGAGCCGACCATGCTCGCGATGCCCGGGGTGGAGGTCACGCCCGTGGTACGCGGTCACTTCAACCTCTTCCCGGTGGTGCCGGACCCCGGCGCGGTCAACTTCGGCGCGCTGCGCTGGTGGGACCGCTACCCCGACACGGACGCGCTGCACGCGGCCGGACGCGCGGGGGCCCCCGAGGGCGCGATCCTGCAGCTGAACCACGGCCGCAACGCGCTGGGGATGTTCGACCTGGCGGGCTGGACCCCGGACCGGGTCTCCCGCCCGGACAAGTTCAGCCTCGACTTCGACCTCATGGAGATCATCAGCACCGAAGACGAGGACGACTGGATGCGCAACCGCAACGACTGGTTCGCGCTCCTCTCCCAGGGCGAGATCCGGGTGCCCACGGGCGCCTCGGACAGCCACGAGCGCGGCCACGCCTGCGGGGCGGGCCGGACCGACGTGGCGATCGCCGCGGGCTCCACCGCCGAGCTGACCATCGACGGCGTGCGCGACGCGCTGCGGGGGGGCGAGGTCGTCGTCGCGTCGGGGATCACGCTGCGGGCCACGCTCGACGGCGAGGGGCCCGGCCGCACGGTCGCGGGGACGTCCGCCGATCTCGCGATCGAAGTGTCGGGGCCGTCGTGGGTCCGGCCCGACGTCGTGCGGATCTGGAAAGACGGCGAGGTGCTGGAGGAGCGGGAGATCGGGGAGGCGATCGGCGGCGTCTGGTTCTCGGAGACCGTGGCCGTGTCGGCGGACGCGGACGCCTGGTTCGCGGTGGAGGTCGACGGCGACACCCCCCTGGGCCACATCTGGGGCGGGGCGACCCCGTACGCCCTGACCAACGCGTACTTCCTCGATGTCCCGTAAGGTCGCGGTCGGATGACGACGCTGAAGGAGTTCCTGCGCGAGCTGCCCCCCGAAGCCCGGGAGGAGTTCGCGGAGCGCTACGAAGACGAGCTCGTCGGCCGCACCGTGCTCCGCGACGAGGTCCTCAGCTACCTCCGGCTCGTGCAGTCGATGGCCGAGGTCCACCGCGTGATCAACGCGGAGATGGCCGAAGGCATCGCCAAGCGGCTGGTGAGCATGCTCAAGAAGGTGGGCAAGGACTCGCCGGAGTTCGACCGTCGCGTCCTCCAGGCGGCGTGCCGCTACTTCTGCCTCGAGGGCGACGGAGACGACGATCTGGACTCCGAAGAGGGCTTCGACGACGACTGCGAAGTGATGAACGCGGTGGCCGAACACCTGGGCCGCGACGAGCTGATGATCGACCTCTTCGCGCTGTGACCTCGGCGTTTCCGGTCCTACCCCCCGAGGTTGCTATCCTGCCGCTCCGAGGAGATCCCATGTCCGTGACCCGCATCGCCCTGTCCGTCTGCGCCCTGTCCCTGCTCGCCGCCCCGGCGGCCGCCGAAGAACTCGAGAAGCTGGGCGAGAAGCACGGATGCGTCGTCTACAAGGGCACCACGAAGGCGGGCGGCATCAACAACGTCGTGGCGAAGTGCGAGTGGGACATCCCCGCCGAGAAGATGATCGCGACGGTCTCCAACGTCTCGATGCACGACGACTGGCTGTCGGCCGTCGTGAGCTGCGAGGACAAGGGCGACGGTCGCTGGCTGCAGGTCCACCAGGCCAGCGGCATCTCCGACCGGCAGATCACGCTGAAGTTCACCGACGAGAAGCGCGCGGACGGCGGCTTCCGCACGAGCTGGACCCGCTCGGATCCCCAGGACCCGCTCGGCGACGGCCGGGTCCTCGCCAACGTCGACGACGGGTACTGGGACGTGACCCCCAACGGCAGCGGCAGCAAGGTCGAGTACGGCCTGCTCTACGACCCCGCGGGCAAGGTCCCGAAGTGGATCGTCAACGGGTTCCAGAAGGGCGGCACCTTCGACACCCTCATCGAGATGAAGACGGCCGCGTCGAAATAGGGCCCCTCAGCCGACGGCGCGTCGGCCCACCGAGTAGTAGAGGAAGCCGCGCCGACGCATCTCGTCGGGCTCGAAGATGTTGCGCCCGTCGAAGACGACGGGGACCTGCAGCTTCGCCTTGATCTCGCTGAAGTCCGGGGTGCGGAACTCCGACCACTCCGTGCAGATGACGAGCGCGTCGGCCCCCTCGAGCGCCGCGTAGGACGAGTCGGCGTAGCGGATCCGGTCCCCGAAGACCTCGCGCCCCGTCTCGTGGGCGACGGGGTCGTAGGCGCAGACGGTGGCGCCCGCCTTCAGGAGGGCCTCCATGATCGTGATCGACGGCGCCTCGCGGACGTCGTCGGTGCCGGGCTTGAACGCGATGCCCCACACCGCGACCGTGCGGCCGGAGGCGTCGCCGTCGAAGTGACCGAGGATCTTCTCCAGGAACACCGACCGCTGGCGCTGGTTCACGGCGTGCACGGCGTCCAGCAGGGAGGTGGGGACGCCGGAGTCCTCCCCCATCGACATGCACGCGAGCACGTCCTTGGGGAAGCAGGAGCCGCCGTACCCGAGCCCCGGGTAGAGGAACTTGTTGCCGATGCGCGAGTCGCTGCACATGCCCCGCCGCACCTGCTCGATCTCGGCCCCGTAGGCCTCGGTCAGGTTCGCGATCTCGTTGATGAACGAGATCTTCGTGGCGAGCATCGCGTTGCTCGCGTACTTCACCATCTCCGCGGACGGGACGTCCATGCACAGGATCGGGTTGCCCTGGCGGACGTACGGCGCGTAGAGGTGCCGCATGCGGTCGGCGGTGCGCTCGTCGTGCGTGCCCACCACGATGCGGTCGGGCTTGTTGAAGTCCCCGATGGCCGCCCCCTCCTTGAGGAACTCGGGGTTGCTGGCCATGTGGAACGGCTTCGACGTGCGCGACGCGATCGCCGCCCGCACCTTGTCGTTCGTCCCCACCGGCACGGTGGACTTCACCACCACGATCGGGGCCTCGCCCGCGTGGTCCTCCCGGGACTCCAGGGCGTCGCCGATGTCCCGCGCGGCGGCGAGCGTGAAGGTCAGATCGGCGCGGCCGCGCTCGTCCGACGGCGTGCCGACGCAGATGAACAGGATCTCCGCCCGCGCGTAGGCGGCCTTCGGATCCGTGGTGAAGTGCAGGCGACCGGCCTCGATGTTGCGACTCAGCAGGTCGTCGAGGCCCGGCTCGTAGATCGGAGAGATCCCGTCCTTCAGCTTCGCGATCTTCGACTCGTCGAGATCGAGGCAGACGACGTCGTTGCCGGTGTTCGCGAGGCAGGTCCCGGTGACGAGACCCACGTAGCCGGTTCCGACCATGGTCAGGCGCATGATTCCTCCGCGTAGCGGGGGGGACTGTAGACGACGATCGGGGCGTCAGCCCGCGGCGAGGAGGTCGTCGAAGTAGGCGATGGTCTTGCCCAGCCCCTCGCGGAGCTGGATCTTGGGGGTCCACCCGTCCAGAACGCGCTGGGCGAGCGTGATGTCGGGCTTGCGCCGCGTGGGGTCGTCCTGGGGCAGCGGACCGTGTTCGATCGTGGATTTCGATCCCGTGAGCTCGACGGTCAGCGCCGCGAGCTGCGCGATCGTGAACTCCGCCGGGTTGCCGAGGTTCACGGGGCCCACGGTCTCCTCCTGGTCCATCATCCGCACGGCCCCCTCCACGAGATCGTCGATGTAGCAGAAGGAGCGGGTCTGACTGCCGTCGCCGTACAGCGTGATCGGCTCGCCCCGCAGGGCCGCCACCACGAAGTTCGAGACGACCCGACCGTCGTCCGCCAGCATCCTCGGCCCGTAGGTGTTGAAGATGCGGATGACGCGGATCTCGACGCCGTTCTGGCGGTGGTAGTCGAAGCACAGGGTCTCGGCGACGCGCTTGCCTTCGTCGTAGCAGGACCGGATCCCGATCGGGTTGACGTTGCCCCAGTAGCTCTCGGTCTGGGGGTGCACCTCGGGGTCGCCGTACACCTCGGACGTGGACGCGTGGAGGATCCGCGCCTTCACCCGCTTGCACAGCCCCAGCATGTTGATCGTCCCCATGACGTTCGTCTTGACGGTCTTCACGGGGTTGTACTGGTAGTGCACGGGCGAGGCCGGGCACGCGAAGTGGAACACGCGGTCCGCCTCCAGGAGGATCGGCTGCGTGACGTCGTGCCGGACGAGCTCGAAGTCGCGGTGATCGAGCAGGTCGCGGATGTTGGTCCGGCGCCCCGTGTAGAAGTTGTCGAGGCAGAGAACCTCGTGGCCGTCGGCGAGCAGCCGCTCGCAGAGGTGGGATCCGATGAAGCCGGCGCCGCCGGTGACGAGGGTGCGCATCGACGGGATGCTACTCGACGATGATGCCGGTGTCGGGGGCGCCCCGGACGGTGTCGGTCCAACCGTCACCCGCGACGGTCCAGGCCGCTCCCCCGGCGGGCGCGTCCGGAAGCGGGGTGACCACCAGGGGCGCTTCCTCGGCGGCTCCGCCCTCCCGGAACGGCGCCAGGATCGTGAGGAAGTACGGCCCGCTCAGCGCCCCGGCGGCCGTGGAGTCCAGCACCGCGTGGTGCTGCACGGACCGGTCGATGCGGTACTGATCGACGTGCGGAGCGGCGTACTCCACGAACGGCGGCTCCGCGTGCACCAGGGCGGCGTCCGACGCGGTGTACACGTCCACGCCCACGTCGCCGATCGCCCAGCGCGCTCCGCGCTCGTCCAGCGCCAGCTCCGCCGCGCCCCCGTGCCACCGCTGGGTGTAGTCGTGGGGGCCGTCGTCCTCCGCTTCGAGCCGGTCGGCGACCACGAAGTAGCGGTCGCGCACGAACGCGACGGAGCGCTCGACGGTCGTCCCGCCGTAGTCCTGGCTCGCGACCGCGGACTGCACGTCGGCGTCCACCCACTGCGACAGCGAGGCGTCGGCGTCCCCGAAGTCGGTGAGGAGGCCCTTGTCCGGAGCGCTGCGGCCGTCCACGAGCACGACGTTGTGCGACGGCGACTGAGCGGTGACCGCGTTGTCGAGGTCCGTGGGCTTGTAGTAGCCGGGGTCGATCAGCAGGTACTCGCCGTACGCCGCGACGGTGAGGGAGGTCCCGTCGACGTGGTCGTGCAGCGTCTTGCGGGCGGCGCCGGACTCCCCCACCAGCAGGCCCCAGATCGCGTCGGGACCGTGGTCCGAGCGGAAGACGGCGTTGCCCGCGGCGGGCAGGAAGCGCGACGTCCACGGCGGCTCCTCGGCCGCGACGGCGTCGTCGAAGTAGGCGAGGTGGTGCGCCCGCAGGTCCGCTCCGTGCCCCATCTCGTACGGCCGGTCGACGTTCGTCTCCCAGTCCCAGCGGTAGTGCCCGCCGCCGCCGAAGGACGACAGCAGCGCGCCCCCGTTGAAGGGGTTGAAGTAGGCGTCGGCGAGCGGGGGGCGGTGCCCCGACGGGAGCCGGATCGACATCGACCAGTCGACCGTGGCGCGGTACTCGGCGGTGTGCAGCGGGTTGGCGAATACGAACCCCTCGCCGTCGACGCAGCCGTGGCCGGTCCAGGGGTCGCCGTCGTTGCGGTTGCGACAGTCGCGGCGGAGCTCCGGGGGCTCGCCGCGGCCCTCCCCGAAGAGGTTGTCCCAGGCGATGAACGTCGCGGTGGAGACGCCCCAGGCGAAGCCGAAATAGAAGGGGCCCTCGGACACCCCGCCGTCGGCCTGGACGTACCGGCCGTCCGGCCCCCAGAGGTAGTCGAGCTCCGAGATCGCCCAGTCGAGCCACTCGGCGGATCGGCCGTACTCGGGGAACGCCATGGCGACGTAGCCGATCGCCGCGGCGGTGCGGATCGGGTGGTTGTTCTGGGCGGGCTGCAGCACGAGGCCGCCGGTGCCCTCGGGGCCCAGGTACTCGTCGAAGAACGCGCCCGCGATCAGGGTCAGCGCGTCGCGGACGGCGACCTGCTCCTCGACGGGGAAGTCCGGCGTCGCCCGGAGCAGGTCGTAGGCGTCCACCCACCCCATCAGGGAGTGCGGCATGCGGATGTTGATGTCCCAGGTCCGGTGCGTGTCGTAGTCGGTGGGGATGCGCGCCAGGAAGTCCCGGGCCTTGGCGGCCTGGGCGGGGTCGTCGTGGAGCCACGCCAGGAGGGCCGCGTACCGGGCGGTCTCGGCGTTGCGGCCGTTGGCGGAGTGGTCCCACTCGTCCGGGCTGCCGGGGTCGTAGTCGCGGGCGGCTCGCTCCTCGATCTCGGCGTGGATCGCGGCGTACGGATCGCGCTCCAGGCGGTCGAGCATCCCGTCGCGGTGCTCGGCGCGCAGGACGATCGTGGGGAACGGGTCGGGGGCGGGCTCATCGGGGACGCACGCCGACCCCAGGACGAGGAGCGCGGCGAAGACTCGCCTCACGGAGCCACCAGCGGACGGGGGATCCCGTCGGCCTCGGCCAGGAACATGATCGCGGCCCCGACGCCCACGATCTGGTCGTCGAGCTGCGCGACGGCGAGGTAGTCGTCGTAGTCGCCGGGGTTCGTCCCGAACGAAGTGCCCTGCAGCGTGAGGTGCCCGTCCGCCTCCTCGACGATCCGCCCCTCGATGCCTCGCAGCGCCGCGTCGATGGCGGGCAGCACGTCGTCCCCGAGCGCGCCCGCGCCGTACCCGCGGGCGAGCGCGTAGCCGATCAGCGCGCCCGCGGACGTCTCCTCGTAGTTGGCCGGATCGTCGCCCCGGGGGCTGTTCATGACCGTCCGCCAGCGTCCGGACTCCTGCTGGACCGCGACGGTCGCGGCCACGTGGGAGAGGAAGAGCGGCCGGAGCTCGTCGGCGGCGGGGTCGTCCGCGTCGAGCCGGGCCAGGGCCTCGGCGGCGGCGATCAGGACCCACGAGTTGCCCCGAGCCCAGAAGGCCTCCTCGCCGGGGATGTTGACGCCCGCTTCGTCGTCCCAGGCGTGAAAGTACAGGTCCCCGGCCGCGCGGCAGTGCTCGGAGAAGAGCCGGTACTGCTCGACGAACGTGTCGAGGTGGGCGCGGTCGCCGGTGCGCTCGTACTCCGAGACCAGGAACACGCCCCACATGAACATCGAGTCGATCCACACCTGGGTCGTATCCCCGAAGATCGGGTGGTCCGGGCCCCAGTGCACGATCGCCCCCGCCGCCGTGCGGGGCGCCGACGAGAGGTAGGCGTGGGCGGCGTCGGTCACCACGGTGAGGTCCACGCTCGGGTCCTCGACCATCAGCACCGAGGCCAGGGTCGCGGGCGACATCGAGTCGGACGAAATCATCGTGGGCAGGTCGCCCGCGGCGGTCGTCTGCCACAGGCGGTAGTAGCCCTGACGCGCGGGCGACCCCGACGCGGCGTGCAGGCGATGCATGCCGTACGCGAGGACGGTCTGGACCCAGTCGAAGCCGATCTCCGTCGCTCGCCACCGGTCCTGGGCCTGGTCGGCGAGGATCTCCGCGGCCCCGAGGGTCTCCTGCGGACCCGGCGACACCGGGGCGGGCTCCGCGGGACAGCCGAGCAGGACCAGCGCGAGGACGGCGAGGGCGGAGCGGGTCATCGGCCGTGGGGGAGCGGCTTGGCCACGAAGTAGATGACCCCCAGGAGGGCGGCGACGCCGACGCAGAGTGAGACGACCGCGGGCAGGCCCGCCGCCGCGGGGAGGTAGCCCGCGAGCAGGGCGATGGACATGACCGTGATCGCGTAGGGAGCCTGCGTGCGCACGTGGTCCATGTGGTCGCTGCCCGCGGCGGTCGACGACAGGATCGTCGTGTCCGAGATGGGCGAGCAGTGGTCGCCGAAGATCGACCCGTCGAGGACGGCGCCGATCGTGATGATGACCATCGCCTGGGATCCGATGGACGACGACGCCCCCACCGACGCGGCGAGGCCGATCACGATGGGGAGCAGGATGCCCATCGTCGACCAGGACGAGCCGGTGGCGAACGCCACCCCGCACGACAGCAGGAACAGCCCGGCGGGCAGCAGCAGCGGGGGGATCAGCGGGGCGATCGACGCCATGTATTCGCGCGTCCCGAGGCCCCCGTCGTCCGCCTTGCCGCACACGGCGGCCATCGCCCACGCGAGCATCAGCACCGTCACCGCGACGGTCATCGCCTTGGTGCCGGAGATGGCCGCCTGCGCCGCCTCGACGAGCGAGAGGAGCCGCTCCCCCAGGGCCAGGAGGACGGCCGTCGCGAGGCCCGCGAGCGCCCCCAGGAAGAGCATGAGCGTGTTGTCGCTGAGCCCCTCGAGGATCTCGCGCATGTGGAGCAGCGACACCCCGCTGCCGGTGTGCCCGGCGACGCCCTGGGCGGCGGCGTGCGCCAGCTCGCCCTGCTGCACGAACAGGCCGATGATCGTCCCCAGCGTCACGGTGACGGGGATCAGCGCCACGTGCGCCCGGTGCGCGATGCCCGGCTTGGGTTCGGCGCTCACGTCCCCTTCGGCGGACAGCGGCTTGCTCCCGGGGCGGAAGACGGCGCCGGTGTTGAACGCCCGCCGCTCCGCCCGGAGCATCGGGCCGAAGTCCCGGCCCGCGAACGACAGCGCACCCACGAAGACGAGCGTCAGGATGCAGTAGAAGCGGAACGGGATCGTCTGCAGGAACACGCTGAACCCGCTGCCGGCGGCGAAGCCCGCGTCCGGCAGCTGGGGCTCGAACTGGCTGATCTCGTAGGCGATCCACGTGGACAGGATCGAGAGGCCCGCGACGGGCGCGGCGGTGGAGTCCACGAGCCACGCCAGCTTCTCCCGGGACACGCGCATGCGGTCCGTGAGGGGCCGCATCGTCCCCCCGACGATCAGGGAGTTGGCGTAGTCGTCGAAGAAGATCGCCAGCCCGAGCAGCCACGAGCTCAGGCGGACCGACCGCGGGGAGCGAGCGAGCACCGTGAAGCGCTCGGCGACGCCCGCCATGCCCCCCGCGCGGATCGCCACGGCGACCATCCCCACCAGCGCGAAGACGAAGCCGATGACCGCGAGGTTGAACGACATCCAGGTGCCGTCGTCGTAGATCGACGTCTTGATGATGAACGTATCGACGCTGGTGAACGCCCCCTGCAGCGGCGCCAGGACGCGCGCCCCGCCCTGCCACGCGAGCATCGTCGCGCCCAGCCACACGCCCCCGGCCAGCGGCAGGATCGCGCGGCTCGTCGCGAACGCGAGGGAGATGGCGAAGAGCGGCGGGAGGAGCGTCCAGGCCCCGGGGCCGCCCGCCGGGTTGGCGGGCAGCACGAACACGATCAGGGGGAGCAGCAGCCCGACGATGAGCCGGACGCGGCGGGGCTTCGCGGGCAGCTCGGCCGAGCCCGTCGCGGCCATCTACCTGTACATCGCCTTCTTCGCGCCCTTGGCCCCGAGCGGACGCTGGCCGCCCGCGAGCTTCATGAGCGCCTTCTGGGACGGCTTCTCCAGGTGAAACTGCCACCACGCCTCGCCGAACAGGTACATGCGGAGGTCCTCGCCGTTCTGCAGCCGGATGAGGTTCTCCTTGAGCGCGGCGTTGGAGTCGAGGACCTCGGTCCCCTTGTGCAGCGTCGCGCGGGCGGCGTCGCGGTCCTTCAGCTTGACCTGCATGAACGCCTTGAGCCCGTAGAGCATCGGCTCCTTCTTGGAGGAGGCCAGCGCCTTGTCGAGCACCTCGAAGGCCTTCTCGGGCTTGTGGCGACGGAACTGGTGCGACGCGAGCATCCCCTTGGCCACCCAGTGGCGGTTCCAGGCCGCCTCGAGGAGGGGGACGGCCTCGTCGAACTTCTTCTCGAGGTACAGGAACGCGCCCACCTGACCGTCGATCTGCGCCTTCATGAGGAAGACCCAGGGGGCGTAGACGTACCCCTGGCGGAGGATCGCGACGGCGTTGGTCAGGCGCTGCGCCTGGACCTCCGTCGAGGCCTTCTCCATGAGCGCCTCGACCTTCTTGCCGAAGCGGCGGGCGAGCACGAAGTACACGCCCACGAGCACAGCGAAGGCGGGCAGGAAGCCGTACACCAGCTTCGTGGTGACGGCGATGAGGGCGAAGACCGCGAGGGCCGCGGCCAGAGCGGCGAGGAGGGAGCGCATGGGGCGCGGACTATAACGGGCTACTATCCCGCCGTGCCCCTGGAATTGTCCCCGGTCAGCAAGAAGGCGATCAGCGAAGCGGTGGCCGAGCAGCTGCGCCTGCTCATCCTCCGCGGCGACGTCCAGATCGGCGACCGCCTCCCCCCCGAGCGGGAGCTCGCCCCCAGCTTCGGGACGAACCGAAACACGCTGCGTGAGGCGATCCGTTCGCTCGAGGCGCAGGGCCTCGTGACGGTCCGGCAGGGCGACGGGGTGCGCGTGGCCGATTTCCGCCGGTCGGGCGAGCTGTCGATCCTCCCCGACCTGATCCAGGTCTCGTCGCCGGAGGACCGCCGGGAGATCCTCCACGACGTGCTGCTGATGCGCCGCAAGATGGCCGTGGAGGTCGCGCGCATGGCCGGCGCCCAGGCCGACGCCGCCGCGATCGCCAAGCTCCGCGCCCTGATCGCGCGCCAGCGCGCCGCCCAGGGGGATCTGCTCCGCACGCTCACCACCGACCTCGAGCTGTTCGAGGCGATGGTGGAGAGCTCGGGCAGCGTCGGCGCCCAGCTGATGTTCCACGCCATGGGCCGGCTCAGCCAGACGCTCATCCAGCGGATCCCGCTGCTCCTCTTCGTCCACCCCGACTACCTGGACGACATGCCCGCCGTCATCGAGTCGATCGCCGCGCACGAGCCGGACGTCGCGGCCGCGCGGTTGGAGTCGCTCTTCGAGAAGACGGACGCGGTCCTGATGGACCGCATCGCCGCGCTGCCCTGAGGGCGGGCGCGTCTACGGGGCGGCGACGGTGAGGTCGCCCGACGCCGTGATGTAGTACGTCGGCGAGGGCTCTCGGATGATGCTCGGGTTGCCCATCTGGAGGCCCGCGATCGCGGGAATCTCGATGCCCCCGAGGTCGTCCAGCGTATCGGTCAGGGTGGGCACGATCAGGTTCACGACCGCGTCCATGAGGTTCTCGGCCACCTCGCCGTCCAGGTCCGGCCAGTCGGACGTGACGAAGTCCATGATCACGACCGGGGTCCCGATCCCGAACTCGATCTGCTCGTCGACGATCGACAGGTCGGCGTCCGAGAGCACCGTCACCGCGAGCTGCATCATCAGCCCGTACTGCCCGCCCGGATCGCCCCAGATGTTCACCATCATGTCTCCGATGGCGAACTCGAGCAGGTCGTTGCCCGTGCTCGACGGCCCGATGACCGGCGGCAGCAGCGGCATCGTCTCGAACTCGATGGTCGTGAGCGGGAGGATGTCGCTCACCGACGACAGGTCGAAGCCGAGCTCCGCGCCGCCCATCGACATGTCCATGACCCCCGCCTGCCACACGGCGTGCAGCAGCTGGTTCACGAAGTTGTCCGCCATGGACATCCCGAAGTCCGGCGTGGCGCCGTAGCTCGGCAGCGTGTAGTCGTCGCGGTTGAACGCCCCGAAGGTCGCGGGCGCGTTCGCCCCCAGCTGCGTGGTGGTGACCGTCTCGAGCGTGATCGTCATGCCGTCCGGGTCGACGGTGATGTCCTGGGGCAGCGCCTCCAGCTCGATCGTGGCGCCCAGCAGCGGGATGTCCTGGGCCAGCGCCACGCCCGCGAGCGCCTGCTCGATGATCGGCGGCAGCTGGGACTGCACGATCGGCCCCAGCGCGGCCTCGAGCAGCGGCGTCAGGACCGGCGTCAGCCAGCCGCTGATCAGGTTCATGAAGCTCGAGATGAGGCCGAGGCCGTAGAAGTTGAGGGTGAAGCCCTGGAGGCCCGTCTGCGTATTGGCGAGGGCGACTTCGATCTCGTTGTTGTTGTTCACCGACGGATAGACGTCCGTCCACACCTCCGTAGCGTCCGTGTGCGCGACGACCCCGGCGGTGATCGACACCGACGCGCAGGCGATGAAGCAGCCCGTGAAGGTAGCGGTGAGGCTCACGTCGAACTCGAGCGGCGCGATCGCCACGTACGTGTCGAGGTACCCCCACTGGGGATCGAGGTCGACGGTCAGGGAGCCCAGCGTGACGGACGCCAGCTGCGCGACGAGGTTGCCGCACAGGGAGATGGCACCCCCGAACCAGCTCAGCGGACACCAGTTCCCGCTCTGCCACAGCGTCGTGTTCGCGAGGCCCGCGCCCACCGACGTGATGTCGAGCAGGTCGTCCACCATGTCCTCGATCGTGTCGATCGCGCCCTCGTTGAGCCGGGCGACGATGCCGTCCTCGTTCGGGTCGCCCATGGGCAGGAAGTCGCCCCACAGGTACGTCTGGTAGTGGTCGGAGACGTTGCCGTCGCCGTCCGTGGCCACGACGTCGATCTCGTTGAGGCCCTTCTCCGGCGTCATCTGGAAGGAGAAGAGGCCGTTGTTGGTCAGCGTCGCAGGCGCCCCGTTGATCGTGACGGTCATGCCCGCCGGGCTGACGACCTCGGAGACCGAGCCCGACACCGTGACGACCGGCTGGTCGATCTCGCGGATCTCTTCGCCCCGATCCGGGGTGGTGACTCGGATCTGCGGGCCGCTCGAGTCCACGAGGACGGGGCCGTCGTCGTCGTGCAGCCCGAAGGCGGGCACGTCGGCGTGTACCGTGAAGCGGCCCTCCTGGTCGAACCGGACGAAGCTGCCCCAGGCCCGCGTCCCGGAGCCGGGGTCGGTGGACAGGTCCACGGGGACGTCCGAGTCGTTGCCGTACGCGTCGCGCAGCTGGATGTCGACGACCACCCCCTGGCCGACCTCGACGTCGTAGGACGACAGGGAGATGCTCAGGGTCGCGGGGTCGGCGGGGACGACGGAGAAGGTGTCGGTGGCGGTCGCGTCGGCGCCGCTGAGCACGCCCGTGACCTCGTAGAGGCCGGCGACGGTGGCGGTGACCTCGTCGCCGTCCACCTGCGCGACCGGGGTGACGGAGTAGCCGACGTTGCCCTCGGTGGGGTTGCCGTAGGCGTCGCGCACGTCCGGGGTGATCTTGACGGTGTCGCCCGCGACGATCAGCGGGGGGTCGGCCTGGATGGTGAGGGAGGCGGCCGCGCCCGGCGTGACGTCCACGGCGGCGGTGGCCACGAGGCGGGACCCGAGCAGGTCGACGGACGCGAAGTAGGTGTAGGTGTCGGTGAAGGTGAAGCGGTAGGTGTCGTCGCCATCGGCGAGCACGCCGAGGGCGGGGGAGATCGTGCGGCCGATGTCGTAGGCGGCGGTGACGTCGACGCCGTCGCGGTCGCGCAGGGTCACGGTGAAGCTCACCGAGCCGCCCGCTTCGACGGTGTCCGTCGAGGCCACGACCTCGAGCGTGTAGTCGGACGCCGAGTGCGCGCCGTCGCTCAGCAGCGCCGTGAGCGACGTGTCGTTGCAGCCCAAGAGGCCGAGGATCACAGCGGCGGCCAGGACGGTCCGAAGAGCTGCGTTTCGCATGGAGATCTCCCTTCCCGCGTACTTCGCAGGCGGGCGCAAAGTATCACGCGCGAGGGGGGACTCAAGAGGGATCTGCTCGGGCGTCGGCCGCAGGTCCGAGACGAGCCGCGAGACCGTCGTCGGACTGAAGGAGCCGAGCCCTTCGCGTCGAGCCCAGCACGCCAGCACCGCCGGGCCCCACTGCCCGTGCTTGGCGACGTACTTGCCGCGGATCGCGTCGCGCGCCACCTCGGAGACCACGCGGGGACGACCCCGCCGCGGACGGCGCGGCTCGGACCGACGACGCAGCAGTCGCTTCCACCAGCGGACCAGCGCACGGCGAGCCACGCCCACCACCTCGGCGATCAGTCCCATGCGCCAGGCTCGCCGGCGACCTCGCTCCACCAGGGCGGATCGGGCTGCGCTACGTCTTCTTCGTCGGTCGGCGCAGACGGCGGCGCGGCTT